>CP132907.1:0-874825 GCA_031446105.1 Arsenophonus sp.
TAATAAAATATTGATATTTATCAATAAATAATATTTTATTAAAATTTTAAAAAATGAGTATTTTTATTATTTNAATATTANTTTTTNTTNNNTANNTNNTNTNNAANNATNTTNNTTNNTANANAANATTANNTANNNNTATNAAATTATACTTNATTAAAAAATAATTTTAATTTTATATAGATTTTAATAATTAAAAAAAATATATTTAATTTTTAATTTAATTATTTTTTGTAATACTCTTATTTAATGATAAGAAAAAAAATATAGATATTTTTTTGTATTATTTTTTTATAAAAAATACATTATTTATTTTAATTTTTAAAAATATAAGATTTTATTATAAATAAATAACAATCATTTCTTTTAAAATTATTATCTTTATTTAAAAAATTCAATACATTTATTTAACTAAATATTTATAAAACTTAATGAGTTAATTAAAGATAATATTTTTAATTTTTTAAAAAAATATGCAATAAAAAATTATATTTTATTAAATTATAATAATAAAAGTACAGTACATCAAGATATATTAAAATTATATATTTGAATATTAAATTTTAAATTTTTAGTCTATTATTCTTTTAAACTATAAGATTTAACATTTAAAATTTATTATCTTTATTTTTTTTATTTTTAATGTTTTGTATCAAAAATATTAATATATGCAAATAATTTTTTTTGCATGATAATTGATTTATATAATTGTTTTGAGAGTATCATTTATTTTGTATTTTTTTATAAAATTAGATTATAAAGCAAAAAAATTAAGAAATAATGTAATAAAATATATAGATAAGGAAAAAATAGCCTATGTCAGAATTTTATACATATGATGTGGATCCGATTGAAACTCGTGATTGGTTACAGGCAATTCAATCAGTTATCCATGAAGAAGGTATTTATCGTGCTGAATATTTAATTAATATGGTATTGCAAGAAGCGCGAAACAATGGGGTTAAAATAGAAAATCACAGTAGAAGGATAAGTACTGATTACATTAATACTATTTCTGTAGAAAATGAGCCGATTTACCCAGGTAATCTAGATTTAGAACGTCGCATTTGTTCTGTCGTTCGCTGGAATGCTGCCATGATAGTTTTAAGAGCTTCTCAAAAACAAATAGATTTGGGAGGTCATATAGCATCTTTTCAGTCTTCTGCTACATTATATGAAGTATGTTTTAATCATTTTTTTCATGCAAAAAATGATAAAAATGACGGAGATTTAGTATATTTTCAAGGACATATTTCTCCAGGTATTTATGCACGTGCATTTTTAGAAGGGCGTCTTACTGAAGAACAATTAAACAATTTTCGACAAGAGATTGATGGAAAAGGTCTCTCTTCATATCCTCACCCTAAATTAATGCCTGAATTTTGGCAATTTCCAACAGTTTCTATGGGATTAGGTTCTATTAGTGCTATTTATCAAGCAAAATTTTTAAAATATCTATATTATAGAGGTTTAAAAGATACACGAAATCAAACGGTTTATGTTTTTCTTGGTGATGGTGAAATGGATGAACCAGAATCTAAAGGTGCTATTACAATTGCTGCTCGTGAAAAGTTAGATAATCTTATTTTTGTAATTAATTGCAATTTACAGAGACTAGATGGACCTGTAGATGGTAATGGTAAAATTATTAATGAATTAGAAAGTATATTTAATGGTGCTAAATGGAAAGTCATTAAGGTTCTTTGGGGAGGAAAATGGGATGCATTATTTCGAAAAGATACTTCTGGTAAATTAATTCAATTAATGAATGAAACATTAGATGGTGATTATCAAACTTTTAATTCAAAAGATGGTGCTTATATTCGGGCAAATTTTTTTGATCGTTATCCAGAAACTAGTGCTTTAGTAAAGGATATGACTGATGATGAGATTTGGTCTTTAAATCGGGGTGGACATGATTTTAAAAAAATCTATTCTGCTTTTAAAGAAGCACAAAAAATTAAAGATAAACCAACAGTAATTTTAGCTCAAACAATTAAAGGTTATGGTTTAGGTAATTCTGTAGAAGGTAAAAATATTGCCCATCAAGTAAAAAAAATTGATTTAGAAGGAGTTCGTTATTTTCGTAATCGTTTTAATATAAAAGTATCTGATGATCAATTATCATCATTACCTTTTATTAGTTTTAAAGAGGATTCAGATGAGTATCAGTATTTACATGAACGTCGTAAAAGATTAGGAGGATATTTACCTAAAAGAAAGCCTGTTTTTGATGAAAAGTTAAATCTTTCTACATTAGAAGATTTTAGCCCATTGCTAAAAACACAGAATAAAAAAATTTCAACTACAATTGCATTTGTACGTGTTTTAAATATTATGTTAAAAAATTATTTACTTAAAGACCGTTTAGTTCCAATTGTTGCTGATGAAGCTCGTACTTTTGGAATGGAAGGATTGTTTCGAAAAATTGGAATTTATAACCCTAATGGACAAAAATATATTCCTCAAGATTATGGACAAATTGCTTACTATAAAGAAGATCAAAAAGGTCAAATTCTTCAAGAAGGTATTAATGAATTAGGTGCTGGTGCTTCTTGGTTAGCTGCAGCTACATCATATAGTACTAATAATTTACCTATGATTCCATTTTATATTTATTATTCTATGTTTGGTTTTCAGCGAATTGGTGATTTATTATGGGCCGCAGGGGATCAGCAAGCGCGTGGATTTTTAATAGGTGGAACATCTGGACGCACTACATTAAATGGTGAAGGTCTTCAGCATGAAGATGGACATAGTCATCTTTATGCACTAACAATTCCTAATTGCATTTCTTATGATCCAGCATATGCTTATGAGGTTGCTGTTATTATTCATGATGGTTTGGTTCGAATGTATGGTGAAAAACAAGAAAATATTTATTATTATATTACTACATTAAATGAATCATATCATATGCCAGAAATGCCTTTTGGTGTAGAAAATGGTATTTGTAAAGGTATGTATAAACTTGAATCCTTTAAAGGTAAAGTAAGTAAAGTTCAATTATTAGGCTCTGGTGCTATGATGCGTCATGTTCGTGAGGCAGCAAAAATTTTGTTGATGGAGTATAGTATTGGTTCTGATGTTTATAGTGTAACATCATTTACTGAATTAGCTCGTGATGGTCAAGATTGTAAACGTTGGAATATGTTAAATCCAAATAATGCACCTCGTATACCTTATGTTAGTCAAATTATGAATGATTCTCCTGTAGTAGCGTCTACAGATTATATTAAGTTGTTTGCAGAGCAAATTTCTTCTTATATTCCTACAAATGATTATCATGTTTTAGGTACGGATGGATTTGGTCGTTCTGATAGTCGTGAAAATCTTCGTAAGCACTTTGAAGTCAATACTTCATATATAGTGGTTGCAGCATTACATGAATTGGCTAAACGTGGTGAAATTGATTTAAAATGTGTAAAATCGGCTATAAAAAAATATGGTATTTATGCAAAAAAAATTAATCCACGTTTGGCATAAGAGGAAAAATTAATGTTTGTTGAAATTAACGTTCCTGATATTGGTGAAAATGAAGTTGAAGTTACTGAAATTTTGGTAAAGGTTGGAGAATTAATTAATATTGATCAATCTTTAATCACTGTAGAAGATGAAAAAGCATTAATTGAAATTCCATCACCACAAAGTGGAATAGTTAAAGAAATTAAAATTTCTATAGGTGACAAAATTTCGACCGGTAAATTAATAATGATTTTTGATATATCTGAAAATTCTAAAAAGATTAATTCTAAAGAAAAATTAGATTTTAAATTTTTAGATAATAAAAATAACAATTTACTGAATAATAAATTAAAAAACGTTTTTATGCCAGATATTGGTGATAAAACTTTTGAAGTTAAGCATGTAATGGTGAATAAAGGTGATACTATTGTCATGCAACAATTAATTATGATTGTAAAAAATAAAAATGAATTAATAGAAGTATTTGCACCTTTTCCTGGAGAAGTTTATGAGATCAAAATTGCCAAAGGTTCTGCAGTTTTAACTGGTTCATTGATTATGGTTTTTAAAGTAACAGGTGATTCTTTTGATAAAAAAAATAAAAAAAATAATTTAAGAAAAATAGAATCTCAATTTTTTATATTAGATTCGATATCATCAAATAAAAAAACAGATTTTACTTCTCAAGATGAAAAGGCATTTGTTGAAAATAAAAATTATGTGCATGCATCACCACTTATTCGTCGTTTTGCAGGTAAATTTGGTGTAAAACTGAATAATGTAAAAGGAACAGGGCGTAAAAATCGTATTTTATATGAAGATATCCAGAGTTACGTAAAAGAAATAATGGAAGGTTTAGAAGTTAAAAAAAATAATGAGAAAAAAAATTTAAATATACAACCTTGGCCAAAAATAGATTTTAGTAAGTTTGGTGCAATAGAAGAAGTAGAATTTAATCGAGTTCAAAAGATATCTAGCGCCAATTTAAGTCGCAATTGGGTAATGATTCCTCATGTAACAATTATGGAGGATGCTGATATTACTGATATGGAAGAATTTCGTAAAAAACAAAATAAAGCATTAGAAAAATTATCAATAAAAATTACTCCATTAGTTTTTGTTATGAAAGCAGTGGCGCGTACATTAGAAGAAATGCCGAGATTTAATAGTTCTATTTCTGAAGATGGTCAAAGATTAATTTTAAAAAAATACATTCATATAGGTATTGCTATTGATACATTAAATGGTTTAGTAGTTCCTGTTATTCGTAATGTTAATAAAAAAGGTATTATAGAAATTTCAAAAGAATTAATAAAAATATCTGATAAAGCACGTAAAAATTATTTAAATCCTTATGATATGCAAGGTGGTAGTTTTACAATTTCTAGTTTGGGTTCCCTTGGTACAAAAAATTTTACACCAATTATTAATGCACCTGAAGTTGCCATTATTGGTTTATCTCGTGCATTTATGAAGCCAATTTGGAATGGTAGCAATTTTATTGCTCGTTTAATTTTACCTATGTCACTTTCTTTTGATCATCGTGTTTTAGATGGTGCAGATGGAGTACGTTTTGTAAATCGTATTTCACAATTAATAAGTGATATTCGTCTTTTAATAATGTAATTTTTATACTGATAAAATTTTGTTTATTATTTAATATTTTTATATTTTTTAATAAAAAATATTTCTTAAATAATTATTTAGTAGATGAAAATAATTATTAAAAATTATATTATAATCATATTTTAGTTTATATTTTGCGCAAAAGATAAGTAAGAGGTTTTATATAATGAGCATTCCGGTAAAAACACAAGTAGTAGTTTTAGGTGCAGGTCCTGCAGGATATTCAGCAGCTTTTCGTTGTGCAGATTTGGGTTTAAAAACAACTTTAGTAGAACGTTATTCAAATTTAGGAGGTGTTTGTCTTAATGTTGGATGCATTCCTTCTAAAGCATTATTACATGTTGCAAAAATTATTCAAGAAGTCAATTTTTTATCTAAACAAGAAATTACATGTTCTAATTTAAATATAGATATTAATAAATTAAAAAAATGGAAAGAAAACGTTATAGGTGAATTAACTGTTGGTTTAAAGGAAATGGCAAAAAGACGTGAAATTAAGGTTTTACATGGAATAGGGACATTTTCTAGCAGTCATACATTAGAAGTTAATAATAAAGAACAAATAACAGAAATAAGCTTTGATAATGCGATTATTTCAGCTGGCTCATCTACAATACAACTTCCATTTATTCCTAATGAAGATCCTCGTGTATGGGATTCTACTGATGCATTAAAATTAAAAGAAATACCAAAACGTATGTTGATAATAGGTGGTGGTATTATTGGATTGGAGATGGGTACATTGTATCATGCATTAGGATCAACTATTGATGTTGTAGAAATGTTTGATCAAGTTATTCCAAAAGCAGATAAAGATATTATTAATTTTTTTACTAAACAAATACGTAATAAATTTAATTTGATATTAAATACTAAAGTAACGCAAGTAGAAGCTAAAAAAGATGCTATATATGTTACAATGCAAAATAAAGAGGAAGTACAAACCATACGTCAGTATGATGTAATTTTAGTAGCAATTGGTCGTTCACCAAATGGTAAATGGATTGGTGCCGATAAAGCTGGTGTTAGAGTTAATGAATTAGGTTTTATTCAAACAAATAAACAGATGTGTACTAATATATCACATATTTATGCAATTGGTGATATTGTTGGGCAGCCAATGTTAGCTCATAAAGGTATTTATGAAGGACATATTGCTGCAGAAGTCATTTCTGGTTTAAAACATTTTTTTGATCCACAAGTTATACCTTCAATTGCTTATACTGATCCTGAGGTTGCTTGGACAGGGTTAACAGAAAAAGAAGCTAAAAAAAAATTAATTAAATATGAAGTATCAATTTTTCCATGGATTGCATCTGGTCGTGCTATTGCTTCTAATTGTGCACAAGGTATAACAAAGCTTATTTTTGATAAAAAAACACATCGTATTATTGGTGGTTCTGTTGTTGGTGCTAATGCGGGTGAATTGCTTGGGGAGATTAGTTTAGCAATTGAAATGGGATCAGATGCAGAAGATATAGCATTAACTGTTCATGCTCATCCAACGTTATATGAATCCATTGGCAATGCAGCAAAAATATTTTCAGGTTCTATTACGGATTTAATTAACTTAAAAGTAAATAAAAATAATTAATTATATTGCAAGTATTATTTAGATTATTTTATATTTTTCTATAATATTTTTATATATGTATTATTTATAATAATTTTTAAAGTAAAGTTTAATAAAAAAAAATAATATAAAGTATTTTTTTGATTGAAGATATTAAATATAAAATTATTATCAAATAATAAAAATTTTATAAAATGGATTTATAAAAGTATGAACGCTAATATTTTAGCAGTAGATTCATCTACTGAAGCTTGCTCTGTTGCACTTTTGTATGATAAAAAAAAATTTTCTAAATTCATAATTTCTCCAAAAGAACATACAAAAAAAATATTATTAATGGTAAAACAATGTCTTTCAGAAGCTAATATAAATTTAAAAAAAATAGATGTTTTAGCTTTTGGACGTGGACCAGGTAGTTTCACTGGTGTTCGAATTGGAGTTTGTATTGCTCAAGGATTAGCGTTTGCTTGTAATCTTCCAATGATAGGTATTTCTTCTCTTTTAAGTATTGCTCAAGGAGCTTATGATCAATTAGGAAGAAAAAAAATACTAGTGGCCATAAATGCTGGTAAAGGAGAAATTTATTCTGCTTGTTATCAGCTTAAATTAAGTGGTTCATGGGAAGGTGAAAATACTGAAGCAATACTTAAACCTCAGAAATTGTTATCTAAAATTGATAGATTAAAAGGTCAGTGGACTATTGCTGGAAATAGTTGGTTGACTTATCCTATATTAAAAATGGCCAATGTGAATTTAGTAGAAAGCAGAATTTATTTACCTGATGCTCAGTATATTTTACCTTTAGCATTAAAACAATGGAAGAGGGGTGCAATAATTTATCCAGAAGAAGCACAACCTATATATTTATATAGCAAATTTTATTGGAAAAAAAAATCTAATAATTAATTTTAATAAAAATTTTTATTTTTTTTAACAAAAAAATATGCAATTAAAAATTAAATTCTCATATATATTTAATATAAAATTTTTAATTTTTATGTTTTTTTTATTATATAAAATATACTAATCTATTTTTTAATAGATTCTAAAAAATTAAACATTTGATTGTTTAGCGTATTTTTTTTATTGGTTTTTCATCTAAATCCGGTAAAGTAACATTTAATTCTAAAACAGAAATATCATCATTTTTTTGTTCAAATTGGATAGAAAGCATTTCTGGACTAATTTTTATATATTTACAAATTACTTTTAATATATCACGTTTCATTTCATCTAAATAAGCCGGTCTGTAGTTATTACGTTTTCTTTCGGCAATAATAATTTGTAATCGCTCTTTGGCAATATTGGCTGTTGATTTTTTTTTCGAAAGAAAAAAATCTAATAAAGCCATTTTTTATCCTCCAAACAAACGCTTAAGAAAGCTTTTTTTTTCTTCTTCAATAAAACGAATAGGACAGTTTTTACCTAAAATTCGATCGACACAATCGCTATATGCTTTACCTGCATCAGATTTTATATCAAGAATAATTGGTTCTCCTTGATTAGATGCACGTAAAACAGCTTGATCTTCTGGAATGACACCAATTAATGGAATACATAAAATTTCCAGTACATCTTTAGTGCTTAACATTTCACCATGAATCACACGAATAGGATTATATCTGGTAAGTAATAAGTGTTCTTTAATGGGTTCTAATCCCCTTTCTGCACGAAATGATTTTGCAGCTATAATTCCTAGAATACGATCTGAATCACGTACAGAAGAAACTTCTGGATTAGTAGTAATAATAGCTTCATCTGCAAAATAAAGTGCTATTAAAGCACCACTTTCTATACCTGCTGGTGAATCACAAATAATGAATTTAAAATTTATTTTTTTTAATTCATTTAGTACTTTTTCGACTCCATTTTTTGTTAATGCATCTTTATCACGTGTTTGTGAAGCAGGAAGTATGTATAGATTTTTAGTTTTTTTATCTTTAATTAATGCTTGATTTATTGTGGCTTCGTCTTGTATTACATTGATAAAATCATATACTACACGACGTTCGCATCCCATAATTAAATCAAGATTACGTAAACCAATATCGAAGTCGATAACAACAGTTTTTTCTCCTCTTTGAGCTAAACCAGTCGCAATAGAAGCACTAGAAGTGGTTTTACCCACCCCACCTTTACCTGAGGTGATTACTATAATGCGCGCCATTAAATTTTCCTTTGCTTAAAAATTAAATGATATTTTCAATTGTTAATGCATTATTTATTAAACACATTCGAGCTGCTTTTCCAATGAAATTCATAGGAATTTGTTCGCTAATCCAAAATTGACCAGCGATAGAAATTAGTTCTGCTTTTAAGTGTGTGCAATAAATTTGAGAATCATGATCTCCAGATGCACCAGCAAGTACTCTTCCGCGCATCATACCATAAATGTGTATATTTCCATCAGCGATTAATTCGGCACCAGCACTAACGTTGGCATTAACAATTAAATCACAATTAGTTACATAGATGCATTGTCCTGAACGCACATGGTTTGTAATAATACGAGTTTTTCCATGTTTATAATTAACAATATTAGCTTTTTTTTTATTGTGATGTTTTTTCTTTTTACCTTCAGTAAGTACAGGTAGACCGGCATTAGAAATAGCTTGCCGTAATTTAATATTGGTGCATCCAGTAATGCCAACTATTTTTAAACCTGTTTCATGAATTATTTTATAATATAATAAAATTGTGCTTGTTTTTAGTAAACTGGTAATATTAAAAACAACAGGAGCATTTTTAAAAAACTCTGGTGCTTGATTAATTTTTTCTTGGATTGCTTTTTTAATAGTTATAGGGTTTTCTTCATAAATATAGATTTCACTAAGTGTGAAACTGCTGCCTTTGAGTTCTATTGGTGACCGTGCCATTTTATATTTAACTCAGTATATTTGATTGATCTATAAAAAAAATTTAATAATTATTTAAAAAAAATAAAAAAATATTTTAATTTTTAAATTCTAATTATTAAAAATATAATTTTTTATTAAAATATATAAATTTTTTAAAAAAAAGAATCTTTTTTATTTTTTTAATTGTATTATATATTTTTTAAGAACTTAAATTTTTTTAATTATCATTTTATATTTTTTATTAGCTTATTTTTTATAAAATATAGCAAAATATTTTTATATTTTAGAATATTTAAAAATTTAATCAATAATTGTTTTATAAGAAAAATTCGAAAAAATATTAATTATTTTTCTATGTTATTACATAAAAATAAAATAAAAATAATATTTAAATTTTATATTTTTATGTTAAATAGTATGTAAAAATATTTTTTAAATTTTTTATGTCTATTATAATTTTTATAAACTTTTGTATATTATCAAATATTTATATAAAAGATATTTTTTCCTAAAAAAATAATAAATTTTGATTATTTTTTGTATTTTTATTATAAAAATCTATGTATTTTTTATTTTAAAAAACATATTAATAGAATAATAATACTAAATATTAATATTAGGTATACCGGTAAAGAATTGTCGTATATTTTTGTTGTTTTTTAAAATCATGTACTCATATTATATGTATTTTTATATGTATTTATTTTTTAAAAAGTTATAATTTTATTAAAATAAAATATTTTATCAATTGTATTAAAGTATGTTATATTTATTTTGATATTTAAATTAAAATAAATAAAAAGTTATGTTATATTAATATTAATTTAATAAAATTTTCTAATATTAATTTATTTTAAATTTTTTGAATATATATTCAATAAAATTTTTTTTATTTATAATAAAAGTGATTTTATGTATACCTTGAAAAGATTCTTTCATATTTTTTCCATGTTCTAATTTTTTTTGTTGTTTTATGATTTTTATTTAATAGTAATATAAAATTTAATAATTTTTTTAAAATATAATAGTTTTTTTATAATTTTTACTAATTTTAAATACTTCAATATTTTTTATGTAAAAAAAATTAGTTTGTTTTTTAATACGTAAACTGGAAGTATATAGTTTGGGGTTATATTTTTTTGATAAATAAAGTAAAATACGTTTTCTAGTGTAATAAAAATTCATGATTTTTTTATGTTGGTTAGGACAATTAAAATAAAAAAAGCGTTATCACTAGTTTTTAATGGAATCATAATTTTTTGTTTTTTTATAATATTTAATTTCTATTGTATTTTTTTACAAAAAAAAATTAATTAAAAAATTATTTAAAATTTTATTAAGTTTTTTTATGCATAAAAAAACTTTTTTAAATTAATAAAATATTTTATAATATATTATACAATTTTGTTTAGATAAAAATATGTTTAAATAAGTGAAAAGGTAATTAAATAAGTTGATTATAGATAAATTTAAGTTAGTAATCTGATTTTTTATTTTTATATATTTAAAAAATTAATATTTAAATTAAGTATTTTTTAATAATTTACTATATTAGCATTATATTTTTTTTTAAAAATAAATTTTTATTTAACTTTAATATATTTTATTTCAGAAATTATAAAGAAGGTGATTTTTATATAAAAATTAATAAATTTAGTAAAATTTTAATATAAGTGACAAAAATATTTTTTATGTTTTTTTAGATTAATACAAATTAACGGTTATGATTTTTTTGTTAAAGATATGTTTATTATCTTTATTTTATGTAATATAATGTATGAAAAATATAAATTTTAATATATTTTATGCTTTATTTTAAATGTTTTAATTTTAATTAAAAATTAAAAATTATGAGTTTATGTTATTTTTTTGTTTTATATAAAAATTTATATAAAATATATTTTTTGATTTTTTTTGCGATAAATTTTGTCTTATTATTTGATAATATTGATATTTCTAATAATTTCTTAATTAATTAATCTTAATTTTTAATTAATCTAAATTTTGTTGGTTTATATATTTTATTTAAATAAAAATTTACATATTTTTTCTTTTAGTAGTAAGTTTTTTTGTTTTTTATGTATTTAAAAGTCATTTATATTATAAACTTTTTATTAAATACTATAGTACACTTTTAAAAGTATATTTTTTAATATTATTATAGAATAAAATATTATTTGATTTTATTTTTTAATTACTAAAAATAAAATAAGTTAAATGTAATCATAAATGTTATTAAACAAATATTTGTGTTTTTTAAAAATAAAAAACAAAAATGAATTTATTTTTTTATAAAAAACAGATAAATTAAAATATCATTGTATGTATTTTAATTAAGTAATTAGAATAAAGATAAATTTTAGATGTTCATGATATTTTATTTTTAATATTAACAAATAAATATTATTGTAAAAAAATAAATGTTTTTTAAGATGTAAGTGATGATATTTAAAAATTATTAATAGATTTATCATCATAATATAGATTTGCCATATATTTTTATATTTATAAAAAATGGTATAAATTTTTATTTAAATAGTTTTTAAAAAAATATATTTTTATAAAATTTGTTTACAAATTTATTGTTCAGATAAAGTGCAGGAATACAAATAAAATATTTTATTTTTTAAAATTAAAAATATTTAAATACAGTTGAAGAAATAAATTAATATATTTAATAAATGTTATATTGAGATAAAAATTAATTAATAGTTATATAAATATTTAACAATTAAGTTAGTTTAAAAAATATATATAAAAATATTAGATTATTTTGATTTTTAATTGATGTATCTTTAAATTCTAAATGTATTAATAAAAAATATTAAAATATAATATATAATTTTTAAACTTATAAGAGAATTTTATGAAAAAAACGACTATACTAGAAGTAGTAAAAGGTCGTCTTAAAATAGGTGACATAGCAACTGTTTGTGGTTGGGTTCGGACAAGAAGAGATTCAAAAGGAGGGTTTTCATTTCTTGCTGTTTATGATGGTTCTTGTTTTAATTCTTTACAAGTAATTATCACAAATCAGTTACCTAATTATAAAAATGAAGTTTTAAGTTTAACAACTGGTTGTTCTGTTAAAATAATAGGTGTTGTAAAACAATCTATAGGTAAAAAACAAAATTATGAATTAATGGCAACTCAAGTAAATGTAATAGGTTTGGTAGAGAATCCAAATAAATACCCATTAGCTGCAAAAAATCATAGTTTTGAATATTTACGTAAAATTGCGCATTTGCGTCCTCGTAGTAATTTTATTGGTGCAATTGCGCGTATTCGAAATACATTAACTCATGCGATTCATGATTTTTTTTATAATGAAGGATATATTTGGCTATCAACGCCAATTATTACTACTTCAAATACAGAAGGGATCGGTGAAATGTTTCGTGTTTCTACTTTAGATTTTCATAATATCCACAAAATAAATAAATATAAAGTTGACTTCTCTAATGATTTTTTTGGTAGAGAAGCATTTTTAACTGTATCAGGACAATTAAATGCTGAAGCTTATGCTTGTGCATTAAGTAAAATTTACACATTTGGTCCAGTTTTTCGAGCAGAAAATTCTAATACTAGTAGACATTTATCGGAATTTTGGATGGTAGAACCAGAGGTGGCTTTTGCCGATTTAAATGATATTCTACTTCTTGCTGAAAAAATGTTAAAATATATTTTTAGAAAAGTTTTAAAAGAAAGTAGTGATGATCTGATGTTTTTTGTTGAACGGATAGACAAAAAAGTTATAAATCGATTAGAAAATATTATTATTTCTGATTTTCAAAAAATTGATTATACAGAGGCTATTCAAGTTCTAAAAAAATGTAATAAAAAATTTAAAAATACAGTATTTTGGGGTGTAGATTTTTCTTCTGAACACGAAAGATATTTAACTGAAGAATATTTTAAAATGCCGGTAATAGTCAAGCATTATCCAAAAGATATTAAAGCATTCTATATGCGTATTAATGATGATAATAAAACAGTTGCTGCTATGGATTTACTTGTACCAGGTATTGGAGAAATTATTGGTGGTTCTCAACGTGAAGAACGTCTTGATAAACTTGATTTGCGCATGCAAGAAATAGGATTGAAGAAAGAAGATTATTACTGGTATCGCGATTTACGTCGTTATGGAACTGTACCTCATTCCGGATTTGGTTTAGGGTTAGAACGTTTAATTGCTTATGTTACTGGTGTAAATAATATTCGTGATACTATCGCGTTTCCGCGTATGCCCCGTAATGCAAGTTTTTAATTTTTTTTATTTAAAGATTTTTGAATTTTTATAAATAACAAAGTATCATGAAGTAATATTTTTTATTTTATATTTTTTAATAAAAAATCAAAAAAATTATTATTTAAATTTTTAGATATATTATTTCTTTATTATTTAAACTATAATTTTTATGTAATTTTCAAAGTAAATATTTTTTTTAATGGAAAAATGTAATAAAATATTATAATATAACATTAATTAGATATTTTAAAATTAATGGTAATTTTTTGAATTAATAAAAAAATGTATTTATCTTAGTAATACATGTCTGAATAACACCAGTGAGGGCAATAATGATGAAGCGCAATATTCTTGCAATAGTAATTCCGGTTTTATTAGCTGGAACAGTACACGCAGCTGAAATCTATAATAAAGATGGAGATACAGTAGATATATATGGTAAAGTAGATGTCCATCACTTATTTTCAAAAAATAGCATTAATGAAGAAAGTGATAATTCACGTGTTCATATTGGTATAAAAGGTGAAACACAAATCTCTGATAAATTATCTGGTTTTGGTCGGTTTGAATGGAATGAAAAAACAAATAAACGTGAAGATGATAATAAAAATAGAAATCATATAGCATATGCCGGTTTAAAGTTTGCTGATTTTGGTTCATTGGATTATGGTCGTAATTATACTGTATTGCACGATGTAAAAGCATGGACTGAAGTACTTCCTTTACATTCCGGAAAAGCTGTATATCAGATTGATGATTATATGACTAGTCATAACCGCAATTTATTAACTTATCGTAGTAATGATTTTTTTGGCTTTTTTGATGGATTAAATTTAGCTTTACAGTATCAGAGAAAAAATACCGAAAACAATAAATCAGATATTGAAAATGCTTTTCAAAATAATGGTGATGGTTTTGGTATATCAGCAAATTATGATCTTGGATGGGGTGTTATGTTAGGTGCTGGTTATAATAAATCTAACATTGGAATTAATTATAATACATCTAATGTAAAAACAGAAAACGTGAATTTAAGTTTATTAAATAATAATGAATCTAATAAATCTAATGAACAAAATAAATCTGCTACATCTAATAAATCTAATGAAGCAAGTAAATTTGCTCTATCTAGTCCTAATAAATCTAATGAACAAAATAAATCTGCTGCATCTAATAAATCTAATGAACAAAATAAATCTGCTACATCTAATAAATCTAATGAAATAAAAAACACTAATAATGTTAATGTATTAAATACCAATAATAAAATTCAGTCAGAAAAAAATGTTAAAACAACTGAAAATTCTGTTGATAAAGATTCTCAAGCTTGGAATATTGGTTTAAAATATAATGCAAATAATATTTATTTAGCAGCACTTTATGGTAAAGCCTATCATAATGTGGATAATTTTGCTGGCAAATTAGATAATTTTGATATAAAACAAAAAGTTAATACAACTGAAAATATTGAAGTTGTTGCTCAATATTTGTTTGATGACATTTCTTTAAAACCATCAATCGCTTATGTACAATCTAAAGGAAAAGATTTTATTAATATTGATAATGCTAAAAAAGAAGATTTAACAAAATATATTTCTTTAGGTGCTTTTTATTATTTCAACAAACATTTGACAGCAGTTGTTGATTATAAAATTAATTTAATACACAGTAATGATTTTATAAAAAAATATTCTATTAATAAAGACAATATTTTTGGTTTAGGTTTAGTTTATAAATTTTAGTTTAAGTAAAAAGGTTATATATAAAAAGTATATTGTATAAAATTAAGCAGCGCTTTTGCGCTGCTTTATTATTAATAAAATAAAATGTATGATTTAATATTAATATATTTATATTTGATATATTATGAATAGTAAAAATATTTTTAAATAGTTTTTTTAAGATTTTTATTTTTTAAAAAATAATTAAATTTATAGTTGTATAATTGGAATTATTATATGTTAGAAAATATTGTAAATGCTCCTAAAGATCCTATTTTAGGATTAGTAGAAAGTTTTAATGCTGACTTACGTAAACAAAAAATTAATTTAAGTGTTGGTGTTTATAAAGATCAAAATGGAAAAACCCCTATACTGCGCTCTGTTAAAAAAGCAGAAGAATATTTATTAAAAAAAGAAATTACTAAAAATTATTTACCTATAAGTGGCAATAAAATTTTTGCAATTCTTACTCAATCATTATTATTTACCAGTAATCATCCTGTTATTATTGAAAATAGAGCTCGTACTATACAAGCATTAGGTGGAACAGGTGCATTACATCTTGCTGCTGAATTTATTGCCAAAAAGACATCGTGTAAAAGAATTTGGTTAAGTAAACCTACTTGGCATAACCATAATAATATATTTAAAAATTTTGGTTTAAAAATATGTTATTATAATTATTATGATAGTGTTAAAAACAAGCTTGATTTTTCTGGAATGTTAAGTAATTTAGATGATTTAAAATCTAGTGATGTGTTATTATTACATGGTTGCTGTCATAATCCTACTGGTATTGATTTAAGTAAAGACCAATGGGAAATTTTGTCAAAATTTGTTTCAGAAAAAAAAGTTTTACCTATTTTTGATTTTGCATACCAAGGTTTTGCCAAAAGTTTAGAAAAAGATGTAGAAGGTTTACAAATTTTTAGTTATAAAAATCCCGAAATTATTGTCGCTACTTCTTATTCTAAAAATTTTAGTTTATATAATGAACGTATTGGTGCTTGCACTATTATTGCTAGTGATAAAAATCAAGCAGATTGTATTTTTAGTCAAATGCAATCAATTGTTAGAGCTAATTATTCAAGTCCTCCTTTTCATGGAGCTGCTATTGTCACAACTATTTTATCAGATGAAATTTTAAAAAAAGAGTGGATTGAAGAGTTAACAATTATGCGGCAAAGAATTCAGCGTATGAGGCAATTATTGGTAAATACATTATTTGAAAAAGGTGCAAAAAAAGATTTTAATTTTATTAATAAACAAAACGGAATGTTTTCATTTAGTGGTCTTACTGAATCTCAAGTTATAAAGTTGCGTGAAAAATATGGGATTTATATAGTTCATTCAGGACGTATTAATGTTGCTGGTTTAATGTTAGAAAACATAGTTCCTTTGTGTAAAGCAATTATTGATGTATTGTAAGGAGTCTTTAATTATTAAAAAGAAGATAAATAACTAAATAATTTTTATATAATAATTATATTTTTTAATGATGAAATAAAATATTTAAAATAGTTATGCAATATATTAAATTATTTTTAATATCTATAAATAATATTTTAGTAATATTTTTTAATTTTTATATTTTTTATGTTAATGCATTAATTAAAATATTTTTTATTATAGGTAATATTGTTTGTTTTATAAAAAAAATATTAAAATTTTACGTAGAATTTTTCATAAAAATTTTAGATAACTGTAACATATAATATTATAAAATAATTAACGACCAGATTTTAATTTTTGAAAATAACTTTCATATAATATATTAGAGTTTCCTACATCATCCTGCCATTCTCCTTTTTTGAGTATTTCTTCATCAGGATATAAAGTATTATCTTTAATGACTTCTATTGGCAATTGTTTTTTTGCCAGTAAATTTAGTGTAGGATAACCGATTTTCTGAGAAACCTTAGCAGCAATATCAGGTCTTAATAAAAAATCAATTAATTTAATTGCACCTTCAATATTTTTTGCATTAGATGGGATAGCTAAACTATCCATCCAAAAAATCCCACCTTCTTTGCTCCAAATGAATTGTATTGGGGCACCTGATTTTCGTGCTACATAAGCTGAACCATTCCATAGCATTCCTAAATTAACTTCACCTTGAAGAAAAGGATTAGCAGGATTATCCGAATTAAATGCCATAATGTTTGGCATTAATTTTTTTAATTCTTCGTATGCTGCTTTTATTAATTTTGGATCTGTAGTATTACCTGAATAACCTAATTTTAATAATGCCATTTGAAATACTTCTCGTGCATCATCAGTTAATAATATTTTGTTTTTGTATTCTGGTTTCCATAAATCTGACCAAGATGAAATATTTTTTGGATCAATTACATCAGTGTTTATGCCAATTCCTGTTGCTCCCCAAATATAAGGAATTGAATAATCATTGTTAGGGTCAAATGATTTATGTAATAAATTTGGATCAAGATTTTTAAATTGACTTAATTTTGTTTTATCAATTTTTTGAAGCATACCTTCTTTTCTCATTTTTGCTATAAAATAAGTTGAAGGTACTATTAAATCATATGCATTATTAGTATAAGTTTTTAATTTTATATACATACTTTCGTTAGATTCATAAGTAGAATAAATTACTTTTATTCCGGTTTCTTTAGTAAATTGATTTAATAAACCAGAAGGAACATATTCTGACCAATTATAAAAATATAATGTTTTGTTATTATTGATAGCTATTGCTGATGTAATAAACATAGCTATAAACCATGTTTGAATCCATAATATTTTTTTTTTCATATATTATTTCTTTATAAAATTATTGATTTAATTTTAATTATTTTAATTGTTTATTTTAGATAAGTATTATATGCAGCAATTAAGATTGGGTAAAGAATATCAATATTTATTTAATACATTTTATTTTTTAAGATATTTTTTTAATTTAGTTATTTTTTAAAGATAAAATTTTATATAAGAAAAAATGACATTTTAATAAAATTTTATAAAAATGTTATGATAATTGATTTTTTTATTACTATGAAGTTGATTGAATAAATATGTTTTTATTTATATTCTTTAAAATCCACTTACTTAAAAAAACAAGTATTAAAGAAAATAATAATAAAATTGTTGCTAAAGCATTAATTTCTGGTGAAATGCCTATTTTTACCATTGAATAAATTTTTAAAGGCAAAATTTCATAATTTGGTCCAGTAACAAAAGAAGATATAATTACATCATCCATAGAAAGTGTAAAACTTAATAACCAAGAAGAAATGACAGAAGGTAATATTAATGGTAAAATAACATTTTTCAAAATTATAATTTCATTAGCTCCTAAATCTCTGGCAGCTTCTAGCATTTTTACATCAAAATCTTTTAATCTTGCATAAACATTAATTACAACAAAAGGTAAAGAAAATGTAATATGAGAAAAAAGTAGAGATAAAAAACCTAAAGAAATTCCTAGTAAGATAAATAGTAATAATAAAGAAATTGCCATCACGATGTCTGGAGACATCATAACAATAAATAACATACTTCCAACAAATGATTTTCCTTTAAATTGATAACGAAATAAAGCTACTGCTGTTAATGAACCAATAAAAGTAGCAGAAGTTGCAGAAATTATTGCTATAGTTAATGAGTGCCATGCAGCTTGTAATAGGCTATCATTATTCCATAATATATTATACCAATCAATTGTAAAACCTTTCCATACATTACCAAATCTTGAAATATTAAAAGAATTTATGATCAAAATTATGATTGAAATGTATAAATAAGCATAAATAATGATTAAAAAACTTATTTTTAAAAACCATTTAATCATGCTAAATCCAACTTTTTGTTTATTATATTTACTACATGATAGTAAATATAAAGTAATAGCCCCATTAGTATTGTTAATACAATGCTAATTGCTGCTCCAAAAGGCCAATCACGTAAATTTAAAATTTGGATTTTAATAACATTACCAATTAATAAATTTTTTGCACCACCCATTAAATCAGCGACATAAAATAAACCCATGGCTGGCAATAAAACTAATAAAGAACCAACTATAATTCCAGGCATAGTTAATGGTATGATGATACGTAAAAATGTTTGATATTTGTTTGCTCCAAGATCTCTAGCAGCTTCAAGACAAAATTTATCTAATTTTTCAATACTTGAATAAAGAGGCATGATCATAAATGGTAGCAATATATATATTAATCCTATTATCACAGCTTTCTCTGTATACATGATATGAATTGGTTTTTCTATTAAACCTATCCATAATAAAAAATCATTTAAATAGCCTCGAGGACTTAAAAAAATTTTTAAGCCATAAATTCGAATAAGGGAATTAGTCCAAAAAGGCAGAATTAATAAAAATAGCATTAATGATTGTATTTTTTTTGATAATTTTGTTAAAATAAAAGCAAATGGATAGCCAATAGCTAAACAAAATATAGTTGAAATAATTGCCATTTTTATTGAATGTAACATTAATTTTGCATATAAAGAATCAAAAAGCTGTATATAATTATTAAATGTAAAAATTATATTAATAAAATTTTTATCATCACGAGTTAAAAAACTAGTAATAATAATCATAACATTTGGTAAAAAACTAAACAAAAAAAGCCATGAAAGAATTCCTATTATAATAATATTTTGAAAAATTATACGTTTATTTTTCATCGTATAGAACAATCTCCCAACTTTCTACCCATGTTACTGCAATTTTTTGCGCTAATGAGTGGTCAACATCAGGATCATTTTCATTAAAAAATTCACTGACCATAATTTGTTTTCCATTGTGCATTTCTACTTCAATATCAAGCATCATACCTTTGTAGTTTCTTTCGCGTACGTACCCAATGAGTCCAATTTGATATTTTTCGTTTTCTATTTCTTTAACACGTAAATCTTCTGGACGTAATAAAACTTTTAATGGTTGTCCTTGAGATATTGATAAGTGAGTATAAAGATCGCATTCATAACCTTCAACATTAGCTCGAATACATTTTTCATTAATTCGATATAAAGCAATTGCATCAAAAATATTAATTTTTCCAATAAAGCTTGCTACAAATAAATTTTTAGGATCTTCATATATTTCACGGGGAGATGCATCTTGTTCAATTCGCCCATCTCGCATCACTAAAATACGATCTGACATTGCTAATGCTTCTTCTTGATCATGTGTTACATAAATAAAAGTAATTCCCAATTGTCTTTGTAAAGCTTTTAATTCATTTTGCATTTTTTTACGTAAATTATAATCTAATGCTGATAAGGATTCATCTAGTAAAAGAACTTTAGGTTGATTAATAATTGCTCTTGCAATTGCCACTCTTTGTTGTTGCCCACCTGATAATTGATGAGGTTTTCTTTGCGAAAAATCTTCTAATTGTACCATTTGTAACATTTCTATAACTCTTTTTTTTATTTCTTTATATTTTTTTTTTTGCATGCGTAAACCAAATGCAACATTATCAAATACAGACATATGTGGAAATAAAGCATAGCTTTGAAAAACAGTATTTATATGACGATTTTCAGCTGGAATATTTGTAATATCTGTACCTGAAAGAAAAATATGTCCATCATCAGCATGTTCTAATCCAGCAATTAGTCTTAAAATAGTAGTTTTACCACAACCCGATGGTCCTAATATTGTAAGAAATTCACCATCATTAATTTTAAGATTTAATTTTGAAATGACATTTTTTCCATAAAATTTTTTTGTCAATGATCTTAATTCAATTATTGATGTCAAAAATTTGTTATCAGTCATTTTTAAGGTATCACTCTATTTTTTATTGTGAATTTAATTGGAATTGTAGCAGATATAGGATTCCATAAAGAGCAATTAATAATAAAAAACAAAATAAAGATATAAAGTTATTTGTGCTATATATAATAAAGCTAAATAATAAATTTAATATAATAAAAATTATTAATTATAATTCAATGTTAATATTAAAATCATAAATATATGTTTTTTAAAATTTTAATTTTTTTTTAATTTTTAATATAATTTTAAATTTATTTATTTTTTTAACTAAAGCAATAAATAATTAAAATTATGAATTTTAATAAATTATATAAATATTTTTATTATATTTTCACATAAAATATTTTTTAAAATTAATAAACTTTTTAATTTAAATAAGTATGATATAAATATAGTATAAATTTTAGTAATATATTTATGTTAAAAATTAAAAAATTTTGTAGTATTTGAATAACATATAATTCATATTATTGAAAGTTTTTATTTTAAAAATATATTTTAAAATTATTAATCAATTATTTTACTATAAAAATATATATTTTTATTAGTAATATTTTTTATTTTAAAAAAATATAACGTAATATTTTTAATAAAACTATTATGAATATTTACAATTTAAATTGTGATTACTAACTATTTTTTTTGATTGTATTTGATGATAATATATATAATTATTTGAGAATTAAAGTATAAATTTAAATTTTATATATAATAGGTATTTATTTTATTTTTTTATTTTTTTATTTTTATTTATGATTATTATTATATAAGTAATTTTTGTTTTATTATTTAAATATGTAAAATGATATTATTTTTTTGATTTTAGTATTTTTTAAAAAATGTTTTATAAAGTTATAATTTTTCAAAAATATTATGATGAAAATATTAAAAATAGAAGGTTTTTTATAAAATATGTATTAATTTTAAATTTATTTTTATGTTCTTTTATATATTTCTTAAAAGTTTAAATTAAGTATAAATTTTTATTAAAAAATAATTTAATAGATATGTAAAAATAAAATAAATATTAAATAATAAAATTATTTAAATGTATTTTTGCCAAATATTTATATAATTTATTTAAAATTTTTTTTGACAATATTTTTATGTAAAAATATTGTTATTTTTTTTATTAAAAGTAGTAATGTATTCCGTAATGACTAATGGTTATTTTTTAAATATAAAATAGTATTTCTTGAAAATTATTTAGATTTTATTATTGATAATAAAGTATTTATTTTTTATTAATTGAATACAATATTTATCTTTATATTAAATGTAATAATTTATTTTTTAATTTTTTTAATATTTTTTATAATTCTATTTTTAAAAATTGAAAATCATAATCAAGATTATTTTTTTGATTTAATTTTTGTTAAAAAATACTACAAAAATAGATAACAAAAATATTGTAAAATTTTTAATTTTTGTTGCATAAAAAAAGTATAAGATATTTTTTATTATTTTTTTAAGTTTGCTATATGTAATGCTTTTTTGAGCATTTTTTGATTAGATAATTTTAATTGTGTCATTGGTAATCGTAAGGTATAAGAATTAATAAGACCTAAATAATAACATGCCCATTTTATTGGAATTGGATTAGTTTCTTTAAATAACTGATATTGTAATTTGTATAAGCGATAGTTAAGTTTTTCTGCTTCATTGTATTTACCATTTAATGCTAAGTTACACATTTCAGACATTAATTTAGGTGCTACATTTGCTGTAACAGAAATTACTCCTTTTCCACCTAATTTTATGAAATTTAATGCAGTTATATCATCTCCACTTAATAAAATAAATTTTTTTTTGTTTATTAATCTAAGTATATGAGTAACGCGATTTAAATCTCCACTTGCTTCTTTGATTGCAATAATTTTATCTAATTTTGCTAATTTAGCAATTGTTATAGGTAATAAATCACATCCAGTACGTGAAGGAACATTGTATAAAATTTGAGGTAAGGATGTTTGATTAGCAATAGCATAAAAATGTTGATAAATTCCTTCTTGTGAAGGTTTATTGTAGTAAGGTGTTACACTTAAACATGCAACAACACCTGTTTTTTCAAAAAATTTATTTAATTTAATAACTTCTTTAGTAGAATTATTACCAGTACTAACAATAATAGGAATCCTACCATCAGCATATTCTAATGTTTTTAAGACAACATTTAATTTTTCTTTATGATTAAGTGTTGATGATTCTCCGGTTGTACCGATTGATACAATTGCTTTTGTTTTATTATTAATTTGGTAGTTAATTATTTTTTTTAAACTAATTTTATCTATTTTTCCTTTTGTATCCATTGGAGTTATGATTGCTACAAGACTACCGAATAAAAAAAAATAATCTTGATTAAAATTATTTTTCATGAATATTTTCCTAAACAAAATATTTTATTATTATTCTAATAATAATAATAAAATATATTAGAACATTATTGATTAACTTATTTTTATATTAAAGTATTATTAAAAATATTATATTTTTTATGTGTATAGATAAATTAAAAAATTTTGTATATCTTTTTTTTAATTATATTTTTAAAAGTATAATTAATTTTTATATAATTTTTTAAATTTTTTTTTTATTTTATTTTAAATAATAGATTAAAAATTAACAATTTTTTTCTTGTAAAAGACTTTTTTAATTTTATATAAATATTTTTTTATATTTATAATTTTTATATGTACAATAATCTTCTTGATCCTAATGTATATATTTTGTAATAATTAGTTGCAATAAAATATCAAAATAATAAAAAAATCTTTTTTAAAAAAATTTTCTTAAAAAACAAAAAAATTATATTTTAAATTTGAAAATATTGTTTTAAAAATTTTTTTAAATAATTATAACAAATATGTTTCTCAAATATTTGTGATAAATAATTTTATGTATTAATGCATAAAAATTATTTCTGTTATTTTTAGTATTAATAATTTTATTTGAATTTCACAATAAGTATAAAATATATATTTAATTTATAAATATAAAGAAAAATAATAATGTTATGTATGATTTCATGAAAGATTATTTATATTTATGATACAAAAAATAGTTATAATATTAAAAATATTTTTTTATGTTAAAAAAATTTCTTAAATTTTTGCAAAATTATTTAGAATTTATATTTTTTTATAAAATTTATATTTTAATAAAATTTTATTATATACCAATATTTTTATATTAAAATTTAAAATTATTTATAATATTTTACGTAAATAAAAGAATTACATATAATGTAATTGTTAATATTAATTTTATGTATTTTGTATATTTATTGATATAAATAATAATATAAGATTTATTATATCAATAATTATATTACTAATATATACAATTTGTTGTTTTATAAAATATTAAAAAATTATATAAATTTCAAAATATATAATTAATTATTATAAATAATAATTTTTAATATGTATATTTTGTTAACATAAATTCTTTTATTCTTAAAAGACATTCATTTACTCATTTTTATTACTTATTTTTATAGAAAGATATTATTTTTTATTTTTTTTAAAATTTAAATAATAAATAACTGGAAGCATTTTTTGTAATTAAATCTAATTTTTTAATATTTGTTTTTTAGTTCGGTAGTCATAAAAAAGTTTTTTAAAATTAAATAAGTTTTAGTTAATATTTATTAATAAGGTTTCTTTTTTTAGTTTGTTATGTTAGTAGAATTTATAAATAAAGCAGTTTTTAAAATGTATAATCATATTAATTTAATATTTGGTAGTAGCATTAAAATAATATATTGATAGGTATTTTTTTATATTTTAGTATGCCAGTTTTTAAAATTCATTATTTAGATGTTAATTTATCTAAAAATTTTCAGATTTTTAGATATTTATGATCAATTTTTTTATTGCTTAAAAAATATTAAATTAATTATTTTAGATAAGGGAATGTTTTTAGTTAATCAAGTTGTTTTTAGTCAATTAAGTAATGTATTATATATTAATAATAAGACAGATATAGTATTATGGGTAAAATATATAAATTATTATAATAATTTCAGAGAGAACATTTGTTTATATGTTTATAAATCTTATTATTAAATATTTGAGAGAAATAGATTAATTAATTTTTCTGAATTTTTATTATGATTTTATAGATTTTTTCATATAAGCAAAAATATTAAAATATTATCATAATTTATTTAAAAATATTTTGTACAAGTATTAATATACTAAAAATATTCAGTATGATTAAATATATTTTTTAGAAAATGATATTAATAAAATTACAATAATAGTTTATCATAATAATTAATTATATATGACATAGAGCAAAAGTTGAAAATATTTAACAATTTTTAAAAATTTTTTGTAAAAAAACCTTTAGAATAAAAAAAATTATTGTTTTTAGCAAAAATATATTAAAGTTAAATAATTTTTAATACCAAATAATATTGATTAATTAGATAAAAATTTATGGACAATTCAAGAGAAAATAGTTATCAAGTTTTATTTTATTTTTTTATAATAAATTATATGAAGTAGGGTATATTATAAATGATATTTTATAAATAGAATATATAAAAAAGTTTCGTTTTCAAAGAATGTGTTATTTTCTATACTAAAATAGTCTATTTTTATATTTAAAAAAATATTACTATAATTTTTAATATCTTATAATATTTTTTAATAAACATTTTTTTTAAACGTTAGGAAATAAAAAAATATAATTTTTTAATTTATCTCTGGTAGTTAATTGTAAAAATTATATTTTTTTTGAATATATAAGTTATATTTTAAAATTTGGTATAGAAAAACATTAGATTTATTTATCAAATTTGCATATAAAAAAAAATAATTTTATGAAAAAAATTAAATATTTGTTATCTGAAAAGATTTCCTATTCATAAATCAAAAAAAATATTTATTTTTTAATATTAATACGTTATTTAATAAGATAATTAAAAAAAGTATTATATAAATATATAAAATAATTTATGATTCTGATTTATGTTTAATTTATTACAATAAAAACAATAAAATATCAAAAATCCTTATTGAAAATCTTCAAGAACTAATAAATTTTAGTAAAAAATAGATCGATACAAAAAAATCAGATAAAATTTTATTGCAATCATTTTTATCGAAAATCACTTTAGATTTAATAAAAAATATTTAGAAATAGATTGTGATACAGTATAATTAATGATATTTCATGCGTAAAAAGGTTTAAAATTTTTAATTATATTTATTGTTGTTATAAAAAAAGTATATCTTCAACAAAGATGAGTATAAAAAAGACATTAAAAAAAATTAATTAAAAGAATGTTTTTATCCTATATAAAATTGATAAAGAGTGATGAGAAAGTTAACTCTGACTTTTTTATAAAAATTTGTTTAATATATAATAAAAATATATATCATCAGTCCTTTTTTTTGTTTTTATTAAGAAATTGCCAATAGAATTTATTGAAGAATTATTTATAAATAACATGATTTATCTAATTAAATATCAAAAACAATGAATATAATATTACTTATCATAATATTTTTTATTTTATATAGAAATGTGTTTATTATATAAAATTTGGTGAAGGTATTATTATTAATATAAAAAAATCATAGTTTTAAGTATTTTTGCTTAAAAAAATTTTTAAAAAATAGGAATAAAATAGTTTTTTATAGCTTATATTAGATTAAGGTTTTTATAAAATTTTTTTGATTTTTTCTTACTAGAAGGAGGTAGCATAATTATGCTATTAGCATTTAAACTAGACAATTATTGTTTATCTCGTCTTGAATTTGATAAAGGTGAACAACTTAAAAATGCTGTATGGATCGATTTAATGGAACCAACTTATCAAGAACGCGAAAGAGTACAAATGGAATTGAAACAATTATTAGTTACTCCTTCTGAATTAACTGATATTGAAGCTTCAGCACGTTTTTTTGAAGATGAAAATGGCTTGCATATTCATTCTTTTTTTTATTATGAAGATATTAATGAACATATTGGAAATTCTACAGTTGCTTTTACTTTTCGTGATGATCGGTTATATACGTTAAGAGAACGTGACTTGCCTGCTTTTCGTTTATATCGTATGCGTTTAAGAAACAGAAAGCTTGTTACAGTAAATGCTTACAAGTTATTTTTAGATTTATTTGAAACTAAAATTGAACAATTAGCTGATATAATAGAAAATATTTATAATGTTTTAGAGTCACTTAGTCGTATTATTTTAGAAGGAAAACAAGGTGATTCTTTTGATGATGCACTTTCTTATTTAGCAGAGCAAGAGGATATTGGATGGAAAGTGCGTTTATGTTTAATGGACAGTCAAAGAGCATTAAATTTTTTAATTCGTCGATCAAAATTGCCTTCAAAACAGTTACAACAAGCAAAGGATGTTTTACGTGATGTAGAATCATTATTACCTCATAATGAATCATTGTTTCAAAAAGTTAATTTTCTTATGCAAGCAGCAATAGGTTTTATTAATATTGAACAGAGTAGAATTATTAAAATATTTTCTGTTGTTTCTGTAGTATTTTTACCTCCTACCTTAGTTGCATCTAGTTATGGGATGAATTTTGAATTTATGCCAGAGTTAAAATGGCATTTTAGCTATCCAATAGTAATTATATTAATGATTATTGCTGGTTTGGCGCCATATGTTTACTTCAAACGTAAAAATTGGCTTTAATAATATTTTTTGTTAAAAAAATTATGTATATTTAAGAAGTAGATATCAATTTATATACTTTATTTCTTCTTTTAATAAAAAGATATTTGTATGTCAAATTTTTATTCTATATTCTTTTTAAGAATTTTTTCCCCTAATAGTTCTCCTACTCGACTGATAGAACCCTTTTTGAGTATAGGATTAAGTTGAATATTGCTAGAAGATTCGAATAAATTAATAACGGTAGATCCTAATTTAAATTTTCCTATTTCTTCTCCTTTTTTAAAAGAAATTGAACCTGTATGATTTTTTTTTGGATAAGTCCAGCGTTTAAGAATTCCTTCACGTTTATTATTTATGCAACCGTGCCAAGTAGTTTCTATACTGCCTATAATTGTGGCACCTATGAGAATTTGAATCATGTTGCCAAATTCTGTTTCAAAAATACAAATTAAACGTTCATTACGTGCGAAAAGATGTGGAATATTTTTTTCAGTGTTTTTATTAACAGAAAAAAGGGTGCCTGGTACATAAATCATTTCAGTTAGCAAAGCATCGCACGGAATATGTATGCGATGATAATCACGTGGAGACAAATAAATTGTTATAAATAATCCATTAAGAAATTTTTTAACCAATAAGTCATTACCTGCTAATAGTGCTGTTAAATTATAAGAATGGCCTTTTGCTTGTAGAATTTTTTCATCTATAATGGATCCTATTTGGCTTATAGTACCGTCTGCTGGCAAAGAAAGTTGATTTGTACCAGAAACAATAGGTCTTATATTTTCTTTTAATTCACGAGTAAAAAAATCATTAAAAGAGCTATAGGAAGAAAATTTGTTGTTTTTTGCTTCTTCCATATTAATTTTATAGATTTTAACAAATATTTTAATCATTAATTGTGCAATACAATTAGTTTTTCTATTAGCCATCCAACCAGCTAATTCTGTTAATTTTTGTTGTGGTAATAAATATTGTAGTTTTGTTTTTATTTTTTCTATCACATTACACCTCTAATTTTTTTGTTTTTTAATTGTATTTAATAAAATTTTGTTATATTTATTGATTGAATTTTAGATTTACATTTTTTATGTTATAAAAAATTTTTATTTTAAAAAACGGTATTTTTTTGTATTTTTAAAAAAATTAAAATGTTTTGTTGATATTTAATCGTATCAAAAATTTTTTTTTAATTCACAATTATAATATTTTGTAAAATAAAATCAACTATTAATTTTTTTATCAATAAAGTTGTTTAGTATCATTGCATAATATTTATTATTATGAAATTTATTTGTGTTTAAATTTTAAAAAAATATTGATATAATGAAAATATTTAATAATTTTGATTTTTTGATATTTAATTTTTAATATGCAATATTATAAATAAAAAATTAATTTGTGATATTAATATATTTTTTTTGATTATATTCTTTTAATGTTTTTTATTTTTGTTGAATTTAATTTAGATATATTTAAAAAAAATATGTATAATATTTTTTTTGATGTGATTTTTTTCTTGTTTTAAAAAATCATAAAAATTTTAAATATTATTAAAAATAAAAATGTTATGTTAAACAAAAATAATTTAATTTGGATAGATTTAGAAATGACTGGTTTAGATCCTGAAAAAAACCGCATTATAGAAATCGCAACAGTTGTAACTAATTCTACTTTAAATATCCTAGCAGAAGGTCCTGTAATTAGTATTAAACAGTCAGAAAAACAATTATTATTAATGAATGAATGGAATCAAAAAAATCATAATAAAAATGGATTAATTAAAAAAGTTGAATTGAGTCAATATGATGAAAAAAAAGCTGAATTGGCTACAATTTTGTTTTTAAAAAAGTGGGTACCTATAGGTGTGTCACCAATTTGTGGTAATAGTGTTGCTCAAGATCGTCGTTTTTTATTTAAATATATGCCAACTTTGGAAAAATATTTTCATTATCGTTATTTAGATGTTAGTAGTTTAAAAGAATTAGCTTTTCGTTGGAAACCTAATATATTAATTGGTTTTAGGAAGAAAAAAACTCATCGGGCTTTAGAAGATATAAAAGAATCTATTGCAGAATTAGCTTATTATCGTAAAAATTTTATTAATCTTTTTTAAAATATTAATATAATTTTTCTATTTTTTATAAAGATTACACTTTTAATTTTAAGTCATTATTTAATTTTAAATCACTAATGTTTGTTAGTATTAAGTGTTTATTAATAAGTGTTTATTAATTTTTGATTAATGAATATTTTTTATTTATAGAATTTATATAATATAAATATAATTTTATTTTTTATAAGTCTATTTTTTTTGATTTTTTTGTTTTTTTATATTTAGTTTTTAAATGCTAATTTAATGAATTTTTATAACGTGATAGATAATTGATATTTATTAATAAAAATATTTAATTGTATGTTTTCTTAATATTAAGTAGTATTTATAAAATATTACTTTAATCTTAAACATTTTTATTTTTTGTATTTCAAATATTTAAATAAAAACTTAAAAATTAAGTTATTAAGTAGCATTAAAATAAAACAAATAATTATTTTAATAAGAAATAATATAATTTTTATTTAATGATTTTTTAATATTTTTTATTTAAGAAAATAATATAGTATTTTTTATTAAAAAAATATGAAGCAAAAAATAAATTTATAATAAAAAAATAAATTTAAGATATCGAGGTAAGCATGTTTTTTAATATAGTATTTTTTTATATAATGAAGGTGGTTTTAAAAAAAATTTTTTATTAAAATTTTTTTAGATTATAAAGGATATAAAAATTTTAACTTATATTGTATTTAAAAATTATAACAAGTTAATAAATTTTATTATTTTTATATATTATTGATTTAATTTTGAAGAATTTAAAAATAATAGCATGATTATTTTAATTCTAACAGTATATTTTTTGTAAAATTATAAATTAAAATATTTTATTAAAAAAGTAGTTTTTTTTTAAAAAAAGTAATACTTAAATTATTAATATCATAAAAATATTAAATTTATATTTGATTTTTTGATTTTTATTTTTTTCATAATTTATATATGTTATTTTTATTATATATTTTTTAAATCTTTGTTGATTTTATAATTTTATATTTTATATAAGAAATAGTTTTGATAATTAAAAATTTATGATTATAATTTTTTTAAAATATTAATATTAAAATTTTTGATAATTTTAATTCAATTAATTGATCATAAAAAATATTAAAAAAATAATGTTTATATTTATGCATTAGTTTATAAAAAAATATTTTGTTAATTTTCAATATATATAGAGATATTAATTATTAAAAATATATCACTAAAAAATTATTAAAGTAATTGATAATTTATTTTATTTTTTTTGTTATTTCAAAATAAATTTGATACATAAATTTTTTCTTGTATTTTAAATATTATTTTTTTTCTAAACGTGTCCAAGTATTCATATTTTAAAATATTTTTACTTATAGTATGATGATAAAGAAAATAAAAAAGTGCTATATTGATTATTTTTTTTTGCAGGTTATTTAAATTACTTTAAAAAAAAATAAAAAAATAAATTTATGGGTAGTTATCTAATACTGTCAAGAGTAGATAAATTTTTATTTTAGAAAGTTATTTTAAATTTGCATTTTTTAATTTTCTAGTTTTTTTTTTGAATGAAATTATTTTAATTTTTTTTAAATTAGTAAAATGTGTAAATAGTTTTTAAAATACTAGTTTGATTTTTTTCTAAAAAGTTTTTATTGAGATAAGTTTTTCAAATAATGTTGCTAAAATTATTACTTTTATTTTTTTTATAATATATAAAGAAAAATGAAGATTATAAAAAATTTTCATAAGATTTTATTGATAAAAAATCACATATTTTTTTAAAGGTATTTTTATTGGTAATTAAGATAAAAAATTAGATTAATTTATATATTAGCAAGGTATTTTTTTTCTTTAAATTTAATTAATTAAATTTCTTTTGGTAAAATTATTAAATGACTATATTATTGGTTTTAAAAATAAAAAAATAATCTTAATATAATTGAAAATTGTATTGATATTTCAATTGAATATAAATGGTTTAAAGAGTATTTGTATTCATGATAATAGTAGTTGATATTTTTTTAGAAGAAGATCTTTGAAATTAGAATTAAAATAATAAATATTTTTAGTAAAGTACATATTTTTTAATATATCTTTTATTATTAGAATATTTTAGAAGCTATTTTAATTTTCAGGTTTAGAATGAGAAGTTTTATGAAAAAGTATTATTTTTTCTATTTGTTCAATATTAATTTAATGTAGAGAAAAACAAAAGCTGAGAAGTATATACGGAAGGATATAACATAAAATCTTTATAAACCATTTAATATTTAATTTTAGTGGGACAAATTGAAATTATGGATATTTTTTATTATTTATGGATATTTTTATAATATTTTAATTTATCATACTTTTTATACAAAAAAATTTTTGTGCCGATGAGGTTATTTAAAAAAATCTTTATTGCATTTTAATATTTATATTACAGTTTATGATAATAAACTAAATAATAATCTAATGTGTCAATATTATGCAATATTGAAAATAAAAAATATTTATTTCTTGGTAATGTTTTTTACAATTATTTTTTAAAAATTATTTTTTAATCGACTTAATTATAAAGATTGGATTAATAATATACTGATCTTATTAACGTATAAAAAAAAATCAGTATTTTTATATTAATTAACGTATTATTCGTAATTAATTAATCATCTAATTTGTCCATTTTATTGTAAAATATTATAAAAAAGAGATCAAATATTTTGTGTTTTTTTATCTTAGAATCCTAATTCTAGAATCTTGATTAGGTTGATTTTAACGTTTATCTATAATTAAATATAGAATATGATTTTATTTAATAAGATTAATATATAATTTTATGGCAAGTAAAAATATCTTCATATAAAAAAAAATTAAAAAAAATATTTAATAATAAACAGAATAAAAAAGAATTTTTTTGGTATTTTTTTTGCTAATAATTTTCATAAAAATTTTAATTTAAAAAAAATATATTATATTAGAATTATTTTAAAAATTAAAAATAAAATAATAAATATAAAAATATTTTTTTTAAAAATAAATTTCTTAATATCTAGAAGAATATTAGAAACAAGATTTTATAGCAAACAATAATATATGTTATAAATTTTTGATAATTTATTTTAATAATTTTATATTAATTAAATTATTGTTAGGTATATCTTTATTATTTTTGATAAAAGTTTATAGATATTTACAAATCATTCCATATGAATTTTAATGATAAAAGATTACAATTACAGATTTTTACCTTTATTATTTTTATTAATATATCTTAATTTAGAAAATAATTTAAAAATTTTTCATAAAAAGTATTATTTTGTTATATTGGGTTTTAAAATTAATATTTTTAATAAAAAGCAACTTCTTTAAATGTATTTTTATCTATATAAAAGATTTATTTAATTTTTTTAAAATTATTAAAATATATTTTTAATAAAATTTTATTTGAAGCATATGAATTAGTTTTTTTATTGATAGATAATTTATTATATTTATAAAAAAAAATTAGAGTATTCAAGAAGGAATTTGATTATATACATGATTTAAAAATAATTTGTCTAGCATTACTTAAAAAACTTTTAACTAAAAATATTACAGATAATTGATTTAAAATTGACAATTAATACATTAATAAATGATTAAAAAAAAATTAAAAGAACCAAAAGTTATTTTTATAATGGGTCCAACAGCATCAGGAAAAACAGAATTGGTAATAGAATTGCGCCAAAAATTACCAGTTGAAATAATTAGTGTAGATTCTGTTTTAATTTATCGTGGTATGGATATTGGTAGTTCTAAACCAACACAGGAAGAACAGATTTTGGCCCCACATCGATTAATTGATATTCTAGAACCAAATCAATTTTATTCTGCATCAGATTTTAGACGTGATGCATTATTGGAAATAAAAAAAATTATTACATTAGGGCGTATTCCTTTATGTGTTGGAGGATCCATGTTTTATTTTAAAATTTTATTATATGGTTTATCACCTCTGCCACCAGGAAATATAATTATTCGAAGAAAAATTGCAGTTCAAGCTAAATTATTTGGATGGAAAGCAATACATGAACTTTTAGAAAAAATTGATCCCCTATCAGCCAAAAACATTCATCCTCATGATTATCAACGTTTATCTAGAGCTTTAGAAGTTTTTTTAATTTCTGGAAAAAGTTTTACAGAATTAAAAAAAATGAAAGCAACAGAATTACCTTATAATGTTTTACAATTTGCGCTGATTTTAGAAGATAGAAGAATTCTGAATGAACGAATTAAAGATCGTTTTTTTCGAATGTTAACTTTAGGTTTTGAAGATGAAGTAAGATTATTATATAAAAGAAATGATTTATATAAGGATTTGCCGGCTTTGCGTTCTGTTGGTTATCATGAGATGTTTTTATATTTATCTGGAGATATCAATTATAATGAAATGGTCAATCGCAGTGTATTTGCAACACGTCAATTAGCTAAAAATCAAATAACATGGTTAAAAAAATGGAAAAATTTGCATATAATTGAAAGTAATAATATTCAGAGAGCTCTTAATAAAATATTACATGTTGTACATAAAAATTCTATTAATCAATAAAATGTACAAAATGTTATTTTTCTGATAAATATTTTTTTTGATTAATAAAAATTTTAAAATTATAAATAAAATTAAAATTATAAATAAAAATAAGGAAAATAAAGAAAATGAGTAAGGGGAAATCTTTACAAGATCCGTTCCTGAACGCGTTACGTCGTGAAAAGGTTTCGGTTTCTATATACTTGATAAATGGTATTAAATTACAAGGTTATATTGAATCATTTGATCAATTTGTTATTTTATTGAAAAATACAGTCAGTCAAATGATATATAAACATGCAATTTCTACTGTAGTACCTTCACGTTCTGTTTTTCATCAAAATCATACAGGTGGCAGTACAAGTGTACCTTATAATATCGGAAATATAACAGTTGTTCCAGAAGATAAAGATATAATTAAGTAAATATCATAGAAAGATATTGAGTAGATTTTTTTATTTTTTAATTTTTTAAATAAAATATGATTTATGAAAAATAATAAAAATATGAAAAAAATTAAATTTAAAAAATATTTTTTTTAAAAAAATATTTTTATCAAAATTCAAGCATATATTTTTTAAAAAAAAGTATTGAGAAATTTTAAATTGCAAAATATTGGTTTTAAGTTTTTTCATTGAGAATAATGGTATTTTTTAAAAAAACATAATCTTAATTATCATTTATTAATTTATAAAATTTTATATTTCTTTTTATAGAAAAAATCATAAAATTTATTTTTTTAAATAAATCATTTAGTTACTAAATAATATTTTTATTTTTTTTGTAATATCATTTACATTGATAAAAAATTATCAGCTTATCTTTTTTATAAAAATTTTCAAAGTTTATTTATAATGTAGTTTATGTTGATTTATTTAATAAATTATAAAAAATTTAAGAAAAGATAATTTATTTAATGATTCTAAATAATTACAATTAATTATTTAAATATAATTTTTATATTTTATAAGTTTAATTAATTATTAAAGTAATCAAAAGTGCAAAAATATTTTTTTGTTTATTTAAAAAATATTTTGTGTTTTTTAATTAACATATAAATGTTATTATTTTTTTTATTTTAAAGTTATTAATACTTATAATTATTAATTTAAAATAAATAATGATTAGTTTAGATTTTTTTAAAATAGGAAATTATACGTATTTTTAACTAGTATTATTTTTATTTAGTTATATTTGATTAATACAGTTAATATAATTATCATTTTTTGCATTTTTATAAAAGTATATAAGTACTCTAATAATAATATTAGTGATGTAAGAATCAAAATTATGGTAACTTACTAAAATTTTTTTGAATTAAAAAAGAAATAAGGAGTTATAAAATGCCGTGGAGGCCTAGTAATAATGGACAGGAAAGTGATCCATGGAGGAGCAGTAAAAGCAACTCTAATGGTAATAAAAGCAATTCTAAAAAAGAAAAAGCTAATTTTAATAATTTTTTTTACAAATTTATTCGTAGAATTGGTGGATTAGGTAATAATGTGAGCAATAAAAATAATATGAACATAAATTTTATTTTTATTGGATGCATTATTGCAACAATTTTAATTGTTTGGATTGCAAGTGGTTTTTATACAATTAAAGAAAGTGATCGTGGGGTAGTATGTCGTTTTGGTAAATATAGTCATACAGTCAAACCTGGTTTAAATTGGAAGTTTACTTTTATAGAAAAAGTAATTCCGGTTAATATTGAAACTATTCGTGAACAAGCTACTAATGGTATGATGTTGACTTCAGATGAAAATGTCATTCAAGTAGAAATGAATGTTCAATATAGAGTTATAAATCCTGCTCAATATTTATTTAATGTAACCAATCCTGACAATAGTTTAAGGCAGGCAACAGATAGTGCTGTAAGAGGCATTATCGGTCAATCAGAAATGGAACAGGTATTAACTACAAAACGTGCATTAATTCGTGATGAAACACAAAAAGAATTAGAGAATACTATAAGACCATATAAGATGGGAATCTTGATATTAGATGTTAACTTTCAAGTAGCTCGTCCACCAGAAGCTGTTAAAGCTGCATTTGATGATGTTATTGCAGCACGTGAAGAAGAGCAAAAAACAATTCGTGAAGCACATGCTTATCGTAATGAAGTTTTACCTTTAGCTAAAGGTAATGCACAAAAATTAATTGAAGAAGGAAGGGCTTATAAGTCAAGCATTGTTTTTAAAGCTGAAGGTGAAGTAGCTGGTTTTGATAAAATTTTGCCTGAATATCATTCTGCACCTAAAATTACAAAAGAACGCTTATATATTGAAATGATGGAGCGTGTTTTAAGTAATACACGTAAAATTATTATGCATGAAAAAAATAATAATATATTGATGCTTCAATTAGAAAAAAAATCAAAAAATAATATGAAAAATACTAATAAAAATATAAAAAAGATTAAATCTCCTACTGTTGCACAAGAACAAGATGCTTCTACTGAAGTTTCAGCACCTTATGTATATAATTATGGTTCGCGAGATAATATGACAGATAATAGTTCAAATCGTGTTGGGAGATAATTATGCATAAATCATTTTTTATTGTTATTTTTTCTATATTATTTGGGCTTTATATGTCGTTTTTTATAGTTCAGGAAACAGAAAGAGGTATTATTTTACGATTTGATAAGGTTGTACGTAATCGTGAGAATAAACCTGTTGTTTATAATGCTGGACTGCATTTTAAAATACCATTAATTGAAACTGTAAAAATATTGGATGCTCGTATTCAAACATTAGACATTCAAGCAGACCGTTATTTAACTAGAGAAAACAAAGATTTAATGGTAGATTCTTATTTAAAATGGCGTATTACTGATTTTAGTGCTTACTATGTTGCTACAGGTGGAGGCGATTTTTATCAAGCTGAAATTTTATTAAAACGTAAGTTTAGTGATCGTTTACGTTCAGAATTTGGGCGTTTAAATGTAAAAGATATTATTACAGATTCTCGTGGTCGTTTAACAGTAGATGTACGTGATACATTAAATAAAGGTACTACATCAGATATTGAAAGTAGTAAAAAAAGTCCAGAATCTATTTTGATGAACAATTTTTATATTTCAAAAGAAATAGAAAACGGAAATACAGATGTTGTCAATACAAACAGTATGGCGGCTTTAGGAATTGAAGTAGTAGATGTAAGAATTAAACGTATTGAATTACCTAGTGAAGTTTCAGAAGCTATTTATCAACGCATGCGTGCTGAAAGAGAAGCTGTAGCTCGTCAACATCGTTCACAAGGTCAAGAAGAAGCAGTGAAAATTCGTGCTGCAGCAGATAAAACAGTTACTGAAACATTAGCTGAAGCTGAACGTACTGCATTAAGATTGCGTGGTGAAGGAGATGCAATGGCGATGAAAATATTTGCTAATGTGTTTAATCAAGATCCAGTTTTTTATGCTTTTTTGCGCAGATTGAGAGCATATGAGAAGAGTTTTAGTAAAAATAATGATGATATTATGGTTTTAAGTCCTAATATTGATTTCTTTCGTTATATGCAAGAACCTATCAATAAAAAATATATTCAATAACATTAAAAGCGCTAGTTATTAGATCAGTAACAATACATCCTAAATAATTTTATTTAGATATGTTTTAAATTATGATTTTGATATAATAATTCATATATTAAATTTTTAAAAACATGAGTTTATAAGATGGGTAAAAATGTTGTAGTGTTGGGTATACAATGGGGTGATGAAGGTAAAGGGAAAATAGTTGATTTGTTGAGTCGGTATGTTCAATATGTTGTTCGTTATCAAGGTGGACACAACGCAGGACATACACTTGTAGTTGATAAAAAAAAAACTGTTCTGCATATAATTCCATCAGGTATTTTGCATAAACATGTAATTAATATTATTGGTAATGGCGTAGTATTAGCACCTAATGCTTTGATGAATGAAATACAAGCGTTAGAAAAATGTGGAATAGAAATAAATCAACGTTTAAAAATTTCAGCTTATTGCCCCTTAATTTTGCCACATCATATTGCTTTGGATAATTTATGTGAAAAATCTAGAGGTGAAAAAGCCATAGGAACAACAGGACGTGGGATTGGTCCTGCTTATGAAGATAAAATTGCTCGCCGTGGATTGCGTGTTAGTGATTTGTTTAATAAAAAAAAATTTGCAATTAAATTAAAAGATATTACTGATTATCATAACTTTCAATTAATACATTATTATAATGTACCTGCAATACCTTATCAAAAAACATTAGATGATATTATGAGGTTTGCCGATATTTTGATATCTATGACAATTGATGCAGCTAATTTATTATATCAGTCTTATAAAAAAGGTGAATCAATAATGTTTGAAGGTGCACAAGGCACACTATTAGATATTGATCATGGCACCTATCCTTATGTTACCTCATCAAATACAATAGCAGGAGGAGTCACTACTGGTACTGGTATAGGTATTCGACATATCGATTATGTTTTAGGTATATTAAAATCTTATTCTACACGTGTTGGTGCTGGTTTTTTTCCTACTGAATTATCAGATGAAATTGGTGAATATTTACGAAATAAAGGACAGGAATTTGGTGCGACTACTGGTCGTTGTCGTCGCACTGGTTGGTTAGATATTGTTGCTATTAATCGTGCCGTTCAAATTAATTCTCTTTCTGGTTTTTGTTTAACTAAATTAGATGTACTAGATGGTTTAAAAGAAATTAAAATTTGTGTAGCTTATCGTAAATTAGATGGAATGAGATCAAATATTACACCTTTAGTAATAGAAGATTGGGAATATTTAGAACCAATATATGAAACTTTGCCAGGTTGGTATGAAAATACATGTGGAATAAAAGAATATAATCGTTTGCCTAAAGCAGCTATTAATTACATTAAAAGAATTGAAAAATTAACTGGAATTCCCATAAATATTATTTCTACAGGTCCAGAGCGTGATGAAACAATTATATTATTTAATCCATTTAATTAATAATTATTTTATAAAAAATCTTATCTTGAAGAATTATAAATAAATAACGCCTGAATATTCAGGCGTTATTTATATTACAGTTAAGATATTTATGTTTTATAATTTAACTAATGGTCTAAAGTTTTATTTTTTTAATTATCAAAAAATTATGGATTTATTTATTACTAATATCATGAAGAAAATTTATATTAATGCATTTATTTAATACTCATAATTAATAAAAATTATAATTTTTTCTATTATTTTTTAAGTGAATCTGTTTTAAATACAACAATCTATTTTTAAAAAATATTATATACATTATTATAGAAAAAAATAAAAATTTTTCTAGATTATTAGCGTAATGTGTCAGAAAAAATATAGATTATATTTATTTAAGATATTATATGAATGATAAAGTAATTGGTAGAGAGCTTTTATTGTGAAAAAAGATCCTTATAAAGAACGAGAAGCAAAGAAATATTATTCGCCAATTGCAAGTCGTGAATATATTTTAGAAATTTTATCACATTTTATTAATCCAATTAGTCGTCATGAAATTGCTAAAATATTAAAATTAACGAAAGAAAAAGAATTACATGCTTTAAATCGTCGGTTACGTGCAATGGAACGTGATGGACAATTAATATTTGACCATCAATGCTATATTTTACCTGAATATGTTAATTTAATTAAAGGTACAGTTATTGGTCATCGTGATGGTTTTGGTTTTTTGCGGGTAGATGGTCAAAAAAATGATTTCTATCTTTCTTTTAAAGAAATGAAAAAGACTTTACATGGAGATGTAGTACTTGTTCATCAACTAAAAAAACATAGAAGAGGACGTACAAAAGTTCGTATTGTTAAAATTCTTGTTCCAAGAAATAAAAATATTGTAGGGCGTTATTTTTTAGAAGGCAATATTGGATATGTTGTTCCAGATGATAGTCGTTTATCTTTTGAAATTTTGAATATTAAAAAAAATATTAAAGGAACTGATGTAAAAATAGGTAATATAGTTGTAGTAGAAATTATAAAAAGACCTGTTAATCACCTTCAAGCAGTAGGCAATATTATTGAAGTATTAGGTGATGAAATGGGTATAAATATGGCAGTAGAAATTGCATTAAGAACCTATGATATTCCTTATATTTGGCCAAAAGAAGTTGAAAAGCAAATAAGTCAGATTTCAAAAAAAATTCCTCTTGCAGAAAAGAAAAAACGCATCAATTTATCTCATCTTCCTTTAGTTACCATTGATGGTGAAGATGCTAGAGATTTTGATGATGCTGTTTATTGTATGAAAAAAAAAGGAGGAGGATGGTTTTTATTAGTTGCAATTGCTGATGTTAGTTATTATGTACTACCAAATACAGCATTAGATGATGAGGCTTTAAATCGGGGTAATTCTGTTTATTTTCCATCACGTGTAATTCCTATGTTGCCTGAAATTCTTTCTAATGAATTGTGTTCTTTAATTCCAAATGTTGATCGTTTATGTATGGTATGTGAAATAGAGTTATCAAATGTAGGAGAAATTATTTCTTCAAAATTTTATGAAGGAATAATGTGTTCTCATGCTAGATTAACGTATAAAACGGTATGGAAAATTTTGCAGGGAGATAAAGATTTACGTCATTTTTATAAAAATATAGTACCACATTTAGACCAACTTTATCAATTATATAAAATATTAGATACAGCAAGAATAAATAGAGGTGCTATTTCCTTTGAATCAGAAGAAGCAAAATTTATTTTTAATGAAGATCAAAAAATTAAAGATATTCAATCTCTTGAACGAAATGATGCTCATAAATTAATTGAAGAATGCATGATTTTAGCAAATATAGCAGCAGCCAATTTTATTCATAAACATAAAGAACCATCTTTATACCGTATTCATGACATGCCCAAACAGGAAAATGTAATGAATTTACGTACTATTTTTAGTGAATTTGGTTTAAAATTATTTGGAGATAATCAATTACAATCAGTTGATTATGCTAATATTATGAATATTATCTCTCAACGTCCAGATCATGAATTATTAAAAACAATGATTTTACGTTCTATGAATCAGGCTTTTTATCATCCTGAAAATAAAGGACATTTTGGTTTAGCATTAAAAGCTTATACACATTTTACTTCACCTATTCGAAGGTATCCAGATTTGCTATTACATCGTTCAATTAAATATATTTTATCTCAAAAATATCAAAATAATCAATATAACAAGATTATAACTGGTGGTTGGCATTTTGATACGCATGAAATACTAGCATTAAGTCAACATTGTTCAATGACAGAAAGACGTGCTGAAGAAGCAATTAGAGATGTTTCTGATTGGTTAAAATGTGATTTCATGAAAAATAAAGTTGGAAATATCTTTACTGGTATTATTACAAATGTCACTAGTTTTGGTTTTTTTGTGCGTTTGAGTTATCTTTTTATTGATGGACTTGTTCATATCTCTTCATTAAAAAATGATTATTATCATTTTGATAGTGTAAGACAACGGCTTGTTGGTCAATATTCTGGAATTATATATCGTCTTGGTGATAAAGTAGAAATTAAAGTTAAATCTGTAAATTTAGATAATCGTAAAATTACTTTTAAATTAATTACTTCTTAAGAAGTATACAATAAGATATTTCAATAATATCAATATAGTAATAATTAAAAAAAATATATAATTTATTATATATTTAATTATACAAAAATACTTAAAAAAATAAAATATTTTTTTATATAAAAATATTTTTTTAATAAATGATAATTTGCATTATTAATGATATTTATTTAATATTATTTTTTTATTTTTTGATATTCATTAAGTAATAAATAAATTTATGAATAAAATGATTTATGGTATTCATGCAGTGCAAAAAATATTAGAAATAGATTATTCACGTTTTCAAAAAGTATTTGTTATTAAAGAAAATAAAAATAAACGTTTATTATCCTTAATTCATCAGTTTAATAATTTAGGTATTATTATAAATACGGTAAATCGTAAATGGATAGATCATAAAACAGAAAATGCTTTACATCAAGGTATTGTTGCATTTATTAAATTTAGTAGAGAATATAGAGATGTTGATTTATCAATAATTCTTTCTAACATAAAAAATCCTTTTATACTTGTACTAGATTGTATCACAGATCCATATAATTTAGGTGCTTGTTTACGTAGCGCAGATGCAGCAGGTGTTGATATGGTAATTGTACCTAAAGATAAATCTGCTAATCTTAATTCTATAGCTAAAAAAGTTGCTTGTGGTTCTGATGAAAATGTACCATTTATTAGAGTGACTAATCTTGCTCAAACATTACGTCAATTACAGCAATATAATATTCGGATTATTGGTACTGTGATTGAAAGTAATTATACGTTATACGATACAAAATTAACTGGAGCTATCGCTTTAGTAATGGGTTCAGAAAATAAAGGTATTCGATATTTAACAAAAAAAATTTGTGATCATTTAATTAGAATTCCAATGATAGGTAAAGTAAATTCTTTAAATGTTTCTGTTGCAACAGGAATATGTTTATTTGAAATAGTACGTCAGAGATTTATTAATATTTAACTGTTTTATAAAGAACATTTAATATAAGTAAAATCCATGATCTATTATTGATTTTTTAATTTTATTGAATTTTAATTTTAAAATAAGTATAATAAAAAATGTTTTTTTAATTGAAATAAAAAAATTTTTTGTCTCGAATTTCTATATAATGCTATTTATTTTAATAAGAAAGAGGTTGTTATAACAATCCATAAGGCGCAAAAATTATGCATAATTACGAAATTATTTTTATGGTTCATCCAGATCAGAGTGATACTGTATCCAATATGATTAAAAGTTATACTAAATTAATTATTGATGCAAAAGGAAAAGTTTACCGTTTAGAAGATTGGGGGAGACGTCAATTATCCTATATGATTAAAAAATTACATAAAGCACATTATGTTCTTATGAATGTAGAAGCTCCAAAAACAGTAATTGATGAATTAGAAACAATTTTTCGATTTAACGATTCGATTATTCGTAGTATGATTATACGAATTAAACATGCAATTACGAAATCATCCCCAATGATGATAATTAAAACTAAAGAAAATCGTTTTTCTCATGATGCTTTCATTGAAAATTAAAAAAAAATAAAAATTCAAACAATAGAAAATTAAAAAATTAATTTTTTAATACTGACTGTAATATTATTTTTATATTTTTTTGTTGTAAAATTTTAAATTTTATTATATATATCTTATAAAATAAATATTTTAAAAATTAAATATTTTTTATATATCAATAAATTATAAAAATAATTATTTTTATTATTTTTATAGTTTTGTAAAAAAATGTTGTTTAGTTTAAAAAATATTTTTATCGCATATATTATTTTCAGTATTACAAATAAATTATTGGAGAATATAGAAATATGCCACGTTATTTTAGGCGTCGTAAGTTCTGCAGATTTACAGCAGAAGGTATTAAAGAAATTGATTATAAAGACATTACAACATTAAAGAATTATATTACTGAAAGTGGTAAAATTGTACCTAGTCGTATTACTGGTACTAGTGCAAAATATCAACGACAGCTTGCTAAAGCAATTAAGCGAGCACGTTATTTATCTTTATTACCGTATACGGATCATCATCAGTAATTTTTTTATAAATTTATGATGAGTTTAGGATAAAATAATGCAAATAATTTTATTAGATAAAATAGAAAATTTAGGTAAATTAGGTGATACAGTTAATGTTAAAGCTGGTTATGCGCGTAATTATTTAATCCCCTATGGAAAAGCAGTGCCTGCAACTAAAAAAAATATTGATTTCTTTAAAATGCGTTATGCTGAAATACAAGCTAAATTAGAAAATATTTTACATATTGCTAAAAAACGTGCTGAAAAAATTAATGAATTAAAAATTATTACCATTGCTTCTAAAGTAGGAAGTGAAGGTAAATTATTTGGTTCAATAAGTGGTCGAGACATTGCAGAATTAATTACTAAAAAAGGAATTAAAATTGCAAAAAATGAAGTGTTTTTACCAAATGGTGTATTACGCACTGTTGGTCAGCATGAAGTTATTTTAAAATTACATAATGATGTTTTAGTAAAATTAAATATCGATATTATTCCTAAATAATTTATTTTATATTATTTTAAGTTTTTTTTAAAAAAAGTAAAAAATATTCATACATCAAAATATATTAAATTTTTATTATTCCAATTCTAATATAATTATGTTTTTTATAGACACATCATTTATAAAAAATTACTCAATGTTTATTCCCTTAGATTGCAAATCTGCATGATAAGACGAACGTACTAATGGACCACATGCTACGTGTGTAAAACCCATTTTTATAGCATCTTTTTTTATATCTTGAAATTCTGAAGGGCTTACATATCTTTCTACAGATAAATGATCAGGGCTTGGTTGAAGATATTGTCCTACAGTGAGCATGGTAACGCCATGTTTTCTTAAGTCATACATAACATTTTTTATTTCTTGATTTGTTTCTCCTAATCCAACCATTAATCCTGATTTTGTTGGTATTTTAGGATGCATTGTTTTAAATTTTTCTAATAATTTTAAGGATCCATGATAATTTGCCCCAGGACGAATTTTTTTGTATATACGAGGTACATTTTCAATATTATGATTAAAAACATCTGGTGGTACTTTAGATAAAATTGTAAGAGCTTGGTTTATTCGTCCACGAAAGTCAGGAACCAGTATTTCTACTTTTATATGTGGGTTTTTATTTCTGATAGAAATTATACAATCAGCAAAATGTTTTGCTCCACCATCATGTAAATCATCACGATTAACAGAAGTAATGACAATATAATTTAGGCGCATATCTTTAATAGTTTTTGCTAACTTTATAGGTTCATTGGGATCAGGTATATTGGGGCGACCATTGTTGACGTTACAAAATGGACAACGTCGAGTGCAAATGGCACCTAAGATCATAAAAGTAGCAGTACCTTTATTAAAACACTCAGGTAGATTAGGACAAGAAGCTTCTTCACATACTGAATGTAAGCCATTTTTCCGCATCGCATTTTTAATGTTTTTTATGCGGGTAAAATCATTAGGTATTTTTATTTTAAGCCATGTAGGCTTACTAGATATCTTTTTGTAACCTGTTGTAATAATTTTTATAGGGATTGATGATATTTTATCAGAATTAGTATATTGCTTCTTATTTTTTTTTTTAATATTTTCATTCATAATATTTTTATTATCCATTTTATTATTAACAATTATACTTAATATGATATTTTATTATTATTTATAAGTTATAATTTATATTATTTTTTATATTTCATGCATAGGTATTGATTGCAATAAATGATAAAAATTTTTTATAATTAAAGGTTCTATATCTTTAATTTGAATATTTGGGATAAATTTATTTATTTGTGTCATTTGCATACCAATATTACCACAAGGATTAATTTGTTTAAATGGCGTTAAGTCCATGTTAACATTTAATGCTAAACCGTGCATAGTGCAACTTTTATTAATACGTAACCCTAAAGAGCAAATTTTTTTTTTATGAACATAAACACCAGGAAATCGATCTTTTGAATAACTTTTTATCCCTAATTCATTTAAAGTATTAATAACTGTATTTTCTAGTGTATTTACCAATGTTTTTATGCTAATTTTATAACGTTTTAAGTTTAATAAGATATACATTATTAATTGTCCAGGCCCATGATAAGTTATTTGCCCCCCTCGGTCTGATTGAATTACTGGAATATTATTTGATACTAGTAAGTTTTCTTTTTTTCCGTTCTGTCCTTGCGTAAAAACAGGATAATGTTCAAGAAGCCAAATTTCATCTGGTGTATTAATAGATCTTTTTTTTGTAAATTCATGCATTGCATCTAAAATAGATCGATAAGAATTGAGTCCTAAATGACGTAATATAATGTTATTTTTGATATTTTTAAACAAAGATAATATAATTGTATGTTTTAGTTAGTAAAGTTTTTTAATAATTATACTATATAATGTTATTATAATAAAAGTAAAAAAATCTTTTTTTGTTTTAAGTGATATTATTTAAGTATAAATTTAAAAATTTTTATTTGTTGTTTTTTAATATTTATCTAGAATAAAAAATATTTTTAATATTAACTACTTTTAAATATCAGATTAAATAATTATAGTTAAATAAGAAGATTTTTAATAAAAATATTATTTATAAATTTTTATATCTTTATGATATTTTTTATTAAATTATTATTTAAATAATTTTATTATTCATATTTATTTTTTCTATTTTTTAGTTTTTTAAGTAATTGCATAAATTGTTATCAATTTAATTTAATTTACACTATTTAGGTTTATTACTTTTATCAGTGTTTTTTAATAAAACTTTTTAAAAAAGCAATTAATAAAAATATAAGACAAAATATTAATATTTAAATATTTTAAGTAAATAAAATTTTTTTAAAAATTTATTTTTTTATGTTCATAAATTTTATCATTAAAAATATAAGAGTGATATTTAATATTATCATGCGTATAAATTATAAAAAATAAATATTTGATAATAAATAATATTATTGGTTCTATTATTAATATTTTAATATAATTATTTTTTAAAAAAAATAAAATCATTGGTTAGTATATTTTTTATATTTCCTTAAAAATTAATGTAGCATTTTTTATTTTTTATTTTTGCTAAAAAATAGAATTTTCATATTTTTTAATATAAAAATTTTATTTTAATAAAAATATATATATAATATTATTAATATTTTTTAATAATTTTAAATTTAAAATAAGACATATTTTTTTATTTTTTGAATAACAAAAAAAATAAAAATAAGATTTTTTAATTAAAAAATATTCTTATAATTCTATAAAATTATAGAAAATATATTTCTATATATTAAAAATACTTATATATTTTAAAATTTTTTAATATTTTATGCATTTTTATATTTTTTATTATTTTATGTATTCTTTATTAAATAATAAATTATTATGTCATATATTTTATAGATTTTTTGATTTATAAATTATTAGACAATAATTTTCTGTGTGTATGTATAGACATAATAATACCAAATCCTGCCATCAAAACAATAAATGAAGATCCACCATAACTGATTAGTGGCAAAGGTACACCTACTACAGGTAAAATACCACTAACCATTCCTATATTAACAAAGATATAGATAAATAAAATTAACATGAGTCCACCAGCCATAATTCTTCCAAAAGTGTTTTGTGCATTTGTTGCAATGATTAAACCACGGATTATTAATAGCAAGTATAACGTAAGTAAAATAATAACTCCTATTAATCCAAGTTCTTCTGCTATTACTGCAAAAATAAAATCAGTATGACGTTCTGGTAAAAATTCTAATTGTGATTGTGTACCATGTAACCAATTTTTTCCGAATAAACCTCCAGAACCAATAGCAATTTTTGATTGGATAATATGATATCCAGCACCTAGTGGATCCATTTCTGGATTTAGTAAAATTATAATACGATTACGTTGATAATCGTGCATTAAAAAAAACCATAAAATAGGAATAAAAAAAAGAATACCAGTAATAGCTATAGTCATAAATTTCCAATGTATGCCAGCTAAAAAAAGAATAAATAATCCAGAAGCAGCGATTAAAATTGATGTACCCAGATCTGGTTGCGCTGCAACAAGTAAAGTTGGTAGTAATATAAGTATTATGGCAAAAATTATATTTTTAAATGTTAAAGGAAAAAATTTTCTGTTTAAAAAACGATCTACCATCAATGGAACTGCAATTTTAGCTATTTCTGATGGTTGAAAACGAATAAATCCAAGATCTAACCACCTTTGTGCCCCTTTACTTATTTGTCCAAATACATTTACAAAAATAAGTAATATCAAACAAAATATATATAAAGAAGGAGCTAATTTTTCATATATACGTGGTGATACTTGTGCCATAAAAATCATAATAATTAATCCAATTATAATTTGAATTAATTTATTTAGCATGATATTAATATCTTGTCCGCTAGCACTCCACATAATTAAGATACTGTATACTATTAAGGTAAGAATAATTAAAAACATAAAAAAATCAATATGTAAACGTGTAAAGACAGAAAATTTTTGTAATTTGTCATTCATATTTTTTGTTATTTTTCTAAAGAGATATTATTAAATTTTATTTAATGAGTATATTTGTTAAGCAGTGCATAATCAAAAATATTGCGTGCTAAATCTCCAATATTTAATCCAGTACCACCATTTTCAAGAATTATTGCAACAGAAACTATTGGATTTTGATAAGGTGCAAAACCAATCATTAGTTTATGATCACGTAAATGTTCAGCAAGTTTCTTTTTGTTATATGTTTCATAGCTAAATATTTGTGCTGTTCCTGATTTAACGGCAGCTTTATAACTGGTATTCATAAAATGTTTATAAGCTGTACCGTTTGATGCATTAGCAACACCATACATTCCTTCTTTTGCTAATTCCCAAAATGACGTATGAACATTATTAATTTTTAGATTTTTTTTTTGTTTGTACGGTATCATTGTATCTCCTAATTTAGTTCCATATAAAAGGTGGGGGATTTTAACAATTCCATTATTGATTAAAATCATCAATGCTTTTGCCATTTGAATTGGTGTCGTTATCCAATAACCCTGACCAATTCCAATAGGAATTGTGTCTCCATGATACCAAGGTTTTTTGTGTTTTTTTTGTTTCCATTCACGTGTAGGCATAATTCCTAAACTTTCTTCTGCAAGATCAATTCCAGTATACTTTCCATAACCAAATTTTTGCATCCAATTTGATATGCGATCAATACCCATATCATAAGAAATTTGATAGAAAAAAGTATCTGCTGATTCAATTATAGCTCTAATAACATTTAATTTTCCATGTCCAATTTTCTTCCAATCTCTGTAACGTTTTTCAGAATTCGGTAGTTTCCACCAACCAGGATCAAAAATAGTATAATTTGTAGTAATAATATTTTCACTTAATGCAGCAATGGCTATAAATGGTTTTACAGTGGAAGCAGGTGGATAAAGTCCTTGTATAGTTCTATTAATTAATGGATGATTTGGATTTTTTAATAAAGCTTGGTAATCTTTATGAGAAATTCCATTAACAAATAAATTTGGGTTATAACTTGGTTTTGATATAAGAGCTAGTATTTCTGCATTACGTGGATCTGTAACGACAACAGCAGCACGATTATTTGTTAGTAATTGTTCTATCTTCATTTGTAAATCAAGATCGATTGTTAAATAAATATTTTTACCAGCATATGGAGTCTGTTCATAAAGTTGACGTATTTTTTTTCCATGGCTATTGACTTCAACTTTTTCATAACCTGTTTTTCCATGTAAAATATTTTCGTAATAACGCTCTATACCCAGTTTACCAATATCATGAGTGGCGGTATAATTTTTTATTAGACCATTATTTTCTAAATGTTTTATATCTTTATTATTAATTTTAGCGACATAACCAATAATGTGGCTAAGAGTCTCACCATAAGGATAATAACGACGTTGGTAACTTTTGATTTCAACACCAGGAAATCGATATTGATTTACTGAAAAACGTGCTACTTGTATTTCATTTAGTGAAGTTTTTAAAGGTATATAAGAAAAGGCTCGCGAGTATTTTCGTTCTTTTTTAAAGTTTTCAATATCTTCATCTGTTAGGTTAATTAAATTACGTAATTCACTAAATATTTTTTTTATATTAGTGATTTTTTCAGGCATTAATTCTAATTGATAAACAGTGCGATTTAATGCAATAGGAATACCATTTCTATCATAAATAATTCCTCTAGTTGGTGGAATAGGTACTATTTTTATGCGATTTTCATTGGAAAGAGTTTTGTAGTCGTTATGTTTTATAATTTGTAAATTATATAAATTAGTTATTAAAATTATTACTAATATCATAATAATACTAAAAGATATAAATGCTCTACGCATAAATAATGTAGATTCAGCTGTATAATTACGTAAATGGTTACGTTTTTTTTTATTTGCATTCAAAGTAATAACCTGTATAAAAATTTTATTTTTATTTAGAATAAATGATTTATTATTTTTTTATTTTATTTTTTTATTTTATTTATAAAATATACATTGCGATAGAACATTAAAGTATTAAAAAAATCTTATGTAACTGTTTAAGTAATTAAAATTTTATATAACATAAATTTATAATTCATATGTTATTTATTTTTAATAATTATTATTTTTTTTATTTTAAAAGATCGATATTTTCAGTATATTTTTTATAGTTTTTTATTATTTTTTTATTATAATAATAAAAAAATGTTTTAAAATATATTTTTCTATATTTTAGATATGTATATTTTTAGATAAGAAAATTACTATGATGATTTCATTTATATAAATCTATGTTTTTTAGATTATCTTAATTTATTATAATTAATCATTTTAAGATAATATTAAAAATATTTAAATTTATAAAATTTATAACTATTTATTTATAAAACAATTTTTTATATTTTTAAATCTATAATCATTTTTTAGAAAGATTTTTATTTTTCTTAATTTATTATGATATTTTTTGATAAAGATTATTTTTATCAATATAGTTTGAAACTGATTCTGGTAGCATATTTTTACAACTTTGTTTATTATTTTTTCTTTGACGAATTTTTGTTGCAGAAATATTTAATATAAAATTTTTAAATAAATAAATTGTATTAGAAGCTTGGTATTTTAGAATTTTTGGATTATATATTTGGTGGTCTTCTAGCCATTTTTGCATTATTTTATTTGAAAAATAAATTTTATTTTTTGAGCGAGTACAAACTATTAAATGGCATAAATTTAAAATTTCTTTCCAATTAAACCAAGTACTTATTGATAATAAAGAATCTTGACCAATGATATATGCTAATGGTTTTTTCCAACCGATTTCTTTTCTAAAAGAAATTAGTGTTCTGATAGTATATGATGGTATTTTATGATTTATTTCACGAAAATCTATAGTAAATAATGGTTTATTTTTAATTGCTAATTTTAGCATTTCAATTCTTTGTTGAATATTTGCTACTGTTTTTGGACGATATGTTGGTAAATAATTAGGTAATAAAATAATTTTTTTTAATCCAATTTCTTTTGCAAGTTGTGTAGCAGGTATTAAATGACCATAATGAATTGGATCAAAAGTACCACCAAATATTGCTGTAATATTTTGAATATTATATATTTTTTTATTCTGTAAGATCATTAATAAAACTCTCTGAGATTACTTCTCCGCATAATAAGATAGATAAAATTTCTAATTTTGGCCAAATAGATATGTTATTATTTTTTTTAAAATATAATTCAGCTTTTGCAATTAATTGTATTGCTATTTGTAATTGTCGTAATGATAAACGGTTGATTACAGAAATTATTAAAGGATGATGCATTTTAAAAAAAAAATTATTATCGGATAATTTTATATGTTTTTTATTTTTTATTTGTTCTTTTAATTTTAACAAAAGTATTAATTTACGTTGAATTGTTCTTAAGAGTATTGTTTCTTCATATTTTTCTTTTTTTAATTGTTTTAAAATATACCAACTTCTTTTAGTTTCACCTAAAAACATTGCATTAATCCAATGATGAGCTGTGAAATCAACAGTGTTATTTATTACTTTTTTAATATGTGATACTGAAATATTACCATTAGGATACAAAATTGATAATTGTTTAAGTGTTTGATCAAGAGTTAATAAATTTCCATCATAATAATCACAAAGCATTTGATTTGCTTCTTGATTTAAAGTTAGTGAGATTTTTTTTGCTCGTTTTGTTATCCATAGAGGTAATTTTTGTTGTGTAGGTGTAAGGCAATTAATGTAGATACTATTTTGATTTATTTTTTTGAACCATGAACTATTTTCTTGTTGTTTAGTTAATTTATTACCAGATAATATAAGTAATACATCAGAGTATAATAATTCTGTTAATTTTAGCAATTTATGGGATACATTTATATTATAACAATTTTTAGATAATGTTAAAAAAATAATTTTTTTTTGTTTAAATAAGTTTAGTGATTGAACGAAATAATAAATATCATTCCAATCACTGTTTGATTCAAGAAGATGAGTATAACGTTCAGTAAAACCGTGTAACTCTGCAATTTGATAAATTTTGTTTAAGCTTTCTTGTAATAAAAGATAATCATTTCCAAAAATAAAAAAACAAGATGGAAAATTTTTTATTAAGTATAAGTTTATTTCTTCTGGATAAATTTTGATCATTAAATTTTACTACTCTTTTTGATGTGTATTATTTTTGATATTATTTTGAATGATTAATAATTTTTGGATTAATTGATGGGCTGTTCTTGCATATAGTTCTTTTTCTATCATGGTATTTTTTATATCTGAAGGGAATATTTCTACTGGTATATCAAAAAAAATATGTTCTACATTTATATTAATAGGATATATATTATTTTTTAAAATAATTTCCGCATTAGTTAAAAAAAATATTTTTCTTTCTGCGTTTTGACCATTATGATATACAGATATAGTGTTAGTATTTTCAGATGTATTTATAATTTTTAGAATAATAATATTTTTTAATTCTTTATCAGTGTATTGTATATTATTTAAATATAATTCTTTTTTTACTGCTAATCCTAAAGGTCCATATGGATCACGCATTATTAAAGTTATTGTATTTTTAGGTATTTGATTGAGCATTTGTAAATGAAATCCACAACCAGTTATGATTAATGTAGTTAAATTTATAAACAATAAAATATAATAATGCATGTTTTTTTTTCTTAAATATTTAAATATTAATTTTCATAAATAATAATATTTAATAATTTGTTTTTTATGTAAATTGTTTTATCTATATTCATATTTTTAATATATTTTTTTATTCTGTATTCCTGAATTGCTATTTTTAAAATATCTTCTTCTGAACTGTCTATAGGAGTCGTAATACGACTACGAGTTTTTCCATTTATTTGAATAATAATTAATTTTGTATTTTCTTTTTTTGCTATTTCATCAGAAATAGGCCATGGTGTATGATCAATATCATCGAGATGACCAAGTTTTTTCCACATAATAAAACATACATGTGGAACGATAGGAGATAGCATACGCACTATTGCATCTAAAGCTTCTTGTTTTAATGCTCTATCTTGTTCATTTTTTTGAGGAAATTTACTAAGTTGATTCATGAATTCCATAATAGAGGCAATAGCAGTGTTAAATGCATAACGTCGACCAATGTCATCTGTTACTTTAGTAATTGTTTTATGTAAAGCGTATCTCAGATTTTTTTGTTTTTCTGTCAAGTTATTTTTTTTTAATGGGGCAGTTTTTCCTTTTTTTGTATGTGTTAAAACAGTGCGCCAAAGACGATGAATAAAACGATTTGCACCTTCTATATTCGATTCTTTCCATTTTAAAGTAAATTCTGGTGGAGCGGCAAACATTAAAAATAAGCGTACTGAATCGGCTCCATATTTTTCTACCATAGCTTTTGGATCAATACCATTATTTTTTGATTTGGACATTTTACTCATTCCATGATAATGAAGTATATTTCCATTATTATCAGTAGCTTGGATAATTTCTCCTTTTTTGTTTCTTATTACTTTTGTATTAATAGGTGGCACCCAAACACGTTGTCCATTTTTATTTAAATAATAAAAAGCATCTGCTAATACCATTCCTTGGCATAAGAGATTTTTTACTGGTTCATTAGAATTTATTAAATTTTCATCACGCATTAGTTTATGAAAAAAACGAAAATATAATAGGTGCATAATAGCATGTTCTATACCTCCTATGTATTGATCAACTGGTAACCAATAATTAGCTGCAGATGGATCAAGCATTCCTTTGTTATAATGAGGGCAAGTATAACGTGCATAATACCAAGATGATTCAACAAATGTGTCAAATGTATCAGTTTCTCTTATTGCGGGTAGCCCATTGATGGTAGTTTTCATCCATTTTAGATCTCTATTAAGTGGATTATGAATTCCATCTAGTATTATTTTTTTAGGTAAAACAACTGGTAATTCTTTTTTAGGTACTGGAAGAATAGAACCATCTGCCAGATTTAGTATAGGGATTGGTGTTCCCCAGTAACGTTGTCTAGAAATACTCCAATCACGAAGTCGATAATTTATTTTGTGTTTTGCTTGTCCTTGAAAAATTAATTTATTGAGAATAAAATCAGAAATTTTATTTTTTTCATTAAATTCATTTATATTTATTAATAAATTTTTATTAACAAAAGAATCTATTTTGGGATTAGAAATTTTATTTTTTTTATTAGTTATAACTGCCTTAATAGGTAAGTTATATTTAGTGGCAAATTCCCAATCATCTTTATTGTTTTCTGGAACTCCCATTATAACACCTGTATCATTTTCTATTGGTACAAAATTAACTGTCCAGATAGGAATCTTTTCATTGTTTATAGGATGTATTGCATAATAACCAGTATCTATAGCCTTTTTTTCTATTTTTTCTATTGTGATTTCTGTAACTTTTATATTTTTGTATTTTTTAATAAAAAAATGTAATTTGGCATTTTTTTTTGATATAAATTTCGATAGTGGATGATTAAGTGAAATAGCAAGATAAGTTAAATTCATAAAAAGATCAGTCTGAGTGGTATATACAATTAATTTTTGATCACTGTTTATCACATTAAATATAATTTCAATTCCCTCAGAACGAGCAATCCAGTTACGTTGCATTGTTTTAACTTTTTCTGGCCACCCATCTAATTTATTTAAATCATTTAATAATTCCTCAGCATAACTGGTAATTTTTATAAACCACTGAGGTATTTCTTTGTATTGCACTATAGTATCACAACGCCAACAACGACCATTAATAACTTGTTCGTTAGCTAATACTGTTAAATCATTTGGGCACCAATTAACGCCAGATAATTTTTTGTAAATTAATCCTCTTTCATAAAGTTTTGTAAAAAACCATTGTTCCCATTTATAATATTCTGGTTTACAAGTTATTAACTCTCGGCTCCAATCATAAGAAAATCCAAAAATTTTTAATTGTTTTTTCATGTAATTGATATTTTTATAGGTCCAAGATTCTGGATCAATATTATTTTGAATTGCTGCGTTTTCAGCAGGTAAACCAAAAGCATCCCAACCTATAGGTTGTAATACATTTTTTCCTAACATGCGATGGTAACGTGATATCACGTCACCAATCGTATAATTTCGAACATGTCCCATATGAAGTTTGCCAGACGGGTAAGGTAACATTGATAAACAGTAATATTTTTCTTTGTGATAATCTTCTTTAACTTTAAACGTTTGTTTTTTTTCCCAATAACGTTGTACGTATTTTTCTATTTTTTTTGGTTGATATTTTTGATACATAAAAAGTTTTTTTTCCTACATAATAATTTTAAAATATCCGTTATTTATAGAAAAATTATTAAACAAGAAAACGGATATTGTTTTGATAGAATAATTAAGATAGATATTTAAATAAATTAAAATTAAATTATGTATTTTTTATATTAAATCATTATATTATCTTATTCAGAAATTTTTTAGCGTGTGTTGATTTCGGTGCAGAAAAAAAATCTTCTTTATAGCTATCTTCGATAATTTCTCCTTTGTTCATGAAAATGATTCGATTGGCAACTTTTTTGGCAAATCTCATTTCATGGGTGACAACTATCATAGTCATACCTTCTTTTGCAAGATTAATTATTACATCAAGAACTTCATTAATCATTTCTGGATCTAATGCTGATGTTGGTTCATCAAATAACATTGCAATTGGATTCATAGAAAGTGCTCTAATAATAGCAACTCTTTGTTGTTGACCACCAGATAATTGAGCAGGAAATTTATTAATTTGTTTTGTTAAACCCACACGTTCTAATAATTTTAATGCTATTTCTTTGGCAAATTTTTTATTTCTGTTTAAAACTTTTATTTGTGCTAAAGTTAAGTTATCGATAATAGATAAATGAGGAAATAATTCAAAATGTTGAAATACCATTCCGACTTTTAAACGCAATGTAGATAAATTGGTTTTTTTGTTATTAACATGAATGTTATCAATAAATATGTCACCATCTTGAATTGGTTCTAAACCGTTTATGGTTTTTATTAATGTTGATTTCCCCGAACCAGATGGACCACATATTACTATAACTTCTCCTTTTTTAATTGAAATTGAACAATTAATTAATACTTGAAATTTTCCATACCATTTAGAAACATTATTTAAATAAATCAAAATAAATCCTTTTTTAAATATAAATTTTTAAAAAAAATACAAAAAATTCTATTATATAGAATAAATAATTAATTTTAATAATCAATATAATTTAATGAATAAAATAAAATATTTTTTAGATGTGTTGTTATATAAATATTTTAAATTGTTTTTTACCAATAAATGCTAATATAATAAATAAAATAACAAATCCATACATAGGCCAATTACTCCAAAGTGCATAGGGTGTCATACCTTTCATCGGTATTACTGTAGTATATAATACTGAACTAATAAATTGTGGGAGTTTTAATTGAATATCGCCATGAGGTGTAATAACTGCTGTGACTCCATTATTTGTTGCATTTAATAATGGTCTTCCAAGTTCAAGTGCACGCATACGTGCCATTTGTAAATGTTGCCACGGTCCAATAGAATTTCCAAACCAGGCATCATTAGCAATATTTAATAAAAAATCTACATTTTGTTGAAAATTATCTCTTATTTGTTTTCCTAAAATAATTTCATAGCAAATAGACGCATTTATATGAATGTTACCGACAATTAATGGTTTTTGGTAATAATTTCCAGAACTGAAATTTGACATTGGTAAATTAAATAAAGGTGCAATTGGACGTAAAATTTTTTCTAGTGGAACAAATTCACCGAAAGGTACTAAATGGTGTTTTTGATAACGATTTTTTGTTGGATATTTATAAGTTTTTTTTTCTCCTAAAACAATAATACTATTAAAATATTTTTTTATATTTTTTATATTTTTTTTTCTGTCAACAATACCAGTAATTAAATAAGTTTTTTTTGAACGCAATAGATCATCTAATGATGTTAGCCAAATTTTATTATGTAACTCTAGAGATGGAATTGCAGATTCAGGCCAAATTATGATATCTGTATTTCCAATATAAGGTTTAGATAAAGAAAAATAAATATTCATAATATTTTTTGAAAATCCTGTTTTCCATTTTAAGTTTTGTGTGATATTTCCTTGAATTAAAACAATTTGTGTTTTCTTTTTTATAACCGGTTTAATCCAATTATGATTTTTTATTAAAATTGGTGCATATAATAAAATAATACTAAAAAATAATGGAATAAATTTTTGTTTAATAAGGCTTAATATAAAAAAATTACTGATAAGCATTAATAGAAAGGTGATCATTTCAACGCCAAATATTGGTCCAATGTTTTTAAGTGGTCCATCTATTTGGGTATATCCAAATTGTAACCAAGGAAAACCTGTTAATATTGAGCAGCGTAAAAATTCTGTTAATTGCCATATTGATGGTGCAGCAAAAATAAAACGGAAAAAATTTATATCTGGGAAAAATCGATTCAATATATAAGAAAATAAAGCAGGATAAAATGATAAATAAGAAATAAATAATATTATTAAAAGTACATTAATAATAAATGGCATTCCACCAAAATTACTAATACTAATATAAACCCAATGAATGCCACTAAAAAATAAGCCAATACCCCAAGAAAATCCAGTTAAAAAAGCTTGTTTTTTTGAAATACTGATAATTAAAAATTGTAAACCAAAAAGTGAAATAGGTGCTGTTAACCAGATATCAAAAGGTGAAAAAGCTAGTGTTCCCAAACAACCAAAAATAAAACTTACAAATGTTCGTAACCATATATTTTGATATAAAATTATATTTTTTATCATTATACAATACTATTGTTCTAAAAGTTTTGTTGTAGGTGCTTTATTAGGAATTTTTACTTGCAGTTGTATAATTTTTCTGTTATCAGCCATGGTTATTTTAAAAATGTAATCATCGATTACTATAATTTCTCCCTGAGACGGTAAATGTCCAAAAGCTTGCATGACTAAACCGCCAATTGTATCAACTTCTTCGTTATTAAATTTCGTTTTGAATATTTTATTAAAATCATCAATTTGTGTTAAAGCACGAACAAAATATGCATGTTTACTTAATTGACGAATATTCATACTTTCTTCATTATCATATTCGTCTTCAATTTCTCCAACAATTAATTCAAGAATATCTTCAATAGTAACTAAACCTGATATTCCTCCAAATTCATCTATTACAATTGCCATATGATAACGTTTAGAGCGAAACTCTTTTAATAAAAGATCAACACGTTTACTTTCGGGTACAATAACAGCAGTGCGTAGCACTTTATTGATGTTAAAGGGTTCTGCATTTGTTCGCATAAATGGTAATAAATCTTTTGCTATTAATAAACCTTCGATATGGTCTTTATCTTCGTTAATAACTGGAAAACGGGAATGTGCTGATTCAATAATTACATCAAGACATGCTTCTAAAGATTGATTATGTTTTAATTTTATAATTTGAGCACGTGGAATCATGATATCTCTAACACGTTTGTTAGAAATATTCATGACACCTTCTAGCATTTCTCTTGTTTCAGGATCAATTACATCTTTTTGTTCTGAATCACGTATTAATTCAACTAAATCATTTCGATTTTTTGGTTCACCTTGAAATAATTGATTGAGTATATTAAAAAAATTTTTTTTAAAAGAAATATGATTATTATTTGTAGAATGTTCGTCTGTCATAGTTTTGTATTAAAATTTTTATGATAGTTTATCCTATCATAATTATTATAAAATTTATGGTTATGTATTTTTAAATTTATAAGGATTAGAATAACCTAACATGTTCATAATGTTAATTTCTATATTTTCCATTTTTTTTGCTTCAATTTTGTTTATATGATTATATTTTAATAAATGAAGACAACCGTGTATTACTATATGCAACCAATGAGCATTTATTGTTTTTTTTTGTTCAATAATTTCTTTTTCAATGATTTGTCGACAAATGATTAGATCACCTAATAATGGTAAAGAGATATTTCTTGGTGATTCGAATGGAAAGGATAAAATATTTGTTGCTTTATTTTGTCCTCTGTATTTAAAGTTCAAATTTTGACTTTCTGGAATATCTACAATACGAATTGTAATTTCACTTTTATATTGAAAAGTTGGTAAGAACGATTCTAACCAATTTTGAAATAATTTTTTACTAGGTAGTCCCGTATGGTTATTACAAGCAATCTGAAGATCCAGTATAACTGATGAAAAGAAATGTTTCTTTTTGTTGTATTTTTTATTATTTTTTTTTGTATTTATAAAATAATCTTTTTTTTTATTTTTTTGTGACATGTTTTTTAAGAAGATTAAATTATTATAAATAATATTAAAATTTAATAAAGTATTATTAAATTTAACAAAATTAAAATAAAAATTGTGGTACTCTTTAAAAATTTTAATATTTAATAATATTTAATAAAGATATTCAATTTTTATAAAATATATTTGTTAATTTATAAAACAAATATCGTGATTATTAAGATAATCATTATTTTTTATATTATTAATTCTATAATTATTTTTTTGTTTTTTTTATTTAAGAATAATTTTAGTATTTTATAAAAAATTTGTTAGTAAAATAAAATTTTGTTTTTGTTTTTTTAAAAAAATAATTTTTAAATAAAAATAGCACAAAAAATTAAAATAAAAAAGTAAAATTTTTTAAAATTTGTATTTTATATATTTAAATAGTAAAATAAAATTATTTTTATAACAGATTTTTTAAGATTAATGTTAAACATTAAGTCAATTAAAATTAAAAGTATTATTGAAATATAAAATTTTATGTGGATTTAATTTTATGTATAATTGATTATTATTTTTTTCAAAAAAATAATAAACTAATTTTTTATTTTTATTGATACAATTTTTAATTATTTAAGTTTAACAATTATTAGATTTATTTTGATGTGATTGTATAAACTATTTTATTATATTTTTTTAAATTTAAAGTTTTTATTTTTAATAAATAACATTTTTTTTAAAATTATATTTAATGTATTATTACTATCACAAATATAAAAAATATTTTTTGAAGTTTTATTTTGCAGTATTAATTTTCAGAATAATATGTTAAATAAAAAATATGATATTGTAGTAGTTGGTGCGGGTATGACAGGTGCAGCCATTTCTATTGGATTAGCAAAAGAAGGTTGGAATATTCTTTTGGTTGATCAAATTGTGTTGCCTACATTTTCAAATATTCAAAATAAGCCTTCTTTACGTATTTCGGCGATAAATTATAAGTCATGGAAGTTATTAAAAGAACTTGATATATTTAAAAGTTTCTTAAATTTTCGTGCTGTTCCATATAGAAAATTAGAGATTTGGGAAAATAAAGACTCAAATGTAATATTTGAAGCAAAAAGTATTGGTTTATCTGAACTTGGTTATATGATTGAAAATGATGTTTTACAAGTTGCTTTATTAAATAAATGTTTACAATATTCTAATCTTACTTTATTAGCGCCAGTAAGAGTAATAGGAATGACGTACTATAATAAAAAATGGAAAATTATTTTAAATAATAATTACCAAGTATCAACAAATTTAATTATTGGTGCTGATGGTACAAATTCGCAAGTGCGTTATTTTGCTGGTATTAAAAGTAATATGTGGAAATATAGTCAATCTTGTATGCTCATTACAGTAAGGATAGAAGAATCGCAGCAAGATATTGCTTGGCAAAAATTTTTTCCTTCTGGTCCTAGGGCTTTTTTGCCATTATTTGATCACTGGGCTTCTTTGGTTTGGTATGATAGTCATGAACGTATAAAACAATTACAAAATATGTCGTTTAAAGAACTTAAGAAAGAAATTATTTTATCTTTTCCTCCTCGTTTTAAATATTTGGAAATTATCAAAAAAGGTTTTTTTTCTTTAACTCGTCATCATGCCAATTCTTATATTCGAGATGGAGTAGCATTAATTGGTGATGCTGCACATACAATTAATCCACTTGCAGGTCAAGGAGTAAATTTGGGTTATCGTGATGTTGCTTGTTTATTAAAAGTATTAATTAATGCAAAAAAATATTTACTTCCGTATTATGAACGGACAACTTTATTAAATTATCAAAGAGATAGAATTTTAGATAATATGTTTATGCAGTTGAGTATGGATTTTATTTATGGTATTTTTCGTTCACGATTGCCTTGTACAAAATTTTTTAGAAATTTATTTTTGATGTCTATACAACAGACAAATTTTCTTAAAAAAGAAATTATTAAATATGCTTTAGGACTTTAAAGTATCATTATTAATTTTTTTTATTTTTACTATATTTTTTATTTAAAAAATTTATACAATTTAATTTAATTATTTTATTTTTAGTATTTTAATTTATAAAAAATATTTTTATATATTAATTTTTTGGAAAAATATTTTTTATAATTAATTTCATTATATAACACATAAAATTTGAAGTATTAGGCATAAAAAATAATAAATTATTTTATCAATATATAAAATATGAAAGTATTTATTTTTTAATAAATATTATATAAATAATAACTATTTTTTTATAATTTTATATTTTTTGTATACATACTAGTATTGTTTTAGATAAAAACATATATTTTATCATTTTTATTATAAATTTAAAAAATACTAAAAATTATGGCTGGGGTACCAGGATTCGAACCTGGGAATGCCAGGATCAAAACCTGGTGCCTTACCGCTTGGCTATACCCCAAAAAATATTAATTATTATACGGTATGTGTACGGGAGGCGAGATTTGAACTCGCATACCTTTGCAGTGCCAGAATCTAAATCTGGTGCGTCTACCGGATTTCGCCACTCCCGTAAAATTTTTAGTGGCTACGACGGGAATTGAACCTGTAACCCCAGCGTTATGAGTGCTGTGCTCTAACCAGTTTGAGCTACGTAGCCTTATAATTTTATATAACTTGCTATTTTAGCAAAAATTATGCGCATATTGAATAAAATCGTCAACTATTTTTTAAAATTTTTATATAAATATATTTTATTATTCAAGATAGATCATTTATATAAAATATTTTTTGAAAATTTATTGATACATTTTGTATATGTAATTAATTTTTATGAAAAAATATTAATTAATAATTAATTTATCTTATTTTTTTTAAGTTTATTTAATTTTAATTATTAAATATATTACAAGCATTAAAAATATAATTAATTATGTTTAATTGTATAAAAAATGCATAAAAATTATTTAATAAGTTATTTTTTTAGAAATTTTACAAAATTTTTATTTATTTTTCAGTAAAAACATCTTAAATATATTATATTTTATGTGTTTTTTTGATTTATTAAAAAATACAATCGATATTGTTAATCATATAAATTATTCTGGATTAAGAATTTATAATAAAAAATAGTAGATTTTATATTATTTATTTATTGTTTAAAGTAGTTTTAAATTTTTAATAAGCCATTTTTTTTAAAAAAATTATTTTATAATAGCATTTATTTTAAAAAATAAAATTTATTTTCTATAAAAATAAAAAATATGTGATATAGATTTGTAATTTTTATTAATATTGATTTTTAAAATAAAAATAGAATTTTTATAAAATAAAAATATTTTAATTTTATAGAAAATAGTTTTTTTGGATATAATGGTATTGTTATTGCTAATTATTATAAATATTTTATTAAAATAATTATTTTTGATTTTTCTTATTCTTTTATTAGGAAGGAGTAATAATAGTGAAAATATCAAAAAGTATTCAAAAAAATTTTGTTCGACAAATAATTGATCAAGATTTATCTATAAATAAATATAATTATATACATACTCGTTTTTCACCTGAACCAAATGGGTATTTGCATATTGGTCATGCTAAAGCAATTTGTTTAAATTTTGGTATTGCAGAAGATTATCATGGTAAATGTAATTTACGCTTTGATGATACAAATCCAGTTCAAGCAAATATTAAATATATTAATTCTATTCAAAAAGATTTGCAATGGTTAGGTTTTAATTGGAATGATGAAATTAAATATGCTTCAGATTATTTTGATAAACTTTATCAGTATGCAATAGAACTTATTCAGAAAGGTTTAGCTTATGTAGATGAATTAAATCCGAATGACATTCGTGAATATCGTGGTACATTAAAACATGTTGGTAAAAATAGCCCTTATCGGGATAGGAAAATTAACGATAATTTAAAATTATTTGAGAAAATGAGAAATGGTAAATTTAAAGAAGGACAGGCTTGTTTACGTGCAAAAATTGATATGTCATCTCCATTTATTGTTATGCGCGACCCTGTTTTATATAGAATAAAATATGTAAAACATTATCAATTAGGTAATCAATGGTGTATTTATCCGATGTACGATTTTAGTCATTGTATTTCTGATGCATTAGAGGGTATCACACACTCACTTTGTACGCTAGAATTTCAAGATAATCGACGTTTATATAATTGGATATTAAGCAATATTACTATTGACCATCATCCAAAACAATATGAGTTTTCTCGATTAAATCTTACATATACAGTAATGTCAAAACGTAAATTAAAAAAATTAGTAGATAATAATTTTGTAGAAAATTGGGATGACCCAAGAATGCCAACTATCTCTGGATTACGTCGTCGGGGTTATACTGCAAATTCTATACGTGAATTTTGTCGCCGTATTGGTATTACTAAACAAGATAATAGAGTTGAAATGATTGCATTGGAATCTTGTATTCGTGATGATTTGGATAAAATAGCGCCACGTGTAATGGCAGTATTAAATCCTGTTAAAGTAGTAATTGAAAATATGGATATTAATCAAGAAATATTCCTTGATATTTTAAATCATCCAAAAAAACCTGAAATGGGTATTAGAAAAGTACCATTTAATAGAGAAATTTATATAGATCGTGCTGATTTTCGTGAAGAATTTCATAAAGACTATAAACGTTTAGTTTTAAATCAAAAAGTACGTTTAAGAAATTCTTATATTATTCAAGCTAATCGTGTCGATAAAGATTTAAAGGGAAATATTGTTACTATTTATTGTACTTATTATCCTGATACTTTAAATAAAGTTCCCAGTAATTTGCATAAAGTAAAAGGTGTAATTCATTGGGTTAGTGTATTACATGGTATTTCTGCAGAAATTCGATTATATAATAGTTTATTTAATGTAGTTTCACCAGATTCAGATAAAGATTTTTTAAAAAATATTAATCCATTTTCTTTAGTCAAATGTAAAGGTGTTGTTGAACCAACTTTAATGATGTCAAATCCTGGGGAAGTCTATCAATTTGAGCGAGAAGGTTATTTTTGTACTGATATTTATTGTCATAACAAAGAGCATTTAGTATTTAATCGTACTGTTTCATTAAGAGATACTTGGATGAAAAGTAAGATTTGATTTTTTTAAAAGTTTTTATATAAATATATTATGATAATTATATAAAAATATTTTTTATTAGACATATTTTTTAAAATATTATTTTATATAATTTATGGTTTATTAAAAAATAATTGTTTATTTAAAATTTTATTTTAAAATGTTATTTTAAAATTAAATTATTTTTTTAAATGAAGTTCTTTAGATATTTGTTTTACCCAATTTTTGATCCGTTTATTTGTTAGTTCATGTTGTCTATCTTCGTCAATAGGAAGACCAACAAAATAATTTTCATTAATAAGTCCTTTAGATGCTTCAAAATAATAACCTTTTCTTGAACAGTGACCAATAATAGTTGCACCATTAGGTTGAATAATGTCTTTTATAATACCCATGGCATCACAAAAATATTCAGCATAATCTTCTTGATCACCACAACCAAAAATAGCAACTTTTTTTTTCTTAAAATTAATTGTTTTTAATGTTGAAAAAAAATCATCCCAATCACATTGTGCTTCTCCATAATACCATGTAGGAATACCAAATAATAATATATTAAATTTTTCAATATCTTTTTTATTGCTCTTGGCGATATCATAAACTTTAGCAATATTTGATCCACCGAGAGTTTTTTGAATTATTTTAGCAATATTTTCTGTATTACCAGTATCACTACCAAAAAAAATGCCTATTATTGCCATAAAATATTGTAACCTCTTTGATATTAAAAATTATTTTTTATTTGAATGAGCAATTTTTATTATAAATAAATATTCATTAATAAAAAAATAATAGTTTTTTTGAAATATTATTTTTTTAAAAAATAAAACAGTAAATATGATAATATTTTTTATAATATCTGAACAATTATGCTTAATTCAAGTGATATTTATTTTTTTCATAGATTTAAATTTTATTTTATTTTAAATAAAAATTAATTAATAAACTTATAGAAATATTTAAAATAAAAATTATCTATTTTTAAATATATTTATTAATAATTTTATATATAAAATAAATATCTTAAAAATTAGTTTCTATTAAAATTGTTTTTTATGAAGATATTAATACTATTTAGTAATATTAATAATTTTTTATATTCTTTTTTAATTGTTTTTATTTTAATTTATTAAAATATTTAAAATTTTCAGATAATCAGAAAAATTTTAAAAATATTTTTATTTATTAAAAGTTATAATATAAAAATATTAAATATATATGTTTTTTTAAAAAAATATTTTTTTGTTAAAATTTTATTTTTTTTAATAAAAATTATATTTGAGTAAAAAATATTTTATATAATTTTTTTTATAAGTGAAAAGTATTTATTTTTTATAAATTGTGATCAATGTTATATTAATACACAAATTTTATATTTTTATAAAAATAGTTTTGAATTACATTTTCATATAAATTATTTTTTATTAATATATAAAATATGCATTAAATTTTTAATTATTAAAAATTTTTTCATTTTTTAGATAAAAATAATTAATAAAAGATATAGATAAAAAATATTATATTTTTTATAAAAATTAATAATTATAAAATATACATTATATATTATTAAATATTTGCAGATATTATTAATTAGAGAATTATAAATTTATAATTTTTATGTTATCAGAGAGCAATCAATACATGTTGCTTTTACTTTTTTTATGACATTACCATGAACAGATAATACTTCAAAATGATATTTTCCTATTTGAATTTTAGTATTTAAAATTGGTATATCACCGAGTTCTTCTAATAATAACCCGTTAATAGTTCTAGCACCTTCAATTGGTAAATGCCAATTAAAAGTTTTATTAATTTCTCTTATATTAGTAGCACCATCAATTAAAATTGACCCATCTAGTTGTGGTAAAACTTCTTGAGATAAATTTGGAAATATAGATGCAGTAAAATCTCCAACAATTTCCTTAAGAATATCCTCTACTGTTATTAGTCCTTGAATATCTCCATATTCATCAACGATAATTCCTATTTTTTCATTTTTTCGTTGAAATTTAATTAATTGTATATTTAATGAAGTGTTATTTGGAATAAAATAAATTTTATCGGCAGCTTTAATTAAATTTTTTTTATTAAATTCTTGTTTTTCTACCATTAATCTATAAGCTTCACGTATACGTAATATGCCAATTATGTCATCTAGAGTATCTCTATAAAGTACAATTCTTCCATGTGGAGAATGAGTTAATTGACGAATGATTAATTTCCAATTTGTATTAATATCAATACCAATTATTTCATGTCTAGGAACCATGATATCTCCAACGGTAACTTTTTCTAAATCTAAAATTGAAATCAACATATTTTGATTTTGACGAGATAATTTAGTTTTAGATTCATTTACAATAGTACGTAATTCATCTTTTGTTATGCCATAGTTATTTATGATAGGTGATTTTATACGAAAAAGATGCATAAATATTATGGTCATTGCATTAAATAACCAGATAATTGGCAACAGTATTTTTTGTAAGGGTTTTAAAAAAATACTGCTAGGAAAAGCAATTTTTTCTGGGTACAATGTTGCTATTGTTTTTGGTAAAACTTCAGCAAAAAGTAAAATTACAAAAGTTAAAATACCAGTTGTAATAGCAACGCCGATATGACCATAAATTCTCATTCCAATGATGGTGGCCAATGATGACGCTAAAATATTAATAAGATTATTCCAAATTAAGATAAGACTTATTAATCGTTCTGGATGTTTTAATAATTCTTCTACTCTTTGAGCAGATCGGTTGCCATTTTTTGCTAAATGTCTTAAACGATATTTATTTAAACTCATCATTCCTGTTTCTGAAGCAGAAAAATAAGCTGATAAAATAATCATTACAATCAGTATTATAATTAAAGTATTTGTTGAAACTTGCTCCAAAATAAAGTTCCTATTTTATTTTATTTATTATAATAAAAATTCAATAAAAATTAAAAAATGATTTTACATATTGCAAGATATTTACTTTATAAAAAGAATTATACTAAAAATTTATTAATATTTTTAAATAATCATGGTTTTATATATTCTCTTATATAAATACTGATATGTTATTATAAATAAATCATAATATTTTTTAACAAAAAAATGTAATTTCTTTTGTTGATTTTTTGTGATAATCATAATGAATAAAAAAAATATTTTTAATCAAAAGATTATTTATAATGAAATTTTTGATTATTGATAATAAATTTTATAAAAATAATTTATTTTTGTATTTAAATATGCTTATAGAAATTAAATATTCTTTTTATAATTTTTTCTAAAAATTATTTTTTTAAATATTATTTAACGATTTATAGTCTATATAAAATAATTATATTTTATATAAAATAATAAATGAAATTTATAAAAGATTTGTATATATTAAAAATATAAATTATGTTATCGCTTTTTAAGCGTCTTTAATAATAAAAGTAATTAATATTAAAATAAAATATATCTTTTTTTAAAATGGGTAAAATGAATTATTAAAGATAATTATTATTTTTTTATAAAAAATCAAGTATTATATTAATATAATTCTTAGATTTATAAAGGTTAATAATTATTGTGTTTTTATTTTATAAAAATGATATATTTTTGTAATATCAATTAAGTTATCTGCAATGATTTTTTTTAGATAAGGTTTAATTTGCATTTTATAAAAATGTATTAAACAAGAAATATTAATAATTTAAAAAATATTTAAGGATTATATCTAAAGATTTAGCAGTATTTTTAAATATTTTTATTGATTTTGAATGGATAATTTCATGAATACAATATATATAATGTTGTATTAATAAAAATTTTTATAAAAGAAAAAATATGATTTTTTCATATATAATTAATTTTTTTTAAATTGTATAATCCAGAATATGTGTTCCAAATATAAAAAACTGTTGTTTTTTTTATTTGTTTTTTGATATTTTTATTTTAGATTTTTTATTATATTTAATAATATAAAAAAATAATTTTTAGTATTTAAAGTAATTGAGTAACTATTTATTTTTTAGCATTCTTTGATAATATGTTTTAAGAATTAATATTTTTTGATTTGTTAATAATTTTGATATATTTTAGTAATTATTTTAATTTATGTATTATAGAACATTTATAGATAATTTTTTGTTTTTTTAATAAAATAATAATGATTATAAAATATTTTTTAATATTCTTTAGTTAATAAATTATTATTGAGCATTAGTTATTTTTATTAAAATAAAAAAGATATTAGTTATTTTTTAATAAGTATTCAGTATTTTATTTTAAAAATTTATTAAATTTATTAAATTTTATAGAATATAAAAAAATCATGTTAATAAAAAAAATATAAAAATAATAGAGTTTTATCTAAGATAAATCATAATAAATAATGTTTTTTTTGACATAAAAGTTATGATTCTATTTTAAAAAAAGCAGAAATATTATAAAAATAATGTAAAAATGTATAGTAAAATGTTCTATATAAAATTATAGAAATTTAATTAAGATTTTTTTAATTATTTTATATTATAGAATAAATAATTCATATAATGAAAATAAATAAATATTATTAAATTAATAGTTTTTATAGTATGTAAAGAAAATTATTTATTTTTTATAAAAAATAAAATTTGAGTATAAAATATTAGTATTTTAATTGTTTTTTTGTGCACAAAAGAGTAAAATATTTTTTTTATTAATTAAATTTTTATTTAAATGATTTTAGTATTTTTTGAACTAATTAAGAGAATTTTATGGTAATAATCCGTTTAGCTAGATGTGGTGCGAAAAAACGTCCATTTTATCAAGTGGTTGTTACAGATAATCGTAATGCACGTGATGGTCGTTTTATTGAACGAATAGGTTTTTTTAACCCAATTGCATCAGGTCGAGCAAAAAAAATATTTTTAAAATTAGATCGCATTGATTATTGGATTTCTGTAGGTGCACAAATTTCTAACCGTGTTTTCACGTTAATTAAACAACTAAAAAAATAGTTTATTTTTTTATATATGATTAAAAAAAAAATATCAATTTAATTCATCCAATTGTATTAGGAAGATTAGGTTCAACATATGGAGTTAATGGTTGGATGAAAGTATTTTCATTTACTGAAAATATTCAAGATATTTTTAATTATCAACCATGGTTTGTTAAATTGTTCAAAGAATGGTACAAATTAGAAATAGAAGATTGGAAATATGATAATAAAAATATTTTTATAAAATTTAAAAATATTTATGATAAAGAACATGCTAATTTAATGATTAATTATAAAATTATAGTAGATTCAGCACAGTTTCCTATTCTTAAAAATGGTGAATACTATTGGAAAGATTTGATTGGTTGTAAAATTTTTAATACTCAAAGTTATTATTTGGGTTGTGTAACAAATTTAATTGTAACAGGAGCAAATGATGTATTAATATCAAAAAACTTTAAAGATTTTTTTGGAATTAAAGAAAGACTAATACCATTTATTTATAAAAAAGTTATAAAGAAAGTTGATATTAATACTAAAATAATTCAAGTAGACTGGGATCCAAGTTTTTAAAGATTTTTTAAATATTTTTAGTGGAAAAATTATGTGGATTTGGACTATTAGCTTATTTCCTAAAATGTTTCATGCAATAACAAATTATGGCATAACAAGTCGTGCAATAAAAAAAAAACTATTGAGAATAGAGTGCTCTGATTTAAGAGATTATGCTCATGATAAAAGACGTACTGTAGATGATCGTCCTTATGGTGGAGGGCCGGGAATGTTAATGATGTTTCAACCTATTAGGGATGCAATTAATACCGCAAAATCTTTTATGGGTCGGGATGCTACAGTGATTTATCTTTCACCACAAGGTAGAAAACTAAATCAAAAAGGTATTTTTGAATTATTATTAAAAAAAAAATTATTTTAATATGTGGTCGATATCAAGGTATAGATCAAAGAATTATTGAAAGTGAAATTAATGAAGAATGGTCAATAGGTAATTATGTTCTTACTGGTGGAGAATTAGCTGCAATGGTAATGATTGACGCTATTTCTCGTTTTATTCCTGGTGTTTTAGGTCATAAGCAATCAGCAGCAGAAGATTCTTTTATAACAGGATTATTTAATCCACCTTATTATACACGTCCTAAATCATTAGACAACATGGTAGTGCCTGATGTTTTGTTGTCTGGTAATCATAATAAAATTCACCGTTGGAAAAAAAAACAGGCATTAGGATGTACTTGGCTTAAAAGACCTAAACTTTTGATAAATTTAAAATTAACTCAAGAACAAAAAATGTTGTTATTAGAATTTCAACAGGAGTATAAAAAAAAATAATAATATATTTTATAAAATTAATAATATATTTAATATATATTTTTTGTAATGGTTTTTTTGAAAAAAGGTAACTATGAATAATATTATTCAAGAATTTGAAAAAGAACAAATAAAAAATTGTATTCCATTATTTAGACCAGGTGATTCTATAGAAGTTAAAGCGTGGGTCGTGGAAGGTTCTAAAAAAAGGTTACAGGCATTTGAAGGTTTAGTAATTGCTATGCGTAATCGTGGTTTTCAATCTTCATTTACTTTAAGAAAAATTTCAAATGGAGAAGGTATTGAAAGAGTATTTCAAACTTATTCACCAATTATAGATAGTATTATTGTAAAACGGTATGGCGTTGTGCGTAGGGCTAAATTATATTATTTAAGAGGGCGTTCTGGAAAAACAGCTCGTATTAAAGAACGTCTTAATATCAAGTAATTTTTATTTTTTAAAAAAAATTGTATTTGAAAAATCAAGATAGTCTAATAATATCAAATTGCTATGTTTTTAAATTTTTCTTATGAGAAATTTTAGTAAATTTTGTGTTTTATTTATATAATAAATTTATTAATTTCAAAAGATTGATATTTTGATTTTTTTATAAAGTTATATTTTTATCTTATTTTAAAAAAAATAATTTTAATAAATGTTATATATAAAAAAGAAAAATAATTTTTTTTAAACAATATAAATTATTTAAGCATAAAGTAAATAAATGTTATTGGAATATAAGGTAGATTAATTTTGTTAGAATTATTAAAATTACGTAAAAAAATAGATAAAATTGATACATTATTATTAAAATTATTAGCAAAAAGAATAAAATTAGCAACGATAATTGGCGAAATTAAATGGAAAAAAGGATTGCCAATTTGTGAAAGAGAACGTGAAAATAAAATTTTGGAATTACGACGTAAAGAAGCACAAAAAATAGGTATTTCAGCTGATTTAATAGAAGATATTTTACGTCGTATTATATGTGAATCTTATAAGTATGAACAAAAAAAAATATAAACATGTATTTTTTTATTTTTATGATAAATTTATTAAATAAAATTTTTTATTTTTATTTTTTACTAATATTTATTTAAAAATTTTTTATTGTCTCTTAAAGTATATTGTGCAGTAATATTTTTATAAGTGATAATACGTTTATTTTACTTTAAGTTATTTTTTTCAAAAATTAAATTATTTTTTCTCAAAACAATAAATATTTATATTTGTTAATTATTAATTAATAATTATTATAAAGTTTTTAAAATTTTATTGCTTGTTATTTTTTATATATTTTTTTAGAGAACATCTTTTGAATATAAAATAAAATTACATTATGTAAAATTAGCAAAAAATTTAATTATCTATATTTGATTTTAAAAATTATATTTTTATTGATTATTTTTACTTGGTTTATCAAATTTAAAAAAAATAAATATTAAAATAAAAAGATATCATTTTATGCTATATACTTATATTATATATAAATTTAATTTTTTATTTTATATATAAACAAACAATAATTTTATTAAAAAATATTTTAATTTTTATCTGTATTATTATTCTTTTTGTTTTAAAAGATCTTTAAAATAAATAATTATCAAATATAAAATTACATTTTTTTAATTAATGAAAATCTGGTAATTATTTCTTTATAACTATTTTCTATTATAAATAATTTTTTTTGTAGAAATTTTTTATGATTTTTTTTAAATATTAAAAATTTTTATCATTTTTTTAAAAAAAATAATTATCTGTTAATTCATAAATGATATTTTAAAAAATTTAAAATTTTTAATAATAAATTTATTATATGTATTAAAAAATAAAAATGTCTTTATTATTTTTAATTATTTTCTAAATTAAGAAATATGTATTTTTAAATATAATATTTTATTTTTTTAGATTATTTCATATTTTTTATTTTTTAAAAGGATTCAGTATTAATTGAACTACTTTGTTTTTTTCATCTTCTAAACCTAATTTATCATAGGCGTTTTTCATATAATGCAATGCATTTCTTGTGTATTTGCTTTCTGGAAAATTTTTTAACATCTCTTCAGTGCGATTAATAATTGCAATGTAAGCACCACGTTTATTATAATATTGAATAATAGACAATTGATACTTAGCAAGTCTTTCTTTTATTAGGATTAAACGTTTTGCAGCATCCTTAATATAAACACTATTAGGATAAGAATGAATAATTTGATTAAAACTCTTAAAAGCTGCGATAGCATATTGAGGATCTTTATCAGAATAATCAATACCAAAAAAATCTTGTAATGCATTTTTGTCTATTTTTTGTGCACTTAATCCTCGCATATATAAAACATAATCAATATTAGGATCATTTGGATTTGAGAGAATAAAATTATCAATTGTTTTAATGGCTAATAATAATTCTGATGATTTATAATAAGCATAAATTAAATCTAATTGAGCTTTTTTTTTATATAAACTTAATGGATAATTATTATATAATTGTTCTAATAATTTTATAGCTCCTTTATAATTGTATTTTTTTAATTTATCTTGACTGCTTTTGTAAATACTATTTTGAGAATTTTCTGATATAATATTATTTCTGGAGCATCCAATAACAAATAAATTAATCGTAATAAGTATTAATAGATATCGTAATTTTATTTTCATTTATTTATTTCCTATAAATATTTTTATAAAATTTCTAATTTTTGTTTAATGAATTTATATAATAATTATATATTTTAATTAAAAAATAGATATTTCAAATAAAACATAAATTTTTATTTTATTTATATATATGTTTAAAAAAATACAACTTAATGCAAAAATATTACCATCACAATTTTCTCAACGTTTAGATCAAGCACTAGTTATTTTATTTCCTAATTATTCTAGAACACAGATAAAAAAATGGATTTTAAATAATAGAGTTCAGGTTAATGGTAGATATATAAATATTCCAAAAAAAAAAGTTTTAGGTAATGAAAACATTTTAATCAATCTTTTGATTGAAAAAAAAATATCTTTAAAAGCAGAAAATATTCCTTTAAATATTATTTATGAAGATAATGCAATACTTGTTATTAATAAACCTTCAAATTTAGTTGTCCATCCTGGAATTAAAAATCCAAATGGAACATTATTAAATTCATTATTATTTCATTATCCTAAAATTATTAATGTTCCTAGAGCAGGTATAGTCCATAGATTAGATAAAGGTACTACAGGATTAATAGTGATTGCAAAAACAATAACTGCTCATTTTAATTTAAGTCAAGCTATAAAAAATAGAAAAGTTATACGTGAATATGATGCTGTGGTAAATGGTCTTATGCAATATAATGGGACAGTAAATCAGCCAGTTGCTCGTCACCCTATTAAACGTATATATATGTTCATTCATAAAGCTGGAAAACCTGCTATTACGCATTATAAAATAGCAGAAAAGTTTCGTATACATACTAGAATAAAATTAAGATTAGAGACAGGTAGGAAGCATCAAATTCGTGTTCATATGGCATATATTAATCATCATATAGTTGGTGATCCTGTATATCATGGCTCAATTCGATCATTAAAAGGTTTTTCTAAATCATTTATAAGAATGCTTAAAAAATTCAATCATCAGGCACTTCATGCTAGAAAGTTGCGTTTGTATCATCCTATAACAGGTAATTTAATGGAATGGTATGTAGATCCTCCAGAAGATATGCTGATGTTAATTGATATGCTTAAGAAAGATTCATTGTAAATAAGTAAAATAAAAAAATAATATTAATATAAAATATTAATATATTTATTATTTTATTAATAAAAATCTTTAGATTTTTTTTATAAAAATTGTATTTTTAATAAAAAATTTTGAATGGTAAAAATTAAAATTTAAATATAAAATATTTATTAATTTTTTATTTATTTTTAAATTGATATTTAAATTAATTGATAATATTTGTATTATAATTTTGTAAAAAAATAATTTTTTTATATAAAATTTATTTATTTTTTTAATAAAAATGCTTTTTATACATGTATCGACTATTTTATTTTAAATAAAAGATAAGAAACAAGTATTTTTATTATTAAATATTGTAATTTTTTTATAAAAAGATATTTTTTATGATAAAATAAATTTAGATAAAACATTTATTGTTAAATAAATTTTAGTATTTATTTTTATGTAATTTACAAAAAAATTATAAGAAAATATTTTGAGAATTAATATAAAGAATAATATTCATATTTTTATAAATTAATAAAATTATTGTATAATAAATATATTTTTTATAAAAAATGATTTATATAAAAATATTACAATATTTTTTATAGATTTTTTTGATTATCTTTTGGAGATTTTTATGTATTTTGATCGTTTTACAAATAAATTAAAAGATGCATTAATTAATGCTCAATCTTTAGCGATTAAACAAGATAATCAATTTATTGAACCGGTGCATTTATTGGTTGCTTTATTGGAACAAGAAGAGAGTATTGTTAAGTTTTTATTGACTTCAATAGGTATCAAAATTAGAAATTTAAATAATCAGTTAAATGATATTTTAAATTCTTTACCACAAGTTCATGGAGTTATTTCTGATGTTCAACCATCAAATGATCTTATTCGTCATTTAAATTTATGTGATAAATTAGCACAAAAAAAAGGTGATCAGTTTATTTCGTCAGAGATATTTCTTTTAGCAATTTTTGATGCAAAAACTTTTCTTACTGATAAATTTAGAAATTTAAAAATTAGTAAAGAAGATATAGAAAAGGCGATTTTATTAATGCGTGCTGGAAATAATATTAATAAAAAAAGTGCTGAAGATCAGCGTAATGCACTTAAAAAATATGCAATAGATTTAACTCAAAAGGCTGAAGAAGGAAAACTTGATCCTGTTATTGGACGTGATGAAGAAATTAGAAGAACTATACAAGTGCTTCAGCGTAGAACAAAAAATAATCCAGTTTTAATAGGAGAACCTGGAGTGGGAAAGACAGCTATTGTTGAAGGTCTTGCTCAAAGAATTGTTAATACTGAAGTACCTGAAGGTTTAAAAAACAAACGTGTTTTTTCATTGGATATGGGTAGTTTACTTGCAGGAACAAAATATCGTGGTGAATTTGAAGAACGTTTGAAATCAGTTTTAAGTGATCTCAATAAAAAAGAAGGTAATGTTATATTATTTATTGATGAACTGCATACTATGGTTGGAGCAGGTAAATCTGAAGGTGCCATGGATGCTGGTAATATGTTAAAACCAGCATTAGCAAAAGGAGAATTACATTGTGTCGGTGCTACAACATTAGATGAATATCATAAATATATAGAAAAAGATGCAGCATTAGAACGTCGTTTTCAAAAAGTTTATATTGTGGAACCAACTGTAGAAGATACAATAGCGATTTTAAGAGGATTAAAAGAACGTTACGAATTACATCATCATGTTCAAATTACAGATCCTGCTATTGTCGCAGCAGCGAATTTATCTAATCGTTATATTTCTGATCGTATGTTACCAGATAAAGCAATAGATTTAATTGATGAAGCTGGAGCAAGTTTGCGAATGCAAATGGATTCTAAACCGGAATTATTAGATCGTTTAGAACGTCGAGTTATGCAATTAAAACTTGAACAAGAAGCTTTGAAAAAAGAATTGGATAAAGATAGTAAAAAACGTTTAAAAATGTTACAAGAAAAATTAATAGAAAAAGAAAAAGAATATTTGGAATTAGAAAAAAAATGGAATGCTGAAAAAGTAGAACTAACAAATACACAAGATATAAAATCGAGATTAGAAAATGCACGTATAAGTTTAGAACAAGCTCGTCGTATTAGTGATTTAGCTAAAATGTCAAAATTACAGTATGGAGAAATTCCAGAATTAGAAAAACAACTTTCATTAGCAACTAGTGTTGAAAATAAACCCATGAAGTTATTACGAAATAAAGTTACTGATATTGAAATTGCAGAAATTGTAGCACGGTGGACAGGAATTCCTGTAATTAAAATGTTAAAAAATGAACGTGAAAAATTATTGCATATGGAAGAAGAACTTCATAAATGTGTTATTGGACAAAACGAAGCAGTAAATGCTGTATCAAATGCTATTCGTCGTAGTCGAGCTGGTTTATCGGATCCTAATCGTCCTATTGGTTCTTTTTTATTTTTAGGTCCAACCGGTGTTGGTAAAACTGAGTTATGTAAAGCACTTGCAAATTTTTTATTTAATAGTGATAATGCTATAATACGTATTGATATGTCAGAATTTATGGAAAAACATGTTATTTCAAGATTAGTTGGAGCACCTCCAGGTTATATAGGATATGAAGAAGGTGGTTACTTAACAGAAGCAATAAGAAGACGTCCTTATTCTGTTATTTTACTTGATGAAATCGAAAAAGCACATCCAGATGTTTTCAATATTTTATTGCAAGTTCTTGATGATGGAAGATTAACAGATGGGCATGGTCAGACAGTAGATTTTCGTAATACTGTTGTTATTATGACGTCTAATTTAGGTTCTGATTTAATTCAAGAACGTTTTGAAACTTTTTCTTATGATAATATAAAAGAAATTGTTATGAAAGTAGTCGGCCTTAGTTTTCGTCCAGAATTTATTAATCGTATTGATGAAGTTGTTGTATTTCATCCATTAAATCAAATACAAATTAAAAATATTGCAAAAATACAATTATCACGTTTATATAAACGATTAGAAGAACAAGGTTATAAAATAACTATTACTTCAGAAGCTTTAGAAAAGTTAGTCGAGATAGGATTTGATCCGATATTTGGTGCTCGTCCTTTAAAACGTACAATTCAACATAAGATAGAAAATATGTTAGCTGAAAAAGTATTATCTAATGCACTATTGCAAGGAAAATTGATAACACTAGATTTTAAAGAAAATAGTTTTGTTGCTATTCAATAATTATATTAAGTATTTTATATAATTTTTTTATTTTTATTTTTTTATAATTTTTAATTTTGTTTTGTTTATTTGTAAATATTATTTTGATAATCAAATTATGATAATTCTAAATTTTTATGGATTTGAATATTAAAAATAAATATGATATAAATATTTGCAAAAAAGTTTAATTGATAAGTTATTTATATTTTTTTTGGCTACAATGTTGTTTTATTTATTTCTGAATATATTTTTTATATTTTTTACAGAATATTTTAATTTTAAAGTAATACACATAATTTTAAATAGAAAATAATTTTATATAGAATTTATATTTTTTGATTAATATATATTTTTTTAAAACACGTATTTTTTGTTTGAAGAAAAATAAATTATTTTCTAAGAAGAATGTAAAAAATATTATATAATATTTTAATTGAATATTCTTATCTTTTAAATGGTATTTAAATATATTAAAAAAATATTGCTTTAATATTTCTTGTATAATAAAATCATATTTATAGAAAATTTTATTTAATTTATTTTTATTTTCATTAAAATAATAGAATTAAAATAAATAATTTTATTTAAAAAAACAAAAACAAAAACTATATATCTTCTTTTAATTAAAAAATATTTCATATATATTTATATCAATAAAATTACTGAATTAATTTTTCACAAGAAATAACAAAGAGATTTATTATAAATTTATTGAAAGTATAATATAAATGATATAATAATGGTTAGTTTAATTTACTTATAGTAAATATTTTTAAAATAGACCAATATATTTGATTTTTAAATTAATTAACAATAAAATTAGATATTCTAGAATATTAGAAGAAATAATTTAAAAATGAATAAAAACTTAGTGCTTAATTTGTCTGATAAAGACTTTCAAATAAAAGTCATAGAAGCAATAAAACCAATATTAATTGATTTTTGGGCAGTTTGGTGTGCTCCTTGTAAAATAATTTCTTCTATTTTAGATGAAATAGCCAATCAATATGCACTAAAATTAATTATTGGAAAGTTAAATATTGAAAATAATCCAATTATAACAGCTAAATATAATATTCGTAGTATTCCAACTTTATTACTTTTAAAAAAAGGAATAAAGATTGATGAATATATAGGTTTATTATCTAAAGATCAATTGCAAAATTTTATAGAAAAAAATATTTAATTTTTTAAAAATTAAAAAGATTAAAAAAGTAAATAGTATATATTTTAAAAAATTTTTTTTAAATGATGATAATGTAAGGTTGTAATTTAATGCATATTTTAATAAGATTTAAAAGATAAATACGTAATTTTTTATATACATTTTTTATAAAAAATGCCGAAAATAAATTAAAAATTCTACCAATTAAAAGTATAATTTTTATTTTTTTTCGCAGTTAATCTGTGTTTTTATTTTGTTTTATTTTATTTTGTAATAAAAAAATATAAAAAGATATTTGCTTATTCTTTAAATTACATATAATTTTTCAACATGAAGTTATATTATAATAAAATTTTAATATTATTTATTAAAAATATTAATTATTATTGATATTATATAAATACATCAATAATCTATTATATATAATTTTTAAAAATATACCGCAAGTTTAAGAACCCACCATTATGAATCTTACCGAATTAAAAAATACGCCAGTTTCTGCATTAATTACTATTGGCGAAGGTATGGGATTAGAAAATTTACCTCGTATGAGAAAACAGGACATTATTTTTTCTATTTTAAAGCAACATGCTAAAAGTGGAGAATATATTTTTGGTGATGGCGTATTAGAAATTTTACAGGATGGATTTGGATTTCTTCGTTCTTCTGATAGTTCTTATTTAGCGGGACCTGATGATATTTATGTTTCTCCTAGTCAAATTCGTCGTTTTAATTTACGAACAGGTGATACCATTTCTGGAAAAATTCGTCCACCGAAAGAAGGAGAACGTTATTTTGCTTTATTAAAAGTTAATGAAGTAAATTTTGATAAACCTGAAAATGCTCGTAGTAAAATTTTATTTGAGAATTTAACACCATTACATGCTAATAGTCGTTTGCGTATGGAACGTGGTAATGGATCCACAGAAGATTTAACTGCTCGTGTTTTAGATTTATCTGCTCCTATTGGATGTGGACAACGTGGTTTAATTGTTGCTCCTCCAAAAGCAGGTAAAACTATGTTATTACAAAATATTGCCGCTAATATTGCAAATAATTATTTAGATTGTGTTTTGATGGTTTTGCTGATTGATGAAAGACCAGAAGAAGTTACAGAAATGCAACGTTTAGTAAAAGGAGAAGTTATTGCTTCTACTTTTGATGAACCTGCATCTCGTCATATACAGGTTGCTGAAATGGTTATAGAAAAAGCAAAACGCCTAGTTGAACATAAAAAAGATGTTATTATTCTTTTAGATTCTATTACACGTCTTGCTCGTGCTTATAATACTGTGATTCCTTCTTCTGGAAAAGTATTAACTGGTGGAGTTGATGCCAATGCTTTACATCGTCCTAAACGTTTTTTTGGAGCTGCCCGTAATGTAAAAGAAGGTGGAAGTTTAACAATTATTGCTACAGCTTTGGTAGATACAGGATCAAAAATGGATGAGGTAATATATGAAGAATTTAAGGGTACAGGAAATATGGAATTAAATTTATCAAGAAAAATAGCAGAAAAACGTGTTTTTCCAGCAATTGATTATAACCGATCTGGTACCCGTAAGGAAGAATTATTAACTTTACCAGATGAGTTACAAAAAATGTGGATCTTGCGTAAAATTATTCATCCTATGAGTGAAATTGATGCAATGGAATTTTTAATAAATAAATTAGCGATGACAAAAACTAATAATGAATTTTTTGATTTTATGAAACGTTCTTAAGTGATTTATAATTACTTTTAATTTAAAATTTATAATTGTTTTTAATTTAAATTAAGTAAAAAAATTATTTTTATTATATAAAATTAATATTATATTTTATTATAATTTGTCATATTATTTTAATGCAGAGATATTTTTAAAAATATGAATTTATTATAATGATATTTTTTATAAATTTATGTACAAGTTTTTAAAAATTTTAATTATTTTTTAATAAATTTTTATAAATTTAAATTATCAGAATTTTTTATCGTTTCTTAATAAGTATAAAGATTTATTTTTAAAATATTATTAAATATAGAATAAATTTATTTGCATAATATTAATTAATATTATTTTTGCAATAATTAAAAAATTTATTAAAAAAATAAATGTTTTTCTTAAAATAAAATGGGTTAATTTTATTAAGTAAAAAAATTTGTTTTTTTATTTATTAAATCTAATAATTTTTTTAAAATTGGTAAGTTATTTTTATTTTTATCTTAAAATATAATTTTTTAATAATTTATTTTTTAATTTTTTAATGGAATTAGTATTTTTTTATTAAATATATTATAGAATATTTTTTATTTTATATTATAAATATTTTAGTATTTATTAATTTTAATTTTTAATAGTTTAAGGTGATTTAATTTATATTTTTTTAAAATATCAGAAAAAATAGTAATTAAGATATGTATAATTTTTTTATTTATGTTTAAAATAGATTTTTAATCTATTTTATTATATTTTAATTAGTTAATTAACAGTGTGTTTTTATGTTAGTTTAAGATTTTTCTTAAATTAAAATTTTTATAATTTTGATTAGATTATACTTAATTTTTATATTTTTTTCTAAAATTTTATTTCATTATTCTAATTAATATAAATAATTTTATAGTAAAATAATAATTTTCATGGATTATAAGAGATTTTTTATAACATTTTTTTAATTAAAAATTTTAATCATTTAAAATCTATAAAAAATTAAAAAAATAAGTTTTAAGAATTAAAATTAAAATATTTTATTAAAAATTATTATTTTTATTTATTTTTATATTTTAATTTATTTTTTTTCTTAGAAAATAATTTTAATATTAGTTTTTTATAAAAAATATTTGATATATAAATATTATATTTTTTTAAAAATAAATTTTGCTGTATTTTTATTATAGTATTTTCAAGTTTGTAATATTACTATTTGCAGTGGTTCTTTTATAATATATAATTATTTAATAATTATTACTTAATTTTTTAAAAAATAAAGTAATATTAAAAATAATATTTTTTTTGCATAATTTATTATAAAATTTTTTATATTTAAAAAAATATTGGTTTAGCTTATTTTTTATCTATAAATAAAAAATTTTATCTATGTGTATTATTATTTATGATATCATAGTTTCAGTTATATTAAATTCATAAAATTTAAGAAAATAAATAATAAAAAAATTAAAAAAAATTATATTTTAAAATTAATATTATTTTTCTTATATAAATTATTGCATATTATTTTTTTTGCTTTATGTTATATTAAAACAGTTTTTAACCCAGAGATTTATTTTTTTCGGTTGATGCTTAATATTACTTTTAATTTATATTTAAAATATTATTTTTTATTGATTATATAAAATTTTATGTTAATCATTAATTTTGTTATATTTAATCTAAAAATATTTAATTATTTTTTAAAAACATATGTAATTTTCTAATTATAGAAAATACTGCACAATTTCTAATAAAATTCATAGTATAAAAATAATTTAATATAATATTGTTTATTTAGATTTTTTTTATTTGTACCCGTAGCTCAATTTGGATAGAGCGCTGCCCTCCGGAGGCAGAGGTTTCAGGTTCAAATCCTGTCGGGTGCGTTTTATTTAATATTTTTTTATTTTTTAATTAAATGGTTTTATGGTGGCTATAGCTCAGTTGGTAGAGCTCCGGATTGTGATTCCGGTTGTCGTGGGTTCGAATCCCATTAGTCACCCCAATAATTTATTTTTACATTTATTTTGTTTATTTTTTTTGCGATTGTGGCGGAATGGGTAGACGCACTAACTTCAGATGTTAGTATTCTTTTTATGAATTTAGGGGTTCAAGTCCCCTCTTTCGCATAATAAATTGTAAATTTATTAATATAATAAGTGGTATGATAATAAAAAAATCTTTTTCGGCGAGTAGCGCAGGTTGGTAGCGCAACTGGTTTGGGACCAGTAGGTCGGAGGTTCAAATCCTCTCTCGCCGACCATAATAAAATACATTTTGTTATTTTTTGATTTTTATTTTTTATTATATAGGAATTATTTTTATTATAAATTTGTAATTTTTATTACAGTTGATATGATAAAAAAATATTTTTTAATATCAGATTATAATAAAATATATTATATAGAATATAAAAATATCGGTAAAAATTTATTCTTTATAATTTTTTTATTATTTTTTTTAAATTAAAAAATTATCAACTTTATATTATAAGATATAATTAAAATAAATTAAAAACAATTTTTTATAAAATTTAATAGATTATTTTTAAATTTGTAATAATTATGAATATAAATACTTTATTTATTTTTTTAAAATATTAATTGTATTACTATTAATAATTTTATTATAAAATAAATTTTATTTTTTTTAAAATTTTTATTAGTATTTTTTAAGTTATTAAAAAATATTAATTTTATTTTATTTTTTTTAATATATTAAATATAATTTATAAAATTATTAATTTACAAAATGCTTTAATTAAAAAGCATAATTTTTAGTACATTTATCTGTTTTGATTGATTTTTAATCAAAATTAATTATCACATATTAGTGAAATATGTACTAAAAAAATAGATAATAAAACAACAAACAAGATTGATGATCTTTTTTAATTAGATTAAAAAATAACTAAATTTAATATTTTTTTTATTAGCTAAAATAATTTTTTTAATATTTTTATTTTAAAATATTTTTATTTTGACATTATATTTGAAATAATTTTATATCATATTTTGTTATTTAATATTTATAACAATTTATAAAATAATCAATATTATTTTTCGTAATTTTAATATTTTTGCAATTAATTCTTGTTTACTATTTTCTTAATAATAAAAATTTTTTAGAAATTGCAAAAAAGATAATACGAGGAATGTTTATTTTTTTGGATCTTTAAATTAATAAATTAATTAATATTTTAAAGATTTTTTTTGTTTTTGAATGTTATATTTTTTAATATAATAAGTCATTATGCCATTTTTTGAATTGTAACAATTTTGATTAATAAACTATAAAAATAATTATTTAATTTAATTATGTGTACAAGTTTTTTTTAATTTATATTTTGTTTTGTAATTAATATTTTTCTTAATTTTATTTTATATTTTTTTATTCTTTATCATTAAATATTTTTTTTATAAGTTTAGTATTTGTCTTTGTAAATTTTCTATGTTTTAAATTTTTTTTTACTAAAATAATTTTACTAAAATTTGAAAAAACTGATAAGTGTTTTTATCTAAATATTTTTCAAAAGTATAATTATACATTTTAACTTGATAACTATTTCTAAAATATAATTAAAAATTTATTTTTTTAAATAAAGACAAAAATTTTATAATAATGTAATGATTTTAAAAAGTATAATAATTTTTAAGGTAATATTCTATATCAATAGTAGTTTATTTAAAATTGCAGAAAATATTTTTTTAAATATAATGGTAATGCGTATTTGTTTTTTTAAACCAAATCTCTTAAGAAAAGCGACAAAAAAATAAAGTATTATTTAATTTATTTAGTTTTATTTTTAATATCTTTTAAATCTTTTAAAAAATAAGTGCAAAAAGAAATGAGGCATTTTGTATTGACGATATAAACTCAATTTTTTTATAGTATTGCTGATAATTAATAAATTTTTAGATAAAGAATTTATGAATATTTCTTTTTATAAAATATATTGCAATATTGGTTTCTTTATTTAGCAATGCATTTTCTATTTTTTAACAAATAAACTTTTTCTACTAATTTTTTTATATAGAAAAGTATTTATAAAAAATAATTATCTTGAATAATTATTGAAATAATTTAAATTTTTAATTTTATATGATATTTTTCTATATTTTTATAAAATATTTTTTTTAAAGTTTTAATAAACTTTTTCTATATAGTTATATTTAGTTTTTTAGTAAAAAACTAAATTTTTTATGAAAGTGAAAGTTACATTTAAATTATTAAGTGATTTAATTAAATTTAAAAAAATTCATATTTTTAGTTATTTTTAAGTATTTTATATAATTTTAATAAAATATATCATCTTTAATAAAATTATTTTTTTTATTAAAGACTATTTTATATAAAATATAAATCTATTAAAATACATAAAATATGAAGTATCATAAAAAATTTTTTATATATTTAATATATTTATTTTAATAAATAATCTTTATTTTTTATTTATAAAAATTATCATATCTGTTTATTTCTATTTTTTTAAATATTATTATTTTTTATTTAATTAAATTTGACAATAAATTAAATTATTTTATAATTTTTTTATATTCTTATATTTAGATTTTTAATAAAAAATATATTTATTTATAAATAATTAATTAATAAAAATATCATATTTTAAGTTCAATTATTTTAAAAATATTTATTTATTTTTAAAAATTTAAAATTAAAATATATTTATGCTATTCTAAAATTAGAAATTAAAATATTATTTATATAATCAATATGTTGTTTTTGAATATTTTAAATACTTAAATATTAAAAAATTTTAAATTAAAAAAAATAATAATTTAATTTTATTTAATAAATTTTAGAATTTATAATTCTTAATTTATATTTTTATTATTAATTTAAAATAAAAATTATTAAATTAATAAAAGTAATATTTTTTATTTACAGAATTTTAATTTATAATAAAAATAACAATGTTTTATATTTTTAAATAAAATTTAATAAATATTTTTTAAATATATTTCTTATAAAAAATGTATTATTTAGTATAGTCTAAAGTAATTTTTATGTAATTTTTTGTGAATTAATAAATAAATATTTATATATATTAAACATCGATTATTAATTATTTTTGTTGTATTTTAGATTTTTAGAAATGTAATAATTTAATAAATTTTAAATAATTTATGATATTAAAATATAATTAAAATTTTTAATTTAAGAATTTTAGTATTTTTTTTAAATAGTTAAAAAAATTTGTAAAAATATTAAAAAATAATGTATTTAATTTTTTATTATTTTTTGATTAGTTTTTTTAACTATATTTTTTTAAAAAAAGTATTTTTACAATAAATGATTTTTTATTTATTAATTTATTAAATTATTTTATGATTATTTAATATCATGATTATTTATATTAATATCATTTTTTTGTTTATTTTTAACTTTAAAAACATAAAGGGTAAAAAAATAATGATTAAAATATTTAATATAAAAAAATTTTTTTTTATAATTTTGGTAAGTGTTTTATTAAAATTACTTTCAGGTTGTGGTATAAAAGATGTTCTTTATTTAAATTCTGAAGTAATAAAAAGTAATGAGAATGAAGAAGATAAATTTTTATTAAGAGATATCAAAAATTAATAGAAAATATCATAATTAATCGATTAATTAAAATATGTAATTTTTTGATTATTTTGGAGAAAAAATGCAATTTTCAAAAATGCATAGCTTAGGTAATGATTTTATGGTAGTAGATGCAGTTAATCAAAATATTTTTTTTTCCTCTAAGTTAATTTGTCATTTATCAGATCGTCATAAGGGTATTGGTTTTGATCAGCTTTTATTGGTCGAGGCACCTTATTACCCAGATTTTGATTTTCATTATCGTATCTTTAATGCCGATGGTAGTGAAGTTTTTCAATGTGGTAATGGTGCTCGTTGTTTGGCACATTTTGTTCGTCTTAAAAAATTAAGTCATAAACGTAATATAAAAGTTAGTACTAAATCAGGAAAGATGACATTATTTATATTAAATAATCAAGATGTTTGTGTAAAAATGGGTATACCTCAATTTGAGCCACATAAAATACCATTTAAAGCTTTTAATATAAAAAAAAAATATAAGATTAAAATTAAAAAGAAAAGAATATTATGTGGTGTAGTTTCGATAGGTAATCCACACTGTGTTTTACAGGTTGAAAATATTGATACTACCGAGGTTTTATTATTAGGTAGCTTAATAGAAAAGCATAAATGTTTTCCTGAAAGAACCAATGTTGGTTTTATGCAAATTATAAATAATAAAAATATTCGATTGCGTGTATATGAACGGGGTGTAGGAGAAACAAATGCTTGCGGAAGTGGTGCTTGTGCTGCTGTTGCTATTGGTATTCAGCAAGGTTTGTTACAAAAAAATGTTACTGTTGATTTACCTGGTGGTATTTTAAAAATTTTTTGGAATGGATTTGGTCATTCTTTATTTATGAGTGGTCCTGCAACGCATGTTTACGATGGTATCATTAATATATAAATTTATATTTTTTAGTTAAAATTGTATTTTTTTATAAAAACTATTTTTTATTAAGTAATATTTAAACTGAAAAATTTATTTTTTAAAAAAATATTTTTCTTATAATATAACTTTTATTTATAAAAATTGTTTTTTAGAAAAAATTTTAACTATATTTTTTTGATATTATAGAATTTTAATTATCTATTTTTTAAATAAAAAATAGATAATATCACCATCTTGTACAATATAATTTTTTCCTTCACTGCGCATTTTTCCAGCTGCTTTTGCAGCAGTTTCTCCTTTATATTTAACAAAATCAGAGAATGAAATCGTTTGTGCACGTATGAATCCTTTTTTAAAATCTGAATGAATTTTTCCAGCTGCTTCTGGTGCAGTAGTATTAATTGGAATACTCCAAGCACGAATTTCTTTTGGTCCAGAAGTAAAAAAAGTTTGTATATTCAATAAGTTATAACCAGCCAGTAATACTTTACTAAAACCAGTTAGTGTCATATTAAATTCGATCATAAATTCTCTTTTTTCATTCTTTTTTAGTTTGCTGATATCTGATTCGATAATGGCACATATTGGTATAACAATGGTATCTTCTTTTTTAGCTATTAACTTTACTGAATTTAAATAAGAATTATTTATAAAATTGTTTTCACTAACATTTGCAATATATATAATAGGTTTTAAAGTTAAAAAACTAAGATATTTAATTAGTTTTTTTTCTTCTTTTTTTAATACTAGATTGCGTAACATACAAGATTTTTCAAGATGATGATAACACTTCAATAAAGTATTTAATCTAATTTTGATTTCTTGTGTTTTATTTTTTTCTTTTTTTTGTATCCTGTTAATTGCTTTTTCACAAATATCTAAATCAGATAATATTAATTCAGTATTAATGATATTAATATCAATTAATGGATCAATTTTTCCATTAACATGTGTAATATTATTGTTATCAAAGCATCGAATAACGTGTATTATAACTTCAGTTTCACGGATATTGTTTAAAAATTGATTACCTAATCCCTCTCCTTTAGATGCTCCTTCTACTAATCCAGCAATATCAACAAATTCTATTTTAGTTGGTAATATTTTTTTCGGTTTAACAATTTTAGCTAATGTGTTAAGACGTGGATCAGGAATTTCTACAATAGCATTGTTGGGTTTTATAGTGCAAAATGGAAAATTTTCTGCTTTAATATTAGATTTAGTAAGTGCATTAAAAAGTGTTGATTTTCCTACATTTGGTAAACCAATAATGCCACATTTAAATCCCATAATTAATTTTACCTAATTTTAAATATTTCTTGATTATAAGTAAGGATAAATAAATTTATTTATTAATAAATAATATAAAATAAATAATATATATGATATTAATTTATATAATAATCATTATTTTTAATAAAATGCTTTAAAGTTGTGTAAACGAGTGATTGCTTTATTTATTCCTTGATCTAATAAAATTTCAGTACAGAATATTGCTTCTTTAATAGTTGTATTAATTAATTTTTTTTCGTGTATTTTTGGTTTATTTAATAAAAATTGAACAACTTTATTTTTATTTCCAGGATGACCAATTCCAATTCGTAAACGATAAAAATTAGCATTATTACCAAGTTTTTCTTGGATATCTTTAAGTCCATTATGTCCATTATTTGTACCACCAAATTTTATTTTAGCTTTTCCTGGAATTAAATTTAATTCATCATGAACTACGAGAATTTTTTCTGGTTGGATATGATAAAAATTAACTAACGATAAGACTGCTTTACCATTAAAATTCATATATATTTTTGGAATTAATAAATAAATAGATCCTCCGTATAAATTAATTTTTCCTATGTAACCAAAAAAATTTTTTTTTGGTTTTAAAATTTGTTTATATTTTTTTGCTAATAATTTTATATACCAAGATCCTACATTATGACGAGTTAATTCATATTTAATACCTGGATTAGCTAAACCTACAATTAGTTTTATATTACCCATAATATTGTATTTATTTTATTGATTTTATGAATATTTATTATTTAATTTTGTATAAAATATATCTTATTTTTTATTAAATATTTTTTTATTTATGTATATTTTAAGCTATAAAATGATATATAAAATATTATAAATTATTATTTATTGATATATTTATAGCGTATTGATTTTTTAAATATTTTTTTAATGTTCGAACATAGCAGCAATTGATTCGTCATTACTAATTCTACGAATTGCTTCAGCTAACATTTCCGCTAATGTTAAAGAACGAACTTTATTTAGTTTTTTTATATCAGAAGATAAAGGAATTGTATCACAAACTATAATTTCATCAATTACTGATTGTTTAATATTTATTATTGCATCTCCTGAAAATATTGGATGAGTTGCATAAGAAAATACTCTTTTAGCACCTTGTTCCTTTAGGGCTTCGGCAGCTTTACATAAGGTGCTTCCAGTATCAATCATATCATCAACTATTACGCAATCTCGATTCTTTACATCTCCAATAATATGCATTACTTGAGAAACATTTGCTCTTGGACGTCTTTTGTCAATAATTGCCATATAAGTATCATTTAGTAGTTTTGCAATAGCTCGTGCGCGAACAACTCCTCCTATATCAGGTGATACTACAATTGGATTAATTAATTTTTTTTTTAACATATCTTCTAATAAGATTTTGCTGCCAAAAACGTTATCTACTGGAACATCAAAGAATCCTTGAATTTGTTCTGCATGTAAATCAACAGTTAATACGCGATCAACCCCAACACTAGAAAGAAAATCAGCTATTATTTTAGCAGTAATTGGAACTCTAGCTGAACGTACTCTTCTGTCTTGACGTGCATAACCAAAGTATGGAATTACGGCAGTAATACGACCTGCAGATGCTCTTCTTAATGCATCAATCATTACTACTAGTTCCATTAAATTATCATTTGTTGGAGCACAGGTTGATTGTATTATAAAAATATCATCACCACGAACATTTTCATTAATTTTTACACTAATTTCACCATCACTAAAACGACCTACTTCAGCATCTCCAAGAGTAGTATCTAGACGATTAGCAACACGTTTAGCGAGTGTAGGTGTAGCGTTACCAGCAAAAAGTTTCATATCTGGCATTTTGGAACAGCCTCACTTTTGAAATATTTAAAAGTATTATTATATTTTAACAAAAAATATATAAATTATGAATTTAATATTGATTAATCATTGTATCACGAAATGTATGTAATGGAGAACGATTAATACCTTTTGTAATAAAAAATTGTATCCATTTAGGAGCACTATCTAGTATTTTATAGGCTGCTGTTTTAGTCTGAAAAGTACCAAAAACGCAAGAACCTGTCCCTGTAAGACGTGATGGTGTATGCTTTTGCATCCATAAAATTAATTTTTCAACTTTAATAAATTTTTTTCTGACAATTGTTTCACAATCGTTTACGTATTTTTTTTGTAATATTTTCTTTAAAGATAATTTTGGTGAATTTCTTTTTAATTCAACTTCAGAAAATACTTCTTGAGTAGGAATTACTATTTTTGGATATGCTACTAAATACCATTTTTCTTTTAAATTTATTGGAAACAGCTTGTTTCCAATGCCTTCTGCAAAAGATGAATAACCATTTATAAAAAATGGAATATCTGCACCAAGTTTATTAGCAAGATTAATCAGTATAATATCATTTATATTAGTTTTCCAATGAAAATTTAAAGCAATTAATGTTGTTGCCGCATTAGAAGACCCACCACCTAAACCTCCACCAATAGGTAATTTTTTTTTAACATAAATATCTGCGCCTTGATATTCATTTAATAAGTTCATTTGTATACAATAATTTTGTAGTAAATGAGCAGCTTTAAGAATAAGATTATTTTTTTCTATTATATTAATAAATGGTGTCATTAATTGAATTTTATTATCTCTACGTGATTTAATTGTAATTTCATCACCATAATTTAAAAAATGCAATAGTGTTTGAATATTGTGGTAACCGTCATTTCTTAAACCGTTAATATAGAGAAATAAGTTAATTTTTCCTGGTGAAGGCCAGCTTAAAATCATTGATTAAAAATCCCAATTGTTTATTTTTAATTTAATAAGTTTATCAGATTGTTTTAATTCAATATTACTTGGAAGTTTAAATTGATTTTTTTTTAAATAAGAAAGATAATTTATGTTCCATTTTTCTCCATTTTTTATATATTTTATTTTTTTTAGAAGTCCATTATTTTTTAATGTAAATGATGTGGCATTAATTGGTAAACCAATTAACCAATAAGAGAAGTTTTCTATAGGAATTTTTATATTTATTAGTTGATAAATTAATTCTTCTGGTTTTTTATTTGTATATTTTTTATTATTCTTATCTGTTATTATAGTAAAATCTGGTGTTACATAAAGCATGAATTCTGTAATTCCTAAAGGATTATTAAAAAATAGTTGGTAATTTAAAAAATTATTTTGTTGCCAAAAAAAATTAGCATAAATTTTATTATAATTATCAATATAAGTAAAAGAACCTCTGGTATTAAATTTTTTTAATTGTATTATTTTTTTTTGATGGATAATCCATTCTGTATTTATTTTTTTATTGATTGATTTTATGTTTAATTTTTTTGTAAATGTACAAGCAGTTAGTAAAATATTACATAAAAAAATAAATATAATATAAGTAAAGAAAGATAGACTTTTAAAGTTTTTTTTATTTAGTATCATAAAAATATTTCCTAGATTTTTTATAAATATTAATATTAGTCCATAGTTATAAAAAATTTTCTTGATAAAGGTAATCAAAATTTGTTTTGATATCGAATGCATTTAGTATATTTAATAATTTATACATTTTATTATATAATTATATTAATTAACTAAAATATCTTTTAAAAATTTATTTATGTAAGTTCATTGTTTTTTATAAAATAACATATTTAAAATTATTTAATTGAGTAAATATAACTTTTTTACATTTGATAAAAATCATAAAATTAAGATAATAACTTTACTAGGATTTTTAATTTATAATACTGAAGATGTACTAAATAAATTTATTGCAAAAATTATTTTTTCATATTGGGGGCTTTTATATCTAATGCATTAAAATATTTTTATTTTTTTAATTAAAATGATATTTTATATGATAAATTAAAATAATATTAATTAATAAATTAATTTTTTTATTTATTATTTTTTAAATATAAATATTCTTTAAATATAAATTTTTTAATATAAATAATATAAAAACCAGTATATTTTTTACTAAAAAATAGTATTTAATTTTTGATGTTTTTTCAATAAACTAAATTTATTAGCATTTTATTAATTATAAATTTTTGGTCAAGAAAAAAATAAATCTCAGAATTATAAAAAATATCTAGTAAACTTGAGAATTTATTTTAATATTTTTTGCAGATAAAATTTATTTTTACTGAAATAGAAACTGGGATCAATTTTTGTTTTATTTTTTTTATTTAGATATCAGTAAGTCAATTTTTTAAATTTTTATCTAAATTGAACATTTTTTTATGTGTAAAAAAAATATTGAAATTATTGCATGTAATTTTTATAAAATATTATTTTTAATATTTAATTACAGTTAGAAACCTAAATATTTTTTAGTATTTATAGAAATAATTAATCGTAAATTTATTTACTTATAGTGAGTTAAATATTCTTTTATGATAAAGCTGATATTGTTATTATTTCTACTAAAACTTTTATGTCAATAATAAATAAAGCGATAATTAAACGTGCAATAAAAGTTAGAAATAATAAATTTATTTTATTAATTTATATGCTGTTTTTCAAAGAAATTGAAGAAAATGTTAAAAAATAAATAATATTTATTTTTTATATAATTGATTATTTAGAATTTATTATTCAAGAAAGTAAAAAAAATAGAAAAGTAATTGTTATTTAGGGAAAAAAGATTATTAAATAAAAAACAGTATTATTTTTATAAAGTGATTGTGTTATTAGGCATTAATTAACATAATTTACAATTATGGTAAATAATCAGAAAAAATAAGAATTTTAATGGCAGAAAAGTACTAATTTCGTTAAAAACTCTTATAAATATTAGATTAATAATTAATAAATGAACTTACTTAGTTAATAATTTTTTTAATTTATGTACTACTAAATCGCTTAAAAAGCAATTTTATATAATAATATTAATTATTTTAATATTTTAAAAGATAGTTTAGGATTAAAAGATTCTTAAGGTTTTTAAAAAATAATGAAGGTTTCTATAATCAAAAAGTTACAATTATTAGAAAGACGTTATGAAGAAATTCAAATAAATTTAGGTAAAAAAGAAGTAATTGTTAATCAAGAATATTTTAAATTATTATATAAAGAATATTCTCAGCTAAATGATTTAATTAAATGTTTTAGATCATGGCGTGTTCTTCAGGAAGAAATAGTTACTACTCAGATATTATTAAATGATCCTGAATTACATGAAATAGCTAATGAAGAACTCATACATTTTAAAAAACTTAATGAAAAACTTGAAAAACAATTACATATTTTTCTTATACCTAAGAATCCAGATGATAAAAAAAATTGTTTTTTAGAAATTCGAGCAGGTACTGGTGGTGATGAAGCGGCAATATTTGCTGGTGATCTTTTTAGAATGTACAATAGATATTCTGAATCACGTGGTTGGGGTTTTGAGGTAATGCATTTGACCGAAGGAGAACATGGTGGATATAAAGAAATTATTATTAAAATTTCTGGTGATTCTGTATATGGTCGGTTAAAATTTGAATCAGGTGGACATCGTGTTCAACGTGTGCCAACTACAGAATCTCAAGGTCGTATTCATACTTCGTCTTGTATGGTTGCTATATTAGCTGAAATTCCAGAAAAAGAATTATCTGCAATTAATACAAGTGATTTAAGAATTGATACCTTTCGTTCATCAGGTGCTGGTGGACAACACGTGAATACTACTGAATCTGCTATTCGTATTACTCATGTTCCTACTGGTATTGTAGTTGAGTGTCAAGACGAACGCTCACAACATAAAAATAAAGCTAAAGCTTTGTCAGTTTTAGGTTCTCGTATTAGAGAGAAAGAGATACAAAAACGACGTGAAGCAGAAACATCAGAACGTCACAATTTACTTGGCTCTGGAGATCGTTCAGATAGAATAAGAACATATAATTTTCCACAAGGTCGTATTAGTGATCATCGAATTAATTTAACACTTTATCGTTTAGATGAAGTAATAAATGGAAAATTAGATTTATTAATTCAACCTATTGTTGATAAATATCAAACAGATCAATTATCTTTTTTTCAGAAGTGAAGTAAATGAATTATCAAGATTGGTTATTTTATGCATCTAAAAAGCTTGTTGATAGTGATAATGCTCAATTAGATGTTGAAGTTTTATTAAAATATATAACAAAAAAGAGAAATACTGATTTTCTAGCATTTGGAGAAATACAATTAACCATTTATCAAGAAGAAGAATTAGAGAATTTATTAACGCGTAGGATTATAGGGGAACCAATAGCTTATATAATAGAAGAAAAAGAATTTTGGTCTTTACCAATAAAAGTCTCTCCTGTTACTTTGATACCACGTTGTGATACAGAATGTTTAGTTGAAAAAGCTTTGTTATTATTAGGAAAGAAAAAATCAGCAAAGATATTAGATTTAGGAACTGGTAGTGGTTCTATAGCTTTAGCTTTAGCATCAGAATGTCCAGAATCACAGATAGTAGGAGTTGATATTAGTGATTTAATAATTAATCTTGCAAAACTGAATGCGTATAATCTAGCGATTAGAAATGTAAAATTTTTAAAAAGTAATTGGTTTTCTTCACTGCCTATTCAAAAATTTGATATGATTGTCAGTAATCCACCTTATATTGATGTAGATGATCCATGTTTAAAGCAAGGTGATCTTCGTTTTGAACCAAAAATAGCATTGATTTCTGGTAATCATGGATTAGCTGATATGCAGTATATAATTGAAAAATCTAATAATTATTTAGTTAATACGGGGTGGCTTTTACTGGAACATGGGTGGTTGCAAGGAAGAACAGTAAGAGAGTTGTTTTATTTTTTTAATTATAAAAAAGTAATAACTTTCAAGGATTATAGTGGTAATGAACGTGTTACAGTAGGTCAATGGAAAAATGATGAAAAGCATAGCTGATTATGAATTTAATAAAGCACCACTGATCGAAGGTATTATTTTTGTTTCTAAAATTATTCGTCAAGATTTTCCTGTTGAAGCTGTTAATAGTCAACTAGATTTTTTTGTAGAAGAAGCAAAAAAAGCAATATTAAATGATGATGATATAGAAAAACAAATATCTATTTTGATAAAATTATTTTATCGAGATTGGTTATTTAGTGGTGTAGCTGGGATTTATTCACTTTCAGAAGCACTTTGGTTAGATAAAGTTTTAGTCAAAAGGCAAGGAGCATCTGTTTCATTAGGTACAATTTTTTTGCATGTTGCAGATCAATTAGAATTACCGGTTATACCTATTGTTTTTTTGACTCAGCTTATTTTATGTATTCGTCTTGATAATGGTACTGAATGGTATATTAATCCAACAAATGGTGAAACTCTTACCGAACAGATGCTTGATTTATGGATTAAGGGTACCATTAGTCCTTTTTCACATCTCACTCGTAAAGACATAGAGGCAACTGAAAATAAAATTATTATACGTAAAATTTTTGATACTATAAAAGCTGCTTTGATGGAAGAAAAAAAAATGGAACAGGCGTTAAAAGTTTGTGAAACATTATTAATTTTTGATCCCAAAGATCCTTATGAAATACGTGATCGAGGTTTAATTTTTGCTCATCTTGATTGCAATCATGTAGCGATTTCTGATTTGAGTTATTTTGTTGAACAATGTCCAGAAGATCCTGTCTCTGAAATAATAAAAATGCAAATTTATTCGATAGAAGGACAGCAAGTTATATTACATTAATAAATATATTTTTTATATGATTTATAATGAAGATATATAAAACATTAAATATATGCAAAATAAAATAATATGTATTGATAATATAGATATAGCCAATAATTTACCATTTGTGTTATTTGGTGGTCTGAATGTTCTTGAATCACGTGATTTAGCAATTAGAGTTTGTGAGCATTATATTACAGTAACAGATAAGCTTAAAATTCCTTATATCTTTAAAGCATCTTTTGATAAAGCTAATCGTTCTTCTGTTTATTCCTATCGTGGTCCTGGATTAGAAGAAGGATTAAAAATTTTAGAAGAAATAAAAGATATGTTTTGTGTTAAAATTTTAACTGATGTACATGAGATAAATCAAGTAATCCCTGTTGCAGAAATTGTCGATGTTATTCAATTACCAGCTTTTTTGGGTCGTCAAACAAATTTAATCGAAGCTTTAGCTAAAACTAATTCAGTTATTAATATTAAAAAACCTCAATTTATGAGTCCTGGACAAATAGGAAATATTGTAGAAAAATTTAAAAAGTTTGGTAATGAGAAGATTATTGTTTGTGAACGTGGTGTAAATTTTGGTTATGATAATTTAGTAGTTGATATGTTAGGTTTTAATATAATGAAAAAAATATCAGGTGGTTTTCCTGTTATTTTTGATGTTACTCATTCTTTGCAATATCGTGATTTTTTTAGTGCTTTTTCTAGCGGTCGTCGTGCACAAATTTTTGAATTAGCAAGAGCTGGTATGGCAATAGGTTTAGCTGGATTATTTATAGAAGCTTATCCAGATCCTAATCAGGCAAAATGTGATGGAGCATCTGCATTACCATTATTAAAATTATTGCCTTTTTTAGAACAAATCAAAGCTATAGATGATTTAGTAAAAAGTTTTTCTTTAATGGAATCAGATAATTTATTAATTAATAAAATATAAAATAAATATTATTTTAAAAGATTATTATAAAATTTTATTGAAATTTTTTATGAAATAACATTACTTTAATAATATTTTATTTAAATTTTTAGGCATATTATTTTTAATATTTTTTGCATTAATTTTATATAATAAGAGTAATAAAATTATAAAAAATAACAATTTTTTTATGCATCAAAAAAATTATTTTTGATTTTTTTAATTAAAATTTTATAAATTATTTTTTTTATGTTATATTTTAATTTTTATTAAGTTTTTATAATAAAAATTATTTAATTTTTTATATTATTTTAATCAAATATTTATTAATGCAGAATTATATTATCATGTGATTTTTGTGATATTTTTTTATTAAAAAAAAGTTATTTTATTTATATAAATTGGATATTATAAGATTTGTATTTTTTTTTAATAAATCTAAATTATTAAAAAATAAATAGAAATTTATTTTTTTAATATTATTTTTTAAAGAAATATATAAAAATTAAATAATATAATTAATAAAACATATAAAATTATTTTTTTATATACAAATACGTGCTAATTTATAAGATAAAAATTATTTTTTCTTTGCTAATGTTTTCTGTTGATTTTTTAAAGTTTTATTATTTTTTAAAAAAATTATATTTTTTATATATTATTATTTTATAAAATATTAATTAAATATTTTATTTTTATTGGCGGTGAGAAAGGGATTCGAACCCTTGATACAATTTAATGTATACATACTTTCCAGGCATGTTCTTTAAGCCACTCAGACACCTCACCATATAAAAAAAATTATACATTTTTTTTTATAATATTTTATATAAAAAATTGCATTGAGATTTGAAAATATAAAGATTATAAAAAATACTTTTTTAAAAAAATATATTATTTTTATAGAGTGTAATTTTATATATAATTTATAATAAATGAATTAATATTTTAATTATTTTTTTAATATATAATTTAATTTTAGAAATTTTTTTAATCTTGTAGATATTTTAATATATATTATTTCTTAAGTAAAAGGATATTATCAATTTAATAATAATTTATTTTTACATTTTAATTTAAATTTATATTTTTTTAATATATTTTATTAAAAATAAAAATATATTTTTCTTTTTATTATATTTATTTATATCATAGTAAAAAAAATAATGCTAAATTTAGTGTGTATAAATTGAAATAATTGATTTGTTTTTTATTAAAAAAATTAATAATTATTTTTATTTTAGTACCTTTTGAAAGTGATTAGTGCACTTTGTGAATTTTATTACAGTAATTTTTTAAAAAATATTATATGAATTTATTGAAAACATTAGCAGCAATAAGTTCTATGACTATGTTTTCTAGAATGTTGGGATTTATTCGTGATGCTATTATTGCACGTTTTTTTGGTGTTGGTGTAGAAACAGACGCTTTTGTAATTTCTTTTAGATTACCAAATCTTTTGCGCCGTATTTTTGCAGAAGGAGCATTTTCTCAAGCTTTTGTTCCTATATTAGCTGAATACAAAAATAAAAAATCTGATAATGAAACTCGTACTTTTATTTCTAATATTGCTGGTTTTTTAATATTGGTTTTAGCAGTTATTACATTAATTGGGATGTTTAGCGCACCTTGGATTATTTACATAGTTACACCTGGTTTTAGTGAAATCAGTAATAAATTTGATTTAATATTTTCTTTATTAAAAATAACTTTTCCTTATATATTTTTTATTTCTTTAGTATCTTTAACTGGTGTAGTTTTAAATACTTGGAGCTGTTTTACTGTTCCTGCTTTTACACCTGTTTTTCTTAATATTAGTATGATTATTGCAGTGTTATTTTTGGCACCATACTGTACACCTCCTATTTTAGCGTTAGGATGGGGAATTTTAATAGGAGGTATATTACAGTTATTTTATCAATTACCTTTTTTGCAAAAAATAGGTATGTTGGTACTACCTCGTATTTCTTTTACAAATAAAGATATGTGGCGTATGATTAAGTTAATGGGGCCATTGGTTATCTCTGCTTCAATAAGTCAAATTTCTTTAATTATGAACACTATGTTCGCTTCTTTTTTGCGTGAAGGATCTGTTTCATGGATGTATTATGCTGATAGATTGATGGAACTTCCTAATGGTGTATTAGGTGTTGGATTAGGCACTATTTTATTACCTTCTTTAGCAAAAAGTGTTTCAATTGGTGATAATAAAGAATATCAACGTTTAATAAACTTAGGATTAAAGTTATGTTTTTTATTAGCATTACCTTGTTCTATAGTGCTTGCTATATTGGCTCATCCGTTAACGGTTTCACTTTTTCAGTATGGTAATTTTACTTCTTATGATTCAAGAATGACACAATACGCATTAATTGCTTATTGTAGTGGATTAATGGGAGTGATTGTAGTTAAGGTTTTGGCCCCTGGATTTTATTCTAAAAAAGATATAAAAACTCCTTTAAAAATTGCAATCATCACTTTAATTTTAACGCAATTTATGAATTTTATTTTTGTTGATTTTTTAAAACATGTTGGATTAGCATTATCACTTGCTTTATCTTCTTGTTTTCATGCGTTGATGCTTTATTCAGAGTTGCGGAGAAAAAAACTATTTTCTCCCTTATCTGGTTGGAGAAAATTTTTTTTTAAATTAATTATAGCTTTGATTGTTATGACATTTGTTTTATTACTTATGTTAAATTTTATGCCAATTTGGGAACAAGGTAATATGGTGCTTCGTATTATTCGTTTATTATCGGTAATTTTTATTACTGCTATAAGTTATTTTTTTACTTTGTTTGTTTTAGGTTTTCGGTTGCGAGATTTTTAGTAAATAATACTTTAGTAAAAATTTAAGAAATTTTTTATTTCTGTAAAATATTGTAGGATATTGATTGCAAAAGATTTTTTTATACTTATATGGTTTAAAATATAAATTAATAAAACAAAAATTAATAAAAATATTTTTTGTGCGTCTGAGTGGATTTGAACCACTGACATCCATCATGTCAAGATGGTACTCTAACCAATCTGAGTTACAGACGCAGTAAAATAATATTTTTAATAATTAAAATAATACATTAGTATAATAAATTTTAAATTTGATTTTATCAAATTTATTTTTATTCTCCTTATTATTTAAATAATTTATTAATTAAAAAAAATAAAACAGTATTTTAAATTAGATATAATTTAGTTAATTTATTTATATGTAAAATTGTTTATTATTTTTTTATCAGATTATTTCTTACTTATAAATATTATAAAATATTTTATTATATTGTTTTTTAAAATATGATTTTTAAATTTTTAAGAATTATAATTAATCTTTTATTAAATTTAGGAATAAAAATTTATGTTTACTGGTATAGTTAAAGGAAAAGGAACATTAGTTTCTATAAAAAAAAAGATTAATTTTAAAATTTATACTATAAAATTCCCAAAAGAATTACTTATTGGTTTAGAAATAGGTTCTTCTGTTGCTAATAACGGGTGTTGTTTATCTGTTACTCAAATTTTTAAAGATAAAGTTACTTTTGATTTGATGCAAGAAACTTTAAATATAACGAATTTAGGAAAATTAAGAATAGGTGATAAAATTAATTTAGAAAGATCAGCAAAATATGGAGATGAAATCGGTGGACATATTATGTCTGGACATATAATTTGCACAATAAATATTAATAAGATTTTAAAATCACATAAGAATGTAACAATGTGGTTTTATGTCCAACATCCATTTTTGATGAAATATATTTTTTATAAAGGTTTTATTGGAATTGATGGTATGAGTTTAACGATAGGAGATATAAAAAATCATTGTTTTTGTGTACATCTAATTCCAGAAACAATTGCTCGTACTAATATTGCAGATAAAAATTTAGGTGATACAGTTAATATTGAGATTGATGCACATATTCAAGGAATTGTTGATACTGTTGAGAGAATGATGTTAAAGATATATCCTAAAAGTAAATAATTATTTAAATTATATTATTAATAATTATAAAAAATAACAAAAAATTAAAATTAATCATTATTTTTTTAGAAATATATTGATAATAATTTTTTATGTTTGTTTTATTTAATTAATTGTGATATAATTTTTTTTTATTTTAAATGAATATGAAAAAAAATTTTATTAAAAGTTTAATTTGATAAGAAATTTTTAGGGATTAATTATATATTCTTTAGAATATAAAAATAATATTTAGTAATATAAAAAGATATTTAAAACTTGTAATAAAAAATATTATTAGCAATTTTTTAAATAAAATTTATTACATTCTTTCTATTGTTTCAATACCTAATGTATCTAAACCGATTTTTAAAGTTTTTTGTGTTAATAAAACAAGTTTTAATCGACTTTCTTTCAAAATATCGTTTTTTTCGTTTAAAATAGGACAATATTCATAAAAATTAGAGAATATACAAGCCAAGTTATATAAATAAGTACACATAATATGTGGCATTCCTGAATGAGCAACAGATAAAATTGTTTCTTCAAATTGTAATAAACGAATAGCTAGAATTTCTTCATATTTATCATTTAATGTTACTGGTTTTATTAGATTAATCAAATTGACATTTATATGTTTTAAAATAGAACATATTCTTGTATATGCATATTGCAAGTAAGGTGCCGTATTACCTTCAAAAGTTAATATATTATCCCAATCAAATACATAATTTGTAGTACGATTTTTTGATAGATCAGAATATTTAATTGCACCAATAGCAACGGCATTAATAACCACAGATAATTCGTTTTCTGGGATTTTTGGTGTTTTTTTTCGAATAAAGTTTCCTGCTCTTTTAATTGCTTCATCTAGTAAATTTTTTAATTTAATTGTTTTTCCAGATCGGGTTTTAAAGGGTTTTCCATCTTTAGATAAAATCATACCAAACATATGATGTTCTACTTTTATTGATTCAGGAACATATCCTGCTTTATAGATAATTTGCCATACTTGCATTAAATGTTGATGTTGTCGAGAATCTGTATAATATAATATTCTATCAGCATGTAATACTTCGTATCTATATTTCCCACAAGCTATATCTGTTGTAGTATATAAGTAACCACCATCTTTTTTTTGAATAATAACTCCCATAGAATGACCATTTTTGTTTTTAAATTTATCAAGATAGACAACAATAGCTCCATTACTTTCAACAGCTAACCCCTTGGCTTTTAGATCAGTAACAATTTCCGGTAACATATTATTATAAAAACTTTCTCCTATGGTATCTTTTTCAGATAATGTAACATTTAATCGATTATATATTTTTTGATTATGTTTCATACTAAGATCAACTAAATGATTCCATATTTTGCGACAATTTTTATTGCCAGATTGTAGTTTGATAACATAATTACGTGCAAGTGAAGAAAATTCTTTATTTTTATCGTAATATTGTTTAGCCTTTTGATAAAAAAATTCTATTTCAGATAATGATATATTTTTTTTTTCTTTTTTTGTGGTTTTAAGATATGCAATTAACATACCAAATTGTGTTCCCCAATCACCTATATGATTAGCACGTATAACTTTATGACCTAAAAATTCTAATGTACGAGCAATAGCATCTCCCAGTATAGTAGAACGTAAATGTCCAATATGCATTTCTTTTGCTATATTTGGGGAAGAATAGTCAATAATTATTGTTTGTGGATTAATGGAAGTAATGCCTAATTTAGAATCTTGTAGAGTTAGTGAAATATTTTTTTCTATCCATGATTTATTAAGAGAAATATTGATAAAACCAGGTTCAGCGATTTCTATTTTACTGGCAATTTCATCTATTTTTAATAGATTTAAGATTTTTTCAGCTAATTGACGAGGAGGAATACCCATTTTTTTTGCTGCAATCATAATTCCATTAGATTGATAATCACCAAATTTTCTTTTTTTTGAAGTACGTATATTAGCATCACTATTTTTAGGGGCACCTGCAGTGATTAATGCATTAGTAATTTTTTCTGAAAGTAAAGCATAAATGTTCACTTCATGACCTAAGAATAAAAGTGTTGTATTTGATTTGTAAATATTAGCATAATATTAATTATTTTATCTAAAATTTATGCAAATGGTTTTTTTATTTTTTAATAAAATGCAAGTTTATTAAAAATAATGATGTAATTCTATATTAGAATTAATAATTTTTTAAAAAAATATTAACTTTATTTGATTTATTTTAATTTTATATTTTTTTTAATTTTTTTAATTAAACTATTATTTAAAAATATTGTTTGATATTTTGATTATATCTTTTAATAAAAATATTATTTTTTAAAAAATATTTTATTACTATATTTCTATTACTATGATTTTAAACAAGATTTTATGAAATATAATAAATTTAAATAATTGATTTATATTTTTTAATTTTTTTTAAAAAATAAAGTTATTATTTTTTTGCATGAGATAATATTTTTTATATTTTGAACTTATTAAAAAAAATTATCAAAATTATAAAAATTTTATTTTAATTAAGTAATTATTACATGATTATATATTTTTTTATATAGATTATATATTTATTATGCACATATTTTTTTATTATGATTTTTTTATTTTAAATACAATAATATAAACATTATTTATTTTTCTAATTAAAAAGTAATTATTTTTTTATATTTTTTTTGCAATTAAAATAGCTCGTATTGGAGCAGGATATCCTTCTATTGTTAAATTATGATTTTCTGGTTTAAGAAAGTCTTCCAGTGATTCATTTTTCATCCAGAGTGTTTTTCTTTGTTCTTGTATTGTTGTTGGTGTTTGATTTATAATTTTTATATCGTAAAATCTGCATTTTTTTAACCAAATTTTTAACATTTTTGCTGATGGGATGAAATATACATTGCGCATTTTAGCATAACGTTCAGTAGGTATCAAACATTGATTTTCATCACCTTCAATCACTAAACTTTCTAATATTATTTCACCATCTGAAACTAGTTGATTATTTATTTTATACAAATGTTCTAATGGTGAACGGGAATGATAAATAACACCCATCGAAAATACTGTATCAAATATATTCGATACAGGCAGTTGTTCAATAGTTAATGGCAATAAATTTATTTTTTGAATGTTACCAAGTAATTTACGAATCGCTTCAAATTGATATAAAGATTTTTCGATAGGATCAATTCCTACTATAAATTTTGCATTTTCACCCAGTATTCTCCACATGTAATATCCATTACCACATCCTACATCAAGTACTAATTTATTTTTTAATGTTGAAATATAAGGGATTATACGCTGCCATTTTAAGTTTGATTGCCATTCACTATCAATTTTAATACCATATATAGAAAATGGACCTTTACGCCATGGCATTAACTTTTTTAATAATTGAATAATTTTTTTCATATCTTTTAAAGAAAGATTTACTTTTTTTTTTGCAATAATTCCTGTTTTTAGATTTATATAATCTGGTGTTATTTTTGGTAAATTATATACTATTTTTTTCCAATATTGAGATTGTTTATTTTGTTTTTTTTTCCATTGTTCAATTTGATATGGTATAGTTTTTAGCCAAATACTCAGTGGTCCAAGAGCTATTTTTTGATAAAAAAATCCAAAGTTTATCATTTGTTTTGTGCTTTAATGGCTAAGAATGAACCGAAATTAAAATATTGAAAGTATAATTCGTAATGCTGGAAACCAGCTATATTTAATCTTGATTTGTGTTTTTTTATTGAATCAGTAATCATAATATTATCTAACATTTTTTTTTTTGATGAATTTCTTTTATACTGTATCCATTAGCAAGTTTAAAATCATAATGCATATTAAATAATAAATTATGAATTTTTTTGTCATTAAAACTAAATTTTTCTGATAATACCAATAATCCGCCAGGATTTAAACCTTTATAAATGCGATTAATTAATCTTTGACGTTTTATTGGAGTAATGAATTGTAATGTAAAATTCAAGACTACCATGGAAGCATTTTTTATTTTTGTATTAAGAATATCTTCTAAAATTATTTCAACAGGTATTTTTGTTTTGTAAGCATATAGATATTTTTTGCAAAGTTTAATCATGGATTTTGAATTATCAATAGCAAGTATTTTATAGTTTTTTAAATTACTATTACAAAGTATTGATAGTGTTACTGCTCCTAAAGAGCAACCTAAATCATAAACAAAACTGTTAGGTGTTATAAAATATTTTGCTAACATTCCTATTATGCTAAGAATATCAGTATATCCAGGAATAGAACGTTTTATCATATCAGGAAAAATTTTTGCAATTTTTTCGTTAAATTCCCAATTATCTAAGTTTTTAATAGGTTTTATAAATAAAATATCTTTTTTTGTTATTTTTTTTTTAATCATTTGAAGATGTATTATAAACTATACTAATTTTTGAAAATTAAGATTTATAATCTTATCCTAATAAATTTAAAATGAGATTACAAATAAGAAAATTTATTTTTTTAAAAAAATAAATTTTAAAAAATATAATTAAATTTTAAATATAAAATTTAAACTTATTTTTTATGATTTATTATGTATTTTAAGGTACACTAATTTTAAATTAAAAGTTTTTATTTATATAGATTAAAAACTTTTATTTATATAGATTTAAAGTGTTTCAGTATATTTTATTTAGTAGAGAATAAATTCATAAAAATATAAATAATATTTTATCAAATAAATTATTTTTTTATTGATCAAATTTTATTAATACATAAAAATTTGATTATCTTATAATTATTTAAAAAAATAATTCAAATTTATTAATAAAAATTATTAATTAAAATAACATTTTTATAAAATAAAATACATATTTATATTTTTTTATATTAAAAGACTATTTGATATTAAAAAATATTTTAAAGTAATTATTTTTTATTAATAGTTATTTTTTGATTTTTTCATAAATATTTCTTAAATTATTAATTATTTGTTTTATTTAATAAATATTAAAAATTTATATTAATAATTAAAAAAATATTATTTAAAAAGTTGATGACAATTAATGAATGTATATTATGAATTTATTTAATTATATTTTTTGTAAAAATATTTTTAATAAAAAATACCATTTATTTTCAATAAAAATAAAGAATATTTAAAAAATTTTTTATAATAATTCTATATTTAATCTCGATTAAAATAATTTTATGTTTTTCTAAAAGTGACATAAAATTTTTATCGTTTTTGTTTTAAAATAAATAATAATAATTACAACATAAGTTTTTATAAAAAAAACAAAAAATTAATTATTTTTTTTGCTAGTTAATTGAGATTCTATGGAGGATAATATGCGATTAATCAATGTAGCTATTATTGCATGGTGCTTATCTATTATTATGTATTTTAATGGATTTTTTTGGATGTCTTTTGGTACCGGATTAATCTCTATTTTTCTTATTATCTATTATTTTAGGAGAAATATTTTGTTTAAGAAAAAAGAAATAGAAGATGTAAAAAACAAAAAAAAGAAAATTGAAACTGAAAATGATAAAAAAACAATTATATGTTCTAAAACTTGTTTTACTGGAGATATTATATCAGATTCAGATATATTTATTGATGGTAAATATGTTGGAAACATTTTTTGTAAAGAAAATACTGTGATTGTAACAAAAAATGGTATAATTAAAGGTAGTATTTTAGCAAAAAAAATAATTATTTATGGAAAAATAGATGGTCGTGTAGAATCTAATATTATTAAAATTCAGTTAAATGGTATAATAGAAGGTGAAATTTTTAGTGAAAATTTATCAATTGAAAATGGTGGATTTTTTATTGGTATATCCAAAAAAATTACGTTAGATTTAAATAAAAAAATACCTGAATGTAATGATATTAAAGATAATATTAAGTATGAAAAACAAAAAATAAATATAGGGAATTCTATTGTTTTAAAAGAAAAAAAATAAAAAATATTAATAAATAATTATTAGCTATATCAATATTTTAAAATTTTATAAAAAAATATTGTATATTGATATTTTTTTTATAAATAAATAAAAATAATCATTACCATATTTATTATCGTATTTTTTTTAAAAAAAAGTATTATAAATAAATACATTTAATTTAAAAATATGCAGATATTTTTAGAATTATATTTTAAATTTTTGTTTTTTTATTTTGTACAAAAAAATATTTTTTAATATAATTTTGTAAAATTTTTCATATAAGTAGTAATTATTTTTTTTGGAAAATTTAAAAAATTTCAATAAAATTCCATTTTTTTTGTTTTTTATTTTTAAAATTTATCTTTAAAAAATTTTTTAAAAAATCTTTAGTATATATGTTAATATTGATATAATAATAACTAATGATAATTACTTTGTTTATTTAATATTTTTTAAATATTTTATAAATAAAAAAATTATAGTTTTATTGATAAAAAAGAAAAAAAGAGAATAAAAAAATAAATGGATCTTTTAAATCAAAAAGCATTAAAAAATTTTTCAGAAATTTTTCACAGTAGTAATAGAGCAAAAGAAAAAGAAGCATTAAATTATTGGCGTTTAGTAGAAAAAATTGGATTTTCATCATTTCAAGATGAAGAATTGCATTCTACTCCTTTAAAAAATATATTAACTTCTAAATATCAATTAACCAATAATAATTTTTTTAATATCCAATCTAAAAATTTTAAAAATATAGGTATTAATGATTTAGACGGATGGCGAATTGTATTAATAGATGGATATTTTATTCCTTCTTTAAGTAGTAATGATTTTTTTCCTTATCAGATTAATACAAAAAATATAATTAAAAATTTTCCCTTTCCTATTCTCAATAATGATATATTTTTATATTTAACAGAAAGCTTATCTGTTCAACCGTTATTAATTAAGTTGTGTGCTAATCAAATAGTAAAAAAAACACTTTATATTTTAAATATCACATCAGGATCAAATTCAAAGTATTATATTAATACTAGTCACTATCGTTATCATTTAGAAATTGAAGCTAACAGTAAAGCACAAGTTATTGAACATTTTATTTCTTTAAATGATAAACCACATTTAACAGGAAGTCGTTTAACGGTTAATCTTGGCGAGAATAGTTTTTTAAATCATATAAAATTTAGTTTTGAAAATAAAAAAAGTTTTCATTTTTCTCATAATGATTTTATTTTAAGAGAATATAGTAATATTAAAAGTATTGGTATTTTTTTTGGTTCTAGTTTATGTCGAAATCATACAAGCATTAATTTACAAGGTAGAGAAAGCACATCTTTTTTGAAAAGTTTATTATTAGCAAAAAATAGTCAAATTATTAATATAAGAACTTATCTTGAACATAATGAGCCATTTTGTAGGAGTGATCAATTACATAAATCTATTGTATTAGATCATAGTAAAGCAATTTTTAATGGTATAATTAAAGTTTTAAAAAAAGCAGTAAACATTTCTGCACAAATGAAAAATAATAATTTGTTATTAGGAAAAAAAGCAGAAGTATATACAAAACCACAATTAGAAATTTATTCTGATGATGTTAAATGTACTCATGCTGCTACTGTAGGAAGCATTGATGTTGAACAGTTATTTTATCTTTGTTCCCGTGGCATTAATTTTCAAGATGCTAAACATATAATTATGGTTGCATTCACATATGAAGTAAGCAAAAACATTTATAATGATGTTATAAAAAATGAGATAAACAAAAATATTCAGAAATTTTTGCTATAGGTTTTTTTATTTTTAATTCTAATAAAAAAAATTTAGATTTTTTAAAAATTAAAAATTATATAAAAAATATTTTTAATTTGGGAAAGATAGGTTAAATTTTATAAAAATATTTATTAGATTAAACTTTTTTAAAAATTTTTATATATTAAAGATTTATATATAAATATTTAAAATTATAATTAATTTATGTTTAAAATAAATTATCGTAATCATATTATTAGACTAATGTATTTTAATAATTTTTTTTAAAATTATGTATTAAATTTATAAAAATAATATTAAATATAATAAAAGATATTTTTTTATTACTTTTAAATATTTTTTAATATAAAAATATTTGTTTTGTATATTTAAAAAAAGAAATAATAATTTTATTTATGTATATTATCGTATTAAATAGATATTTGATGTTTTTTGAAAATTATCAAATATTATTTTTTAAGAGTTATTTTTATGTCATTATTATTTTATATTTTTTAATTGTGATTTATATAAAAAATTTATTTTTATTTTAATTATTTTTAAAGAAAGATTTATGTATTAGATTTTTCATATAAAATAACAAAAATTTTATTTTTTATTAGTAATTTTTTAATAAAAAATTATCGATTTTTTATATAATAAAATTAAATCATTTTCTTTAATATTTAAATGTAATAATATTTTATATTCTTATTTTTTAATTTTTTGTACAATTATTTTATTCTTAATATTTTAATATATAATAAATATTTTAAGTATATAATATGTCTAAAAAAAATTATTAGTAAATTTAAGGAAATAAAAATGAATATTTTAAAAAAAATCGAAAAACAAATAAAAGAAAATCCAATTCTTTTATACATGAAAGGATCTCCTAAATTTCCAAGTTGTGGTTTTTCAGCAAAAGCTGTACAAGTTCTTTCTTCTTGTGCTAAACGATTTGCTTATATAGATATTTTAGAATATCCCGATATTCGTGCTGCATTGCCTGATTATGCTAATTGGCCAACATTCCCCCAGTTATGGATAGAAAGCCAATTAATTGGTGGTTGTGATATCATAGTTGAGATGTACGAACAAGGTGAATTACAAAATTTAATTAATAAAATTGATAATAAAAATGATGTTAAGAAAGTTAAATAATAAATAGTTAAAAATTCTTATATAAAAATACAAAAAATGCGAATATTATTTTTTATGTGCATAATTTGTTATTTTTAGTAATTATAAAGACAATTATCAGTAACTTTAAAATATTAAACTATAAGTGTTTTTTTATAAAAAAATTTAAGTTTTATATAAAAATTAAATAATTTTAATACAGCTTAAATAAAATTTTAATTTTATATGATTGTAAGAAAAAAATCGATATATCATAGATTAACTTTACATCTTATATATATTTATATATGAAGTTTTATTAATTATTTTGATAATATAATATTATTAGATATTTATTTAATATATAACTTTTTAAAAAATAATGTATTAAAATTAATATATAATTAAATATATTTTTTAAAATATTTGTTAAATTAAAGTTTTTTTAAAATTTGACTTTTTAAAAAAATAATAATTTTTGAAATGTAAAATTATATATTTTCAGATTTTATTTAATTTTTATATAAAATTTGTATTTATAAAAATAAGATTTATTGCAAAAAAAATTTTTAATTAATTTTTATGTTGTATAAAACTATAATTTTATTTCAACGTTTTATGTTATATTTATTTAAAAATATATAACTTTATATATTTTCATGAAGAATTTTTTAAAAAAAATTATAGTAAAAAAATAATTTATATTTTTATTATTTTTTATGTATTTGATAAGTAATGTGTTTAAATGAATTATTATTTTTTAGATAGGTATTAAAACATTTTTTAAAAAAAACTATTATTTTAATATTTTAAAATATTATTTTTATAAATATAAAGAGAATGATTTAAGTTTTTGATTAATAATAATTTATATAAATTTAATTTTGATAGTTTTTAAAGTAATAAAAATTAATATTAATAATTATGAGATTAGTTGTTTTATTTTCGCTATACTTAAATTATGTTTTTAATATTTTTTAAAATAAAATTTTGATTACATTAATAATGTTCTTATTTTTTAAAAATATATTTTTAACAGTATTACTGATTTTTAAAAAAATTAAATTATAATTTAAAATTAGTACAGAGTATTTTAATGAATAAAATATATAATTTTAGTGCTGGTCCATCTATGCTACCAGAAAAAGTTTTACAGTATGCAAAAAAAGAACTTTGCAATTGGAATGGTATGGGTGTTTCTATAATGGAAATTAGTCATCGTAGTGAAGAATTTTTAGAAATGGTGCAAGAAGCTGAAGAGAATTTGCGTACATTGCTTAAAATACCTAAAAATTACAAAGTATTGTTTTGTCATGGTGGTGCAAGAGGGCAATTTTCTGCATTACCATTAAATTTATTTCAATATAATGAAATAGTGGATTATATTATTTGTGGATATTGGTCGCAATCTGCTGCAAATGAAGCTAAAAAATATTCTATTGTTAATACAATAAATATTATAAAAGAAGATTCTAATTATATAACTATAAAATCTATGAATGATTGGTTATTGACGAATAATGCAAGATATTTGCATTATTGTCCTAATGAAACAATTGATGGTATTGCTTGTCGTGAATTACCTCATTTTTCATCAAATAAGACTGTTATTATTGATTATTCTTCAGCAATATTATCTGAGCCGATTGATGTTAGTAAATTTGGAGTTATTTATGCTAGTGCACAAAAAAATATTGGTTCAGCAGGTATTACATTATTAATTATTAGAAAAGATTTATTAGGAAATCCTAGAAAATCTACACCTTCTATTCTTAATTATACTTTATTAGCTAATAATAAATCAATGTATAACACACCATCTACTTTTTCATGGTATTTATCCAGTTTGGTTTTTAAATGGCTTCAAGAAGAAGGTGGATTAGAAGAAATAGCAAAAAGAAATAAAGAAAAAGCTAAATTATTGTATGATACCATTGATAATAGTAAATTCTATATTAATAGGATCCATCCTGTCAATCGATCATTAATGAATATCCCTTTTAAAATAATAAAAAATGATTTAAATTCTGAATTTATAAAAGAAGCTAAAAAAAAAGGATTGCTTTTTCTTAAAGGGCATAAAGCAAAAGGAGGAATGCGTGCTTCAATTTATAATGCTATGACTTTAGATGGTGTAAATAAACTCGTTGATTTTATGATGCATTTTGAACATAAAAATAAATAAATTAAATTATTTATTAATTTTATGAATTTTTACATAACATACATAGTATACATATTAAAATTTTAAATTAAAATATTTGCTAAAATTTTTATTTATTAATGAAAAGTTTAACTATACAACCAATTTCTTATGTTAATGGTATTATTAAATTACCTGGTTCAAAAAGTATTTCGAATAGGGTGCTTTTGTTGTCTGCATTAGCAAAAGGTAAAACAGTATTATATAATTTATTAGAGAGTACCGATATTTTTTACATGTTAAAAGCTTTAAAAATTTTAGGTATAGAATATCAATTATTTAATAATCGTAAAAAATGTATTATAAAAGGTATTGGAAATTTTTTTGATTATCAAAATAATTTAGAAATTTTTTTAGGAAATTCAGGTACGACAATTCGTTTCTTAACTGCGGTTTTATCATTAAGTAGTAATTCGATTGTTTTAACTGGAGATTCTAGAATGAAACAACGTCCAATTTTGCATTTAATCGAAGCATTACAGAAAGGTGGTGCAAAAATTGAATATCTTAAAAAAGATGGGTATCTACCTATAAAAATAAAAGGAGGATTTTTAGGTGGTAAAAATATCACATTAGATTGCCATATTTCTAGTCAATTTTTAACAGCTATTTTAATTGCAGCACCATTAGCATCGCATCATTCTATTATCCAAATAAAAGGTAATCTTGTTTCAAAACCTTATATTGATATTACTCTTAAATTAATGCGTATTTTTGGAGTTGAAGTGGAAAATGAATGCTATTATAAATTTTATATTAAATCTCAACAAAAATATATTTCTCCAGGTAAGTATATTATAGAAGGTGATGCTTCTACTGCTTCATATTTTTTAGCTGCAGCAGCAATAAAAGGTGGTATTGTTAGAGTTACAGGTGTTGGTAAAAATAGTTTACAAGGTGATATTAAATTTGCTTTTCTGCTTAAAAAAATGGGGGCTCATGTTTTTTTAGGAAAAAATTTTATTGAATGTAAACGTAATACATTAATTGGGATTGATATGGATTTAAATGAGATTCCTGATGCAGCTATGACAATTGCTATTTTAGGAATTTTTGCTCATGGTGAAACAGTTATTCGTAATATTTATAATTGGCGAGTAAAAGAAAGTGATAGATTAAGTGCAATGGCATTTGAATTAAGAAAAATTGGAGTTGAAGTTAAAGAAGGATATAACTATATTCGAATATTAGCGACTAAAAAGTTAAATTATGCGAAAATAATGACTTATAACGATCATCGTATTGCTATGTGTTTTTCGCTTATTGCTTTATCTAATACGGCGGTTACACTTTTAAATCCTAATTGTGTTAATAAAACTTTTCCAAATTATTTTCAACAATTAGAAATGTTAAGTTATCGATACTATAATGTAATAAATTGAGTATAATAAAATAAATTTTGATAGAGTATTAGTTTTTAAATTTTTTTATAAAAAGGAGGAGTATAATAAAAATGGTAATTGTACCACCTGTTATTACAGTTGATGGTCCAAGTGGAGTTGGTAAGGGTACATTATCTAAAGCATTGGCAAATAAATTAGGTTGGAAGTTATTGGATTCTGGTGCTATTTATCGTGTTCTTGCTTTAGCAGCAGTATACAATCATGTTAATATTAAATCTGAAAAAGCATTGATTTCATTAGCAGTTAATCTTGATGTATCTTTTAAAGCTAAAGATAAAGAATTAAATGTTTTTCTTGAAGGAAAAGAGGTAAGTAATGAAATTCGTAGAGATAAGATTAGTAATCTTGCATCTCTTACAGCGGTTTTTCCAGAAGTTAGAAAAGCATTATTAAGTAGGCAAAGAAGGTTTCGTATAAAACCAGGTTTAATTGCCGATGGACGTGATATGGGAACTGTAGTATTTCCTGATGCATCAATAAAAATTTTTCTTGATGCAACACCTGGAGAATGCGCTCGTAGACGTATGAAACAGTTACAAGAAAAAGGTTTTAATGTAAAATTAAGTGATCTTTTAGTAAAAATTAAAAAACGTGATTATCGTGATCGAAATAGATTGATAGCACCTTTAAAACCTGCAAAAGATGCTTATGTTTTAGATTCTACAAAATTATCTATTAAAGGAGTAATTAAAAAAGCACTTGATTATATAAAAAAGCAAATATTATCAATACAATATGATGAATATTAAGATATATAATAAACAGTCATATCTATTAATTTTTATCAGTATAAGTTTTGATTTTTATTTGATTTAATAAAGATTTGTGACAAGGAATGTTACAAAATATGTATTTAAAAAAAACCATTTTATCAGGATGTTAAATGGAAAATGAAAAATAAAAATTTTTGAAGATCTTACTATGACAGAATCGTTTGCTGAACTTTTTAAAAAATCTTTACAAAGTGTTGAAACTCGCACAGGTGCTATTGTTAGTGGTATTGTTGTTGCTATAGATAAAGATATGGTATTAATTGATGCAGGTTTGAAGTCAGAATCAGCAATTCCGATAGATCAATTTAAAAATGTACAGGGTGAATTAGAAATCCAGATTGGTGATAAAATTGATGTTGCATTAGACGCAGTAGAAGATGGTTTTGGTGAAACGATTTTATCTCGTGAAAAAGCAAAGAGACATGAAGCTTGGTTAATGTTGGAAAAAGCTTATGAAAATACTGAAACAGTAATTGGAATTATTAATGGTAAAGTAAAAGGTGGTTTTACTGTAGAATTAAGAGGTATTCGTGCATTTTTGCCTGGTTCATTGGTAGATGTTCGTCCTGTTCGTGATGCAATTAATTTAGAAAATCAAGAACTTGAATTTAAAGTTATTAAATTAGATCAAAAACGTAATAATGTTGTTGTTTCAAGACGTTCTGTGATTGAGTCTGAAACTAGCGCTGAACGTACTCATTTGCTTGAAACCTTACAAGAAGGTATGGAGGTTAAAGGTATTGTAAAAAATTTAACTGAATATGGTGCATTTGTTGATTTAGGTGGAGTCGACGGTTTATTACATATTACTGATATGGCTTGGAAGCGAGTAAAACATCCAAGTGAGATTGTTAATGTTGGTGATGATATTAATGTTAAAATATTAAAATTTGATAGAGATAGAACACGTGTTTCTTTAGGTTTAAAACAACTTGGAGAAGATCCTTGGATAGACATTGCTAAACGTTATCCAGAAAAAACTAAATTAAAAGGACGCGTAACTAATCTTACTGATTATGGGTGTTTTGTTGAAATAGAAGAAGGTGTTGAAGGTTTAGTACATGTTTCTGAAATGGATTGGACTAATAAAAATATTCATCCATCTAAAGTTGTTAATGTATTTGATATTGTTGAAATTATGGTATTAGATATTGATGAAGAACGTCGCCGTATTTCATTAGGTTTAAAACAATGTCAACCAAATCCATGGCAAAAATTTGCAGAAAAATATAATAAGAATGATCGTGTTGAAGGAAAAATAAAATCGATTACTGATTTTGGTATTTTTATTGGTTTAGAAGGTAATATTGATGGATTAGTTCATTTATCTGATATATCTTGGGATATTCCAGGTGAAGAAGCTGTACGTAAATATAAAAAAGGAGATGAAATTTCCGCTGTTGTTCTGCAAGTTGATGCCGAACGTGAACGTATTTCATTAGGAATTAAACAATTAGGTGAAGATCCATTTAATATTTATTTATCTTCTCATAAAAAAGGTATTATTGTTAGTGGTCAAGTACTTTTAGTTGAAGAAAAAGGAATTACTATCAAATTAGCTTCAGGTGTTGAAGGTTATTTACGTATATCAGATATTGTGCGTGATCGTTTAAAAAAAGATATTTTTCAAATATTTAAAATTGGTGATATTGCTGAAGCTAAATATACTGGTGTTGATAGAAAAAATCGTATGATTGTTTTATCTTTTTATACAAAAGATGAAGTTAATGAAAAAGATTTAAGTGCTACTATTAGTAAAAAAGAAAGTAGTGATTTTATCAATAATGCTATGGCTGAAGCATTTAAAGTAGCTAAAGGTGAATAAAAAGTAATTTTTTATCATAATAAAAAAATATTATTTTTATTTTTTAGTATAAAAAAGCAATATTTTTAAAGGAGAAATATTATGACAAAGTGTGAACTTATAGAAAAACTTGTTAATGAATTATCTCATATACCAGCAAAATTAATTAAAAAAACTATAAAATTAATTATTGAGCATATGAGTATTACCCTTACTAAAGGAGAACGTATTGAAATTCGTGGATTTGGAAGTTTTTCCATGCATTACCGTATTTCACGTATTGGTCGTAATCCTAAAACTGGTCATCAATTTTTTTTAAAAGAAAAAGTTGTACCTCACTTTAAACCAGGTAAAGAATTACGTGAGCGTGTTAATATATATGTATAAAAAATAAGATAATTTTTATAGCCGAATATTTATTATGAATATTAATTTATTATTTTTAATAATAGTTAAGATATTTATAAAAAATAAAGAAAAATGAATTATTATATTTACTTCTTTAAAATATAAAATTTTAGATTATTTAAAATAGCAATATAATTAATAAACTAATAATAGTTATTTGATATAAATATTTTTTAATTTTTTTTAAAATTAATAAAAAATATTATTAATTTTATACTTTTTTAGATAACATTTAAAATGTTAAATATTTTTTGCATTTTAGAAAAAATTATATGAATATTCTTTATATGTATATCAATAAAAAATATTAAAATTAATTTATTTTAAATATTAATTTGATTACATTAATTATATTTATTAATTTTAATGATAAAAGTTTAATAGTAAAATATTTTGTATAGTATATTTTTTATATAAATTATTTTTTATAAATTTATAAAATATATTAATTTTAATTTTTTAATAAAAATTAGAAAAAATAAAAAAAATATAAAATTATATAAAAATAATATTTATTATAAGCTATGAAAATATAAATTAAAAAGGATTATATGTATATTTTAAAAATTTATATTTTTAATTTAAAATATTTTATAATAAAAAATATTTTTATTTAAATAATTATAAAAATTAAAAATATTTTATTTCATAATTATTAATTTTAATAAACTAATAATATATTTTTATTAAAAAATTATTATTTTAAAATATATTTTTGAATATAATATTATTTTTTTTACATTATTTTTTTAGTTACTATAATAATATAAAATATTGTTAATAAATATAAAAATAGTTTTTTGTTTTTTTAATTGATTTAAATTTATTATGATTATTCTTTAAACTATAAAATCTTTAAAGATATTATAATTTTTCTTAAAAATAAAATTAGATAGTTTATTTTTTTTGTTTTATAAAAATTATATTTTATATTATTTTTTAATTATATTTTTTATTTTAATAACCATGAAAAATATGTAATAAGTTTTTAAAATATTGTAAGATAAATTACATAAGTAATATTAAAATTATATTATTAATTATTTAGATTTTATTATTTTATTATAAAAAATATAAATAATAATTTTTAATTTTTTTATTGGTTACAATTATAAAAGGGTAATGCATAATATTTTTAAATTTACTATAAATATAAAATATTTTTTTGATATATAAAATTATATAATGTAGTAGTACATTTTTAGAAAAAAAATTTTAATTTTTAAAGTTATTTGTAAATAGTTAAAATTAAATTAATAAAATAAATATATATTATATAAAAAATTTTCATTAAAAAATATAAAGATTTAATCTTAAAGTTTTTAATAAAGTATTTTTACAATATAATTTTATTAAATTATTAATATTGCAATAGTTATATGGAGTTAATTATGAGCAAATTATTGATTATTTTATTAATATTGACGATGATCATTGGTTGCTCTTCTAAAAAAAATATTATTGATAAAGGTAATTATTATATAGATCAGTCTTTTTCTTCTATTAGTCAAAATCATAGAATTAAATTTTTGATATTTCATTATACAGTAGTGAATGATGTCAGATCATTAGATCTTTTAACTCAAAGTCAAGTAAGTGCTCATTATCTTATTCTTAAACATCTTAAAATAAAAAATGGAAAACCAGTAATTTTTAATTTGGTTCCAGAAAATAAAAAAGCTTGGCATGCAGGTTTGAGTAATTGGGATGGAAAATTAAATATTAACCATACTTCTATTGGTATAGAAATAGTTAATACAGGATTTACTGAAGATTTATTTGGGAGAAAAATATGGTATCCATTTACAGAAAAACAAATTTCTGCAATTATTTTTTTGGCTAAAGATATCATAAAAAAATACAATATTTCTCCTGTTAATGTTTTAGCACATAGTGATATTGCTCCCTTAAGAAAGTATGATCCAGGAAAATTTTTTCCTTGGAAACGGTTAGCTGCATTTGGTATTGGTGCTTGGCCAGATGAGGTAACGGTTAAAAAATATTTAGCAGGTCGACCTCCATATTCTCTTGCTAACGTATTAGTAATTCAAAAACAATTAAAAAAATATGGATACGATAAAATTCCTCAATCAGGTGAACTTGATGAAGAAACACGTAAAATTATTAGTGCATTTCAGCTGCATTTTCGTCCAATGGATATCAGCGGTAATCCAGATGCTGAAACAGAAGCCATTGCTTGTGCATTAGTTGAAAAATACAGAACCCCAAGTATTAAAGTTACGGTATAATAAAATACTTTTAATAATTTATTGAAAGATAATCTTATTAATATTTTTTCAAAAACACTGATTATATTTTTTTTAAAATAAAAAATAGTTTTTATAATTTTATTGTTAATAAAAATTAATAAAAAAATATTAAATTTATTAATTTATTAGACTTAATAAATTCATTTTTTTTAAATATTAAATTATTATTTATTTAATTAAAAAATTGGAATATTATAATGATTAAAAATAAAGCTAAATTGCTGCACATAGTGCAGATACTTTGTCTGTTTTTTCCCATGGAAATTGAGAACGTCCAAAATGCCCATATACTGATGTTTCAAGATAAATTGGTTGTAATAAGTTAAGCATTTTAATTAAACCATAAGGTCTTAAATCAAATATTTCATTTATTAAGTGTATTAGTTTATCATTTTTTATCTTTCCTGTACCAAAAGTATCTATCATGATTGATGTAGCTTGAGCTATTCCTATAGCATAAGACAATTGGATTTCACAACGAGAAGCTAGTCCTGCTGCAACAATATTTTTTGCTATATATCGAGCTGCATAAGCAGCAGATCGATCAACTTTAGATGGATCTTTCCCAGAAAATGCCCCCCCTCCATGTCGAGCCATACCTCCGTAAGTATCAACAATAATTTTTCTTCCAGTTAAACCACAATCCCCCATTGGTCCACCTATGACAAAACGACCTGTTGGATTAACAAAATATTTTGTATTGTTTGTTAACAATTTTTTAGGTAATACTGGTTTAATGATTTCATCCATAACAGCTGAAAATAATGCTTTTTGATTGATTGCTTGATCGTGTTGAGTGGATAATATAATAGTATCAATACCAATAATTTTGTTGTTTTCATACTGAAAAGTAATTTGACTTTTAGCATCTGGACGTAACCAAGGTAAAGTACCGTTTTTTCTTAATTTAGCTTGACGTGCTACTAAACGATGAGCATAAATAATTGGTGCTGGCATAAAAACATCGGTTTCATTATTAGCGTAACCAAATATAATTCCCTGATCGCCTGCACCTTGTTCAAAAGGATTTTTTCGCTCTATTCCTTGATTAATGTCGGGTGATTGTTTCCCGATAGTATTTATAACAGCACAAGAATTAGCATCAAAACCCATATCGGAGCTTGTATATCCAATTTTACGTATTGTTCGGCGAATAATTTCTTCAATATCCACCCAAGCGGTGGTTGTAATTTCACCACCAACCATTACCATACCTGTTTTTACATAGGTTTCACATGCTACACGTGCTTTTAAGTCTTGCTCTAAAATTGCATCAAGTATTGCATCTGAAATTTGATCAGCAATTTTATCAGGATGTCCTTCTGATACTGATTCAGAAGTAAAAAGATGTTTTGTCATAGATTTTTTTGCCTTAAATTTTTAAAATGATATTAAATATATTGACATTTAATAATTAATAATATTATTTAATAATTATTTTATGGGATATTTTAAATATTGATATAATTTTTATTTTTTTGTTTTTAAATATTTATATTTTATATGATTAGAAAATATTAATATCTTGTAATTATTATAAATAAATTTATTATTTTTATGATATAATTGATATAATTATTTTTTACAATATTTTTAATTTTGTAAAAATTATGTTTAGTGTAGATATTTTATTTTTTTTGGCATATATCATAAAATCTGTATAATTAAAATAAAAATAAAAATTTTTATTTATTCAAAAAATAAGTTTTATATATAAAATTATATTTTTTAAAATGTGTTTAAGATATTATTAAATATAAAAATATAAAAAATATTTTATTTTTTCAGGAAATAATGTTTTTTATATAAAAAAATATGAATATAATATTAATTTATATTTAATTTTGAATATGATATAAATATAAAGCTTATATTATATAAAAATATTTTGTATAAAAAGTATTTGATTATCATAAAAAAATATTCAATTTAATTAATATTAATATCTTTGATTAGTATTTGACTAGTATTTTTTTTAAGATGAAAAGATGTGGTTATGTTTTTTTATGTCTGACATTATTTTATTGATATATTTTTATTAATTATTTTAGTTTAAATTTATAATATTTTTTATATTTTTTTAAGTTCTTCATATAATCTAAAAAATAATTATATTTATTGATTATTTTTAACTTTTTTTATCATTTTTTATTAATTTTTTTCTAGAAAGTATTGGATAGATAATTTTATTTTATCCTAATATTTTTTTATTTTTTAATTAGAATATATAATATTCTTAAAAATTTATATTGTAAATCACTAAAATTATATTTTATTTTAATATTTTTTTATTAATATATAAAGTGACACAAATAAAAAAATAAGTTTCTAATTGTTGACTATAGTTATTAATAGGATTTGTTTTAAACTCAATTCCTAAATTAAAATTTTTTTTAGCATCTGTAATTTAAAAATATTTTATCAATTCTTCTATCTAAATTTTGTTATTTTTAAATCAAATAAAATAAATATAAAAAGATAATTCTGTTATTATATATTTTGTTAATGTATTTATTTTAAATAATTTTTATTCGATATTATTAAAAATAAATAAATAGTTAATGTTTTGTATAGAAATTTAATAATTAATAAAAATATTTTTTATTTTATCTTTATTTTTTTTATATTAATTTTATAATAAAATTTATATTTTATTTAGGTATATTATTTTTTTAAAAAATATAGGAATATTCTGTATTTAAAAAAATATAAAATATATCTAAAAAATAATATAAAATTTATTATTTATTAAATATTACACAAAAAAAATATTAATTATTTTATATTTTTTATTAAATTTTAATATTTTTGTATTATGTAGAAAATTTATTTGAATGGTTTTTTAAAATTAATTATTTAAAAAAAACTTATGATTTTATTATAAAAATATATTTTCAGTATAATTTTTAATAAAATTTTATTAAATATTTTTGATATTTTTTATAAAAAATTATACTTATTTATACTTTTTTATTAAAAATAAACTAATTTAGTTATCAATTATTATTAAATGCAATACTTTTTTTATAATAAAATATTTTTTATTGGATATTTTTTAAATAAATTATTAAGAAGGGTTATTATTTTTTTAAATAATGTTTAAATTATATGATATAAAAATATCATTTTAGTTACTTTTTTAAAAATTAAAAAATAAATTAACTAAAAGTTTTATATAAAAACTTAAAAAATAATATAAATCAAATCATTTTAATAAATATAAAAAATACCTTTTTATGAATTTTTTTTCAAAAATATTTTATAATTAGAATCAATATTTATTTAAATATTAAAATAGTTATTTTTGGAATACATAATGAAAATGATTAACTTATTTGTCAATTTTTACTATGATAGATTGAAAATAATTGCAATAAATTTCATTAAAAAGTTTCAGATGGTTTTACATGTTTATTAACATTATTTATTTTTGTTATTGATTATTCCATGTCGTTTTTTTAGTTTATCTTAAGTAGTAAAAATGATGCCATTATTAGATTTTATTTATACAATTTTGTCTGGTTGAGGTTGTTGTATTTTCTCTTTAGTATTCATGATTTTTATAATAAACAATTAGATTTACCAGTTATTATAGATATTTTATTAATTATTTCAGTTGTTTTAGTTATTAATTTAGTTTTTTATATTTTTTTTTATTAATTCAGTAATATATTTTATTTTATAATTTTTTTATATAATTAAGGAAAATATTAATAATAGTTATTAATTACTATTATATATTTTTTTAAAAATCAAAATACTCTCATTTTTTAAAAATAAAATATTTTTTATATATCAATATTTTTGTTTATTTTACGTTATTTAATTTTTGAAATCATAAATTATAAATATGATTTAAAATAATAAATATTTTTTATAAAACCTGATCTATTTTTATATTTATTAAAAAATGAATAATTAAAATTAAATAATTTATATTTACTATAAATGAAAAAATAAAAATTTTAAAAATTTTATAATTTATATATAAATTTATAATATATTAAATTTATACTTTTTGTAGTTAGATATTTTATAATTAGTCATTAATAAAATTATAAATACATAAAAATCTTTGCTTATTTTAAATATATAAATAGATTAGATAGTTATTTTTACTGGATATAGATCTTTTAATGAAGATAGATATAATATACAATAATTTTTTTATAAAAAACAAAATATTTAATGTAAGCAATATTTTTTAAAATTTTGATTTTATTTTTTAGTACATTTATTAGATAAATATTATTTTTTTAATATAAATCAAATGCTTTAAAAAGATTTTTTTTATTTTGTAGTTTTTATTATATTTTTTATAGATTATCTAAAGTGCAGTACTTATTTCTTTGTTGTTATATTTTAATTTTTAATATACTAAAAATATTATCATTAAATTACAAAATATTACTATTTTTATTATTACAGAAAAAAACATTTTTAAAATATCAGCTTTAATATTAAATATTCTATTAGATTTAATATTTTTTTATAGTTAATTTTCTTAAAAAATTATTAAGGAAATTAATTTTTTACAAATAAAAAAATTATTAAAGTAATCATTAAAAAACAATATTTAGGTATTTGTATTGATTTATTTTAAATAAAAAATATTTTTATTTTCTTTATAATAAAAATAGTAATTTTAATAAAAAATTGTTGATTTTTAGAAAATATATTTGAAATATAATCAATATTTTTTACGTTCTGCATAAATAATTTTTATACTTATTCTAATATTTTTTAATTATATTAACATAAAATCAAAAATTTTTGAAAATTTTATGTAGATTATAAAAATAAAATATCAAATATTTTATTAAAAATTGTGCGTTAATATTTGATTTTTGTTATAATAAACCATTTTATGTTAATAAAAAGTTTTAAGATTTACTTTTTTTATTTGCTAATATGTGCAATTAAATCTAGGATTTTGTGAGAATATCCAGTTTCATTGTCATACCAGGCAATTAATTTTACAAAATTATCGTTTAAAGCAATACTTGCTTTTGCATCAAAAATACATGTTAGTTTTTCACCATTAAAATCCGTAGAAACTACTTCATCTTCAGTATAACCTAATATACCTTTTAATTCATCTTCCGCTGCTGCTTTGATTTTTTGACAAATTACTTTATAACTAGTTATTTTTTTTAATCGAACAGTTAAATCAATAACTGAAACATTAGGGGTTGGTACACGGAAGGCCATCCCGGTTAATTTTCCATTTAATTCAGGAATAATATTTCCGATAGCTTTAGCAGCACCAGTGGATGAAGGAATGATGTTTTGTAAAGCACCCCGTCCTCCTCTCCAATCTTTATATGAAGCTCCATCAACTGTTTTTTGATTTGCGGTTATTGAATGAATAGTTGTCATTAAACCTTCAATAATCCCAAATTTTTCATGTATAACTTTAACTAATGGGGCTAAGCAGTTTGTAGTGCAAGAAGCATTAGAAATAATATCTTGACCATCATAAGTATTGTGATTGACACCCATAACAAACATAGGTGTTTCATCTTTAGATGGTCCAGTCAATACTACTTTTTTGGCTTTACCGGGAATAATATGTTTGCGCGCTGTTTTATCATTTAAAAAAAATCCTGTAGATTCCACAACGACATCAACTGCATCCCAACATAAGTTATCTGGTTTTTTTTCCGCTGTACAGGAAATACTTTTACCGTTAATTAAAAGGTGACTATTTTTATTTATTTCAACGCTACCTTTAAATTTTCCATGAGTTGAATCATATTTTAACATATAAGCGATATGATCTACATCTAATATATCATTAATTGCAATGATTTCAATATCTTTTCGATTTTGAGCGGCACGAAATACCATGCGTCCAATACGGCCAAAACCATTAATACCTACTTTTATACTCATAAACTCTCCATTATTAATTTTACAAAATATAATATTTATTTTTATTGTAATATTATTTTAACTTTTAAAATGATATTAATCTCATTAAATTATTTTATGTTAAAATTTTGTTTATTTTTAATAAAAAATAAAAGTTTTGATTTTTTCTTAATTTTATTTTTTATTTTTTTATGCAATATTTTAAATTTAAATTTTACTAAAATATTTTATATTATCTATAAATTATTTTTTTATATCTTAGAAACTGATAGTTATATAGAAAAGATTTCTTTTGATTTTTATTTTTTTGAATTTTAAAGATTAATTAAAGAAAAAATAGTTATTTTTATATAAAAAGTGGTTCATAATTATTTTTTTTAAAAAATGATTTATTTTAATTAAAAATAATTAGATTTACGTTAATATATTAATAATATAATATATTATTATATTTTTTTAATTTTAATTTTCTTTGTTTATAAAAGTGAAAAGTATTTTTTAGAATCTCTTTTTAATAAAAAAATTATTTATGTATTCTTAAGAAGGATAAAATTGTGGAATTTATTTTATCATATATATTATTTGTTGCCAAAACTCTTACTTTTATAATTACTGTTATATTAATTTTATTTATTTTTTTTAGTGTTATATCTAATAAAAAAAATAAAAAAGGTGATTTAAAAATTGTTAATTTAAGTGAAACTTATCGTGAGCGTCAACGAGAAATGCGACAAGTAAAAATGAGTGATATAGCATATAAAATTTGGCTAAAAGCTCATAAAAAAAAAATAAAAAATGAAGAAAAAAAAGAAAAAAATCTTATTAAAATAGAAAAAAAAACAGTAAGAAAACCATGTCTTTTTGTAATTAATTTTAAAGGTAGTATTAATGCTAATGAAGTTTATGCATTGCGTGAAGAAATTAATGCAATTTTATCGATTGCTGATAAAAAAGATGAAGTTTTGCTTAGGCTTGAAAGTTCAGGTGGAGTAATACATGGATACGGTTTAGCGGCTTCTCAATTATACCGATTGCGAAAAAAAGGATTAAAATTAACTATCTCTGTAGATAAGGTAGCTGCAAGTGGAGGGTATATGATGGCTTGCGTTGCTGATTATATTATAGGAGCTCCTTTTTCCATTATTGGTTCTATTGGAGTTATTGCGCAAGTACCTAATATTCATCGTTTATTAAAAAAGAATGATATTGATATAGAATTACATACAGCCGGGGAATATAAACGAACATTAACTATTTTAGGTGAAAATAATGAACATGGACGTAAAAAATTTATAGAAGACTTAAATGAAACTCATCAACTTTTTAAAGATTTTGTTCATCAAAATCGACCTTCTTTAGATATTAATGCTGTTGCAACAGGAGAATTTTGGTATGGTATTCAAGCGAAAGAAAAAGGTTTAATTGATGACATAGGATTAAGTGACGATGTAATTTTAAAACAAATAGATACTAGTGAAATTATTGAAATAAGTTATCTTCCACCTAGACGTTTTATTGATCGGTTTATTGGTAGTATAAAAGAAAATGTAGATCGTTTCTTAAAACGCAGCTTATAAACTATTGGTGTGATTATTTTAGAAATTTATTATATAAGCAGTGTATATTATATTTTTATTAATTAATATTTTTCAATAAAAAATAAACATTTCAAATTAATGATTGATATATAAAATATTATTTTTTATATCTTGATTATTTATAAAAAAAATAATTATAATTTTTTAAAAAAATATTTTTATAAAATTTAATACGATTTATAAATACAATATTTTAGGTAAGTAAATATATGGGGAAAGCTCTTGTTATTGTAGAATCTCCGACAAAAGCTAAAACAATCAATAAATATTTAGGGAATAATTATATTGTTAAAAGCAGTGTTGGGCATATTCGCGATTTATTAAAAAGCAGTCTTCTTAGATCACAAAAAAAAAGGAATTTAACAAAAAAAAATCAAAAATCTATTAAAAATAAAGAAGAACTGTTTGTTACCAATATGGGAGTTGATCCATATCATGGATGGAAAGCTAATTATCAAATTTTGCCAGGAAAAGAAAAAATAGTTTCTGAATTAAAAATTTTAGCCATTAATTCAGAACATATATATTTAGCAACAGATCTTGATCGTGAAGGAGAAGCAATCGCTTGGCATTTAAGAGAAGTAATTGGTGGTGATTATCAGCGTTTTAGTCGTGTTGTTTTTAATGAAATAACCAAAAAATCTATAAAAACTGCTTTTGATAATCCTTGTGAATTAAATATTCATCGGGTTCAAGCTCAACAATCTCGTCGTTTTTTAGATCGTGTTTTTGGTTATATGCTTTCTCCTTTATTGTGGAAAAAAATTGGTCGTGGATTATCTGCTGGACGTGTTCAATCAGTAGCTGTAGGATTAGTTGTTAAAAGAGAACGTGAAATTAAGACATTTATTGCTGAAGAGTATTGGGAGCTTCATGCAAATTTGTATATTAATGATACTACATTGCCTATAATGAAAGTAGTGAATAATAAAGGTAAAATATTTAAACCTGAAAAAAAAACAGAAATTGATGATGCCATTTTTTTATTAAAAAATATAGATTATCAAGTTTTAGAATGTAAAGAAAAAAATACTTTTAGTAAACCAAATGCACCTTTTATTACATCTACTCTTCAACAAGTAGCAAGTACACGTTTTAATTTTAGTGTCAAAAAGACTATGATGATTGCACAAATGTTATATGAAGCAGGTTATATAACTTATATGCGTACTGATTCAACCAATTTAAGTTTAGATGCAATAAATATGGTGCGTGATTATATTTACGATAATTTTGGTAAACAATATTTATCTCAAAAAATAAATTTTTATATAAATAAAAAAAGTTCACAAGAAGCACATGAAGCTATTAGACCTTCAAACATTTATGTTAAAAGTGAAGATTTAAAAAATTTAGAGTCTGATAGTAAAAAATTATATCAACTTATTTGGAATCAATTTGTTTCTTGTCAAATGAAATCAGCAAAATTTTCTTTAAAAATATTAACTGTTAAAGCTGGAAATTTTTTATTACAAGCAAAAAGTCGTCTTTTAAATTTTGATGGTTGGATAAAAGTGATGCCACTTTTGCATAAAAATAACACAGATAATTTTTTTAAAAATATTTCAGTTGGTACAAAATTAAAATTAAAAGAATTATTGTTTAGTCAACATTTTACTAAGCCACCTGCACGTTTTACTGAAACTTCTTTAATTAAAGAATTAGAAAAACGTGGAATTGGAAGACCATCAACTTACCCAATTATTATTTCTAATATTCAAGAGCGTGGTTATGTAAAAATTAAAAAACGTCGTTTTTATGCTGAAAAAATAGGTGAAATTGTTACTGATCGATTACATGAAAATTTTAAAGAATTAATGGATTGTGATTTTACAGCTAAAATGGAAAATCAATTAGATTTGATAGCAAATGGTCATATTGAATGGAAAAGTGTTTTAGATGATTTTTTTTCTTCTTTTGTTCAGCAGCTTGCAACTGCGTATAAAAGTCCAGAAAATGGTGGTATGAGATTAAATCCAATGGTATTGACATCAATTTTATGTCCAAATTGTAACAGGAAAATGGGAATTAAAAATGCTGCAACTGGTGTTTTTTTGGGATGTTCTGGTTATCAATTTTCATCGGGATATTGTAGAAATACCATTAATTTGATTCCTGAAGATGAATTATCAACATCTTTAACAGATTCTTCTATAGAGAAATTTGAAAAAGATTCTTTGATAGTACGTCGTAGATGTTCTAAGTGTGGTACTGCAATGGATAGTTATTTTATTAATAATAAATCTAAATTATATGTATGTGGTAATAATCCAGTTTGTAATGGTTATGATATCAGAAAAGGTGATTATTATATTAAAGGTTATAATAAAATAATATCATGCGATAAATGTGATTCTGAAATGCATTTAAAGATAGGAAAGTTTGGAAAGTATATGGGATGTATAAATAAAAGCTGTAAAAATATACGTAAGGTGTTAAGTAATGGTGAAATTTCTCCACCGAAAGAGTTACCGATTCCATTACCAGAATTAATTTGTAAAACAACTAATACTTATTTTGTCTTAAAAGATGGTGCTGCTGGAATATTTTTAGCTGCCAGTAATTTCCCAAAATCAAAAGAAACTCGTACACCATTAGTAGAAGAATTAATTAGGTTTAAAAAACGGTTACCATCTAAATTTATTTATTTAACAGAAGCACCAATTATTGATCCTGAAGGAAATAAGACAATTATTAAATTTAATCGTAAAACTAAGGAACAATATATTATTTCTAAAAAAAATGGAAAAAATACCGGTTGGAGTGCATTTTATATCAATAATCGATGGATAACAAATAATAAATAAATATTTTTTTATTTATATAAAAAATATTATAATTATTTTTTTTTAAAATTATTTTATATGAGTAAAGAAATTCTGTTGATTTTGTTATTTTTAATAACATTTTTTATAAAAATATTTTAGTTAAAAATTTAAAGTTTTATAATGTTAAATTTTAAGTCAAATAAGTTTTATCGAATTAAGTATATAGATTAGCATTTTTGTTCATATAATATGATATATTGATATTTTTTATTTATTATATTTATAAGAAATTTTTATGTAATTTATAAAAATTATTAAAATTCTTTATATATTATTTTATTTTTTACTTAAAATAAATATATCTTATTTGATATGATTTTAAAGTATTCAGTCAATGTTAAATAAATATTATAATTTTTAATAACGTTAAATATAATAATAAGTTTTGTAGAATTTATATAACTATTTATTATAACTTAATATTTACTTGAAAAAAAAATTTATAGTAAATTCTTTACATTATAATATTTCCAATTATATATATTCTTGATTATAATAAAGTAGCTTAATATTTCTATTAGTTATAAAATATTAGTTATAAAATATTTATTTTTAAAATTTCATTAAGGGTGCTGAATAATATGAAATTACAGCAATTACGTTATATTGTAGAGATTGAAAATCATCATTTAAATGTTTCATCAACAGCTGAAAATTTATATACATCACAACCAGGTATCAGTAAACAAGTTCGTATGTTAGAAGCTGAATTAGGGGTACAAATTTTTTGTCGTAGTGGTAAACATTTAACTCATATTACTCCAGCAGGTAAAGCAATAATCAAAATTTCACGAGAAGTAATGACAAAAATCAATACTATTCGAGCAGTTGTTGCTGAATATACTTATCCTGATCGCGGTGTTTTAGCTATTGCTACAACGCATACTCAAGCGAGATATGCTCTTCCTTCTGTTATTGGGCAATTTATTAAACAATATCCAAAAGTTTCATTGCATATGAGTCAAGGTTCACCAACGCAAATTGCAGAAGATGTAATTAAGGGTAATAGTGATTTTGCTATTTCAACAGAAGCATTACATCTTTATAAAGATTTGGTTATGTTGCCTTGTTATCATTGGAATCGATCTATTATTGTGAAAGTTGATCATCCTTTAGCAAATAAAAATAATATTTCAATTAATGAATTAGTGAAATATCCTATTGTAACTTATACACAAGGTTTTACTGGACGTTCTGAATTAGATGAAGAATTTAAAAAATTAGGTTTAAAAGCTAAAATTATTTTTACAGCTACTGATGCTGATGTTATTAAAACTTATGTTAGATTAGGATTAGGTATAGGTATTATTGCTAATATTGCAGTAGATTCTGAACAAGATAAAGATTTAGTTGTAATTGATATGCGAGATAAATTTAGTTATAGTACTACAAAAATTGGATTTCATCGTAATAGTTTTTTACGTACTTATATGTACGATTTTATTTTGCTTTTTGCACCACATTTAACTTCTGATATTATTGATAAAGCAATTTCTTTACGTTCTAATGAAGATATTGAGGAAATGTTTAAAGATATAAAATTACCAATTATATAATGTTTTATTTTTTTTGAAAAAATTTATTATATTAAGCATTTTTTATAATTTTTTATTTTTTAGATACATTAAAATATTTTTTATGTTTTTTAGTAAAATACTTAAATAAAATATTTAAAAAATATAGAATTTTATATTTTTATCATTAAAAAATAAATAAATATTTTTTAGATTTATAAAAATAAATTTATTTTTTAATAAAAAAATTAGATAAAGTTTATATAATTTTTTTTTAAAAATTTTTTTAATTTTAATATTTATTAATAATTAATAATAGCTTAATACTATAAAAGTATTAAGCTATTTAATTTTTTAATAAAAATTATTTTTTTCAGCATTTTAAATATGCGTATTATTTTAAAATACATATATATATTTTATTAATAAATGACTAATCAATAAAATCCTAAATATATAAAATATCTTATTTGCTTTATATTTTAATATAGTATTTATTTAAAATTATTTTTTATTTTTAAAATATAAAATAGTTTTTTAAAAAATTATATATTAATATATAATATATTGTAAATATTTCATAAGATATGTATCTTTAATACATAATAATTGTATTTTTTTTTGAAAATTTTATAAAAATTTTTTTCTAGATTCTAGATAATAGATAAATATATTTTTTATAGAAATATTTTTATTTTTTATTTTTTTTAAAATTAAAGTGGTTATTATATTGATAATATTATATTATATATTTTGAAATTTGTCTTTTTGTTTTTTGTTGATTTTTTGCTAAAAATCAATTTTTTAATAAAAAAACTTTTTTATAAAAAATTTTTGTTAAATTTAAATATATTATTTATTGTATAATTAACAATTTTTTATATATTAAGAAATGTTTATTTAAAAAAATAAAGTTATTTTAAAAAAATTATTTTTTGTATATAAAATTAGGTAATATATGACCTAATTTTTTAGCTTTAACATTTAAATAATTGTTATTTTTTGGATTACGTCCAACAATTAGAGGTACGCGCTCTACTACATTTATTCCAGCTTCTTTTATAATTGCTAGTTTTTTTGGGTTATTAGTTAATAGTTTAATTTTATCTATAGATAGTAACTTATACATTTCTGCACATACAGTAAAATCACGTTCATCAGGTTTAAATCCCAGTTTTACATTTGCTTCAACAGTATCTAGTCCTTGATCTTGAAGATAATAGGCTCGAATTTTATTTAAAAGTCCTATGTTGCGACCTTCTTGACGATGATATAGTAACACCCCACTGCCTTCTTTAGAAATTTGTTTTAGTGCTGCTTCTAATTGAAAACCACAATCACAACGTAAACTAAATAAAGCATCTCCTGTTAAACATTCTGAATGTATACGAGATAAAACTGGTTTTTTATTGGAAATTTTTCCATAAATTAGTGCTATATGATTATTGCCATTAATTATTTCTTCAAAACCAACAAGCAAAAAATCTCCAAATATTGTTGGTAGTTTTGCTTCAGCTATGCGTTTTATATGCATTGTATTGTTATAAATCATAAATTAAACCTCTTACTTTATTGCATAAATGTTATCTATATTTTAATTATATATTTTTATAGGTTTTTTTTAATATGTTTTACTAAATTATTAATTTTTTAGAAAAAATATATTTTATTGAAAATAATTATAAAAAAAATTTGGATGGATATTTTTTGTTTAGAGATAAAGATGAAATTTTTTAGAAAAATTGCTTTAAAAGTATATATTATATATGTAAGATTTTTTTTAGATGATTACTTTTATATTTTATATTAAAATATTTTAAAAATAAAAAATTAGTTTTTGTTGTATTTTTTTTTATTATGTTTTAAAATTTTTTAAAATAATTTTAAATTTTTAGTGTAAAAATAATAATAATAGGAAAAATGTGAAGTATTTTATGTTTTTTTTGCTTTTTATAGTAATATTTATTATTTCTATAATAGTTGTATCAAATGAACATCAAATCGTGACGTTCAATTATTTAATTGATAAAGGTGATTATTCAATATTGACTTTATTGACAATTTTTTTTGTAATTGGGTTTATGTTAGGTATTTTACTTACTGGAATATGTTATATTAAAACTTTGATTACGTTATCTTATGCAATACGTAAAATTAAACAATTAGAAAATCAATTAGTCAAAGTATCGTGAAAGTAAATTATAAATAAAGAACAGTAAATATTTTATTTAATTTTAAAGATATTTATTTTTTATTTTTTTATATAAAATTTTAAAAAATATATACATTTTTTGTAAGCTATTTTAAAGAAATATTTAAAATTTATTAATCTTATTATAATAAGAATTAATCTCTATAAATTGCAAATTTTTTATATAAAAAATATATTAATTCTATATTTTAAATTTAAACAGTTTTAATATATTAAAAAATATTTTGAAAAAAATAAATATAATGTTTTTAAAATTAACAAAAATAATTTTTTATAAATTTATTAAAAACATATAATATTAATTTTTGAACAAATATTTTTTAAATATTTTTATATTAAAATAAAAGAAATTTTATAATTTTTTAATAAAAAATAAAATAAAAAATATATAGATAATTATTAAAATTGCATGTAATTTATTTTTTTTTGCATAATTATTATAAAATTATAAATGTTTATTTTTTTTATACAAAATATTTTTTAAACTCTTTTTTGATCTAATTTTAATAATAACTATGATAATTTTAATAATAACTATGATAATTAAGTTAAGTGATATTAAAAATTTTTTTTATCTGTAGATTATTATAAATAATTTATCATAAAAAATATATCTAATAAATATTTTTTAGTATCAGGATACTAATATAAAATAAAATGTAATTTTTTATTTTTTTTATAATATATTTTTATAAATATATATAAAATTATATTTTATAAATTATTACTTAAAAATATTTATGTTTTTTATTAAGGAATTAAAATATTATCAAAAATATTTATTTTTTATTTCTTAAGATATTATTAATAAATTATTGTTAGTATATGGGATAAATATGTTAGATCCAATTTTACTTCGTAAAGATTTAGATATGATTGCTAAAAAATTAGCTCGTAGAGGATTTATTTTTGATGTAAATAAATTACGGAAATTAGAAGAAAATCGAAAAAAAATTCAAGTTATAAAAGAAAATTTACAAGCAGAAAAAAATTATCATTCTAAAAAAATTGCTATAGAAAAAATAAAATATAAAAATATTCCCAATATATCCAAAGAAATTAAAATTTTAAATAAAAAAATAGACCTTATTAAAAATAAGTTAACTGAATTACAAAAAAACATTTTTGATATTATTTTAAGTTTACCGAATTTACCAGATGATAGTGTACCAGAAGGTAAAAACGAAATAAATAATGTTGAAATCAGTCGCTGGGGCACGTTTAAAAAATATGCTTTTTCTATTAAAGATCATGTGAAATTAGGTGAATTAATAGATGGTTTAGATTTTTCTTTAGGAGTTAAAATTACAGGTTCTCGTTTTGTAGTTATGAAGGGAAAAATAGCACGTTTACATCGAGCTTTATCACAATTTATGCTAGATTTACATACAGAACAGCATGGTTATACGGAAACTTATGTTCCTTATCTTGTAAATAAGAATACACTGTATGGAACTGGTCAATTGCCTAAATTTGGCAAAGATCTTTTTCATGTTAAACTTTTAAAGGAACAATTATCGAATCAAGAATATACTTTAATACCGACAGCTGAAGTACCTTTGACTAATTTAGTTAGAGATAAAATTTTAAAAGCAGAAATTTTACCTATTCGTTTAACAGCGCATACACCTTGTTTTCGCTTTGAAGCTGGTTCTTACGGACGTGATACTCGCGGGTTAATTCGTATGCATCAATTTGATAAAGTAGAATTGGTACAAATAGTAGAACCAGAAAAATCGATGGAAGCATTGGAAGAATTAACTGGTCATGCAGAAAAAGTATTACAGCTTTTAAAATTACCTTATCGTAAAATTATTTTATGTGCTGGAGATATGGGATTTTCTTCTTGTAAAACTTATGATTTGGAAGTATGGTTACCTTCACAAAATACTTATAGAGAAATTTCTTCTTGTTCTAATACATTGGATTTTCAAGCACGTCGTATGAAAGCACGTTTTTGTCATCATAAAGATCATAAAAAAAAACAGTTCGTGCATACATTAAATGGTTCTGCCTTGGCTGTTGGTCGTACATTAGTTGCTGTGATGGAAAATTATCAGACGAATGATGGTCGAATTGAAATCCCAAAAGTATTGCGTCCATATGTTAATGGATTAGAGTATATTGATTAATATATTTTTTTTATAAAAATTTATTTTTTATTAAAATTATCAATCATTAAGAATAAATTTTTAGTTTTTAAAAAATAATGTTCTAGAGATTTTATTATTAAATAATTAATATTATGTTTTTTTAAATTATTTTGAGATATTTTAATTTTTTATTTTTTTAAACATAATATCAAAGATAGTATTTCCTAACTTTTGTCCACGTTTTTCAAATTTAGTTAAAGGTCTTGAATTTGGTCTTTTTATATAATTACCTGTTTTCGATAAATTTTTATAACCATGAATTTCAGTAATAGTTTTTAAGATATGTTCTGCATATAATAGACAGTCTGTTGTTATATGTAACACCCCTCCTATTTTTAATTTATTTAATATAAGTTGAGAAAAATTTTTTTGTATAATTCTGCGTTTTTGATGTTTTTTTTTTGGCCATGGATCAGGAAAAAAAAGTTGTACCATATTTAATGTATTGTTTTCTAACATTTGTTCTAATACTTCTACTGCATCATGATATATAATACGTAAATTAGTAAGTTTCATTTCTGTAGCTGCTATTAAACAAGCCCCAATACCTGGTTTATATACTTCTATGCCTAAGAAGTTTTTATTTAAATTTTTTTTTGCCATTTTTACTAATTCAGTACCCATTCCAAATCCGATATTCACAATTATTGGAGCATGATTTTCAAATATTTTAGAAAATACTATGGGTTGTGAAAAAAAATTTAGTCCAATTTTAGGCCATAAAATTTTTAATGCGTTTTTTTGATGAATAGTCAATCTGCTTTGACGACGAACAAAACTACATATTCTATGTTTGATTTTTTTTTCTGTGTTAATTTTTTCGATAAAAATATTTTTTATCATGTTTTTTTTCAACTGATGTTTTAGAAAAAAATAATTATTATTATTAATAATATACCAATTATTTCTTATTTTTTATTAATATATAAAAATAGTAATATAAAATATTTATAATAATATTTGTTTTTTATAAAAATAATATTATATTATCAATAAATATAATAAAAAAATGTTAATATAAATATTTATATAATCAATATAATATAAATATCAATTATGTTTTTTTTGAAAATTAAGGTAAATAATTTACTTGTACATAAATAAATTGCAATTTTCTGATGCTATATTGAAATGGTATCATCGTTTTGGTCGTAAAACACTTCCCTGGCAAAAAAAATCAATTTATCATGTTTGGTTATCTGAGGTAATGCTTCAACAAACACAAGTTAATACAGTTATTCCATATTTTAAAAAATTTATTTATTATTTTCCTAATATTCATGCTTTAGCAAATTCATCTCAAGATGAAATATTATCATTATGGAGTGGTCTTGGTTATTACACTAGAGCGCTTAATTTGCATAAAGCAGCAAAAGAAATTCTTAGAAAATACAATGGAAATTTTCCGCATAAATTTGAAGAAGTAATATCACTTCCTGGTATTGGAAGATCTACAGCTGGTGCAATTTTATCTTTATCAAAAAATCAAAATTTTCCAATTTTAGATTGCAATGTAAAACGTGTATTAACTAGATATTACGGGATTAAAGGCTGGCCAAGTAAAAAAAATATTGAAAATAAATTATGGAATATAATTAGTATTTTAACTCCAAAAAATGATAATCAATATTTTAATCAAGGGATGATGGATTTAGGTTCTATGGTTTGTATTCGAAATAAACCTAAATGTTTTATTTGTCCTGTTAAGAAAGGTTGTTATGCCTTTAAGAATAATTGCTGGAAAAATATTCCATCTAAAAAAATAAAAAAAAATATTTCTAAAAAAAATATTTGGTTTTTGATTTTACAATATAAAAATTGTTTTTGGTTAGAAAAAAGATCCTATTCTGGTATTTGGAAAGGTTTATTTATTTTTCCAGAATTTGAATCATTTGATAAATTAAATCTTTGGATTAATACATCACGTTTTCAATATCAGAAAATAAAAGAATTAATGTCTTTTAGTCATAATCTTACACATTTACATTTCAATATTAAACCAATATTAATTACTATTAATCAATTGCCATCTTCTTTTTATATAATTGAAAGAGATATGAAAGGATTGTGGTATAATTCTCAAAAAAATCTTAAGATTGGATTATCTTCTCCTGTTAAAAGATTATTAGAGCAATTAAATGCTTAATTTTTTACTTTTATGGAAAATTTTATGAATAGAACTATTTTTTGTACTTTTTTAAAACGTGAAGCTGAAGGTTTAGATTTTCAGTGTTATCCAGGTAAATTAGGTAAAAAAATTTTTAATGAAATATCTAAAGAAGCATGGAAAGAATGGATGAATAAACAAACTATATTTATTAATGAAAAAAAACTTAATACAATGAAAATTGAAGATAGAAAGTTTTTAGAAAAAGAGATGATTAATTTTTTTTTTCAAGAAAATATTTAAATCATAAAAATAAATTTCTAATTCTATTTTTTATTAGTAATTAAAGTATCATAATTTTGATAAAATTTTATGTATTAAATTATGAAATAAAGATCAAATTGATTAAAATTATAAATAATATAAAAAAAATAATATTTCTTTTTGTAGTTATTCAAGGAATAACCGCTTGTACTTCAAAAAAAAAATTTTTTTTACCAAATACTGAAAGTATTAAAAATACTCACGGATTAGATATTTTAGCAAAGCAACTGATGTATAATATTCCCGATATTTGGGGAGTAGACAACCTTTTAATTGTTGAATCAAAAAATTATGTTGAATATTTTGATCAAAATCAAACCCGTGCTCATATTAATTTTGATACTGGAAATATAACATTTGAAACTATTTTTAGTGAACCTCATAAATTTTTAAAAAAAACTTTTTTTTCTAATTTATCGATTAATAATAAATTAAAATTTATTAAAACTTATTATAAAGAACAATTCGCTAAAAAATATTATTTATCTTCACAAATTTTTAATGATATATATAAAGATACTAAATTAGTTTGTAAAATAAAAAAAAATACTAATTATTTACCACAATATAAATTAAAAAATTTTCGATCAAAATCAAAAAATATTTGTTCAATTACAATTAAGCTAATACCAAATAATTTTGATGATAGGGTTCAAAAATATTTACCTTATGTTCGAAAAGCAGCAAAAAAATATGGTATTGATGTATCTCTTATTTTATCTATTATACAGATAGAATCTGGTTTTGATCCTTATGCTAAAAGTTATTCTGATGCATTAGGTTTAATGCAAATAATGCAAAAAAGTGCAGGTCGAGATGTCTTTCGTTTACAAGGAAAAAATGGTATACCAAATAAAAATGATTTATTGAATCCTGCTTATAATATTGATTTAGGAACTGCTTATTTGGCATTATTACAAAATATATATTTATCAAAAATTACTAATATTACTTCACGTCGTTATGCACTTATTGTTGCTTATAATGGAGGAATTGGTAATTTATTAAAAGTATTTCATAATAACAAAAAGCAAGCATTTAAGATTATTAATCAAATGCAACCGAAAGATGTTTATTATATGTTAGTAACGAAACATCCGCTTATTCAAGCACGTCATTATTTAATAAAAATAAATAATATTCAAAAAAATATCTTAAGAAGCATAAATTAAATATTTATTTAGCTTAATAACTTCATAAAAAAAATGAAAGAATTTTTTTAAATATTTTATATTTTTTATTTCTGAAAATTATTTAATAAATTTAATTGACGAATATATTATAATCATGTTTAATATAAAAATTGCCCGGATAGCTCAGTTGGTAGAGCAGAGGACTGAAAATCCTTGTGTCGGTGGTTCAATACCGCCTCCGGGCACACAATTTTATAATTTTGTTTTTTAAAAAAACATAAAATAAGATATATAAAAATAATTTGAAAATAATATCGTATCATTTGTAATAATTTAAAAAAAATTAATGATAAATATTAAATTTTTTAAAAAATAATTTAATATTATACAATATTTTTTTGTATATATATAAAGATTAAAATAATAACTATCAGATTATTAATAAAATAAAAAAATAAAGTTTTATAATTTTTTGTTATTTAGTTTTTATAAATTAAAATATGTTTTTTTTAATATAAATTTTTTAAAAAAATATTGCATATTGTTAATAAATTAAATTTATAATGATTTTATAGTATTAAAAAAATCAATAATTTTTTTTATTCTCATGTTTTTAAAAATAACGTTATTATATAAATAATTTAATTAAATTTTTTAATTTTGATATTTTTTAGAAATACAATCTTTTATTTTTTTATATAAATATTTTTATAATTAAAAAATATTATTTATTTTTTTTATAAAGTAAATAATTATTTTAACTAATGTTTTATCAATTAATAATATTTTATAATTATTGATATTAGAAATATCAATATTTTTTTGATAAAAAAATGACCATTTTACATTAAATAACCAACAGAATAAAGTATTTTTGTAAGTTTTTCATCAATAAATAGCAAAATATCTAAACGTAAATAATTTAAAGCTATTAAAATTAACATAATTATCATTGATGAAAAATCTAATCCATTAAGAGGAGGAATAATTTGACGAATAGGAGTAATTAAAGGTTCTGTTAATTCAATAAGCATATAATCAATAGGATGACGATCTTGGTTAATCCAGCTAAGAAGAGATCTAATTAATATTAACCAAAAAATTAATTTTCCGATATAATTTAATAATTGCATGATACTGATAGGTATCATGGTAATGCTGATTAAATTAAGAGAGTTAGTTACCCACATGATAAAAATAATATTAATTAATGTAATAATATAAGCTATTAATAAACTTGGTGTATCAATGAAACTTGAAGGAATTAAATGACGTATTTGACCTATAATTGGTTGAGTGCTTTTAATTACAAATTGTACAAATGGATTATAAACATCAGATTTTACTAATTGCATCCAGATTCTTAGAATTAATATAATAATATATAGTTGAATAATTGTTGGTATAATAAAACTTAAAAATTGCATTTTTGATTATCCTGTGATCAAAAAAAATTATTTTTTTTAATTTCTAGACGTAAATGTTTTACTCTATATTTTAGTAATTGATATTTTTTATAAAATTATTTAAAAGTTTTGATTTATTTTTAAAGAATTTACTTTTATTTGATAACTATATATTATTTTTTAAATATTTTTTACAAAGTTTTTACGATAGATTATGAATATAAATTAATATTGTGCTAATTGGTATTTTTTATAAATATTAGATTTATTTAAAATTTATTATTTTTAAATAATTTTTTAATAAAAAAAACTTATAAAAATAATATTTAAAAAAATAGAATTAAATTTTTATAATTATATGTATCTTAAAATAGATATTTTAAATAATTTGTATTCTTTAATATTTTTTTAATAAAATGATTTTTAATTATTTTTTATAAGTTAAATAGTATTTAATGGTTAATAATTTTTTATTAAACAATTTTTACATATATCACATTTTATTAAAATATTATAATATTTGTTTTAAAAATTTTATAAAATATTTTTTTAATAATAAAAATCTATCTACAATAACAATTATTATGTTTATTAAAATTACTGTAGATTGCAAATAATTTTTGTTTTTTATTAAATTTAAAGTTTATTGATTACTAAAAATAGCTTTACCAATTCTCAATAATGTTGAACCAAAAGCAATGGCAATATCAAAATCATTTGTCATACCTATTGAAAGTGTATCAATGCTCGGATATCTATTTTTTATTTCTTGAAATATTTTTTCTATAGTATCAAAAAGTGATACTTGCTGAATAAGTGTTTTATTAGACGAGAAAATTGCCATTAAACCACGTAATTTTAACTTTTCTAATAACAAGATTTTATTGATTAATTTATTTATAGTATGTGGAAAAATACCTGATTTATTCATTTCATTAGTAATGTTTACTTGTATAAGTACATTTAATGGTTCTTTACTAGATGGACGTTGTTTATTTAAACGTTCAGCTATTTCAAATTTATTAATAGTATGACACCAATCAAAATATTGTGCTACTAATTTAGTTTTATTGGACTGCAAAGTTCCTATAAAATGCCATTTTAAATTATGTTGATTTTTATTAAAATAAAGAATTTTTTTAATTCCTTCTTGCACATAATTTTCACCAAATTGATATTGACCTGCATAAATAGCATTTTGAATATCATAACATGATTTATTTTTAGTAACAGCTATTAATTGAATGTCTTCTGGAAGACGATTATATTTTTTAGCTGTGCTGATAATTTTTTGTTTTATATTAATTATATTTTTTTGAATTATATTCATATTTATTTTTTATTCTAATAAAAAAATAAAGCAATTTTTTAATGATATTTTAATAAAATTTTATTTATAGGATATTATTTTACATTTAATGATTTTTTGATTAACGACTTTTCTAACCAATTTTCTAAAATAATAACAGCAGAAAGAGCATTAATTTTATTTTTATTTAATGCCTGGTAACCACCAATATTGAAAAGGTAAGCACGAGCTTCTTTTGTTGTTAATCGTTCATCATATAATATGACTTGAATATTAAAACGTAGGTGTAAAATTTTAGCAAATTTTCGTGCTTGTTTACTTATTGTCTGTTCTGTTCCATCCATATTTAGAGGAAGTCCAACAATAGCAATTTTTGGATTCCATTCTTGTAGTATTTTTTGTATATCTGACCAATTTGGATTCCCGTTTTTTGTTGTTAATACAGTTAGAGGATGTGCGATTGCGATTATTTCTTGCCCAATAGCAATACCGATATTAATTGTACCAAAATCAAAAGCGATAATTGTTTGATTATTATTCATTATGAGTGGCCTACTTGATTTGAAATATTAGAAATATCGATACCAATTAAAGCAGCTGCTTTTTTCCAACGTTCTGAAATTGGAGTATGAAAAATTATATGGCTATTTGCTTTTGTTGTTAACCAATTATTTTCTATCATTTCTTTTTCAAGCTGTCCTTTTTTCCAGCTCGAATATCCTAAAGCAATAAGTGTTTGTTTTGGTTGTTTTGTTGTACCCAATGTTTGAAGAATATCTTTTGAGGTTGTAATCATGATTTCATCAGAAAGTTGTAAAGTAGAATTAAATTTATGATGTGGAGAATGTAAAATAAAACCATGAACTTCTGCAATTGGACCACCAGAGAAAATTGGTTGTTTTAAATCAGTTATTTGATTGTTTTCCTTTGTTTTAATATTTAAATTTTTTAAGATTTTATTAATTGAAATACATTTTATTTGTCTATTTATAACTAAACCTATAGTGCCTTTTTCATTATGTTCGCAAATATAAATCACCGATTTTTGAAAATACGGATCTAATAATTTCGGCATTGCTATAAGAAAGTGATTTTGTAAATTCATATTATTAAACTTATTTGACTTAATTTCAGTAATATATGCTTTAATTAAGGATAAAATATAAATAACAATATATAAATTTTATCATAGAATATAATATTATACGATATTTATGTTTTTTAAAATTATAAAATATTTTTAAATTTTTATATTATTTATTTAAAAATATTATTTATTTAGTCTTTTTTCTATTGCATCAAATAAAATGCCACTAATAGATATATGTGGCAATGCTAATTCAATTTCTCTAATGCATGTTGGACTAGTAACATTAATTTCAGTTAAACGGTCACCAATAATATCTAAACCAACAAATATTAATTCTTTTTCTTTTAAAAGAGATGCAACGCTTTTTGCAATTTTCCAATCTTTTTTTGTTAATTTTCTTACTTCACCATATCCACCAATTGCTAAGTTACCTCTTATTTCTCCTTGTGGGGGAATTCTAGCTAAACAATAAGGAATTGGTTTGCCATCGATCATTAATATACGTTTGTCGCCTTCTTTAATTTCAGGTAAAAAATTTTGAGCCATACAAAAATGTTGTTCTTTTTTAATGAATGTCTCTATAATTACATTAAGATTAGGATCATTTTTTTTTATACGAAAAACAGAATCTCCTCCCATTTTATCTAGTGGTTTTAAGATAATATCTTGGTATTTTTTATAAAATTTATATAGTTGTTTTTTACTTCTTGTAACTAATGTTTTAGGAGTTAATTTAGAAAACCATGATATAAAAATTTTTTCATTACAATCCCGAAGACTTTGTGGTTTATTAATAATTAAAGTACCTTTTTTTTCTGCTCTTTCAAGAATATAAGTAGCATAAATATATTCAGTATTAAATGGAGGATCTTGTCGCATTAAAATAACGTGTAATTTTTTAAGTGCAATATTTTTTTTTATTCCAAATTGATACCATTTTTTAGGATTTTCTTGAATATTTTTAATTTTTTTTGTATATGCATATGCTTCACCATTTAATAAATATAAATTATGTATTTCCATGTAGTAAATTTCATATCTACGACGTTTTGCTTCTAATAACATAGCAAAACTACTATCTTTTTTTATATCTATATTTTCAATTGCATTCATGATTATACCTAATTTGATCATCTTGTATCCTTAATTAGTTAATAGCATAAAAATAATAATTATAATTTTTTTATTAAAAATAATTATTGTGGGTATTTTTATTTAATTTTAATTTTGTCGTATTAAAAATAAAATTTAACAGATAAAAATATAATTCTATTAATGAAGAGTTTATTTTTTAAATTAATTTTAATAATCTGTATTTTTTATATCGGTATAGATTAAAAAATATTTGAATAATTATATGGGAATTTATAATAGTACATTTTTTATTGTATTATTTTTATTAAATTTTATTTTTTTTGAATAAATAAAAAATATCTTTTATTAATTATAAAAAATAATTTTGTTTATGTTTTTTTATGATATCAGTTTTTATTTTTTTGCAAATTTTTTAATATTTTTGATTATTTAAAAAATTGATTAAGATAAATGTGTTTATATAAAATAATTAATAGAGCTTATTAATATAAATAATAATTATAAAGATAATAAAATAAATTTTTATGCATAAAATATAAAAAATATTCTGATAACATATGCAAAAATTTTTTTATATATTTATAGTTTCTTTTTAATTAAAATTTTTATATAAAATATTTAATATAACAATATTTATTTTTATAAAATATTTTTTTAAATAACCAAAAAATATCGTATTAAAAATTTGATATTTAAAAAAAAGATTTTATATTATTTGAATTTTTTTTGATAGTTATGTTTTCACTTTATCCCAAAAGATTTTTATATGTTATATATTTATATTATGAATTTTTAAAAAAAATTGAATGTTATATAAAATTTTATGTTTTTTTTTGATTTTAAAAAGTATTAAAAATATTTTATAGGAGCTTTATAAATGTATCAGAAACTTATTTTTATGGAATTAGAAAAAGCTAGTATTATATTAAAAAATTTTTTAAATTCTAAAAAAAATATTATAGTTATTGAACAAGCAGCAATTATGTTATCTCTAGCTTTTAAAGCTGGAGGAAAAGTATTATCTTGTGGAAATGGTGGCTCTCATTGTGATGCAATGCATTTTTCTGAGGAATTAACTGGGAGATATCGTGAAAATCGTATGGGTTATCCTGCTATTGCAATTGCAGATGCCAGTTATTTATCATGTGTGGCTAATGATTTTGGTTACCATTATGTTTTTTCTCGTTATGTTGAAACAGTTGGTAAGGAAGGCGATATATTATTTGCAATTTCAACATCTGGTAATTCTAGTAATATTATTTATGCTATAGAAGCTGCACATATAAAAGGAATGAAAGTTATTTCATTGACAGGTAATGATGGTGGAAAAATATCAAAAATAACTGATCTTGAAATTCGGGTACCTCATTTTGGTTATCCTGATCGCATTCAGGAAATACATATTAAAGTGATACATATTTTAATTCAAATAGTAGAAAAAGAAATGGCAAAAAGATAGGATTGTATTTTGTTTTACTAAATATTTAACAGATAATAATTTATTGAATTTTAGAATTTATGTTGCGTAATATTTGTAATTTTTTTTATAAATTATTTTATATTTTTTATTATATTTTCAGAAATATATTTTTTATAAAAATGCATTATAGATTTGTAAGTATGATTTATAGATAATATAATTTTTAAAATATATTTTTTGAAGATTTAAATATTTTTTTAAAAAAATATTTAAAGTTTTTTTTATTTATAATAATAAAAAATTAATTATTATGCTAAATTCTTATTAAAAGAACTGTAAGGGATCAAATAAAAATTGATAAAAATAATACTGTTAATTTTATTGAAAAATATTTTAAGTATAAAATAATTTTTATTTTTTCTTAATGTATTTTTATAATTTTTTTAAAAATAAGTATTATTTTTTTTTGAATTAATCTTATATAACTAAAAAATTATAATATAAGTTATAGTTTTTTTGTATTTTTATTTTTTTAATTTATGTAAATAATATTTTTTATAATTTTTATGAATATAGAAATTATAAAAATTTGATAATTAATTAATAGATTTTCTTAAAAAAGGAAAATATTTTTTATGAGTACTGAACAGTTATTTTATAAATTAAGTAGAGATTTAGGTAATAATCTTAAAAAAAAACATAAAATAATAACTTTTGTAGAATCGTGTACAGGAGGATGGATAAGTAAAGTTATTACTGATGTTGCAGGTAGTTCTGCTTATTTTCAGAAAGCCTTTATTACCTATAGTGATGATGCTAAACATGATATGTTAGGTATTAATAAAACAATTTTAAGTAAATATGGTGCTGTAAGTAAAGAAGTTGTAATAGATATGTCAAAAAAAGCATTAGTAATAGCAAATGCTGATTTTTCACTTTCAGTTAGTGGTATTGCTGGTCCTAATAGTAATGCTAATTTAAAACCAATTGGTATGGTTTGGTTTGCTATTTCTCGTAAAAGTTTTTTCAATCATCCAGTAATTAGGACTTACTGTTGTTATTTTAAAGGAAATCGTTTTCAAATAAGGCGTCAAGCAGTAATTTTTTCGCTTAAAAAATTATTAAAAGAAATAAAAATATAATTTTATATTTATTTTTTTAATATTTGTTTTTATGAAAAAGGTTTTTTATGAAAAAGATAATTAATTTTTAAATAAATTTTTTGATTTTTTTTAAAATATTTTTTCAAAAAAAATCTTATGGTATGTATTTAATATTAACAATAAATGCATGTTCATATTATAATTGTAGTTATCAGGATTTTAAAAAACAAAAAAATTATTAAAAATTAAATTCATTTTTTTCAAAAAATTATAAAATTTTGATTTTATAAATTAATTTTAAGTAATTTTTTGTAATATATTTTTTATGATATATAAAGTAAAAAAAATCTATTTTAAAAAAATAATAGATATATAATGTTTATTTTTTGTTTAATTTATTGAAATTATTTTAATATAATAATTTCATAAATCTTAATAATTTTATAAATATATTAGTGTGATGAAATTTTAACATAAATTTTTATTTTTATAATTTTAAATATATTTAAAAAAATATTAAAATTATATCATAAATCTTTATATAATTAAGATGATTAATAATATATAAAAATTAACTTTTATTATTATATATAATAAATTGTTATTATTTCAATCAATATATTTAATAATTTTTTTTTAATTTATGTTAGAGTAATATTTTTTTTAAATCTTTTTAATTCATTTTATAAAAATAAAATATATAAAATTATATAAATTATGTAATTGTTTTTGTTTTTAGTTTTTAAATTTATTTTTTTGTTTTTTTTAAAAAATAATAATAATAACGCAATAAAATAAATATTTATTAAGGTTTTATGAAATTATAAAATTAATCTTGTAATGCATCTAAAGTTTAGAATATGATTATGAATTACAAATTTTAAATATTATTTTTATTAATTTTAAAAAAATGTTCTTTTATTTAAAATGTTTTATTTATTTTTAGATTTGATTTTAGGATAATTATGAGTAGTAAAAGTACCAATGAGATTCGTCAGGCGTTTCTCGATTTTTTTTATACCCAAGGGCATAAAATTTTACCCAGTAGTTCATTGGTTCCAAATAATGATTCAACGTTAATTTTTACTAATGCAGGCATGAATCAATTTAAAGATGTTTTTCTAGGATTAGAAAAAAGAAATTATTCTAAAGTAGCAACAGTACAACGTTGTGTTCGAGCTGGCGGTAAACATAATGATTTAAAAAATGTTGGTTATACTACTCGTCATCACACATTTTTTGAAATGTTAGGAAATTTTAGTTTTGGTGATTATTTTAAAAAAGATGCAATAAAATATGCTTGGGATTTACTTACAAGTAAAACATGGTTTAATTTACCAAAAGAAAAATTTTGGATTACTGTTCATAATTCTGACAATGAATCATATAATATTTGGCATAAAGAAATTGGTATCCCATCAAAACGCATTATTAGAATAGGTGATAATAAAGAAATACCTTATTCTTCTGATAATTTTTGGCAAATGGGGAATACTGGACCTTGTGGCCCATGCACTGAAATATTTTATGATTATGGTGAACATGTTTTTGGTAATCCGCCTGGTTCCAAACAAGATATTGGCAACCGTTATATTGAAATTTGGAATATTGTATTTATGGAATACAATCGTCATTCTAATGGGCATCTTACAATTTTGCCAAATTATTCTGTTGACACAGGAATGGGGCTTGAACGTATTGTTTCTGTATTACAATCTGTTAATTCAAATTATGAAATTGATATATTTCGTCAATTAATTTTTTATATTGCTGAAATAATAAATTTATCAGATTTGTCTGATAAATCATTATTAATAATTGCAGATCATATTAGATCTAGTGTTTTTTTGATTTCTGATGGTGTATTTCCCTCTAATGAAGGAAATGGTTATGTATTACGTCGTATTATTCGTAGAGCAGTTTTTCATGGATACAGATTAGGAATAAAAAAGACTTTTTTTTATAAATTAGTTAAACCTTTGATTCATGTTATGGGTGCAATTTCTGATGAATTAAAAAATAAAAAAAATAATATTGAAATAATATTAAAAAACGAAGAAGAACAGTTCCATAAAACTTTAATTCGCGGTTTGTATTTATTAGATAATGAATTATCTAAAATAAAGGATAACACTTTATCTGGAGAAATTGCATTTCGTCTTTATGATACTTATGGTGTTCCATTTGATTTAATTGATGATGTTTGTTCTGAACGTAATATTCGATTTGATAAGTTAGATTTTAATGCTTTCTTAGAAAAACAAAGATTTCAAGCCAGAAAGTTTAATAATTTTTTTTCTGATTATAATAATATAATTAAGGTAAATATTAATAGCCATTTTTTAGGTTATGAACATAATAAAACAAATGCTATAGTAAAAGCTATTTTCAGTAATGGTCAATTTGTAAATGTATTAAATAAAAATGAAAAAGGAATTATTTTTCTTGATAAAACCGTCTTCTATCCTGAATCAGGCGGACAAATTGGTGATATAGGAATATTGGGAAATAAAAATTGTGAATTTCTTGTAACTGATACACAAAAATATACTGCAGCAATTGGACATATTGGTAAATTAAAATCTGGAATAATAAGTATTAATCAGTTGATTGAAGCAAAAATTGACACTATACATCGTTGTGCACTTGAAATGAATCATTCAGCGACTCATTTATTAAATACAGCTTTGCGTATTGTATTAGGAAATCACGTTATTCAAAAAGGATCTTTAATTAATAATAAATATTTACGATTTGATTTTTCGCATTTTAAATCATTAAGTTTATTAGAAATAAATCAAATTGAAGATCTTATAAATTATCAAATTCGTAAAAATAGTCTTATTTTAAAAAAATTAATGGATATAAATGAAGCAAAGAAAAAAAATATTATTATGTTTTTTGATAAGCAGTATCCTAAAGAAGTGCGTGTATTAAGTATAGGGGATTTTTCTAGTGAATTATGCGTAGGTACACATGTAATTCGTACTGGAGATATAGGATTATTTCGTATTAAGAGTGAATTTAGTATGGCTGCTGGTGTTCGTAGAATAGAAGCAGTAACAGGTCAGGCAGCAATAGATTATGTTCATCAAGAACATAATTTATTAACTAATATTTGTGAAGTTTTAAAAACTGAAAAAAAAAGTATAATTATAAAAATTAAATTTATTTTAGAAACAATAAAAAAATTAAAAATTTCTTTAAATATATTTCAAAAAAAAGAATTGATTAAAGAAAAAATATATTTAAAAAAACAAGTAAAAATTATTAAAGGAATCAATGTTTTAATTACTCAAGTCAATATTATTGATGTTAAGGAATTACGTATTTTAGTAAATGAATTTAAAAATCAATTACAATCAGCAGTTATTGTCTTTGGAAGTATTAATAATAATGAAATTACTGTAATTGTTGGTGTTACAAAAGATTTAAGTTTTAAAATAAAGGCTAATGATATAATTGTATTTGTTGCAAAGAAAATAGATGGTAAAGGAGGTGGTAGTTATGAAATAGCTCAAGTTCGTGGAACTAATCATATAATGGCAATTTCTTCTGTATTAGCAGCAGTTGAAAAATGGATTAATTTACGTTTAAAATAAATTAAATAGCGTAGTTTTACGTATATTAAGAATTATATAATTTTGTTTTTTAAAATTATTTATAAAAATATAGTCTTTAATATCAAATGAACATATTTAATTTAATATTTTAGCTGCATTTCATTGCTTTGTGATTTCATGGTGTGATGAATAATAGTAAAAAACTAAATCCGACTCTTTAAAATTTCAAGGAGCAAAGAATGCTTATTTTGACTCGTCGAGTTGGTGAAACGCTTATGATAGGCGATGAGGTAAAAGTAACAGTATTAGGTGTAAAAGGTAATCAAGTACGTATAGGAGTTGATGCACCGAAAGAAGTTTCTGTTCACCGTGAAGAAATTTATCAAAGAATTCAAGCGGAAAAATCTAAAAAAAATAATTAGTAATTTTTTAATAATATTTATTATATATTTTATAAATTTTTGTTTAGTAGTTTAATAATATTTTTTAATTTATTTTGTATTTTTTATGTAATAACTTTTTTATTTTTTTATATTTATAATTTATAATATTATAAATTAATGAATATAAATATTAAATAAAACTATTATTTTTTTAATTTTTTTTATTTTCTAGGAAATTTATTATTAATAGTTGATTAATTAGTTTATAATATAAACTAAAATAATAAAATAAATATTTTATTTATATCAAATAATATATTTTTTTGTTAATTATTTTTTGTTTTGTAGTGGATTTTTTATAATAAAAAAATATTATTTATATATTATTAAATATATTAAATTTTAATTATTTTAATTTTATATAATCTAAATATTATTTTTTTTAAAATTGTTTGACTTTTTTTGTTTTAAAAGTAATATTCTATTTGAAATAAAATTAATACTATAATTTAGTATGTTGGTTATTTTTTTTGGTGAGGTGGCCGAGTGGTTAAAGGCGCTCCCCTGCTAAGGGAGTATGTATTTAATTATTGCATCGAGGGTTCGAATCCCTCTCTCGCCGTTTTTTCTTTTATTTTGATATTTGATTTTAAAATTTAATATGCATCCATAGCTCAGTTGGATAGAGTACTCGGCTACGAACCGAGCGGTCGGAGGTTCGAATCCTTCTGGATGCGTTTAAAATACCATAAAACCCTAATAATAAATTAATAAATAAAGGTTTTTTTTAATATATAATTTAGTTTAAATAAGTATTATAAATTAAAATAATTAAAATTAATGTTTTTTATTATTACATTTTTTTATAATTTTTTATTATAAATTTATGCAGTAAAAAAATAGAATATTTTTTAAAACAATATTTTTTAAAAAATGCTATTAATGTTCAATTTATATTAGTTATGGATAATATTTAATATTTATTTATAATATAAATTATAAAATTATTTTTATATCCATAATCTGTTATTCAATTTTTCTTTTTAAAATATTATAAGAAATTTATTCTTAAGAATAAATTTCTTATTTATTATCAATTTAAATATATAATTTATAGTTTTTATCTAAATTTATTAATATAAAAAAATTAAATTTCATAAAATAATTGTGTATATTTTTTATATAAAAAATATAATTTATTTATAATATATTAATATAAAAATTTATCAGTAATAAAAAATTAACACAAGATATTTTAATAATTTCTGATATTTTTTTTAAATTAATATATTTATAATAAAAACATATATTATTTTAATTATGTTGTTTTAACTACTTTATGGTGAATTAAAAATATTAGTTATGTTTATTTGTTTTTGTAAAAAATATAAAATATTTATTTTAATAATAGAATTTTAAAATAATAAATACTATTTAGATTATATTATTTTTTGAACATGTAAAAAATTTAAAAAATATGATTATTATATTATAAAATAGTTTTTTTATAAAAAATTAAATAATATATTTTAGAATTTTTTTATAAAACTAAATGATCATATTTTTTATAGAAATTAGTTTTTTATTTTTATTGATTATCAAATATTTTTTTATATTATAAAAATTATTAATGTAAAATATTAATTAAAATAATCTAAAAAATAATGATTGTCATTATATAGGTTCAAAGTAATTTTAAAAAACATTACTAAGAATGAATAACGGAAGGTCAATTTGATCCCGAATATATCAAAAGCTATAGGATGGTTAGAAGCACATCCTAATGTTTTGTATGGTCTTTGTCGAGGCATTGAACGTGAAACATTAAGAATTACTCCAGAAGGAAAATTAGCCAAATCTTCACATCCTTATGGATTAGGGAAGGCATTAACTCATCCATGGATTACCACGGATTTTGCTGAAGCTTTATTAGAATTTATCACACCAGCTAGTAATAATATTGACTATATCTTAAAATTTTTAAGAGATCTACATCGTTATACGATATCTCATCTTAAGCATGAATTAATTTGGCCAATTAGTATGCCTTGTTTTATAGATCATCAAAAAAATATTAAACTTGCACAATATGGTGTTTCTAATATTGGTCGTTTTAAAACTTTATATAGAGAGGGCCTAAAAAATCGGTATGGATCATTAATGCAAATTATTGCAGGTGTTCATTATAATTTTTCTTTACCATTTCCCTTTTGGAGAGCTTTTTTAGATATTAAAAATTCTCAAGATGCTAAAAATAAAATTTCTGATGGTTATTTTAAATTGATGCGTAATTATTATCGATTTGGATGGGTAATTCCATATTTGTTTGGTGCATCACCTGCAATTTGTGGTTCTTTTATAGAAGGTAAAAAACTTCATTTACCTTTTAAAAAAACTTCAAAAGGTACTTATTATTTGCCTTATGCAACGTCATTAAGAATGAGTGATTTAGGATATACTAATCAGTTTCACAGTAATTTTAAAATTAATTTTAATAATTTAAATAATTATGTTAATAATCTTAAAAAAGCAATTAAAAATCCATCAGAAAAATTTACAAAATTAGGTATGTATAATAAAGATGGAAAATATTTACAAATTAATACAAATATTTTACAAATCGAAAATGAATTATATGCACCTATTCGCCCAAAAAGAGTACCAATTGGTGATGAATCACCATCGGATGCTTTATTAAAAAGAGGTATTGAATATATTGAAATTAGATCTTTAGACCTTAACCCATTTAATGCTATTGGAATTAATAAAACACAAATGTATTTTCTTGATTTATTTTTAATTTGGTGTGTATTAGCAGATGCACCTATGATGGATCAGAAAGAATTATATAAGTGTAAAAAAAATTGGAATAGAGTAATTCTTGAAGGTCGTAAACCTGGACAAATTATCACTGTTAATTACGGTAAATCTACAATTTTTTTAAAAGAAATTGTAAGAAAATTATTTGATGATTTACTAAAAATTGCTAATGTTTTAGATATTAGTGGTAATAGTCATTATAGTGAAATTTTTTCTCAGTTAATAGTAATGATTGAAAATCCAGAATTGACATATTCCGGAAAATTATTACCTTTTATGATTGAAGAAGGTATTATTCAATATGGTTTAAAATTAGCTAATATTTACTATAAAGAATTAAAAAATGAATCTTATGAAATAATTACTGGTATGGAATTTTTAAATGTTAGTAATGCTTCAATTATAAAACAATTAAAAATAGAGAAAGAAGATAAAATAAATTTTGATGTTTATTTACAGAAATATTTATAAATTGTTTTTTAAATATTTTAAATAGTTAATTGATATTGTATATTATATTTGATTTTTATAAAAAAAAATTATATTTATACAAATTAAATTTATAAAAATTTTTTATATACATTAAATATATAAAATAAAATTAATAAAAATATATTTTATAAATATTTATTTTAAAAAAATAAATAATATTTTAGATTATTAAAAAAATATAAAAAAATTTGTAATTTTATATTTTATTTGTAATATATAATATAAAAATTAATAAATTAATATTTTTTTATGCATATAAAAGCATTGTTGTTAATCTTAATACAAAGTTTTTATAATAAAATATTTTAAATATTTTTTATGTAAAATACTTTATTTATAAATAGATTTTTTATAAATATTTTTGAAAATAAAATATTACTTTAAAGAGAAATTATTATTAATGCATAAACGTGCTGGGAAATATGCTCAACCAAGTGATTTGATTAATGTTAAAAAATTAATCAAACAATATTATTTATTAAAACCTCAAATAAAAAATCCTGATCATGTTGTTAAATTTGGTACATCAGGTCATCGTGGTATTGCATTTCAGCATAGTTTTAACGAAGAGCATATTTTATCTATCGTACAGGCTATTATAGAAGTACGTAAATTACATGGCATTACTGGATTTTGTTTAGTTGGAAAAGATACACATGCTTTATCTAATCCTGCTTTTATGACAATAATTGAAGTAATGGTTGCTAATAAAATTAATGTTATTACTCAAGAAAATCAAGGTTTTACACCAACACCTTCTATTTCTTATGCTATATTAGATTATAATCGTAAGTATAAAAAAAAAACAGATGGTATACTTGTAACACCTTCACATAATCCTCCAGAATATGGAGGTATAAAATACAATTCTCCTTACGGAGGACCGGCTGATGAAGTACTTACTTTAGAAATTGAGAAGAGAGCAAATCGATTTATTACTAATCAATTAAAAGGTATCCAACGTATTAATTATCATTTAGCAATCAAAGATGCTCATTATCATCAAAAAGATTTTGTTAAGCCTTATGTAGCTGCTTTAAATGATGTAATTGATATGATGGCCATTAAAAAGTCAGGATTAAAAATAGGTGTAGATCCATTAGGTGGGGCGGGGATAAATTATTGGAAATGTATTAGTGATTATTATAAAATTAATTTAGAGTTAGTAAATGAAAAAGTTGATCCAACATTTAGTTTTATGTCTTTAGATCATGATGGTGTAATTCGTATGGATTGTTCCTCTCATTGGGCAATGAAAGGTTTATTAAATTTGCGAAATAAATTTGATTTAGCATTTGCTAATGATCCAGATCATGATCGTCATGGTATTATAACACCAGAGGGATTAATGAATTCTAATCATTATTTGGTTGTGGCTATTGATTATTTATTTCGTCATCGCCCCAAGTGGAAAAAAGATGTTGCGATATGTAAAACTTTGGTTTCTAGTGCAATGATCGATCGTGTAGTAGATAATCTTGGTCGTAAATTAGTAGAAGTTCCAGTTGGGTTTAAATGGTTTGTTGATGGTTTATATCATGGAAAGTATGGTTTTGTTGGTGAAGAAAGTGCTGGTGCTTCTTTTTTAAAATTTGATGGAACACCTTGGACAACAGATAAAGATGGTATTATTTTGTGTCTTTTAGCAGCTGAAATGACAGCAGTTACAGGTAAAAATCCTCAACAACTTTATCAAGAACTTTCTGCAATTTTCGGTGAATATAATTACAGTCGTATTCAATGTAAGGCTAATTATAAACAAAAAAAAACTTTAGCTAAATTAACTTCTCAAGTATTATCTACAAATATATTAGCAGGTGATAGTATTATAAAAATATTAACTAAAGCATCTGGTAATAATGCTGACATTGGTGGTTTAAAAGTAATAACAAATTACGGTTGGTTTACTGTTCGTCCTTCTGGTACAGAAGAAGCCTATAAAATTTATTGTGAAAGTTTTCGTAGTGCTAATCATCTCAAAGTGATTGAAAAAGAAGCTATTGAAGTTGTTAATAAAATTATTAGTAATTAAGTACGTTACATTTTATATATAAAAAATATATAATGTAAATATTTTATAAAAATTTATGTAACAATTTAATATACATATAGATTTTTTAGAAAAAATAAGGATATAATATTTTTTAAAAATAAAAAAATAAATGGGATAAATTAATTATGCATAATTTTGAATTGGAAAAATTAATTAATATGTATCTTAATATTGATAAATATCAAGATTATGCACCTAATGGATTACAAGTAGAAGGAAAATCAGAGGTAAAAAAAATATTAACTGGTGTTACTGCCTCTCAAGAATTGCTTAATGAAGGTGTAAAGTTATCTGTAGATGCAATTATTGTTCATCATGGTTATTTTTGGAAAAATGAATCCGATATTATCAGTCATATGAAGCGAAATCGCTTAAAAACATTGCTTTGTAATGATATTAATTTATATAGTTACCATTTACCATTAGATGCGCATCCAGTTATAGGTAATAACGTCCAATTTGCAAAATTATTAGAAGTTGAGATTGATAAATATATTTTACCTTTTGTACCCATGGGAAAATTTTTAAAAATTATTACTGCTTATGATTTAATATTGCGTTTAAGTAATAAATTAAACCGTCAGCCTTTATATGTTGCTGGAGATTATGGAGTTAAAGAGATTCGTACTGTTGCTTGGTGTACGGGAAGTGGTCAGAATTTTATTCAAGCAGCAGCAGAAGCAGGTGCAGATGCTTTTATTACTGGGGAAGTTTCTGAACAAACAATTCACATTGCAAGAGAAATGGGAATTCATTTTTATTCTGCAGGTCATCATGCAACAGAGAGATTAGGTATTAAAATGTTAGGAAAATGGTTAGAAGAAAAATATAATTTTTCTGTATGTTTTATAGATATACCTAATCCAGTTTAATTTTTAATAAAAAAATAAAAAAATAAACTTATTATAATTTTTTTTGATTTTTGATTTTTTAAAAGTGTTAATATTTATTAATTTTTTTATTTTGAGAATAAAAATAAATTAATAAATAAAAAATATTTAAAATATTTTTTTTAAATAAAGTAAATATACTATATTAAAGATATTTTTTTATTAAATTTTTAAAATAGAAACAAGACAGATATTAAATAAAAATTTATGCTTATATTGAATATTAATAAAAAAATATTAAATTTGTATATAATTTTATAGTTATATTATGAAATACAGCATATTTACTAGAAATAAATTTTTAAATGGAACAGTTTATGATAAAAACAATATAAATTTTATAATTATACGGTATATTATTAAATACAGTGTATTATTAACGTCATATATTATTTTTTTAATATGTTTTTTTACTGTAATAAATATATAATTTTTATATAAATTATTATAACTTTAAAATAAAAATATTAAAAATTATATAATAAAAAAAATAATATTTTGTATATTTTCAATAATCATTTTTCATGTAATGTTTTGTATAAAAGGTTTTATTATAAATAATAATTTATTTTAATGTTTCATATTAAATTAAAAAGAATTAATTTTACTAAAGATAAAAAAATAATTAATTTTAAAAATTAAACTATGCATCTTTTATATATAAAAACGATAGCAAGAATATAATAGTTACTATTTTAAAAAAATAATGCGGTTTTAATTTTAGGTCTTAATAAGATTTCAAATTTAAAAAATAATTTTATAAAAATTCTATAGAAATATTTTATTATAGAAATAATATAAGAAATATTTTTATGTTTAACAGATTTTTTTTTCTGTAAAAACTACGCTAAAAGTAAAAATTTATTTTATAAAAAATATTTATTAAGGATATTAATATATGCATTTTTAATATCTTAAAAAATAACAATATGATTAAAATTTATAATTAAATTTTATCAGAATGTCCCTTTTTCATTGTTAATTGTAATATAAATAAAGTTTTATAAAAAAAGATTTTATTATGAAAAGACTTAAGAAGGAATAAAAATGCACAAAAGTGTAATGAATGATTGGTTAAATTTAAGTTTTTTAAGTGCTGACAATCAATCTTATATTGAACAATTATATGAAGAATACTTAATGGATAATAATTCTGTTAATAAAGATTGGCAAAATGTTTTTAATAAATTGCCATCTACAAATTTATATCCTGAATGTTTTCACTCAAAAATACGTGAACAATTTCGTTTATTAGCCAAAAATCCTATTCGTTATTATACGGGTATTAAAACCGAATTTCCCATAGATATAAAACAAATTAAAGTGCTTGAATTGATAAACACATTTCGTCTTAAAGGATATCAAAATGCATGTCTTGATCCACTAGGGTTATGGAAAAAAAATATTATTCCTGATTTATATCCTCAATTTTATGATTTAAATGATTCTGATTTTAAAAAAATATTTGATGTTTCTTTTGGTTCTAAAAAAATACCAATGACATTAAGTGAATTATATATAAAATTAAAACATATTTACTGTACTTCTATTGGTGCAGAATATATGGATGTTACTACATCTGAAGAAAAAGAATGGATACAAAAACATCTTGAAATTACAGGTTCAATTAGTGAGCAATTTGATAAGAAAGCAAAAAAGGATATTTTATCAGAATTAATTGCTGCTGAAGGGTTAGAACATTATCTTGGAATAAAATTTCCCGGGGCTAAACGTTTTTCTTTAGAAGGAGCTGATTCATTAATTCCGATGTTAAAAGCATTAATCCGTTATGCTGTAAGAGATAATACGCATGAAATCGTATTGGGTATGGCTCATCGTGGTCGATTAAATGTTCTAGTTAATATCTTCGGTAAAAAATCAAAAGATTTATTTTGCGAATTTTCTGGTAAAAATAAATATGTTATTGGTACCGGAGATGTTAAATATCATCAAGGTTTTTCTTCTAATTTGAAAATATCAGATAAAAACGTGCATTTATCATTAGCATTTAATCCATCTCATTTAGAAATAGTAAGTCCAGTAATTATAGGTTCTGCTAGAGCTCGTCGCGATCGTTTAGATACGTTAAATAATGGTAATATTGTATTACCAATTACTATTCATGGAGATGCAGCGGTAAGTGGACAAGGAGTAGTTCAAGAAATGTTGAATATGTCTCAAACTAGAGGTTATGAAGTTGGTGGTTCATTACGGATTATTATTAATAATCAAATAGGTTTTACGACATCTAATCCTAAAGATGCACGTTCAACACAATTTTGTACTGATATAATGAAAATGGCAAAAGCACCTATTTTTCATGTTAATAGCGATGATCCTGAAGCCGTTGTTTTTGTGACTAATTTAGCATTAAATTTTCGTAATAAGTTTAAACGTGATGTGGTAATTGATTTAGTATGTTATCGTCGGTATGGACATAATGAAGCTGATGAACCAAGTGTTACACAACCAATTATGTATGCAAAAATTAAAAAACATCCTACAACATGTCAATTATATGCAAAAAAATTAATTGCAGAAAATATTCTTACTGATAATCAAGTAATAGAAATGACAGATTTTTATCGGAATAAATTAGATTGTGGTGATTCGGTTGTTGATGAGTGCTTTTCAATTAATCAATATTCCTCAATTTGGGAACCTTATTTAAAGCATAAATGGAATAATGTTTATCCTGTAAAAATTAAAAAAGAAGAATTAAAAGATTTAGCAAAATGTTTAAATAAAATTCCAGAAAAAATTATTATGCAATCACGGGTTAAAAAAATTTATAATGATAGAATGGAAATGGCAAATGAAAAAAAATTATTTGATTGGGGAGCAGCAGAAACATTAGCTTATGCTACTTTATTAAATAAAGGTATAAAAGTTCGTTTGTCAGGAGAAGATGTTAGTAGAGGAACTTTTTTTCATCGTCATGCCGTTATTTATGATCAAAATACTGGTTCATCGTATATTCCTCTTGATAATATATCTGATAATCAAGGAAAATTTAATATTTGGGATTCTGTTTTATCAGAAGAAGCTGTACTTGCTTTTGAATATGGGTATGCATCAGCAGAACCTAGAGCTTTAATAATATGGGAAGCTCAATTTGGTGATTTCGCAAATGTAGCACAAGTAGTTATTGATCAATTTATTAGTTCTGGTGAACAAAAATGGGGACGTATGTGTGGTTTGGTTATGTTATTACCACATGGATATGAGGGGCAAGGTCCTGAACATTCTTCTGCTCGTTTAGAACGTTATTTACAATTATGCGCAGAAGAAAACATGCAAGTTTGTATTCCATCAACTCCAGCTCAGATTTATCATATTTTACGTAGGCAAGTGCTTTGTAATATGCGACGTCCATTAATTATTATGTCACCTAAATCATTATTACGTCATCCACGTGCAATTTCTAGTTTATCAGAATTAGCAAATGGCACATTTCAACCTATAATTACTGAAATTAGTCTTACAGATATAAAAAATATTCAACGTATTATTTTATGTTCAGGTAAAGTTTATTATGATTTGCTTGAACAGCGCATTAAGAATCAACAAAAAAATATTTTAATTATACGTATTGAACAGATATATCCATTTCCTGATAAAGATTTAAAAAAAGTTTTAGAGTCTTATAAACATGTGCACGATTTTGTTTGGTGTCAAGAAGAACCATTGAATCAAGGAGCATGGTTCTTTATTAAGTATAATATTCGTAAAATAATCCCTAAATATGCTTTATTAAAATATATAGGACGTGCAGAATCTGCTGCTCCTGCTGTTGGTTATGCGTTTGTTCATCAAACTCAACAACAAATTTTAATAAAAGATGCATTAGAAATAAATTAATTAAAGGATAATAAATGAATAGAATAGAAATTCTAGTTCCAGATCTTCCGGAATCAGTTTTAGATGCTACAGTTGCAAGTTGGCATAAAAAACAAGGTGATTATGTAAAGCGTGATGAAGTATTAGTAGAAATTGAAACTGATAAAGTAATACTCGAAGTTTCTGCTGTCGATTCAGGTATTCTTGAATCTATTCTAGAAAAAGAAGGTGCTACAGTTTCTTCTAAACAATTATTAGGTCGTATTTATGTAACAAATGCTATTCAAAAGTCAGTAAAACAAGAAAAAGTAATTGATTCTAAAGAAAAAATTACATCAAGTTCATTGGAAATTAACAATCTTAGTATTAAAAAAGATAATTATGATTCTTCTTTAACCCCAGCAGTACGTCGTTTAATTGCGGAAAAAAATTTAAATCACTCTGATGTTATAAAGAAGAGGAGTGAAAATAGATTTTTGCGTCGTAATAATATTGAAGAATATGTTAATGAAAAAGAATTATTTACACCAATAAACATAAAAGATAAGAGTTATTCAATTGTTGATCAATTTTCTTTTAATAAACGAGAAAAGCGTGTAGAAATGACACGTTTACGTAAACGTATTGCAGAACGCTTATTAGATGCAAAACATAATACGGCAACTTTAACAACTTTTAATGAAGTTAATATGAAAGCTGTTTCTGATTTACGAAAAACTTATGGTGATCATTTTGAAAAAAAATATGGAATACGTTTAGGTTTGATGTCTTTTTATGTTAAAGCTGTTATTGAAGCTTTAAAATATTATCCTGAAGTTAATGCATCAATTGATGGTTCAGATATAGTGTATCATAATTATTTTGACATTAGCATTGCTGTTGCTACCGAGAGAGGTTTAGTAACACCTGTATTACGTAATGCTGATACACTTAGCATGGCTGATATTGAAAAAAATATTAAAGAATTAGCCATTCAGGGACGTGATGGAAAATTAACTATTGAGAAATTACAAGGTGGTAATTTTACTATTACTAATGGTGGTGTTTTTGGTTCTTTGATGTCCACTCCAATTATTAATCCTCCACAAAGTGCCATTTTAGGAATACATGCCATTAAAGATAGACCTATGGCTGTCAATGGTAAGGTAGAAATACTACCTATGATGTACTTGGCATTATCTTATGATCATCGTTTAATTGATGGACGTGAATCTGTAGGTTTTTTGATGATTATAAAAAATATCTTAGAAGATCCAAATCGTTTATTATTAAATATATAAATAATATTTTTTAATAATTCTATATATCTATAAGATATTTTATGTGATGTTTGATTTATTTTTTGTTATTTTTAAAGAAGTAATAATATACAAAATTATTTTTTTATTAAAAAAATGTGGATATAAAATCATGAATTTACATGAATATCAAGTAAAAAAACTTTTTTTTCGTTATGGATTACCAGTACCAATAAGTTATCTTTGTAAAACAGTAGAGGAAGCAGAAGAAATAACTAGAAAATTAGAAAATAATATTCCTTTAATTTTAAAATGTCAGATACATGCTGGTGGTCGTGGTAAAGCTGGTGGTATAAAAATTGTATATACTAAAAAAGAACTTATAACATTTGTTAAATATTGGTTAGGAAAAAGATTAGTAACTTATCAAACCAATATAAATGGACAGCCTGTTAATCAAATTTTGATTGAAGAAGTCACCAATATTAATAAGGAAATGTATTTAGGTGCAGTAATTGATCGAAGTATTGGACGTATTGTTTTTATGACATCAATGGAAGGTGGAATTGAAATAGAAAAAATAGCAAAAAAAACACCTGAACTTATCCATAAGTCAATTATTGATCCATTGATAGGTCCTATGCATTATCAGGGACGTGAACTTGCTTTTAAGCTAGGTTTAAATATCCAACAAGTACAGCAATTTGTAAATATTTTTATGCAATTAGCAACAATATTTATCAAATATGATTTGACTTTAATTGAAATTAATCCTTTAGTTATTAAAAAAAATGGTGATTTAATATGTTTAGATGGAAAAATTGTTGTTGATAGTAATGCTATTTATCGACAAATAGAATTAAAGAATATGTGTGATATCTTTCAAGAAGAACCACGTGAAGTTCATGCATCAAAATTTGGATTAAATTATGTTGCTTTAAATGGTAATATTGGTTGTATGGTTAATGGTGCCGGTTTGGCTATGGGAACTATGGATATCATTAAATTATATGGTGGACTTCCGGCTAATTTTCTTGATGTTGGAGGCAGTGCAACTAAAGAACGAGTAAAAGAAGCATTTAAAATTATATTATCTGACAATAATGTAAAGGCTATTTTAGTTAATATTTTTGGTGGTATTGTTCGTTGTGATTTCATTGCTGATGGTCTTATTTCAGCAATTAAAGAAATTGGAATAGAAATACCAGTAATTGTTCGTTTAGAAGGAAACAATTCTGATTTAGCTATACAAAAATTAAATGTTAGTAATCTTAAAATTACTATTGCAAATAGTTTAATAGATGCAGTTAAAAAAGTGATAGCAGTCTCGGAGGTAAGATAAGTAATGTCAATTTTAATTGATAAAAATACTAAAGTAATATGTCAGGGATTTACTGGTAATCAAGGTACTTTTCATTCAAAAGAAGCTATTGCTTATGGAACAAAAATTGTAGGTGGTGTTACTCCTGGTAAAGGAGGAAAAACACATTTAGGATTGCCTGTTTTTAATACAGTACGTGAAGCCGTAGAATCTACAAATGCAACTGCATCAGTAATTTATGTTCCAGCTAGATTTTGCAAAGATTCTATTATAGAATCTATTAATTCCGGTATTAAATTAATTGTAACTATTACAGAAGGTATTCCTTTATTGGATATGCTCATGATTAAAGTTAAGTTAAAAGAAAATAAAGTGATAATGATAGGACCGAATTGTCCTGGAATTATTACACCAGGAGAATGTAAAATTGGTATTCAACCTTCATATATTCATAAAATAGGTACAATAGGTGTTATATCAAGATCTGGAACACTAACTTATGAGGTAGTAAAACAGATTAGTGATGTAGGACTAGGTCAATCTACTTGTGTTGGTATCGGTGGTGATTCTATAGTTGGTTCCAGTTTTATTGATATTTTAAAGCTTTTTAATGAAGATTTAAAAACTGAAGTGATTGTAATGATTGGTGAAATTGGAGGTACAGCAGAAGAAGAAGCAGCAATATATATTAAAAAGAATATTACTAAACCTGTTGTTGCTTATGTTGCTGGTGTTACAGCACCAAAAAATAAACGCATGGGACATGCTGGTGCAATTATTACTGGTGGAGCTGGTGGAGCAAAAGAAAAGTTTTTTTTATTGGAAAAATCAGGAGTGATTGTAGTACATAATTTTGTTGAGATTGGAAATGTTGTTAAAAAAATAATAATGAATTTTAAAAAAATATAAATTTTAAAATATTTTTTTATTAAAAAAAATAAAAAACTAGTACTAGTAAGATAAGTTTTATATATTTTTATAACTAAAATCAATTTTTTATATAAATAAAATTGATATAATAAATATTAATTTTATAGTGTATTTTTTTTATTTTAAAAAAAATTACTAACTAATTCAATTTCTTTTTTAAGTATTTTTAATATATTTTCTAATTGTTTCTTTTCATATGGATTATTAAGATTAATGGGTAATCTCTCTTTAATACCTTGGCAACCTAAAAGTATTGGTTGAGCAAAAAATGGGGAATATTGATTATCACTATCTACATATGCACATTCAATTATATTATTTTTCCCATTTAATGCATGAACTAATGATAGACAAAATCTATTTGCAGCTTGTCCCATAGAAAGTGTTGCAGAACCGATTCCTTTCTTACTATTAATAACTTTAGTACCAGCATTTTTAATACGTGTAGTTAAAATTTTAATTTCTTCTTCTGTAAGTTTTATATTTCTTATTTGATACAGTAATGGCAAAATTGTTTCGAAGGAATGTCCACCAATAACTTTTACTTCAATTTCTTTTGGATCTTTATTTTTTAATTCAGCTACAAATGTATTGGCACGTATAACGTCTAATGTTGTTATACCAAATAATTTGTTTTTGTTATATGCGTTAAATTTTTTTAATATTTGTGCTGCAATTGGAATTATTGTATTAATAGGATTTGTGATAATTCCAATTAGTGCTTCAGGACATTGTTGAGCAACATTTTCGATAAGATTATATATAATTTTTGCATTTATATTCAGTAATTCTGAACGGTTTGTTTTGATTTTCCTACTTATACCTGCTGTAATTAAAACTATGTTTACATTATGTAATGCAGATTTTATATGATTAGCAGAAAAACCAGTTACGATAACATTTGTGGGGATATGACTTAAATCTTCTGCAATACCAAAAATTCCAGGAATAATATCATAAAGATATAATTTTGAACCTGATGGAAGTTGATTTTTAAGAAGCAATGAAAGTGCTTGACCGACACCACCTGCTGCTCCTAGAATAGCTATTTTCATTTTTAGTTTTTTTTACTATTATTTTTTAAAATAATTTTATTTTAATTGATAAAATTTAAGTTAATAATACAATAATTTTTAAATTTTAATAGTATTTATTTAAAATAATTTATTATTTCTATAAAATATATTTATAATTTTTAAGAATTTTATTAGTAATATAATTTTTATTAGATATTTTTTAGTTATTTTTTTGTTTTTTAAAATTTTATATTTTTTATTTTTAATTTTTTATATTTTTTTATAAACAGAAATCTTAAATAAGATTTTTTAATAAAACTGAAATTTAAAGTTTTTATTAAAAATATAATTCGATAAAATATTATTAAAATAATATTTTATGGTTTTAATTTAAAGACTATATTTTTTAGTATTACTATTTTTTTTTCTTCATACTATTAATTATAAAAAAATTGTTTAAAAAATATGTTTTTAGTCACTATTTTTTATAATAATCTTTTGTTTATAAAATAATTTTATACTATATTTTCTGATAAAATCGATGTTTAATAACTTTTTAATATAACATTAATTAAATAATAAATGCTTTAATTAATTTTATATTAATAAAATTGATTAAAAGTATAGAATTTAATTACAATTAAAATTGTATTTAAATTTAAAGGTTATTTTTTATTTTTTTAAAAAAAACTATAGGTTATTTTTAAATTTCAATAGTATCAATAAAATATTTTTTGTAATTATTATTATGCTATAACAACTAAATTAAAATTATTTTTTTAAATACTATAAAACATACTTTTAGTCGGTTTAAAATGTGATATAAAGCTTTTGTTTAAATATTTTTGTTGATCATATATTTAATGAATAACTTAATATTTTATTTTAGAATAGAATTATATTTTTAATAATTTAATTATTTTTAAAATCTAAGGATATTATTTATGAGTTTAAATCATGTTCCAGCAGGTGTAGCAATTCCTGAAGATATTTATGTAATTATAGAAATTCCAGCACATTCTCATCCTATAAAATACGAAATAAATAAAATTTATGATGTGATTTTTGTTGATAGATTTGTTTTTGCTCCTATGTTTTATCCATGTAATTATGGTTATATTAATAATACAATTTCTTTAGATGGTGATCCAATTGATGTATTAGTCCCAACACCTTATCCATTAAAAACAGGAGTCGTGATACATTGTCGTCCAATTGGTGTTTTACAAATGATAGATGAATCAGGCGAAGATGTAAAAGTGATTGCTGTACCTCATTCCAAATTAACAAAACAATATGAAAATATCAAAGATATTAATGATTTTCCTGAATTATTACGCAGTCAAATTCAACATTTTTTTGAACATTATAAAGATTTAGAAAAAAATAAATGGGTAAAAATAAAAGGTTGGGGAAATGTAGATATGGCTAAAAATGAGATTACTTCTTCTTTTGATCGTTTTATTAGAAAATAAATATTTTTATATTTTGTTAAAATATTTTTTAATTAGTAGATTGTACAGAAATATATGGTAAGCTTATTAAAGCATCTTTATAGGAAGAATGAGGAAAAATATCAATAATTTTAATTGCTTTTTCAGCTTCCTTTTTTGCCATTTCTTTAGTATATTCAAGAGATCCACAACGTTTCATGGTAATTAATATTGTTTTAAGTAAATTTCTACCATTACCTTCTACAATTGCATTACGAATAAGAGAAGATTCTTTTGAAGATCCTTCTTTCATTGCGTGAAGTAATGGTAGTGTTAATTTTCCTTCATTTAAATCATTTCCTATAATTTCTCCATTTTGAGTACTATTTGAATCATAATCTCTAAAGTCATCCATTAATTGAAATGCAGTACCAAGATATTTTCCATAATTTTGAAATGCTTTTTGTTGTTTTTTATTTGCTCCGGATACAATTGCGGATGCATGTGCAGCGACTTCAAATAAGCGTGCTGTTTTATTATATATTATTTGCATATAGGTACTTTCACTAATATCAGGATTATTACAATTAATTAATTGTAAAATTTCACCTTCGGCTATAATATTTGTTGCATTAGACATTAATTTTAAAATAGTCATAGAATTTAGATCTGTCATCATTTGAAATGATCTGGTATACATAAAGTCTCCTACTAATATGCTAGTGGCATTACCAAAAATAGAATTAGCTGTTTTTTTACCGCGTCGCATATTAGATTTATCTACAACATCATCGTGTAATAATGTTGCGGTATGAATAAATTCAACTAGTGCAGCTATGTTAATGTTTTTATCACCTTTATATCCTAAAATTTTTCCTACTAGAATAGCAATAATCGGTCGAATTTTTTTACCGCCACTAGTAATAATATAATTTCCTAATTTATTGATAATCTTAATGTTTGAATTCATTTGATTTAAGATTATTTTATTAACTGCTTTCATTTCTTTTTCTGTTAACTGAATAATTGATTTTAAATTCATTTGCTTAATTCTTGTATAAATTTATTTTCAAAATAAGATAATATTTGATGAATTTTATATTTTATTATATATTATTGTAAATATATATTATAAATAACTGTAAGATATTTTTAAGATTTTTTTTGGATTTAATCTAAAAATTGTATTTTAAAATTTTTTTCTGTAATATCAAAATAAAATATTTTTAACATTAAATTTAATATAAAATTTACTGATAATATAAAATTTACTGATGGTTTTTTTTGAAATGGGGTTGATATGTATGCAGTTTTTTTAAGTGGTGGTAAACAGTATCGAGTTAGTATCGACGAAATAGTACGTTTAGAAAAGTTAGATAGTGTTAAGGGTAAAATTTTTGAATTTGATAAAATTTTACTTATTAATGATGGTAATCATACTAAAATCGGTTCTCCTTTTATTGAAGGAGCAAAAGTAAAAGGTGAAATTATTGCTCATGGGCGTGATAAAAAAATTAAAATTATTAAATTCCATCGTCGAAAACATAGTCGTAAACAACAAGGACATCGTCAGTGGTTCACAGAAGTAAAAATCACTAGTATTGCTTAAAAATTAGGAGAATAATTATGGCACATAAAAAAGCTGGCGGTTCAACACGTAATGGAAGAGATTCAAAAGGAAAAAGATTAGGTATAAAACATTTTGGCGGTTCATCTGTATCAGCTGGAAATATTATTATTCGTCAAAGAGGGACTTTATTTCATGCTGGTAATAATGTAGGATGTGGACGTGATCATACTTTATTTGCATTAACTAATGGAAAAGTTAAGTTTGAAATCAAACAACCTAATAATCGTAAATATGTTAGTATAATAACCGGATAATTATTTTCTTTAAAATAACCCTGCAAAAAAATCTGCGGGTTTTTTTATATTCATGCTGTGAATATTTAATAATATGAATTTTGTTTTTTGATATTCTTGAGATTGCATATTATTATTTTTCATAAATCATGTTTTTTATATTAAGAGAAAATATCATGAAATTTATTGATGAAGCAAAAATATTAGTAATAGCTGGTAATGGTGGAAATGGATGTATTAGTTTTCGTCGTGAAAAATATGTTCCTAAAGGCGGACCAAATGGTGGTGATGGCGGTGATGGTGGTGATGTTTATATTTTAGCTGATGAAAATACTAATACTTTAATTGATTATCAATTTAAAAAAATTTTTAGAGCTGAGAATGGAAAGAACGGTTATAGTAGTAATTGCACTGGAAAGCGTGGACAGGATATTTTTATTAAAGTACCAATAGGTACTCGTATATTTGAAAATTTAAGCAAAAATATAATTGCTGATATGATTTATCATGGTCAATCTTTAAAAGTGGTTCAAGGCGGATTACATGGCTTAGGTAATACTAGATTTAAATCATCTATTAATCGTACTCCACGTAAAAGAACAATGGGTACTTCTGGAGAAATAAAAGAATTATTTCTTGAATTAATGTTGTTATCTGATGTTGGAATTTTAGGAATGCCTAATTCTGGAAAATCTAGTTTTATGAATGCAGTTTCTCAAAAAAAAACAAAAATAGCTGATTATCCATTCACTACTTTAACCCCAAGTTTAGGAGTAGTACGCATGGATAGCAAAAATAGTTTTGTTTTAGCTGATTTACCTGGATTAATTAAAGGTGCAGCAAAAGGTGTTGGTCTTGGTATATTTTTTTTAAAGCATTTAAAAAGGTGTTCAATACTTTTGCATTTTGTAGATATTTTTCCTATTGATGGATCTGACCCACTTGAAAATATAAAAATAATTGATTTTGAGCTTAAAAAATATAGTGTAGATATAATAAAAAAACCGCGTTATTTAGTATTCAATAAAATTGATTTATTAAATTCTCAAGAAGCTAATAAGCGTGTAAAGGAAATAATAAAAAAATTAAATTGGAAAAAAGAATTTCATATGATTTCTGTAAAAAATAAATTAGGTCTTAAGGAGCTTTGTTGGAATATTATGATGCTTATTCAAAAAAAATATTTACAAAATTATTTATATAAAAATAGAAATTTAGATTTACTATAAAAATAGATTTAAAGAATTAGTATTTTAAAATCTATATTTTAATATAATAATAAGAAAAAATAACAGTAAAAGTAATTTATTAAATATTATTTAAATATATAAATACGATATTTTTTATATAAATATTTTTTAATTTTGATAAAGAATGTATTGTATTTTTTCTAATAATTTTAAAAAGTTAAATTTGTTTATAATAAAAAAATTAATAATATTTTTATGAAAATTTAACAATAATATAATTATATTAAAATATTTATTACAATATATAGTAATTATTAAATGCATATTTAATATTTTTTATGATAAAAAGTATTTTTTAATATTTTTTTTGTAAAAATATAAAAATATATAGTATTTTTTTTGATACATATTCTTTGATATTTCTAAAAATAATTTTTTTATTGATAATAAAAATTTTGATTAAAATTCTTAGTAAAATTAATTTTTACATTTTTTAAATAAAATTAACAATAATTAAAAAATTATATATTTTATTTTTATTTTTATGATATTTAAAATATAATTTTAAATTATTTAATTAAAAAATATTTTTTAAAAGTATATAAAGTTTTTTTATTTTTAATAATATTTTGAATATTAAATATTTTTTAATGGTTAAATTTTTATTTATAAAAAATCAATTTTGTGAATTAATATTTTTTTATAGAATACATATATTTTAAAGATAAAAAATATAATTTTTTTATTATTTTATAAATTCTAATTTGTTTTATATCAAATATTTTAACATCAAAATAACCTAGAATAAAATATTTTATTAAATATTAATTCTTTACATAATAATATAAATGAATTATTTTATTTGAATTTATTTTTTTTGCAATTAATATGTATAAAAAAATATATTTATTTTATTTTAAAAACCCTTTATTTTATTAAATAAAAAACAAATTTTGTATAAAATAAACGTTTATTTTTAATCTTATTATTGGTTAATAAATATACAAGTAAAATTATAAATACTAATAATTAAGAGTTATTTTACATAAAATAAATATGTATTATAATAATTTTAATAAAAATTAAAAATTTATAAATTTTATAAATATCATTAAAGATAATTAAAAAATATATATTTTATATATAAAATTTATTTTATTATAAAATTTTGTTATCTTTAATAATAACAAAAAATAATAATAAAAATTTTTTATAAAAATTATAGGCATACAATGAAAAAAATACCAATGACGATAGATGGTGAAAAAAAATTACGTAAAGAATTAGAATTTTTAAAAAATATTCGTCGTTTTGAAATTATTTCTGCTATTGCAGAAGCACGTGAACATGGTGATTTAAAAGAAAATGCAGAATATCATGCAGCACGTGAACAACAAGCTTTTTGTGAAGGGAGAATACAAGAAATTGAATCTAAATTATTTTATTCAGAAGTTATTGATATTACTAAGATTAAAAATCTTGGAAGAATAATATTTGGTGCTACAATTACCATATTAAATATAACTATTAATAAAAATCAAATTTATCGTATTGTTGGTGATGATGAAGCTGACATAAAAAAAAATCTTATTTCTATTAATTCACCTATAGCTAGAGGGTTAATAGGTAAAACTAAGGATGATATAGTAAGTATTATGACACCTGGTGGTGAAGTGAAATATAAAATTTTAAAGGTACAATATATTTAATTATTTTTATTTTATTGGATTTTTATGATATTCTGTTTAAGAAAAAATAACTAAAGATTAAGATGTATAAATTATCTTAATATAAAATTTTATTATATTTTTTATAAAAATATTTTTTGTTTTTTAAAGAGTCATGAAATATTTAAATTTTATTAATTAATGTTTTATCAATGTTTTTTATCAATAAAATAATCCAATAAAATTTAGAATTATTTTTAGTAAAATCTCTAAATTATAAAATTTTATTAAAAATATTATTTTAAGTAAGTATTATTTTTATTAATGAATATATTCATAAATAATTATAAATTATAAATATGTGCTTTAATTTTTAGAAGTTACAATTCTGTATGATAATATAACACTATTTATTTTTGTTTTAATAAAAAAATTATATTTTTCTATTTTAATATAATTTTTAAAAAATTATTAAAGTTTAAAAAATAAACTGTATTTTTTTTTAAAAATATTATAATATTAAAAAGCAAAATTTATATAAATAAAAATTTTTTATGTATTAATACTGTTTATTTTGAAAATTTAAAAAACATAATTTTTTTATATAATATATAAAAATTATTTAATTTCAATTAAATTAATACAAAATTTTTAGTAGTAAAAGTAGTAAATATAATTAATTCTTAAAATAAATTTTATTAAAATAATTTATAGATTAATTTTTTTATAATTCATTTATTTTTAAGATAAAATATAATTAATATTTATAAATTGGCATTAGTTAATTGACATTTTTCAAAAAATAATTTTTTATTTCATATTGTGATTTTCAGAGAAACAGTATTAATACATAAAAAAAATTTTATAAAAATTTATTACTTAATTGTATTTATTAGTTTTATAATAAAGATTATTATATATAATAAAAATTTAATATTTTTTTAAAAAAATAGAGATTTTTTAAAGTAGATGATTCATAGATAATTTAAATAAAAAGTATATATTTTTATAGCGACAGTATGTATAAAATATAGTATTCTTTACTTTATTTATTCAACATAGTTGAAAAAGAGGTTCATCTTTTGAGTGACATGGCGAAAAACCTTATTTTATGGGTAATCATTGCAGTAGTCCTGATGTCTCTGTTCCAGAGTTTTGCTTCTAATGATTCTAATAGTCGTAGAGTCGATTATTCTACATTTATGAATGAATTGATTCAGGATCAGATTCGTGAAGTACGTATTTCTGATCGTGAAATTAATGTTAAAAAAACAGATAATAATCGTTATACAACTTATATTCCAGTTAGAGAAGATCCCAAATTATTAGATACATTACTTGAAAGACGTGTTACAGTTATTGGTGAACCACCTCAAGAACAAAGTTTTTTAGCAACTATTTTTATTTCTTGGTTTCCTATGTTGTTATTAATTGGAGTTTGGATATTTTTTATGCGTCAGATGCAAGGAGGTGGAGGAAAAGGTGCTTTATCTTTTGGTAAAAGTAAAGCGCGTATGTTAACAGAAGATCAGATAAAAACAACTTTTGCAGATGTTGCTGGTTGTGATGAAGCAAAAGAAGAAGTTAGTGAATTAGTCGAATATTTACGTGAACCAGGACGGTTTCAGAAATTGGGTGGAAAAATTCCCAAGGGAATTTTAATGATAGGACCGCCAGGTACTGGTAAAACTTTGTTGGCTAAAGCAATTGCTGGTGAAGCAAAAGTTCCATTTTTTACTATTTCAGGTTCAGATTTTGTAGAAATGTTTGTTGGTGTTGGTGCATCTCGTGTTCGTGATATGTTTGAACAAGCAAAAAAATCAGCGCCTTGTATAATTTTTATTGATGAAATAGATGCTGTAGGCCGTCAACGTGGTGCAGGTTTAGGGGGTGGGCATGATGAACGTGAACAGACTCTTAATCAAATGTTAGTAGAGATGGATGGGTTTGAAGGCAATGAAGGCATCATTGTCATAGCAGCAACAAATCGTCCAGATGTTTTGGATCCAGCATTATTGCGTCCTGGACGCTTTGATCGTCAAGTCGTTGTTGGTTTGCCTGATGTACGCGGTCGCGAACAAATTTTAAACGTTCATATGCGACGTGTGCCATTAGATCCAAGTGTTGATGCTTCAATTTTAGCAAGAGGAACACCAGGTTTTTCTGGTGCTGATTTAGCCAATTTAGTTAATGAAGCAGCGCTTTTTGCGGCACGAGCAAATAAATCTGTTGTTAGCATGGAAGAATTTGAGAAATCAAAAGATAAAATTATGATGGGTGCTGAACGTCGTTCTATGGTTATGACAGAAAAACAAAAAGAATCTACTGCTTATCATGAAGCAGGTCATGCTATTATTGGACGACTTGTACCAGATCATGATCCTGTTCATAAAGTTACTATTATACCTCGTGGTCGTGCGTTAGGAGTGACCTTTTTTTTACCAGAAGGTGATCAAATTAGTACAAGCCGTCAAAAAGTAGAGAGTCAAATTTCAACACTTTATGGTGGAAGATTAGCAGAAGAAATGATTTATGGTGAAGATAAAGTATCTACTGGTGCATCAAATGATATTAAAGTAGCAACTAATCTTGCTCGTAATATGGTGACACAATGGGGTTTTTCCCAAAGATTAGGACCATTACTTTATGCTGAAGAAGAAACTGAAATTTTTCTTGGTCGTTCAGTAGGTAAAGCAAATCAAATATCTGATGAAACTGCTCGTATTATTGATGAAGAAATAAAAGAAATTGTTAATAGAAATTATAAGCGTGCTCGTCAAATTTTAAATAATCATATGGATATTTTGCATGCAATGAAAGATGCATTAATGAAATATGAAACTATTGATGCTCATCAAATAGATGATTTAATGAATCGTCGTGTTGTTAGGGCTCCAGAAGGATGGGATAAAAATAATTCTATTCCTAAATTCTCATCGCAATCAGATAATCCTTCTTTAAATTAATAAAGAGGGTATAAGTTTTTAAAAAAAATTTTATAAATTAAAAATATATAATTATTAATTATTAAGAGTGTTTTTTATGCAGAGTTCTATTCAATAAAACCCCAGGTTTTCCTGGGGTTTTATTTATTAGCATTATTTATTTTAAAAGGTAATTATGAAAATTAGTACAAGAAAAATAAATCTTAATCTTGATTATCCTATTGTTATGGGAATATTAAATTTAACTCCAGATTCTTTTTTTGATGGTGGGATATATAATCGTTATGAAAATATTTTTCAGCGTGTTGCCAGTATGGTTAAAGATGGTGCATCGATCGTTGATATTGGCGGAGAATCAACACGTCCTGGTGCTAGAGAAGTCAATGTACAGGAAGAGCTTGATCGTGTAATGCCTACAATTGAAAAAATAGTTTCTAGATTTGATGTTTTTATTTCTATTGATACTTCTAAAGCTATTGTTATGCAAGAAGCAGCAAAAGCTGGTGTTCATATGATTAACGATATTAGATCATTGCATGGAAAAGGTGCGTTAAAAATAGCAGCTGAAATTGGATTACCAGTTTGCATTATGCATATGTTAGGTCAACCTAAAATTATGCAAAAAATAGCAAGTTATAAAAATGTAGTTCAACAAGTAAAAAAATATTTATTAAATGAAATTAAACGTTGTGAAGTAGGTGGAATTAAAAAAACACATTTAATTATTGATCCCGGTTTTGGTTTTGGTAAAAATTTAGAGCATAATTATCAATTATTAGCTAATTTAAATGAATTTCATAACTTAGGAGTACCATTATTAGTTGGTTTATCTCGTAAATCTATGATTGGTGAGTTATTAAATATATCATTAAAAGAACGATTAATTGGTAGCGTTGCATGTGCAGTTATTGCTGCTATTAATGGAGCAAATATTATTAGGGTGCACGATACAAAAGAAACTGTGCAGGCTATGAAAATTGTTCAAGCAACTCTTTCTAGGAAAAAGAAATAAATAATTATGAATAAACGCAAATATTTTGGCACTGATGGTATTCGTGGAAAAGTAGGAGAGAATCCAATTACTCTTGATTTTGTTTTAAAATTAGGTTGGGCAGCTGGGAAGGTTTTAGCTCGGAATGGTTCTCAAAAAATTATTATAGGTAAAGATACACGTATTTCAGGTTATATGCTAGAATCTTCTTTAAAAGCAGGTCTTTTTGCTGCTGGATTATCAGCTGAATTAACGGGCCCCATTCCAACACCAGCAATTGCTTATTTGACCCGAATATGTCGTGCGGGTGCAGGGATTGTTATTTCAGCTTCACATAATCCTTATTATGATAATGGTATTAAATTTTTTTCTATTCATGGAACTAAATTACCAGATGATATTGAAAAAGCGATAGAAGCAGAAATAGAAAAACCACTTATTTGTGTAAAATCTGTAAAATTAGGGAAAGAAAGTCGTATTTTTGATGCTGCTCGACGTTATATAGAATATTGTAAAGGCACTTTTCCAAGTAATCAAACTTTAAATGGATTAAAAATTGTTTTAGATTGTGCTAATGGTGCAACATATCATATTGCACCCAACGTGTTGAGTGAGCTTCATGCAGAAGTTATTACAATTGCTTGTAAACCTAATGGTTTTAATATAAATGATGGTTGTGGTGCAACTAATGTATCTATGTTGCAAAAGTATGTTATAAAAGAAAAAGCCGATTTAGGACTTGCATTTGATGGTGATGGTGATCGAGTAATCATGGTTGATCATCGAGGTAATAAAATAGATGGTGATCAAATTCTTTATATTATTGCCCGTGATGCACTTCGACAAGGTGAATTACGTGGTGGTGTTGTTGGTACTTTTATGAGTAATATTGGATTAGAATTAGCATTAAAACAATTAGATATTCCATTTCTTCGCACAAAAGTAGGTGATCGTTATGTTTTTGAAAAACTAAAAGAGCAAGGATGGCGTTTTGGTGCTGAAAATTCAGGACATATTATTTTGCTTGATAAAACAACAACAGGTGACGGTATTATTGCTAGTTTACAAGTATTAAGTGCAATGATTCGCAATGATATGAGTCTTTATGATCTTTGTTATGAAATAGAATTAATTCCTCAAGTATTGATAAATATAAATTTTTCTGGTACACATAACCCATTAGATACAAAAGATGTTTTAAATGTTGTTAAACAAGTTGAGCAGGAATTAGACGGTAGAGGAAGAGTTTTATTGCGCAAATCAGGTACAGAACCCATAATTCGTATTATGGTAGAAGGTGAAAATAAAAAACAACTTACTATCATGGCTAATCGTATTGCAGATGTAGTAAATCAAGTTAAATAAATAAAATATACTTTTTATAAAAATACTTTAATGCATAGTTTTTATAATTTGTTTTGGAACTTTGAATTGCATTAATTAATTGATTTTTATTATATTTTTTAAAAAATAGATTTTTATATTAAATAAAATAACGCAATAAAATAATCTTGATTTTTAAGTATGGTTTAGATAAAATCTATTATTCTTTTATGTAATTAAATTTATCTATAAATTTTATATAAATTAATTTTTTATATTTTATTAAAAATAGGTTTTCATTTATGTATGTAATTATTTTATTGTTTTTTTTATTAATTTCAATATCTTTAATTGCTATAATTATTTTGCAACAGGGAAAAGGTACTGATAATATTGGGCCTGCATTTCATATAGCTAATTCTGCGACATTATTTAGTTCATCAGGATTAAATAAATTTATGATCTTAATGACTGTAGTTTTTGCAACATTATTTTTTATTATTAGTTTAATTTTAGGAAATTTAACAGCTCAAAAAAATATTACTATTAATAAGTGGGAAAATATTTCCGAACCTTTAAAAGATGAAAAAATAGATAAATTGGTAATATCTCCTAAATCGACAACAATTGATGTTCCTAAAAATTAAATTAAAAATTTAAATAAATTTCAGATGATAGAGAAATTATTTTTACGAGCAATTTTTATGGCCGAGGTGGTGAAAATGGTATACACGCTATCTTGAGGGGGTAGTACCTTTCAGTATAGGTATGCGGGTTCGAAACCCGCCCTCGGCAAAATTTAAAAAATAAAAACTTGCATTTTTTATATTACAACAGTATAATAAATAAAATTTTTAGACGCGGGATGGAGCAGTCTGGTAGCTCGTCGGGCTCATAACCCGAAGGTCGTTGGTTCAAATCCAACTCCCGCAACCAATTATGATTTATGTTAATTTTTACAAAAAATTTTTATTATTTTTAAAAATAAAAAATATGTAATAATGAATTATATTAAAAATGTGATAAAATTATATAATTTTTAAAATATTTAACAAACTTTTATTTAGTACAAAAAAGAAAACTGGGCTATTAGCCCTTTTTTTATGTTTTATCTTTTATGAAATATTTTTTATAAAATATAGCAAAAAATCGATAAAATTAATATTTTTATGTTATTAATTATAAAAAACTTATTTTTTAATTTATAAAACGAATTGTAGGTATATTTAAAGTTAATTATAAAAATAATGTAATTATAAAATGATAAAACGTATCTTAATGATTATTTAAATGCAGCATTAAATATTAAAAAAATATTATTCATTTATATTTCAGAAATTTTTGTATCATTTTTTTTATTTTTATTTGTTATTAAAATTTTATTTTTTAAAAATAATATTATATTAAAAATATATTTTAAAATATTAATATAGCATTTTTTTAGATAGAAAAATATTTTAAAATCCATATTAATGCAATAGTTAAACTTATTTATCAATAATCATAAAATGATCATAATAATTCAATATTTTTATTAATATCTGAAAGTGAGTTTAGTACCTAACTTTTTATAAAGTTTCGAGGCAACTAGAATGAATAAAGAAGTTCTAGCTGTTGTCGAGGCGGTTTCTAATGAGAAATCTCTTCCTCGTGAAAAAATATTTGAGGCACTTGAAACTGCTTTAGCAACAGCTACTAAAAAAAAATATGAACAAGAAATTGATATCCGTACTAATATTAATCGAAAAACAGGAGATTTTGATACATTTCGACGTTGGTTAGTAGTGAATGAAGTTACTCAACCTACATTAGAAATTACGTTAGATGCTGCAAAATTTGAAAATTCAAAAATTAATTTAGGAGATTATGTAGAAGAACAAATAAAATCAGTAATTTTTGATAGAATTACAACTCAAACAGCAAAACAAGTGATTGTTCAAAAAGTACGTGAAGCTGAAAGAGCTATGGTTGTTGAAAAATTTCGTGAACGAAAAGGTCAAATTATTACTGGAGTAGTAAAAAAAGTTAATCGTGAAAATATTATTTTAGATTTAGGTCATAATGCAGAAGGTGTGATTTTAAAAGAAGATATGTTACCACGTGAAAATTTTCATTCTGGCGATCGTCTGCGTGGTGTATTATATGCTTTACGTCCAGAAGCTAGAGGGGCACAATTATTTATTACACGGTCTAGAACTGAAATGTTAATCGAATTATTTAGAATTGAAGTATCTGAGATTAACGAAGAGATTATTGAAATAAAAACTGCTGCTCGTGATCCTGGTTCACGCGCAAAAATTGCAGTGAAAACTAATGATAAACGTATTGATCCAATAGGTGCTTGTGTTGGTATGCGTGGTGCAAGAGTGCAGGCAGTATCAAGTGAACTTGATGGTGAGCGTATTGATATTGTACTTTGGGATGAAAATCCGGCACAATTTGTCATTAATGCTATGTCGCCTGCTGATGTAATTTCTATTGTAGTCGATGAAGATAAATGTACGATGGATATTGCTGTTGAAAGTAATAATTTATCGCAAGCAATTGGTCGTAATGGTCAAAATGTTCGTTTAGCTTCTCAGTTATTAAAAAATCATCGTAGGGATAATAGATGGGAATTAAATATTATGACTACAGAAGAACTTAAAGCTAAACATCAGGAAGAAGCATATATATCTATTAATACTTTCACTAAATATCTTGATATTGATCATAAATTCGCTTCTCTTCTTGTTGAGGAGGGTTTTTCTACCTTAGAAGAATTGGCTTATGTGCCAATTGATGAATTATTAGAAATTAAAGGTCTTAATGAAAAAACCATTCAAATATTACGTGAAAAAGCAAAAGCTGCATTAACTACATTAAAATTAGCTAAGAAAAAAAATATGGGAGGAAATAAAAATCAACCAACTGATCATTTATCAAAATTATGGTGTGTAAATGAGTCATTAGCAATAAAGCTTGCCAATCATGGTATTTCTACGTTAGAAGATCTTGCTGAACAAGGTATTGATGATTTAAAAGATATTGAAAAAGGTATGGATGATGCACAAGCTGGTGAAATTATTATGGCAGCACGTAATATTTGTTGGTTTGGAAATGATTCAAAATAATTTGTGGTAGGAAGGGATAGAATGACAGATAAAAAAACTGTAAAATCATTAGCAACAGAAATTCAAACTTCAGTAGAATGGTTAATAGAAAAGTTTGCATTTGCAGGAATAAAAAAAACTGAAAATGATGCTGTTACTCAAAAAGAAAAAGAACATTTACTTGCATATTTAAATCATGAAGATGGAACTATAAGTTCGCAGACTGGTAAATTAATATTACAGAGAAAAACTCGTAGTAAGTTAAATATTCTTGGTATTGGCGGAAAAAATAAATCAGTAAACATTGAAGTACGTAAAAAGCGTACATATCTTGACCGTGATTTATTAGCAATCAATCATATAGAAGAAAAAGTATATTATGGGATAGAAAAAAAAATAAAAATTGAAGTAATAGAAAAAGAAAAAACAAAAGAAAATAAAAATAATCAAAAAATAAATAAGTTTCATCAACCTTTTTGTATTCTTTCTGAGAAAAAGAAATCTGAAATACAGAAAGTAGATCTAAAATCTAACAATAAAAAAGAAACAAAAAAACGTAAAGTTGAATTTGATTCTAAACTTATTACTAAAGAAGATTGTCATATAGTAGAAGATAATTCCACTTTTTGGAATAGTAGTAATGATATAAATTATAATAAAAACTATCATCTTACAACTTATCGAAATACCCGTTTAGCTGAAGATGACAATGATATTCAAGAAGAAGGCCTTCGAACTCGTTATCGAGGTAATAAAGTTATTCGACAGAAAAAAAATTATAAACATTCAGAAAAATCTGTCCGTGAAGAAGAACGAGTGGTTCGTGTTAGTAAAAATAAAGTTAAGCAGAAAAAAAATAGTATTTTGCAGCAAATTTTCACTAAACCTATCACGGTAATTAATCGTGATGTTGTGATTGGTCAAACTATTTCTGTTTTTGAATTAGCCAATAAAATGGCTATTAAAGGTTCAGAAGTTATTAAAAAAATGATGAAGATGGGATTAATGGTAACGATTAATCAAGTATTAGATCAAGAAATAGCACAAATTGTAGCAGAAGAGATGGGTCATAAAGTTATTTTACGTCATGAAAATGAATTAGAAAAATTAGTTTTACAAAATCGTAATAATAGTGGGATTTTATCCATCCAAGAACCACGAGCTCCAATTGTAACGATTATGGGTCATGTTGATCATGGTAAGACTTCATTACTTGATTATATTCGTTCTTCAAAAATTACTGATAAAGAGGTAGGTGGAATTACACAACATATAGGTGCGTATCATGTTAAAACAGATAAGGGCATAATTACTTTTTTAGATACGCCAGGACATGCTGCATTTACTGCAATGCGTGCGCGTGGTGCTCAAATAACAGATATTATTGTTTTAGTGATTGCTGTAGATGATGGTGTAATGCCACAAACAATAGAAGCTATTCAGCATGCTAAAGCAGCAAATGTTCCAGTTGTTGTCGTATTAAATAAAATAGATAAAAATGAAGGTGATGTAGAAAATATAAAAAATGAACTTTCAAAATACGGTATTCTAACTGAAGAATGGGGAGGTGAAAATCAATTTGTTAAAGTTTCAGTTAAAAAGGGCATAGGTATTAATGAGTTATTGGAAGCGATTTTATTACAAGCCGAATTATTAGAGTTAAAAGCATTCCATACTGGTATGGCAAATGGTGTTGTTATTGAAGCTTATTTAGATAAAGGTAGAGGTCCAGTTGCTACTATTTTAGTTCAAGAAGGTAAATTAAATAAAGGTGATTTTGTATTATGTGGTTTTGAATATGGAAGAATTAGAGGAATGCGTAATGAATTAGGAATAGATATTAATAATGTTGGACCATCAATGCCAGTTGAAATTTTAGGTTTGTCAAATATACCCTCAGTAGGTGATAAAATAACGGTAGTAAATAATGAAAAGAAAGCACGTGAAGTCGCACTTTATCGTCAAAATAAAGTGAGGGAAGTTAAATTAGCACATCAACAGAAATCAAAATTAAAAAAAATGTTTGAGAATATAAAAGATTCCAAGATTACTGAATTAAATATTGTATTAAAAACTGATGTACAAGGTAGTTGTGAAGCAATTTATAGTACTTTAGAAAAATTATCAAATGATGAAGTAAAAATAAACATTGTTTATTTTGGTGTTGGCGGTATTACAGAGAGTGATGTTACTTTAGCTTCCGCTTCTAATGCGATGATTATTGGTTTTAATGTTCGCGCTGATATAAGTGCAAAAAAAATTATTGAGACTGAAAATTTAGAGTTACGGTATTATTCTATAATTTATCATCTTATTGATGAAATCAAAGAAGCTATGTTTGGAATGATAAAACCTAAATATCAACAAAATATTATTGGTTTAGCAGAAGTAAGAAATGTTTTTAAATCACCAACATGTCTTGCAATTGCTGGTTGTATGGTACTTGAAGGTACAATTAAACGTAATAATCCTATTCGTGTATTACGGGATAATGTTGTTATTTATGAAGGTGAATTAGAATCATTACGTCGATTTAAAGATGATGTTAATGAAGTTAGAAATGGTATGGAATGCGGAATTGCCATAAAAAATTATAATGATGTACGTTTTGGTGATATAATAGAATTATTTGAAGTGATTTCAGTTAAAAAAAATAATTAAATGTTAATATTTTTTATGCTTTTTTATAAAAAAAATTTATATAATATTAATTATTTTTTAGAAAAAATTATAAAACTTTTAAAAAAACATAATTTTTTTGATTGAAGTAAATTACATATTTTTTATTATAAAATTTTAAAACTTACATAGTAAAATGATTTATTGTGGTAATAATTTAGTTTATTATTTATTTTTTTGCTCCTGAGTGAGGAAAATGTTTTTATGAAAAAAGAATTTGATCGTTCTAAACGTGTTGCTCAGGAAATACAAAAAAAAATTTCAATTATTTTATATAAAAGAATTAAAGATCCACGCATTAAAAAAGTTACAATTTCTGGTATCAAGGTTTCACGTGATTTACAATATGCAAAAGTATTTGTAACTTTTCTCAATATATCAAATTTAGAAGATAAAATTGATGATATAAAAAATGGTATTAGTATATTAAATGGTGACATGTCAAAACGAATTCGCGCTTTTTTGGGTAAATCAATTTCTTTGCGTATTATTCCTAAATTAACTTTTTTTTATGATAATTCTTTAACTGAAGGAATAAAAATGAACAATTTGTTAAAAAAAATTATATATAATGATAAACAACGCCGTAAGCATCACATTATTAAAGAATAAAATTAATGAGTCGTAATTGTGTTCGTACAGTTGATGGTATATTATTATTAGATAAACCAAAAAAACTTTCATCTAATATAGCTTTACAAAAAGTACGACGATTATTTAATGCTAAAAAAGCTGGACATACTGGATCACTTGATCCCTTAGCAACAGGAATGTTGCCGATTTGTTTAGGAAAAGCAACTAAGTTATCACAATTTTTGCTTAATGCAGATAAATATTATCGCGTTATTTGTCGTTTAGGGCAACGCACTAATACTGCTGATTCATATGGTAAAATCATTTCTGAACGTCCAATTAATATTACAAAAGAAGAGCTTAATAAAGCATTAAATAAATTTCGTGGTCATTTAATGCAGATTCCTTCTATGTATTCTGCCCTTAAATATCGTGGTATACCTTTTTATAAGTATGCTCGTCAAGGTATTATTCTTAAACGTAAATGTAGAGCAATTACTATTTATGATTTAAAATTTATACGATGGGAAAGAAATGAAGTAGAATTAGATATTTTTTGTTCTAAAGGAACTTATATTCGCACTATAATTGATGATTTAGGTGAATTATTAGGTTGTGGTGCTCATGTAATTTATTTAAGACGCATAAAAATAGGTAATTATCTTAGTAAATCTATGGTAACATTAGAACAGTTAAATTCTTTAAAAAAGCAATGTGAACTGGAAAAGATTGGTATGGAGAAAATAGATTTATTTTTATTGCCTATAGATACAGCGGTAAGTCATTTTCCAGAAATTAATATTTCTGAAAATATTGCAATTTGTTTTAAACAAGGACAATCAATTTTTATTGATAATCATTTATTTATAAATGGTAATATAGTAAAGGTTACTGAAGGTAATATGCATAAATTTATTGGTGTTGCAAAAATTAATGAAAAAAAAAGCATTGTTCCTTTTTGTGTAATTTAAGAAAATGTTTAATAAGATTTACTTATCATCTTGTTTTATAATTAATTGAAGCGTAAAATAGAATAAAATCTATTTAATAAAAAGCTGTATTAAAGATCAATTTTTATTATTTTGAAGAGAAAATTTTGGAGTTATTTTATGTCTCTAAGTATTTTGCTAAAATCTCAAATTATTAAGCAATATAGTCGTAATAAAAAAGATACTGGTTCTAGTGAAGTTCAGATTGCTTTATTAACAGCAAAAATAAATGATTTACAAAAACATTTTTTGCAACATAAAAAAGACCATCATAGTCGACGAGGATTATTAAGAATGGTCGCTCAGCGACGTAAACAATTAAATTATTTAAAATATAAAAATCTTATTTCTTATAGTAAACTTATTGAAGGTTTAGGATTACGTCGTTAATAAGTAATTCATAAAAATTATGGGGCGATCTGCCCCTTTTTTATAGAAAAAATATTCAATTACAATCATATGAAATTCTTATAAAATAAATTATAAAGAAATGGTTTTTTAATAATGATTATTTCTTAAGATTATCTTTTTTATTTTTAATATTAATTTTAACAATAATTAAGATCAAATAATTTAACCGTGCTTTTAATTATAAGGAATGTAGAAGAATGTTGGCATTGGTGTTATTATATTAATAATTGGTTACTAAAAAGGTGTTATTTTGCTAAATCCTATTGTTCGTAAATTTCAATATGGTCAACATACTGTGATCATGCAAACTGGTTTAATGGCTCGTCAAGCAAGTGGTGCAGTAATTGTTAATATGGACGATACAGTTGTATTTGTCACTGTTGTTGGACAAAAAAAAGTAAAAGAAGGACAAAGTTTTTTTCCATTAACTGTTAATTATCAAGAAAGATCATATGCTGCTGGTCGTATCCCAGGCAGTTTTTTTCGTCGTGAAGGGCGTCCTAGTGAAGGTGAAACGCTTATTGCGCGTTTAATTGATCGTCCTATTCGTCCGTTATTTCCTAAAGGTTTTTTAAATGAAGTTCAAATTATTGCTACAGTACTTTCAATTAATCCTCAAGTAAATCCAGATATAGTTGCACTCATTGGTGCTTCTGCTGCATTATCATTATCTGGTATACCATTTAATGGCCCAATTGGTGCTGCAAGAGTTGGTTATATTAATAACAAATATGTTTTGAATCCTACTGTTGATGAATTAAAAAATAGTAACTTAGATTTAATTGTAGCAGGTACAAATCATGCAGTTTTAATGGTAGAAGCTGCAGCTAATTTATTATTAGAAGAAAAAATATTAGATGCAATTTTTTTTGGTTATGAGCAACAAAAAATTGTAATTAATAATATCAATAAATTAGTAATGGAATTTGGCAAAGAAAAATGGGATTGGAAACCAAAAGTTACAAATGAGGAATTATATAATCTTATTAAAAAATTAGCTGAAAAAAGATTAGATAATGCGTATCGGATTGTTCTAAAACAAGAACGTCATATGAATATTCTTGCAATAAAAGAAGAAGTTATTAGTACAATTTTAGAAATGGATAATTCTTTAAATGTTGATGAAATAAATGCATTTCTTCTAGAAATAGAAAAAAAAGTTGTCCGTGTTCGTGTGTTAAAAGGTGAAAAACGTATTGATGGACGAGAAAAAGATATGATACGTACATTGGATGTACGCACTGGAGTATTGCCAAGAACGCATGGTTCAGCATTATTTACTAGAGGAGAAACACAAGCTTTAGTTACAACAACTTTAGGTACAGAACGTGATGCTCAGATTATAGATGAATTAATTGGTGAATCTAGTAATCATATTTTATTTCATTATAATTTTTTACCTTATGCAGTGGGTGAAATAGGCATAGTCGGTTCGCCAAAACGTCGTGAAATTGGGCATGGACGTTTGGCTAAACGTGCCATGTTAGCAGTTATGCCTGATCATTTGGAGTTTCCATATACTATACGTGTAGTATCAGAAATTACTGAATCTAATGGATCTTCTTCTATGGCTTCTGTATGTGGTGCATCATTGGCATTAATGGATGCAGGCGTTCCAATAAAAAGTGCAGTGGCTGGTATTGCAATGGGATTGGTAAAAGAAAATGATAAATTTGTTGTACTTTCAGATATTTTAGGTGATGAAGATTATTTAGGTGATATGGATTTTAAAGTTGCAGGAAGTCGTGAAGGAATAAGTGCTTTGCAAATGGATATTAAAATTGAAGGTATTACTCAAAAAATTATGAAAATTGCTTTAAATCAAGCAAAAAGTGCTCGTTTAAATATTTTAAGTGTTATGGAAGAAACTATTCAGCGACCTCGTAAAGAAATTTCTAAATTTGCTCCTCGTATTCACATCATTCAGATTAATCCTGATAAAATTAGAGATGTAATTGGTAAAGGTGGTTCTGTAATTAGATCATTAGCTGAAAAAACTGGTACTATTATTGAAATTAATGATGAAGGTATAATAAAAATTGCTGCAACAGATAGTTATAAAGCAAAAGATGCTATTTATCGTATTGAAGAAATTACAGCAGACATCGAAGTTGATCGTATTTATAATGGAAAAGTTACACGTATTGTTGATTTTGGTGCTTTTGTCGCTATTAGAAGTAATAAAGAAGGTTTGGTGCATATTTCTCAAATATCAGAAAAACGTATTGAAAAAGTAATAGATTGTTTGAAATTAGGACAAGAAGTTGCAGTAAAAGTATTAGAGATTGACCGACAAGGTCGAATTCGTTTAAGTATTAAAGAAGCAATTCGTATGACAAAAAATATTAAAAAATAGATATTTTTTAATGTTCATATTAAAATTTTGATATAATATTTTGATTATTATAGTAATCTTTATATAGTTATTTATAGTATTTTCTTATAAATAAAAATAATTTTAAATTTTTGATTTTTAATAAATCTTAATTAAGTCTCTTATTTATTTTCATATTAATATTTTTATTTTTTTTTATAATATAAATATTTTAATATAAGTTTTATTAATTTTTTAAAATTATTATTTACTAAATTTATTTATTAAATTGTATTTAAAAAAAATATTTGTACTCATGCAGGTAATTTTATTATTTTAAGTTTAGTAGGATGTATTTTATAATATAGGCTAATAAAGAAATTAAAAACATTATTTATTTCATTCTTTATCATCAATTGATAAAGGTTTATTTTCATTTAGTATATAATTTTGAACCAGTTCACACTTTAATAAAAATAATAATTTTTTCAAAGAGTTATGTAAACTGGTCACATAATACATGAGGCAATTTTACATGACTAATCAGTCTGAAATATCTTTTGCTGAATTAGGTCTATCAGCATCAATTCTTTCTGCATTAAATGACCTTGGTTATCAAAAACCATCTCCAATTCAAAAAAAATGTATTCCTTATTTATTGAATGGATATGATTTATTGGGCATGGCGCAAACTGGAAGTGGTAAAACAGCAGCTTTTAGCTTACCATTACTTCATAATATAGATCTTAAATTAAAATCTCCTCAAGTGTTAGTATTAGCGCCAACACGTGAATTAGCTATACAAGTAGCAAGAGCTATAGGTGATTTTTCTAAACATATTTATACAGTAAATATTGTAGCACTTTATGGTGGTCAACATTATGATACTCAATTTCGTGCATTAAAACGTGGATCTCATATTGTAGTTGGTACACCTGGTCGTTTGTTAGATCATTTAAAACGTGGTACTTTAAAATTATCTCATTTGCGTGGTTTAGTTATTGATGAAGCTGATGAAATGTTACGAATGGGTTTTATAGAAGATGTTGAAAATATTATGAATCAAATTCCTACCACACATCAAACTGTATTATTTTCTGCTACAATGCCCGAAGCAATTCGTCGTATTACTCGTCGATTTATGAAATCACCTAAAGAAATTAATATTCAATCTAATATAAAAACACGTCCTGATATTAATCAAAGTTATTGGTTTGTATATGGAATACGTAAAAATGAAGCTTTGATTCGTTTTTTAGAAGCAGAAGATTTTGATGCTGCAATTATTTTTGTTCGTACCAAGAGTGCTACAATAGAAGTTTCTGAAATACTCGAAAAGAGCGGTTATAACAGTTCAGCTTTAAATGGTGATATGAATCAAGCTTTACGTGAAAAAACATTAGAACGTTTTAAAAATGGTTGTCTTGATATATTAATTGCTACTGATGTTGCAGCACGTGGGTTAGATGTAGAACGTATTAGTTTGGTAATAAATTATGATATACCTATGGATGTAGAATCTTATGTTCATAGGATTGGTCGTACTGGTCGAGCTGGTCGTACTGGTCGAGCTCTTTTATTTGTTGATCACCGAGAACGTCGATTATTACGAAATATTGAACGCAATATTAAACAATCAATTGTAGAAGTTAAGTTGCCTAGTTCAGTATTTTTAAGTGAACGTAGACAAAATAAATTTTTAGAAAATATTAAAAAACAATTAAAGAGTTGTGATTTAGAAAAATATCGGGCATTAATTACTAAATTAGTTTCTAAAAAAGAAATAGATCTTGAAACTTTAGCTTCTGTTTTGTTAAAGATAGCACAAGGTGATAGACCTTTGATATTACCTCCAGATCCTGTTATTCGTCGTTCACGATTTAGTACTGAATTTAATACTCGTGAATCACGTCGTTTGAATAATAATAATTTTGTTGATCGTAATACAAGACGTGAAAGAAGAAGAATTGGTAACATGGAATTATATCGAATTGAAGTTGGGCGCGATGATGGTGTTGAAGTGCGTCATATTGTTGGTGCAATTGCTAATGAAGCTGATATTAGTAGTCGATATATCGGTAATATTAAATTGTTTGCTTCACATTCAACGATAGAATTACCAAAAGGTATTCCAAATGCATTATTACATCATTTAACACGTACTCGTATTTTAAATAAACCAATACAAATGCAATTATTAGGTAAAGTAAAAACTGCTGATGGTTAAAAAATAATAAAAAAATAACAAATTTTAAAATAGTTGATTTTGATACTTTTATTTATAAAATATTTTACTTTATTTTTTAATATTTAATTCATTAATTTTTAAAAATATAATTTAATATTAATTGTATTAATTATTTTTTAATGCAAAGTAATTTAAATTTATTATTGAATTTAATAAAAAATATAAAATTATTTTTTTCTTAATAAAAATTTTTATTAAGTAAAGTAAATATATCTATCATAATAAATGCAAATATTATTTATTTTTCTATTTAAATTATTTTTATGTAAAATTTTTTAAGTTTAATATATTTATATATGATTTTTTTTATTTCTGATAATTATCAAAATAAGTATTTTTATTTAAATTAAAGTATTTTTTATATTAATTTTTCTGAATTTATATGAATTTTTCTAAAATTGTGATTATTGTTTTTTAGATAATATTTTATGATATTTTTAAAAAAATATTTTTTTATTATAGAGTCTTTATGTGGTAAAAATAGATATATATTCTTAATATAAGAATAATTTTTTTTAGTTATTATCAAAATATTAATATTATATTATTTTTTATATATAAAAATTTTATTTGATTAATATCTGATGAATGATTACTTAATTATAAAAAATAAAAATTTTATTGACGATATATTAATAATAAAATACTAAATCCCAACAATATTAAACTAGGTAATGTTGCTGAAATTAATGGGGATAAACCATAAATCAAACTTAAATTACCAAAACCATTATTTAAAATATAAAAAATAAACCCACATGAAATTCCAATTAATATTCTTCCCCCTATTGTTGTTACTCCACGTAGTGGACCAAAAATAAATGATAATGCTAAAAAAATCATACAAGTTATAGAAAGTGGTGATATTATTTTTTTCCACATACTTAATTTATATGCTGCAGATTCTTGTTGGTTTGCCTTAAGATAATTAATATATTTATATAAATTAATTATGTTTAATGAATCGGGATTAAGAGAAATAATTCCTAATTTTTCTGGATTTAAATTTGTTTTCCATTTCATTAATAAATAGTGAAAATTTAAAATTTCTTTTTTATTTTTAATTACTGCTTTATTAACTTCTACTAATTCCCATTGACAAATATTATAATTATAGTAACCTGAATTGGCAAAAATAATTTCTTTTAGTTTTTTTTTTGTATCTAGTTGATAAATAGAAATTTCTTTTATTTTATTTTTATTAATAATATGTTTAATATAAATAAAATTATTGCCGTCTTTAGCCCATAATCCGCGTTCTGTTATCATTAGCGATTTTCCAATAATTTTTTCAGTTCGATAATTACGAGCCCATTGTTCTGCAGAAGGTGCAATCCATTCACTAATAATAATTGTTATGATTATTAATGGAACAGCAATCTTCATTACTGATACCCCAATTTGTAATCGAGAAAATCCCGCAGCTTGCATAACTATTATTTCACTACGTGAAGCTAGTGTTCCTAATGCAATTAATGTACCTAAAAGTGTTGCCATAGGAAAAAAGATTTCTATATCTTTTGGAATAGTTAATAAAGTAAAAATTCCTGCATTCAAAATTGTATAAGATCCATTTCCTATTTTTTTAAGTTGTTCAACAAATTTAATAATTCCTGATAATGAAATTAATATAAAAATTGTAATTAAAATTGATGAAATTATAGTACGTCCGATATATTTTTCTAAAATACTTAACATTATTATGTATTTCCTCTAGAAAATTTTGATCTTATTCGACGTATAGTAGATATGTCCAAAATATTTAATATGACTGCTAATGTTAAAAAAGAAAAATTAACTAACCATAGAGAGGTTTTTGGATCTATTTCTCCTTTTTTTGAACTAGCATGTAATGTACTTTGTAATAAAAAAAATAAAAGATAAAGTAACATTGCCGGTAATATACTTAGAATTTTTCCCTGTCTAGGATTAACTTCACTTAATGGAATCACTATTAAATTCATAATAAAAATAGAAAAAACTAAAGTTAAACGCCAATGAAATTCAGCTTGTGATTTAATATCTTTAGCATTCCATAATTGTAACATATTTTTTTGTTCAATATTTTTATTTGTATTTTTTTTTTCTTGAGTATCAATAATTGCTTTATACTTTTCAAAATCAGTTATTTTAAAATCAAGTAGTACAGCTGTTCCTTCATAACGTGTTCCTTTATTAAGTAAAAAAAATATGTTTCCTTTTTCATCTTCATTGAAATTTCCACTTTCTGCAATTACTACAGAAGGGCGTTTTTTATTGATTTGTCGTAATTGTGCCATGAAGATATGACTAAATTTTTTTTCTTTTATATCATTAATGTAAACAACAAGATTTTGATCTTTTGTTGTTTTGAATTGTCCTTCTATCATGTTTGTTAAATTAGGATTTAATTTAGCATTAGATATCGTTTTTTCTTGATATCGTACTGACAATGGTAGCATCCAATTTATATTTATTATTGCAATAAAAGTAGTAAATAACGCTAAAATTATAGCAGCGATTATTAATATTTTTTTTCCTAAACCGCAAGCATGCATAACAATAATTTCATTATCGAAATATAATTTACTATATGTTATTAACAATCCTAAAAATAAGCTTAATGGTAAAATTAATTGAGCCATTTCTGGAATACCTATTACCAGAAGAGGAAAGATTGAATTTAAAGAGATATTACCTTGAACTGCTGAATTTAAGATGCTAATTATTTTTTGACTAAAAAAAATAAAAACTAAAATAAAAATTATTGCAAGCTGTCTTTTTAGTGTTTCTTTTACTAAGTATCGGATGATAATCAAATTAATTAAACCTGTAAGAACTGTTTTTTCTAAAAACAATTATTTTTTATTGAAATTAATTATAATATGTTTATGATTAATTAAAAAATATTTAAATATATAATTTTAAATTAACAAATATTTATATATTAAAAATATTCTGAAAAAAATTTTTATTTAATATAATGTTTTTTATTATTTTAACATAAAGAAAATATTTTATTAGTAAAATTATATTTTTTGTTAAATTTATTGATATCATTAATATTTGTTTTGTGATATTGGAGAAAATATGGATTTTAATGTAATTAATTTTAGTATGAAAAGTGATAATACAGTAAAAAATAATTTTGATTGTATTGTTTTAGGTATATTTGAGCCATATCAGTTATCTAAAAAAGCAAATGAATTTAATAATATTAGTGGTAATTATATTAGTAATTTATTAAAAAGAGAAAAAATAGAAGGAAAAATTGGACAAACATTATTACTGTATCATGTTTCTAATATATCGTATGAACGTGTTTTGTTAGTTGGGTGTGGAAAAGTAAATAAAATAGATGAATTAGAATATAAAAAAATTATTAAAAAAACTATTTATGCTTTAAATAAAACTGGAACAACAAAAGCTATCTTTTTTTTAATTGATTTATATATAAAAAATCAGAATACTTATTGGAAAATTAGAAAAGCAGTAGAAATAATAAAAGAAACAATATATACATTTGATAAATTTAAAAAAAATAAAAATAATTTAAATTTTTTATTAAATGAAATTATTTTTTATATTTCAAAAATTCGTGATTTGAATGATGGAGAACTTGCTATTAAACATGGACTTGCTTTATCAAATGGAATAGAATCAACAAAAAATTTAGCTAATATGCCACCAAATATTTGTAATCCAGCTTATTTAACCTCTAAAGCAAATCAACTAGTCAATACTTCTAAAAATCTTAGTCTGCAAGTTATTGATGAAAAAGAAATGAAAAAATTATCAATGAATGCTTATTTGGCTGTTGGAAAAGGTGCAAAAAATAAATCATTTATGTCAGTAATAAAATATAAAGGCAGTGAAGATATACAAAAAAAATCTATAGTATTAATTGGTAAAGGATTAACATTCGATTCTGGTGGGCTATCAATTAAACCGTCTAATCGTATGGACGAAATGAAATATGATATGGCTGGAGCAGCTACTATTTATGGTTTAATGAGTTTTATTAGTAAATTGAAATTATCTATTAACGTAATAGGAATTTTAGCTTGTTCTGAAAATATGTTAAGTGGTAAAGCATATAGACCTGGAGATATATTAACTAGTATGTCAGGTAAAACAATAGAAGTAATTAATACTGATGCTGAGGGAAGATTAGTTTTATGTGATGTATTAACATATGTAGAACGTTTTAATCCTGATGTTGTTATTGATATTGCAACTTTAACTGGAGCTTGCGTGGTTGCATTGGGACATCATTATAATGGGTTAATGTCAAATGATGATCTTTTAGCAGATGAATTGTTAAATGCAGCCAAACAATCAGGTGATAAAACTTGGCGTTTACCTTTATCATTAGAATTTTTTGAACAGTTAGAATCAAATTTTGCTGATTTAGCTAATGTTGGAAATAGTGCGGGTAGTGTAATTACTGCAGGTTGTTTTTTAGAGTGTTTTGCTAATAAATATCGATGGGCACATTTAGATATAGCAGGTACAGCTTGGAAATCTGGAACAAGAAAAGGAGCTACTGGTCGTCCTTTAACGTTACTTGCTCAATTTTTATTAAATCGTACTTATACTAATTAATCTGAATAATGTATTAATATTATTTAAAATAGATAAAATACATTAAATATTTATTTTAAAAATTATAATTTTAATAATTATTAAAATGCAGTATTTTTTTAGTTAATAAGTAAAAATTATAGCTTTGAAATTATAAATCATTTTTTCATATTGTAAAATCAGTTAATAAATATATTTTTATACTTTTTTAAAGATAAAAACAAAATTTCTAAAAAAAATAATAAAGATTTTTTTTATAAAAAAAATAGTTAATGATATTTTTTTTATTATATAGTTTTTTTATAAATTAGGAAAAAATTTTTTTTAGTTATTAAGCAAGATTAAATACATTAAATTTTTGTTAATTTTTATAGTTTTTTAATATTCTATTTTTATAAAATATTTTGATTTTTTTAAAATCAAGATCTTCTAATAATTACTTTTAAAACAGTACAAATATAATTTATAAAATTTAAGTTATAATAATAGTAACATTAATAAAAATTCATATAGAATAAAAAAATAAAATGACAAAAAAATCAAAAAATATAATTTCACCTAAATTATTGCTTGATAAAATTTATAATCCATCAGAAATTGAGCAATCTATATATGCATTTTGGGAAAATAATGGTTATTTTAAAACTAAAATTAATGATAAAAAAAATAATTTTTGTATTGTTATACCTCCGCCTAATATTACAGGAAATTTACATATGGGTCATGCTTTTCAGCAGACTATTATGGATATTTTGATTCGTTATAATAGGATGAAAGGGAAAAATATATTATGGCAAAGTGGTACAGATCATGCTGGTATTGCTACTCAAATGGTTGTTGAACGTAAAATTTTTATCGAAGAAAATAAAACAAAATATGATTATGGAAGAAAAAAATTTATTGAAAAAATTTGGCAATGGAAAGCAAAATATGGAAATAATATTTCTCAACAAATGCGACGTCTTGGAAATTCTATAGATTGGGAACGTGAAAGATTTACTATGGATGCGGGGTTATCTAAAGCTGTTCAGGAGACATTTATACGTCTTTATCAAAATAATCTTATATATCGTGGTAAACGTTTAGTAAATTGGGATCCTAAATTACATACAGCAATTTCAGATTTAGAAGTTGAAAATAGAGAAGTAAATGGTTTTGTATGGTATTTACGTTATCCATTAGCTGATGGAGCAAAAACTGTAGAAGGAAAAACATATGTTATTGTTGCTACTGAAAGACCAGAAACAATATTAGGTGATACTGGAGTTATTGTTAATCCATTAAATCCAATTTATAATAATTTAATTGGAAAAAAAATTTTATTACCTCTGGTTAATCGTCGTATTCCTATTATTGGCGATAAAAATATTAATATAAAAAACGGTGAATTTTTAAAAATATCACCAGCACATGATTTTTATGAATATGAAGTGGGACAACGTCATCAATTACCAATGATTAATATTTTTGATATTAATGCACATATTCGTATAAAAGCAGAAATATTTGATAGTACAGGTAATCATAGCAATGTTTATTCCACTTTTATTCCTGTTGCTTATCGTGGAATGGAAAGATTTGTTGCTAGAAAAGCAATTATTAATGAATTAGAAAAATTAGGATTATTATTTTTAATAGAATCTAAAAAAGTGAATCTTCCTTATAGTGAACGTGGTAATGTAGTTATTGAGCCAATGTTAACTAATCAATGGTACGTACGCACTAATTCATTAGCAGAAGAAGCTATTATTGCTGTAAAAGATAAACGTATTAAATTTATACCTAAACAATATGAAAATATGTATTTTTCTTGGATGAAAAATGTTAAAGATTGGTGTATTTCACGACAATTATGGTGGGGACATAGAATACCAGCTTGGTATGATGACAATAATAAAGTATATGTTGGATATGATGAAAAAATAGTTCGTTTAGAGAATAATCTTGCTGATGATGTTATTTTATATCAAGATGAAGATGTATTAGACACTTGGTTTTCATCTGCTCTTTGGAGTTTTTCAACATTAGGTTGGCCAGAAAAAAGTGATATGTTAAAAATTTTTCATCCAACTGATGTATTAGTGACTGGTTTTGATATTATCTTTTTTTGGATAGCTCGTATGATTATGTTAACCATGTATTTTATTAAGGATGAAAATGGTCGAGGGCAAATTCCTTTTAAAATAGTTTATATAACAGGGCTTATACGTGATGAAGAAGGACAAAAAATGTCAAAATCTAAAGGAAATGTTATTGATCCTTTAGATTTAATTGATGGGATTTCTTTAGATCATTTACTTGTAAAACGTACTGCAAATATGTTACAACCAAAGTTAGCTAAAAAAATTATTAGTTGTACTAAGAAAGAATATCCTCAAGGAATTAAGGCGCATGGTACAGATGCATTGCGTTTTACATTGGCTTCTTTAGCGTCAACTGGAAGAGATATTAATTGGAATATAAAACGACTTACTGGATATCGTAATTTTTGCAATAAACTTTGGAATGTTAGTCGTTATGTATTAATTAATACTAAAGGAAAAGATTATGATAAATATAGTAATGAAAAAATGATCTTTTCTCTTTCTGATCGTTGGATTAGAACAATATTTAATAAAATGATTAAATCATACTGTGAAGCTTTAGACAATTATCGATTTGATATTGCTGCAAATATTATTTATAAATTTATATGGCATCAATTTTGTGATTGGTATGTAGAATTCTCTAAATTTATTATTAATTATAGTAATAATGAAGCAATGCGTTTTGCTACACGTTATACATTGCTTGAAATATTAGAAGGTTCATTACGTTTAGCTCATCCTATTATCCCATTTATCACAGAGATTATTTGGCAAAAAATTAAATTAATAAAAAATTTTAATACAAATTCTATTATGCTGGAGTCTTTTCCTGTTTTTGAGTCATCAAAAATTGATGAAGAAGCATTTTTTAATATTGAATATATAAAAAAAATGATTATATCTATACGTAATATTCGAAAAGAAATGAATATTTCTTCTTGTCAGTTATTAGAAGTTTTTTTAATTTGTAAAAATAATGATATTAAAAAAATAGTTAAAAAAAATTTGGATTTTATTCAGGGAGTTTTAAAATATACTTCTATGAAGATTGTTGATAAAGTAAAAGAAAAATCATTTTTTGTTACTCAATTAATAAATGAAACTGAAATATTAATTTCAATAAATAATAGTGTACTTGATAAAAATCAAGAATTATCTCGTTTAGATAAAAAAATAAAAAAATTAACACAAGAAATTTCATTTATTAAATCTAAATTAGCTAATAAAATGTTTCTTAAAAAAGCACCTACAGATATTATTAAAAAAGAGCGTGAAAGATTAGCAATTAATTTAGAAATAAAAAAAGAATTAATGGTTCAAAAAATAAAGTTTGATAAATAAAGAAACATAAATTTTATCTTTTTTACGTAATTTCTATATTTTTTTTATTTATAAAATTTTTAATATTTTTTAAGTAATATTAAATTAAAATTTATAATCATAAATAATATAAAAATATTTATTAAAGATATAAAAATATTTTTATTTTTTCTTTTAAAATTATTATAAAAATAAATAATTTATATTTTTAATAAAAAATTTGATATAATTTTATTTTAATATTTTTTTTGAAATAATATAATTTTAAAGTACAAAAAATATTTTTAAAATTTATTAAATAGTTTTTTATATAATTTAGTAATTATTAAAAATTATATGATGAATTTTAAATTTGTCTTTTATTGATTTTTCTTGCCATGTTAGATTTCTTAAAATTTTAACTTTAAATACAGAAAAATATAGATTAACAATATTTAATATACTTTTTATATGTTTTTTTAAAAAATATAGAAGTGATTAAAATTTTTTTAAATTTTTATATTTATTTTAAATAAAGATTTTACCTTAGTGTAAAAATATATTATTAAATAATATTATTAAAAATTAATTAATTATGTAATTGTGGATTTTTTAATTGAGTTTTAATATATTTGGATAACTCATCTAAAGATGAGTTTTCTTGTTTTTCATCATAGTTTTCATATGTAATTTGGGCTTCAGCTAAATAAGTATGAATATGTTCACCATTATTATCTTCCATAATTACATGGTACCATGGAGCTGCTAATAAAGTCGTATGATATTTAATATTTTTGTTTTTAAATTTATTTAGACAGTATTCTGGATCAATATCTACTATGACACCAGGATAACCTAAAAGTTGATGTTTGATTTTTTGTCCAATACTAAATTTGCTGTTATTCATCATAATAGATACTTTTTTAAAAATTATCATTTTTTGATACTTTGATTATATGGGTTGAAATATAAATTTCAAGGAGTTTATATTTTTTACATAAAGTATAATTTTTAAAATAAAATTATGATATATTATATTGATTATTATGACTTGAAATTAAAAAACAGGAAATTGTAAAAAAATATTTTTTAAAAATTTGCTTCAAAAAGATTATTGATTTTTAATTAGTAATATTAATATTTTATTAATTTAAGAATTAATTAAATTTAAGTTAAAATATTGTGAATTTAAGTTAAAATATTGTTTTTTATTTTAAATACATTTTATAGGTTTAGGTAAACCTGCAAGTTTTGTTGCTTGTCTAACTGGCCCCATTGGGAAAAGTTTGTAAAGATAGCAGCTATTACCTAGAGATTCACCATATTGTTTTCTAATTGCTTTTGTTAACATTCTCATATTTGGTAATGTATTAAATTTTAAATAAAATTTACGAATAAATAAAATAATTTTCCAATGTTGTTTTGTTAATGTAATATTTTCGTTTTTAGCCAATAAATATACCATGGATTTTTTCCATTCTTGATTATTTTTAAGATAACCATAATGATCAGTTTCAATTATACGATTTTCAAATATAAACATAAAATATTTTTTCTATAAAATAAAACAATATTTTATAAAATTTTATTTTTTATTCAAGTATATTATGTTAATAATATATATACTAAAATAATATAAATATTTTTAGAATATTTTTAAATATTTAAAATATATATTTTATGGAGGGGTGGCCGAGTGGTTTAAGGCAGTGGTCTTGAAAACCATCGATGATAAAAAAATTCATCCGAGAGTTCGAATCTCTCTCCCTCCGCCATTTTAATAGTAAAAAATATTGCTAATTTATATATTTATGCAATATAAAAAAATGTAAAGATTATAAAAAGATTAAAAAAATCTTATTTTTTATTTTTAAATACTATAGATGATTAAATATAAAAATTTAGAAATTAAAAGAAAAAATATTATTTTTATTTTTTTGAATAGAATGTATTTATGTATTTTTTATTTTGTAAAAGGATTTTACTTATTTTAAAAATAAAATAAAAAAGAATCAAAAATATTTTTTTGGCTCCTCCAACTGGATTCGAACCAGTGACACGCGGATTAACAGTCCGCTGTTCTACCGACTGAACTATGGAGGAATTTAATTAGAAATAATATAAAATTAAAATAATTTTAAATATATTAAAACCTATTGTCAATAAAAAGTATCCTTTTTTTATTATTTTTAAAGATACTATATATAAAAACATTGTTTATAAAAATTCATTATTAATTTAATTTTGATAATTCTATAAAGTTTATAGTTTATTTTTATTTTATCAAATAATACGATAAAGTTATTTTTTGTTTTTTTAAAAAGAATTTATATATTGTCAATAATATTTTTTCTACAAAAAAATTAATTTTTTATATTTATATTTTTTTAGAATTATATTAAGTGTACTTATAAAATAGCAACTTTTATAAATAAATATTAAATTAATTATTTTTTTAGATATTTTTTTTAAATTAAAAAAATATCTAAAAAATATTTAAATGTTTTTTTTATTTCAATTTTTTTTGAATCATAATTTTTTTTAGAAAAAAAATTAAAAACAAGAGCATAAAACTATTGATATTATATATTATTCGTGCGTTAATAAAAGAAGTCTAATAAACAATATATTTGATGATAAATATTTTGATTTATATTTTACAAAAAAATAGATTTTTGATATTTTTATTGTAACTTTAATTAAAGTACTTTCATATTAGATATTATTAATATAGGCTTTATTTTTTTAACCAGCTAAAAAGCGAAAAATGTTTATTTGTTATAATAGGAAAAGGCAATGTCTGACAAAATGAAAGGTCAAGTAAAGTGGTTTAATGAATCTAAAGGCTTTGGTTTCATCACTCCTTCTGATGGTAGCAAAGATGTATTCGTTCACTTTTCTGCCATTCAAGGAAATGGATTCAAAACCCTTGCTGAGGGACAAAATGTAGAATTTACAATTGAAGATGGTTCTAAAGGTCCAGCTGCAGCTAATGTAACTGCTCTTTAAAGATTTTGTAAAATTAAATATAAAAAATGGATTTTTTGAAGCCTGTCACTTTTTTCATAGTGACAGGTTTCTTTTTTTTACAAAGAAACAATATTTTTAAATATTTTTTATCAGGATAGATTTTTTTATGAATTATAATAATGGTAAGGATGATTATATGAATTTTATAATATTTATATATTAATGGTTTTTAAAGATAACATTTTTTTATTAAAAAAATACTTTAGAGATAAAAATGGTGGAGCTGGCGGGATTTGAACCCGCGTCCGAAATCTTTACATCCTAAGTTCTACATGCTTAGTCTATTGTTTTACTAATTAATTTTGAATAGACACACTTATTAATTAGTTTAGTCTTATTTATATAGAAGGAACCTCAGACTTTAGGTTATCCCGCTATCTCTTTTTAATTTGACTTCTTTTATCCCCGTCCTAAGAGAGGAGGCTAGGGTAAAAGAAGAATCTGGAACAGGTTATTAAGCTGCCAGTTTATATTGATTGTCGTTTGCGACTATTTTTTGCGGCTTTTTACGAGGCCTACCGCCCCTCGGCATGCTCTTTTGGATTTCAATAAATTTCGTCGAATCCTTAATCAGCCCCATTAATTATTATAAATTATTTTTAAAAGTTTTATTTTATCTGTATTTATTTTTTATAATTTTATTTTTTTGCATCATCCATTCTTGTTTTTTAATCTCAAAACGTTTGTCATGTTTATTTTTTCCTTTAGCTAAAGCAATTTTTATTTTGCACCAAGCTTTTTTCCAATAAAGAGATAATGCTATTACAGTATGACCTGATTGGTTGATTTTTCCAAATATTAAATCAATTTCTTTTTGTTTTAATAATAGCTTACGTGTTCTTGCAGAATCATAAATTATATTTAAAGAAGCCATATGTAATGGGGTTATATTTAAACCTACTATATAAGCTTCTTTATCTTTTATAAAGATATAACTATTGCTAATATTGACGTTTCCAGCACGTAATGCTTTCACCTCCCATCCCAATAGTTTTAAACCAGCTTCAAATATTTCATAAATAAAATATTCGTATTTTATTTTTTTATTTACAATTATGATTTTATTATTACTTTTGCATATCTTTTTGTTTATCATAATTAACAATTATAATCTATTTATTAATAAATAGAACAGAAAAATTAAAAATTTTATTGAATTTTTTTTATATTAAATTATATTTAATAAAATTTTTTTTGATTGGTTAATAATATTAATGTCAAAGTTTACTTGTTCTTTTTTTATGTCTTATAGTGCAAAAAAAATATTTAATTTGGTAAATGATGTAAATTCGTATTCTTTATTTTTTCCTTATTGTAAAAATAGTAAAATATTGACTTATAATAAAAATGAAATGATAGCAGCTATTAATATTTCTCAATATAATTTCTCTAAAACTTTTGTAACACATAATATATTCAAAAAATACCAAACTATTCATATGAAATTAATACGAGGTCCATTGCATAAATTATTAGGTTATTGGTTATTTAGACCCTTAAATAAAGATTCCTGTAAGATAAAATTTTATTTAGAACTGGAATTTACTAATCAATTTTTAGAAATATTTTTTAAACAAGCTTTAAATGGATTTTCCGAAAAAATTTTTATAGCTTTTTCAAAACGTGCTAATGAAGTTTATAGTAATTTATAAAATAAATATTAAAAGTTTTTTTGTATATTTTTTGAGTAATAATAATTAAAATTTAAAATTTTAATATAAAAAATATTTTTTATATTTTATCATATTATATATTAGCATTAATAATATAAAATTATATAAAAATATAATATATGTTATATAGAATTTAATTATAAAAAAAATTACAGAAAGATAATTATTGAATAAATTTTATTATAAATTTATTTTTTTTATATTTGCTGATCATTTTTTTTGAATTTATGTTAAAAATCTTTTTTGGCATTAATTTATTTTTTTATCGATTTTAATTAAAATAGATTTTTCATTAAAAGTAAGTATTAATGTTTTTTGTTTTGTTTTTTGATGGCTATTTTTTTTATAAAAAATATAATACCATTTTTGTACTCCAAATGGTTCTTTTATCATAGGTGTTCCTAATATATATGTTATTTGTTCTTTGTTCATTCCTAATTTTATTGTTAAAATATCTTTTAAATTGAAATAATTACCTTGATTAATATCAGGATGATAAACAAAGTTTTTAATAATAGAACAACCTGTTATTAAAATAATAGTAAAAATTATTAAAATATGAATTAATATTTTATAATGCATAAAATAGATATATATTTTTGATGAGAATTATATTATATCATAGTTATATTAAATATTAAAAATATTTTATTTATTATTGTTATAAATGATATTTTATTCCTATAAAAAAGTTTTAATAATTTTATTATCAGATATATATAATAAATATATATTTTTATTTACTATATAATTATTTTAACTTTTATATAGTATATGTATTTAAATATTTTTTGTTTATTTAAATTTTTTTTATTAAAATTATCGATATAAAATTATAGTTAATATTTTTTTTGTTAATCTAATAATCTAAGTTTTATTAATTTTATTTTAATAGTAGTATAAGATTAATTATAATTTTAATACTATAATATCATATGAATATACTTTTTTAATAATTATATAAAATACAATTTTGAATATAAAATTTTAAAATTTAATTTATAATTTTTTTGTATTAAAAATAAAAATGTTTTTTTGACCAACTTAGTTTAGAACTTAACACATTAAAATAATTATAATTTTTTGGATGAATTAAATGAAGTTTTTTTTTGCTTTTTTTAATTAAAATTTCATCGTTATAATTTTTTATGGGTAAAGTAATTTGACCATCACAACTCATTTTATAGTTGATATTCCTTTTTCTAAATTTTAATTTAATAATACTATTACTGTTAATCACTAGTGGTCTCGATGAAAGTGTATGAGGAAACATAGGTACTAAAGCAATTGCATCAATATTAGGAGTTAATATAGGCCCACCAGCTGAAAGAGAGTAAGCAGTGGATCCCGTAGGGGTAGTGATAATTAATCCGTCTGAACGTTGAGAAAAAGCAAAGCGATTATCAATATAAACATCAAATTCAATCATATGTGCAATTTTTCCAGGATGTAAAATTACTTCGTTAATTGCATTACTCATTATAGATTTTTGCTTTTTTTTCTTAATAACATGTGTTTCTAATAAAAAACGTTTTTCTTCATAAAAATTACCTTTTAATACTTCTTTAAGTTGTTCTTTAGCATTTTTAGGACTTAAATCAGCTAAAAAACCAAGATTACCTCGATTAATACCAATAACTTTACTTTCATAATACGACAAAATACGTGCAGCACCTAACATATTACCATCACCACCAATAACAATAATTAAATCTGCTTTTTTTCCTATTTCTTCTAAAGTACCTGTAATAGCTTTTTGAAGCTTAAGGTTTTGTGCAATTTTTTTTTCAATTAAAACTTTATATTTCTTTTCTTTTAACCAATAATATAATTGTTCATGTGTTATTAATGCTTCGGAATATCTTGGATATCCTATAATCCCAATATATTTAAATGATCTTTTTTTTTGTTTTGTTTTAGTTGACATGTTTTTTCTTCTTTTATAAGTTGGTTTTTTTCTCTTGAATACAAAAGTTTTATCCCCATAATAATCTAATAATCTAGATTATTGTTAAATAAATATGGAGATACTAATGAGTAGTAGTGAAAATAAAAAAATAAAAAATGAAGAAACTTCTCAAGAAACAGAATTTAAAAAAATAGAAAAAAATGAAAGACAAGAAAATATTCTTGATAAAGAAGAAACTATAGAATCTATGGAAGAAGATTTAATTGATTCGCGTATTAATGAATTAGAAGAACAATTATTGGAATTGCAAAAACGTGAACGTGAAGTTTTATTAAGATCTAAAGCAGAAGTTGAAAATATTCGCCGACGTACTGAACAAGATATCGAAAAAGCACATAAGTTTGCTTTAGAAAATTTTGCCCATGAATTATTACATGTAATTGATAATTTAGAAAGAGCAATTGAATCTGTTGATAAAAAAAAATCTTCATCTATACAAATGCTTGAAGGTCTTGAATTGACATTAAAATCTTTTTTAAATGTTATTAATAAATACGGTGTTGCAGTGGTAGTTGAAAATAATGTTCCTTTTAATCCAGAAGTACATCAGGCAATGACAGTTATTCATTCCGAAAAACATGAACCTAATCAAGTAATTGATGTTATGCAAAAAGGATATACATTAAATGGACGTTTATTACGTCCAGCTATGGTGATTGTTTCCAAATAAATACAAAATGTACCTAGATAAATATGCCCTCACCCAAATTTTTATGGGTGTGCGGCATTAAGTTTATGAATTATAATAATGTCCAATTAATAATTGGAAATCCACATTTTTTTAAAATTTTATTAGTTTTAGAAAAATGTTTACAACCAAAAAAACCTTTATAACAAGATAGTGGTGAAGGATGAGATGCTGTAAGAAAAAAATTTTTTTTAGTATTGATAAACTGAATTTTTTTTTTGCATGAGCACCCCATAATAAAAAAATTACGCCAAAGCAGTATTGATTGATTACCATAATGACTTTATTAGTAAATTGTTCCCAATTAAGATTAAAATGTGAATGTGCTTTACCTGATTCGACAGTTAAAATTGTATTTAATAATAATACTCCTTGTTTTGCCCAATTAATTAAGCAACCATGATTTGGTTTTTTAAAACTTGGAATATCTTTTTTTAGTTCTTTATATATATTAGATAAAGAAGGTGGTATTAAAACATTTTTAGGAACAGAAAAAGCAAATCCGTGAGCTTGATTAGGTCCATGATAGGGATCTTGTCCTAAAATAACGACTCTTATTTTATTTAGTTCAGTATAATTAAAAGCATTAAAAATATCTTTATTTGGAGGGTAAATTATTTTTCCTTTTTGTTTTTCTATGTTAAGTTTTTTAAAAATATTACGAAAATAATCTTCTTTTTTTTCTTGATTGATAATATCTTTCCATGTTGGTATATAGCACATAATAATTCCTATAATTTCTATAAACATCATTTTTATTTTTTATTTTATTTTATGAAATAAAATTATTATTTAATAATATTGTGTTTCTTATTTTAATAAGTTATAAATATTTATAAAAATATATCAAAAAAAAATAATTTTAATATTATTTCTTAAAATAAAAATAATATGTATGAAATTTGTTTTATAAAATATATTTCTCTTTTTTCAAAAAGAAAAATATTTGATTATAATAAATGTACAATAATCAATAATTATAAATTTCATTTTATTAGATCAAAATAATAAAATACAAAATTTATTAAATTATTTTTTTATTTATTGATATTATATAAAACATATAAAGTTTTTTTATAGTAACTTTAAAATGCAGATTTTAGAAATTCAGAAAAAATAATTTTACTTATTTATAATATTTTTAAAAAAATGTTTATCGATTTTTATCAAAAATTATTTGATAAATATTAAATAAATTTATTTTTTTAAAAAAAATTAATGTTATTATCATAGATTTCTTTTTGTTTTAATAGTAAAAACATATATAATATTTTATGCAAAAAATCTATATTATAATTAATATTTTTTTGTAGATAAAAATCAATTATTTTTGATAAAAATTTAATTTACATTAAAATAAAAATATTTTTCCTTTAATATTAAAAATTGTTTTATTAGTTTTATAAAGAAAAAAATATTTTTTAAAGTATTTTTTGATAATTTTTATTATGAATAAATGTTTAAAATACTATTAATATCTATAAAAATATTTTTTTTGAAAATTAATATTTTTCTAAAAAAATAAAGTATATTAAAAAAATGTATTAAAATATATTGTAATAAAAAAATATTTTTTATTTTTTTTATTTTTTTACTAAATTAGTAAAAGTTTATAAAAATTAATACATTAATAATTAAGATAAATATTTAAAATTTATATTTTTTATTAAAAATTATTTTTTAGTATATAAAAATTGTGTAAAAAAACATTCTTAAATTTTTTTAAAAAATACATAAATTTTGCATACAAAGAAATAATTTAAAAAATATTCGCTTGAATAAAAATTGAATAAAATTATTATATAAAATATAAAAAATTTCAATATAATATAAAAAATCATTTTATTGAAAACTTAAGATGAAAAGATAAAATTGAACATTAAACTCATAAGAAATTTTTCTATAATTGCTCATATTGATCATGGTAAATCAACTTTATCTGATCGTATTATTCAAATTTGCGGTGGTTTATCTGAACGTGAAATGGAAAAACAAGTATTAGATTCCATGGATCTAGAACGTGAAAGAGGTATCACAATAAAAGCTCAAAGTGTTACCCTTAATTATAAAAATACTGATGGTAAAATTTATAAATTAAATTTTATTGATACACCTGGTCATGTAGATTTTTCTTACGAAGTATCTCGTTCATTAGCTGCTTGTGAAGGAGCGCTACTTGTTGTTGATTCTAGTCAAGGAGTAGAAGCGCAAACTTTAGCTAATTGTTATACTGCAATCGAAATGAATCTAGAAGTTATTCCTGTTCTTAATAAAATAGATTTATCTGTCGCAGAACCAGATCGTGTAGCTAAAGAAATTAAAAATATTATTGGTATTAATGCTGATAAAGCAGTTCGTTGTTCAGCAAAAACAGGAATAGGAATAGAAGATGTTATTCAATGTCTTATAAAGAAAATACCAGCACCAGATGGTGATTCTAAAAAACCTTTGCAAGCATTAATCATTGATTCATGGTTTGATAATTACTTAGGGGTTGTTTCTCTAGTACGCATTAAAAATGGTATGATTAATAAAGGTGATAAAATTAAAATTATGAGTTCTAATCAATATCATTATATTAACCGATTAGGTGTCTTTACACCAAAACGAATAGATTGTCAAAAATTATACTGTGGTGAAGTAGGTTGGTTAAGTTATTCTATTAAAAATATTCATGGTCCAGGTGTTGGTGATACATTAACAGGTGCTTATGATACAGCAGAAAAACCCTTGCCTGGATTCAAAAGAGTAAAACCACAAGTTTATGCAGGATTATTTACAATAAACTCCGATTCTTATGAATCGTTTCGTGATGCTTTAGGTAAATTGAGTTTAAATGATTCTTCTTTATTTTATGAACCAGAAACTTCAACAACATTAGGATATGGATTTCGATGTGGTTTTTTAGGTCTATTGCATATGGAAATTATTCAAGAACGTTTAGAACGAGAATATAATTTAAATATTATTACAACTTTTCCAACAGTACTTTATGAAGTTAAGTTAAAAAACAAAAAAATAATTTATATTGATAATCCTTCTAAATTGCCATCATCAAATTATATAAATGAATTACGTGAACCTATTGCTGTATGTAATATATTAATTCCTAAAGAATATCTTGGTAATGTTATTAAGTTATGTATAGAAAAAAGAGGTGTTCAAATTAATATGTTGTATTATAGTAATCAGGTGAAATTAACTTATGAAATTCCTATGAGTGAAATTATTTTAGATTTTTTTGATCGTTTAAAATCTATTTCACGTGGATATGCTTCATTAGATTATAATTTTAAATGTTTTCAAGTGGCCCATTTAGTAAGTTTAGACATATTAATTAACAACGAAAAAATTGATGATTTGACATTAATTGTTCATCGTATAAATGTTAATTATTTTGCTCGAAAATTAGTTAACAAAATAAAAGATTTAATTCCACGTCAACAATTTGATGTTGTGATTCAAGCTGCAATTGGTAAAAATGTTATAACAAGTTTAACAGTAAAGCCATTACGTAAAAATGTATTATCTAAATGTTCTGGTGGTGATGTTAGTCGTAAAAAAAAATTACTAGAAAAACAAAAAATTGGAAAAAAAAGAATGAAAAAAGTAGGTAATATTGATTTACCCAAAGAAGTTTTTCTTGCTATTTTAAATGTAAATCAAAAAAAATAACTATTTATTTAATTAGGTATTATAAAAAGGAGAACTTTAATGGCCAATAATTTTTCTTTAATATTAACATTTGCAACTTTAATTACAGGTATTATTTGGATTATTGATCGGTGTCAATTAATAAAAATTTTCAAAGAAAAAAAAAATAAAAAAATAAATGAATCTGAAAAAGCAATAGAATACAATTCTTTAATAGAAAATAATAATAAAATATCATGGGTTAAGAACTTTTCATCTTTTTTTCCGATATTAGCTATTGTATTAATTATTCGAACATTTATTTATGAGCCATTTCAAATTCCATCTGGATCGATGATGCCTACTTTATTAGTCGGTGATTTTATTTTAACAGAAAAATTTTCTTATGGACTAAAAGATCCTGTAAAACAGATAACATTGTTTAAAGTTGGTAAACCTAAACGTGGTGATATTGCTGTTTTTAGGTATCCTAAAGATCCTAGTATAAATTTTATTAAACGTGTTATTGGTTTGCCTGGTGATAAAATTATTTATGATCCTATAAAAAAAGAGTTAACTATATATCCTAATTGTTTAAATTTAATTTGTAAAAAAAAAATACCAATTTTTTATTCTTCTTTTGAAAAAAGTGAATGGGCTTTGTTTTTTAATATTTATGATTCTACGATATCCACTCAAATGGGAAGTTATAAAATTCCAGTAATTGAATCAGTTCCACAGAATGCATTACGACAATTTAAAAAAAGAGAAATATTAGATAGTATTAATTATGAATTATTACTTATCCCACAAATATATGTTAATCCTGATTATAGACAATTGGAATTGCCTGATAATCAATGGATCGTTCCACCTAAACATTATTTTATGATGGGAGATAATCGTGATAATAGTGCAGATAGCCGTATGTGGGGTTTTGTACCAGAAGAAAATTTTTTGGGACGTGCTTTTTTTATTTGGTTAAGTTTTGATAAACATGAAAATAAATGGCCTACTGGATTACGTTTAAATCGTATTGGTATAATTAAATAATAAAAATAAATAAACAGAATAAAACTAATCATTCATGTTAAATTGATTAATACAAGAATAAATATAAAATATATTACTACAGTAATTAAAAATTATGATTTAAGAATTTATATAAACAAGAATAATAGAAGTATTATTTTTTTATAAAACTTCGTTTCATTAATTTGTAGTCTGTATTTTATGTCATTTATTATAATAAAACACAATTGGTAGTGCATGAATTCTTTTTTAACTGAATGGTCAAATACACAAGAAATTAAAGAGTTACAATATAAACTTGGATATTTTTTTAAAGAAATAAAATTATTAAAACAAGCATTAACTCATCGCAGTGCAAGCAGTAATCATAATGAAAGATTAGAGTTTTTAGGTGATTCAATTTTAAGTCTTGTTATTGCTAATAATCTTTATCATCGGTTCCCTAAGGTGAATGAAGGTGATATGAGTCGTATGAGAGCAACATTAGTCAGAGGTAATACATTAACTGAAATTGCAAGAGAATTTCATTTAGGAAAATATTTATGTTTAGGTCCTGGTGAATTTAAAAGTGGTGGCTCTCATAGAGAATCAATTTTAGCTGATACTATTGAAGCTTTAATTGGTAGTATTTTTTTAGACAGTAATATTCAAAAAACCGAAAAGATTATTCTAAAATGGTATAATAGTAGATTATTGACAATTAACCCTGGTGATAAGCAAAAAGATTATAAAACACGGTTACAAGAATATTTACAGGGACGTCATTTACCTTTACCGAGTTATCTTATTGTTCAAACTCGTGGTGAAGCACACGAACAAGAATTTACAATTCATTGTCAAGTTTGCAAAATAAATAAACCTGTAGAAGGGGTCGGGTCTAGTCGTCGAAAAGCAGAACAAGCAGCAGCAGAGCAAGCTTTAAAAATATTGGAATTGGGATAAACAAAAAAAAAGATGAATATAAAACAAAAGACTCATTGTGGATTTGTAGGAATTATAGGTCGTACAAATGTAGGAAAATCGACATTATTAAATAAATTATTAGGAAAAAAAATTTCGATTACTTCTAATAAACCACAAACAACCCGTAATTGTATTATTGGAATCAAAACAAAAGACAATTATCAATCTATTTATATTGATACTCCAGGAGTAGATATAGATATAAAAAAAAAATAATTCTAATCGCCTAATGAATAAAATATCGATTAATTTAATATCAGAGATGAAATTAATTATTTTTGTAGTTGAAGGAATATATTGGACAATGAATGAAATAGCTATAATTAATAATTTAGTTAATTTTAATTCTACTGTACTGTTGGTAATTAATAAAATTGATAATTTAAAAAATAAAGAAAAATTATTACCTCATATCAAATTTTTAAGTCAGCAAATGAATTTTTTAGATATTGTACCAACGAGTGCAAAAAATGGTATTGGTATAAATATTATAAGCAATATTATATCCAAACATATTCCAATAGCTTCACATTATTTTGACAAAAATTATTTAACTAATTGCTCAAAAAGTTTTATGGCTTCTGAAATTATTCGTGAAAAAATTATGCGTTTTTTAGGTGATGAACTACCTTATTCTGTTGAAATTAAAATTGATCAATTTTTTATTAATAAACATGGAGGTTATAGTATTAATGGAATCATTTTTGTTAAAAAAAATAGTCAAAAAAAAATAGTGATTGGTCATAAAGGAAAAAAAATTAAACAAATTGGGGTTGCAGCTAGAATAAGTATGGAAATTTTTTTTTCTGTTAAAATTTATCTTATGCTTTTTGTAAAAATTAGCAAATAAATAAAAAATATTTCTATTTTTAATCTGTTTTTGTATTGCATAAATATTCATTTTAATTATTTTTTATATATAGTTTTACTTATAAACTAAATTTTTATGGAATACTTTATAGAATAAAAAATATATTTTAATATATAATTAATAGTATTTTTATAAAAATAGCATACTTTTTTAAAGTAAAATCATTGTTTTATATTTATGATTTTTTAAAATTATTTTTTATTAAAATTTTTTATTTTTATCATTTTTTTTTAAAATTTTAGATTTAGATTTTAATGATCTTTTTTAAAAGTTAATTATTATATGCTATTATTTCCATTGATTTTTTTTAAAAAAATATTATAATTTTATAACTTTTTTAAGCAAAAATTATTTAATAAAATAACAGGAATTTTATGTCAGATTTATTATTATCTGTTAATATTGATCATGTTGCAACAATACGTAATGCAAGAAAAACAAAATATCCAGATCCAGTTTATGCTGCATTTATCGCTGAACAATCTGGCGCAAATGGAATCACTGTACACTTACGTCAAGATCGTCGACATATTACTGAACGTGATATTATATTGCTTACTCAAATTGTACAAACAAAAATGAACATAGAAATAGCAATGGATGATGAAATAATTAACTTTATTTGTGAAATAAAACCTAAATTTTGTTGTTTAGTGCCAGAAAAAGCAGAAGAAATGACTACAGAAGGTGGATTGGATGTTATTAAAGAAAAAAAACGAGTGATCATAAGTTTAGAAAAATTAAATAAAGCGGGAATTACTGTTTCTATATTTATTGAACCAGAAATAAAACAAATTGATGCCGTATCAGAAATCGGTGCACCTTTTGTGGAAATAAATACTGGTTCATATGCTGAAGCTACAACAGAATTAAAGAAAATGATAGAGTTTGAACGTGTTAAATTAGCGGTAAATTATGCTAATACTAAAAAACTTAAAGTAAATGCAGGTCATGGATTAACTTATGACAATGTTAAATATATTGCAGAATTAAAAGAAATACATGAATTAAATATTGGTCATGCAATTATTTCAAAAGCGCTTTTTAGTGGCATGGAAACAGCTATTACTGATATGAAAAAAATTTTTTATGAGTCTCGTTATTAAAATGGCTATTATTGGCATAGGTTCTGATATTGTTGAAATTATACGTATTAAGAAAATTATAAAACGTTCAAAAGAACGCTTAGCAAATCGTATATTATCTTATAAAGAAAAAGAAAAATATCAAGATCATTCTAATCCTATTTATTTTTTAGCAAAACGTTTTGCTGCTAAAGAAGCGGCTTTGAAGGCTTTTGGGACTGGTGTAAGAAATGGTTTAATGTTTAATCAATTTGAAATTATTAATGATCAATTTGGTAAACCAAATATAAATTTGTTAAAGCAAGCCAAAGTAGTTGCAGAAATAATTGGTATGCGTCAAATTCATGTATCTTTATCTGATGAAAAAAAATATGCTTATGCTATTGTTATAATAGAAAGTTAACTTTTTTAATATTTTTTTAATATAGTAAATTTTTTCCATAATTCTTTTTTATTTTCAATATTATTTGGATCTTTTTTAATGGCATTCTTAATTGGACAAACAGATTGGCAAGTTGGTTGATTATAGTGACCTATACACTCAGTACAGAGTTTAGAGTCAATTTTATAGAATTCTTTTCCCATTGAAATTGCTTTATTTGGGCATTCTGGTTCGCACATATCACAATTGATACAGCGATTGGTAATTAATAATGACATTTTATAATTTTATTAAAGTTTTTTGATAATTAACTTAAATCATATTTTCTTAAAAAAAATATATTTAATTATTAAAAGTTTTATTATACATTATAGATCTTATTTTTTATTTTTCTTTTTTTAAAAATTATATATCTTTTATAATATATTTATAATTTAAATATTATATATATGATTATCATAATAATCAATTTAATTATTTTTAGAAGTTATAAAAAAATACATGAACTTATTTTATTGTTTTTTTATTTAAAGAAAATTAAATTTTAATTTAAATAAAAAAGTATTTTTAAATATTATTTTGGTAAAAAGATTTTATTAAGTTATATAATATTTTAAAATTATTAATAGATATAAATAATATTAAAATATGATATATGATATTATTTTTTTGATAATTTGCAAGAGTTTTATATATGTGAACTTATGTTAAACAAAGATTGTTATTGGATGAAAAAAACTATTTTACTTGCAAAATATGCTCAAAAAAAAGGTGAAATTCCTGTAGGCGCATTATTAGTATATAATAATGAGTTGATTGCAAAAGATTGGAATCAACCAATATTAAATCATGATCCTAGTTCTCATGCAGAAATTTTAGTTTTACGGGCAGGAGGTAAATATTTTAAAAATTATCGATTACTTAATACAACACTTTATGTGACATTAGAACCTTGTATTATGTGTGCAGGGGCAATGATTCATGCACGTATTGGTCGTTTGGTTTATGGTGCATATAATTCAAAAACAGGGGCTGCAGGATCAGTTATAAATATTTTTAATTATCCAAATATAAAACATCGTATTTTAGTAACTGGAGGAATTTTATCTAATGAATGTTCGAGTATATTAAGTTATTTTTTTAAAAGAATTCGAATAAAAAAAAACAAATAAAATAATTTTTATACAAAAAATAATTTTTTTAATTTATAAATATTTTTTTATTTTTTCTATAAATATTTTAATAATAAAAATATATAAGTATTACAAAAATATAGGAAAATATTTTTTATAAAAATAAAAATATTTTGTTATTTTTATATTTTTTTATTTTATTTAATAAATATTATTTTAAGAGCATATTGCATTTTGATATTTTTTCATTAATATTTATTTTATATAAAAAATATTATTTTTTTAAAATGAAAGCATTAAAATATTATATATATATTTTAAAAAATAAAATTAATAATATTATTTAAAATAAAAATATATAAATTCGAATATTTAGTATTTTTTTATTACCGTGATATTATAATAATTCAATATTAATATATTTTAATATTTTATATAATTTCTTAATAATCTTGCGGGTAAGTATTTTTTAATTTCCTATAAATCATTTTTTTAATTAAATTTTTTTATAAAAAACTATTTTTTCCACATAAAATTTAGTTTATAAAATAAAAAAAATATTTTTTTACATTTTATAATGTAATTAATTAAATATTTAATTTTTTTTGTTATATAAATAAATATATAATTTTTGAAAATTATTTTTTAATCAAAATGTTTTATTAAAATAAAAATTAAAAGATATTTTTGTTCTTTATAAAATAAAAGATTTTTATAAAATAATTTATAAAATATTTTATATTAATGAATCATTAATAAATAATTTTTTAAGATTTTTTATATAAGTTTATTAGATAATTTTTTAAAAATATTTATTTTAATTATTTTAAAATTTAAATTTAATTAAAAAAATTATTAGTTTAATTATGAACTATTAATTAATATTTTATATATTTTTTTATTTAAAAAAGTTGTATCTCTATAATTTTTGTTTTGTATTAAATAATTCTTATATATTTTTATATAAATTTTTGTTTAATTTTATATAAAAAATTATAATAATAAAAAATACACTGTTTATATAATATTAATCATTTAGTATGAAAAATATTTTAATTTTTTTTAAAAAATCAATAAAATTATAAAAAATAATTATATTTATCTTTGGAGAATAAATTTTATGAGTCGAATTCTAAATATTGCATTAGCTCAATTAAATTGGGTAGTAGGTGATATTGAAGGTAATTGTGAACGTATGTTAAACGAAACTAGAATTCAACATAAAAATGGTGCTCATCTTATTTTATTTTCTGAATTAGCTTTAACTGGATACCCCCCAAAAGATTTATTGTTTCGTCAAGATTTTCATCGACGCTGTGTTGAGCAGCTTTATCGACTAAAAAAAGCCAGTCAAGATATAGCAATTGTTGTTGGTCATCCACTTAAAAAAAATAAAAAATGTTATAACGCATTGTCATTTTTATGGAAAGGAAAAAAAATAGCCCATTATTTTAAACAGAAATTGCCTAATTATAGTGTTTTTGACGAAAAACGTTATTTTAATGCAGGTAATAAAACATGTGTATTGTCTTTTAAAAATTATAATTTAGGATTTTTAATTTGTGAAGATGTTTGGTTTAATGAACCAGTTAATGCTATTAAAGAAAGCAATGCTGATATATTAATTATTATAAATGCTTCTCCTTATGATCGTAAAAAACCTCATATTCGTTCAGCATTATTAAAATATCACTCTAAAAGAATTAATTTACCTATTATTTATTTGAATCAAGTTGGAGGTCAAGATGATCTTATATTTGATGGTGGATCTAAAATATTTAATAATAAAGGTAAAGTAACTCATTATTTAAAATTATTTTCTGAAGAAATAATACAATGTACATTTAATAATTCCAAACCTTTACAGGTAGATAAATTTAAAAAAAAATTATCTTCTATTGCAGAAATTTATGAAGCTTTAGTAATGTCTACTCGTGATTATATTAATAAAAATGGCTTTCCTAGTGTTATTTTGGGATTATCTGGTGGAATTGATTCTGCTTTAACTTTAACTATTGCAGTAGATGCTTTAGGAAAAGATAAAATTCAAGCAGTTATGATGCCTTTTAAATATACTAGTCAACTTAGTATTTTTTATGCTAAAGAACAAGCAGATTTATTAAATGTAAAATTTTCTATTATTTCTATTGAACCTATGTATAATGCTTTTATGTGTGCTTTATTACCATTATTTAAAAATGTTGATTTAGATAAAACAGAAGAAAATCTACAAGCACGTTGTCGAGCTATTATTTTAATGTCTATATCAAATAAAAATAGATCTTTAGTTTTAACGACAACAAATAAAAGTGAATTTTCTGTAGGTTATACCACAATATATGGTGATATGTCTGGAGGATTTGCTGTTCTTAATGATGTATCAAAAACATTAGTATTTAAACTAGCAAAATATCGTAACACTATTTCATTAGCGATTCCAGAAGGTGTAATTAAACGCAGTCCTTCTGCTGAATTAATGATAAAACAGTGTGATCAAGATAGTTTACCTCCATATGAAATATTAGATCTTATACTTGAAGGATATGTTGAAAAAGATAAATCCGTTAATGAATTAGTTATGAATGGATTTGATGAAATAACAGTGCGAAAAATTATTAAATTAGTAGATATTAATGAATTTAAAAGACGTCAAGCACCAATAGGTCCGCGTATTACAATAAAAAAATTTAATAATGATAGACGTTATCCCATTACTTCTGGTTTTGGTAGAAAAAATTGGTAACAAATAAATATTGTAAGATAAAAATGATATTATTTTTAAAATATTTGTTTATTAAAAAAATATTTTTTTATAAAAAATATTTTTAATAATTTAATATATAATACTATTTAATAGTAATATAAAATTTTTTAGACTATAAAACATATATATTTAAATATAAAAGGAAATATTTATGTTAAAATATAGCACATATATTGCAGATTATGACAAAGAGTTATGGTTTGCGATGAAAAATGAAATTCAGCGTCAAGAAGATCATATTGAACTGATTGCTTCAGAAAACTATGTTAGTCCTATAATTATGCAAGCTCAAGGTTCTCAACTTACTAATAAATATGCAGAGGGGTACCCAGGTAAGCGTTATTATTCTGGTTGCGAATATGTTGATATTGTTGAAGAAATTGCTATAAATCGTGCAAAAAAACTATTTGATGCTGATTTTGTTAATGTTCAACCACATTCAGGTTCACAAGCTAATATTGCTGTTTATATGGCTTTATTAAAACCAGGAGATACAATATTAGGAATGAACTTACTGCATGGTGGACATTTAACGCATGGTTCATCAGTGAATTTTTCTGGGAAAATATATAATATTATTTCTTATGGTCTTAATGAAAGTGGTCAAATTGATTATAAAAACCTTGAAAAAAAAGCATGTAAATATCAACCTAAGATGATTATTGGTGGTTTTTCTGCTTATTCAGGTATAGTAGATTGGAAAAAAATGCGTCAAATTGCAGATTTTATAGGAGCGTATTTATTAGTTGATATGGCACATGTTGCTGGTTTAGTGGCTGCAGGTCTTTATCCTAATCCAATTTCGTATGCACATGTTGTTACAAGCACTACTCATAAAACATTAGCTGGACCTCGTGGTGGTTTGATTTTATCTAAAGGTAATAATGAAGAATTTTATAAGAAAATCAATTCTGCTGTATTCCCTGGTACTCAAGGAGGACCATTAATGCATATTATAGCAGGAAAAGCTATTGCATTTAAAGAAGCCATGGAACCTAAATTTAAAACTTATCAAAAACAAATTATTAAAAATTCTAAGATAATGGCAAAAATTTTTATTGATCGTGGTTATAATATTGTTTCTGGTGGTACTGAAAATCATTTATTTTTATTAGATTTATCAAATAAACAACTTACTGGTAAAATAGTAACTAAAAAATTATCTTCTGCAAATATTATAGTAAATAAAAATACTGTACCAAATGATCTTAATAACTCATATATTACTTCAGGGATTCGAATTGGCACACCGGCCATTACTCGTCGCGGATTAAAAGAAAAAGAATCAGCTAAATTAGCCGTTTGGATATGTGATATATTAGATAATATTGATAATAAATTTTTAATTGATAATATAAAAAAACAAGTATTAAAAATTTGTAAAAATTTCCCCGTATATATTTAAAAAAGATTTTTTATTATTTTTTTAAAAAAATATTTATTTAAAAACTATTTTTAAGAAATAGTATTTTTTATATCCATCTTATTTTTTTAAATAAAAAGGAATGTTTTTTTAAAAAAAATCATATAAAAATAAATAATATAATTAAATAAAAAAATATTATATTTAATTTAAGATTGCATTAAAGCACTTGAATACATATATTTATTTTTTATCAAAAAAAATTATTTTTTATATTAATATTTTTTATCTTATAATTATTGATTTCTTAATAAATCCTTTAATTCCGTTTTTATTTCTAGTAAAATCTTTTTTATTATGCGAGGACTACCAGCTAAAATATTACCTGATTTTAAATAATTATATCCACCAACAAAATTTGTTATAATTCCACCTGCTTCATGAATTATTAATTCACCAGCCATAAAATCAAAACTTTGTAAACCAATTTTTAAGAATACATCTATACGATCAGTTGCCACATAAGCTAAATCTAAAGCGATTGAGCCTGTATGGCGAAAATGAACATATTTTTGGAATAATTTATACATAATATTAATATAAGATTCTAAATTTTTCTTTTCTTGGAATGGAAATTCACTTGCAATAATTGCTCCTTTTAAATCATTAGAATTTTTCATGCGAATACGATAACCATTTAATTTCGCTCCTTGCCCACGTACAGCCGTAAATAATTCATTAAGCATAGGGTTATAAATTACAGATATTTCTGTACGAACTTTAATAAAAACAGCAATAGAAATAGAAAAATGTGGTAAGCTTTTACTAAAATTAATAATCCCATTTAATGGATTAATTAACCAATGAATAGATGTTTTTTTTATATTTTTTTTTTGATTTTCTGCGGTAAGAATGATATGAGTAGGATAAAATTTATGAATTATTTCAATAATAATTTTTTCTGCATTTTTATGAACATACGATATAAAATCATTTTTTTTATTTGCTTTTATTTCCATAGGAAATATTTTTTCATAGTTTTTGCTAATGAAATTACCTGCTTGTCGAGCAGCTTTGATAGCAATATTTAGCATGGGATGCATAACTTATTTCCATTAGAATATTTTTAACAAATTTTTATATAAAATTCTTATATGTATAGATTAATAATAATTTTTTAAATCAGTATTTATTTTTAGATAAATAATTTTGATATTTTTATATGATTATAAAATATTTTTTATATAAATATGAATATTTTGCAATTAATAATTTTTAGTTTTTTCTTTATTATTGATATATATTAATTTTTTAAAATTATGTTTTTAAAAAAAATCATAAAAATTATATAATTTATTGCATAAAAATTATGATCAAACATATTGTAAAAGTGCAATATATTGCTGTTTTATATTATTTTAAAATATAAATAAGAATATACTATTGATTTAAAAAAAATGCTATCTATTTAGTATTGAAATAAAATAATTTATCATTATTAATTTTAATTGCTTTTTTTTAAAAAATAGTATGAATGTAGATACATAAAATTTAAAAAAATTAAAATATTTTTAAATAAAAAAATAGTAAATTTATGAAATTACCAATTTATTTAGATTATGCAGCAACAACACCTGTTGATTCACGTGTTGCTAAAAAAATGATGGAATGTATTACAATAGATGGTAATTTTGGAAATCCATCTTCACGTTCGCATATTTTTGGTTGGAGAGCTGAAGAAGCAGTAGATATTGCTCGTAATCAAATTGCTGATTTAGTAAATGCAGATCCACGTGAAATTATTTTTACATCAGGTGCAACAGAATCAAATAATTTAGCTTTAAAAGGTATTATGACTTTTTGTGACAAAAAAAATAAACATATAATTACAGTAAAAACAGAACATAAAGCTATTTTAGATACTTGTAAACAACTTGAACGTGAAGGTGTTTTAGTAACTTATCTTTTACCAAATATTAATGGTTTAGTTGATTTAAATAAATTAGAAAGCGCTATAACTAATCAAACCATTTTAATTTCTGTAATGCATGTAAATAATGAAATTGGTATTATTCAAGATATTGCTTCTATTGGTAATCTTTGTGCTGATAGAAATATTATTTTTCATGTTGATGCAGCTCAATCAATAGGTAAGTTACCTATTGATTTAAGTGTACTAAAAGTAGATTTGATGTCTTTTTCAGCGCATAAATTATACGGACCAATGGGAATTGGTGCACTATATTTTCGTCGTAAATTAAATTTTAAAATTTCAGCGCAACAACATGGTGGAGGTCATGAACAAGGCATAAGGTCAGGGACATTACCGGTGCATCAAATAGTTGGGATGGGGGAAGCTTATAAGATTGCTCAAGAAGAAATGGTAATAGAAAATAAAAAAATCAATAAATTAAGAAAACATTTATGGAATGGCATTAAAAACATTAAAGAAATATATTTAAATGGTGATTTTAAAAATGGATCTCCTCATATTTTAAATGTCAGTTTTGATAATATTCATGGAAAATCTTTAATCATGGAACTTGAAGATTTAGCTGTTTCCTCAGGTTCGGCATGTACATCAGGTAGTCTTGAACCGTCATATGTATTACAAGCATTAGGAATAAATGACAATTTAGCATATAATGCAATTCGTTTTTCTTTTGGACGTTTTACTACTAAAGAAGAAATTGATTATGCAATTTTTCTTATTAATGATGTAATTAATAAATTACGGAATTAATTTTTTATAAATTAATAATTTTATGTAAATTTTAAATTAAATAGTTTAAAAAATATTTTTATTACATAAAAAAATAAATTTTATATATTATTTTAGGTAGAGCAAATATATAGGTATTAATTTAATATTTTGTATAAACAGGGCAATTTGTACAAAATGCATAATGATTTTTTGGATCTTTCATATATTTATATGTTTGAATATGTTGATTAACATTATCAGTAATTTTGTTGGATATTAATGATTGCAATATTTTTTGTATCATTATTTGAGTAGTTAAAGAAAAGTTTATTAAAATTTCATCAATAAAAGAATATTCAGGTTGCATCCAATCAAGTATAGGAACTTTTATAGAACCTAATTCGGCTGCTTTTTCAATTGCATCATCAAAATCACCAAGTTTATCAATTAAACCTTTTTTAAAAGCATCTGAACCTATCCATATACGACCTTGAGCAATTTTTTCTATTTCTTCTTGTGTTTTATTGCGCGAATCAGCTACATATTTTATAAAAGTGTGATAACTATTTTTAATTGTTAATTGCATCATATTAAAAAAATCTTTATTAATACCTTTGGTAATAGAAACATCTGCTAATGATGTGTTAGATATTCCATCAGTATAAACTCCAATGTTATTTAAAGTTTTTTCAAGTGTGTGGATTAATCCAAAAACACCAATTGATCCTGTTAAAGTTGTTGGGCTGGCAATAATATAATTAGCTGGTGTAGAAATCCAATAACCACCTGATGCTGCCATTCCACCCATAGAAACAATAATGGCTTTATTATTTGTATTATGTGCGGCTAATAATTCATTACGAATAGTTTCTGCAGCAGTAACACTGCCACCAGGACTATTAATACGCAAAATAATTGATTTTATATTTTTATTAAATCTCGCTTTTCGTATTTTTTTTACTATATTTTCACTACTAATTATACCAGGTTCTTCTTTTCCATTAATAATTGCTCCATTAGCAATAATTACAGCTATATTACTCAATTTTTTATTATGATTTATTAGATTATTTTTTGTTTTATTTATTAATGGTTTTATATTAGTATAATCATATATACTAATATAATTGTAATGTTGTTTTTCATTATTCCAACCAAATATTTTTGTTAATTCTTCTTCTATTACTGCATCACTAAAAATATAATCTATTAGATTTTTTTTAATAGCATGTTTTGCGGTATTACCATTAAAACTTTTTATTTCTTTTATAAAATTTTCTGTATTAGAAAAAATATTTTTTGGATTTGTTTGTCTGTTTTTAGCAATTGTTGATAAGTAATTCCTCCATATTGCATCAACCCATACTGCATCCGCTTCACGTGTTTTAGAAGACATATTATCACGGAGAAATGGTTCTACTGCTGATTTATAACTTCCAACACGAAAAATATGTGTATTAATTTTTAATTTATCAAGGAATGATTTATAATAAAGTTTATTTGTTGAAAATCCAAAAATTTCAACATTACCTTGTTGTGACATATATATATTATTAGCAAAGCTTGCTAAATAATATTGTAATTGATTATAAGTATTTCCAATGGAATAAATTGGTTTTCCAGATATTTTAAATTCATTTAATGCTTTTCCTATATATTGTAAAGAGGGTTGATCTGCATTAATCAGGTCGTCTAATTGCAAAACAATTCCTGTAATATTATTATCATAAATTGCACGACGAATGCTGTTTACAATATTAAATAATGAATTTTCGTAATTTTTTGTACTTGATGTACCTAATAATTTTTTAGTAATTTTATCAATAGGATTCGGAATGGAAATTTGATCTACTATAACTCCTTTTAAATTTATAAGTAAAGCACCACCATATTTATTTTTGTATATATTTTCATTTTTATATACAAAAAAACTATTTACTAAAATAAAAATAAATATGAGACAAATAATGCTGTTGATAAATTGTCTAATAAAATTTAAAAATTTCCAAATAATTTTTAAAAATGTGAAAATAAAATTCATTACTATGAAATTCCATTATTTTATTTAGTTATAAAATTATATAATAAAAAATACTAATATAATATAAATAATTTAAGATCACTAATGTTTTAATATAATTATGATATCAAAAAATAATATTTAAAGTCTTATTATGTTTATTAAAATTGAAAATTTGCCCAAATAGGAGCATGATCAGAAGGTTTTTTCATATTTTTAATTTCATAGTCAATGCCTGTATCAATACAATAATTAAATAATAAGTTTGATGCTAAAATTAAGTCAATTCGTAAACCGCAATTTTTTATAAAACCTTTTGAACGATAATCAAACCAAGAAAATTGATTTATAGTATTTGGATTTTTTTTACGATAAGTATCGATTAATCCTAAAGATTTTAATTTTTCTATCCATTTACGTTCTTCTGGTAAAAAAGAGCATTTTCCTTTGCTTAACCAACGTTTTTTATTTATTTCACCAATACCAATATCATTATCCGTTGGACTGATATTCATGTCTCCCATAAGGATGATATAAGATTTTGATATGACATATTTTTTTAAATAAATATATAAATCTTGATAAAATTTTTTTTTTGCAAAAAATTTTATTGGATGATTACGACATTCACCTTGTGGGAAGTAACCATTTATTACGGTAATTGTTTTATTTTTTATTTTTATATCTGCCATAATAATACGGCGTTGAGCATGAATATCTTCATTTGGAAAACCTTTTCGAATGTTTATTGGTTTTTTTTTAAAAAATAAAGCCACTCCATAATGTGCTTTTTGTCCATAATAAAAAACATAATAACCTAATTTATTAATTTGTTTTAAAGGAAATGCATTATCTTCTACTTTAGTTTCTTGTAAACCAATGACATCTGGTTGATGTTTTTGAATAATAGCTTCCAGTTGATGGATATGCGCTCTAAGACTATTAATATTAAATGAAATAAATTTTATCATGATTTTATATTTTTGATATTTAAAAATTTATAGTAAGATATTGTATCAGATTGATTTTATCAATGTAATATAATAATAGAATTATTGATAAGATTAATATTTTTTAGTATCGAAAATATTTTATTATTATATAATTAATTTTACGTTAAATTAATATTTATTTTTTTTAGAATATTTATATAAAATTTTATAAAAATTAATCATTTATTTTTTTCAAAAAAACTTATAAAAAATTAGTATAATATACAGTAATTTTATTATATAATAGATTTTGCTAAATCAATTTTTCTTCAAGTATAAAAATATTTTTTATTATATTACATGATATTTTTTTGTATAAAAAACTATAAATTTTTTAATATCAAATTAAATTTTTATTATTAATTTTAATGTATTTTATAATTTTTTTAAAAAATTTACCCATTTTAAAAAAAACAAAAAAAAATTTTGGTTTTTTTTATTATTTTTTTATTATAATTATAAAATATTATTTAAAATTACTATTTATTTTTTATTATATTTAATCATATTGTATTTATTAGTATAATAAAAAAGATTAAGTTTTAAAAAAATTATATTGTAATCAATAATAAAAAATTTTTTAAAAAAATATATTTAAGTATTTTTAATGTAAAATAATTTTGTTAAAATAATGAATTATTTTTATAAATTATTTTTTTTATACTGATAATTTTATTTATAAAAGTATTTTTAAAGTTTAAATTTTAATAATAATCTATATTAGATAAGATAGATAATTCTTAAAAAATTATTTAATAAGAAATATAATAGATATAAATATTATTGTGATATTTTTTATTATATTCTCAAATTCAGAATTATTACTAACAATCTAATTTATTTTTTAATAAATTTTTTTAATAATTTATTTTAATAATTTAAATATTAATATATTAATATTTTTTTAAAAAAACAAATTTATTTTTATTTTATTTCTTATAATTTTTTCAAATAAAAATGTTATGTAAAAACATATTTTTTTAGAACTGTTAATTACATAAATATTTAAAATATTTATTAAATATAATTTTTATTTATTTTTTATTTAATAATAATATTCCTTTAAAAAAAATTTTATTTTTTAATAATATATTTAAAAAATAAAAAAACATAATAAGTTATTATTTTTTATAAAAATCTTTTTTTTATTTATTTTTTATTTTTATTTTATATTTATTGATATTTTTTTAAAAAATATAAATTTATTTTTTATCTACCTTAAGTATGTTAACTATATAAAATTTGGAATAAAAATGAAATTTAAAGAACAGAAAAAAAGAGTTAATAAAGTAGTTATACCTGTTGCTGGATTAGGTACTCGTATGTTACCAGCAACTAAAGCCATTCCTAAAGAGATGTTACCTTTAGCCGATAAACCTTTGATTCAATATGTAGTTAATGAATGTATATTTGCAGGTATAAATAAGATTATATTGGTCACTCATTCTTCAAAAAATTCTATAGAAAATCATTTTGATACAAGTTTTGAATTAGAAGCTATTTTAGAAAAAAGAGTTAAAAGACAATTATTAAATGATGTTCAATCTATATGTCCAAGTAATGTAACAATTATGCAAACCAGACAAGGTATTGCAAAAGGATTGGGGCATGCTATTTTATGTGCAAAACCATTAGTAGGAGAAGAACCTTTTGCTGTAGTATTACCTGATGTTATTATTAGTCAATATTTATCTAAGTTAAAAAAATGTAATCTAAGTATGATGTTAATGCGTTATTATGAAACATCATTTAGTCAAGTTCTTGTTGAATCTGTTGTATTAAAAGAATGTATCTCAAATTATGGTATTGTTGATTGTAATAATTATAAGTTAAAACCAGGTGAAAGTAAAATTATTAAAGGTGTTATTGAAAAACCCTCAATTGATAAGGCACCTTCAAATTTATCTATAGTTGGTCGTTATGTTTTTTCAGAAAAAATTTGGAATTTATTAGAAATAACTAAAAATGCTTGTGGAGATGAAATTCAATTAACAGATGCGATTGAAATGTTAATAAAACATGAGCCAGTTGAGGCTTATCATTTACAGGGTAAATGCTATGATTGTGGTAATAAATTAGGTTATATGAAAGCATTTGTAGAACATAGCATGCAACATGAATCATTGGGTCATGAATTTTCTAGATGGATAAAAAATATGTTTTAAAAAAATAAATAATCATAAATGTTAAAAAATTCTAAAGTAAAAAGATATTATAATTTAAAATTATTTATAATAATTATAATTATTATAAATAATTTTTTATATTTTATCCTTAATTTTATGTTGTTTTTATATATTTGTTAAAAATTTTTAAATATCATTGTTAATGTGCTAAAAAATAATATATCTATTTTTAGTATATTTATTAGTAATTTTTATTAAAAAATATATTAATATTTTTGATTAAAAATACCCTTTATTTAAAGAGTATTTTTAATTAAAAAATATTTAGATTAAAAAATCATCTATTTTTTTTCCTTTTTTTTCTATTTCTTGTTTAATAATAGTTGGAGTTCGACCTTGTCCTGTCCATGTTTTTATTTCTCCATTTTTATTTTTATATTGATATTTAGGTGGTCGTAAAGCACGTTTAGTACGATCAGTTATTTTAGAAGAAGATGAAGTTTTTGCAGTTACTAAATCATCTAAGCTAAGTCCTTCTCCTTCGAGTAATTTAATATATTTCGCAATTTTTTGGCTATGGGCTTCTAATTTTGCTTTTTCTTGATTTTCATCTTCACGCCTTTCTTCTACAACTGTATTAAATTTATCTTGTATTTCTTGCAATGATTCTAAAGGAATTTCTCTTGCTATTGCACGCAAAGTACGAATATTATTTAATGATTTAAAATATTTAAATGAATCGCTCATTTTCTTAATCTCAAATTGAAATGAATGTTTTATAATCCTCTCTAATAATAGAGTGCTATTCTATTTTCCGCAATAGTGAAATTACAAAATGAGTTGAAATTTATTTTTATAAAGCAATATAAATTTATATTTAAAATATTTTTTATGTATCAATATTTTATAAAATTTTATTTATATTATATTTTTAAAAATAATATTTTTATATATTTATTTAATTTAATTTATCATATAAATATTAATTAGTATATTTTTTTATTATGTAAGATTAAATATAATTAATTTTTAAATTACTTATTTTATAAAATTAATTTTATAAAAAGATTTATATATTAAAATAGTATAATTTGTTGTTTTTATAAATATGATTTTAATTAATATGTTTTTTTATTATTAAGTAATTCATAATATATTTCAAATATTTTTTATAAAATATATTTTTTATGATTTATTCTATGCTAAAATATTCTTTAATAATCAATAAAATAATTTATATTTTTAAAAAATAATTAAAAAATAAAAAATGTTTTTTAATTTTTAATAAATTAATTTTAATATATTAAAAGTATTTTTTAATAATTATAAGATATAAAATTTTCTTATTCATTATAATTAAATATAAATAAATTAATTTTAATAAATTTTATTTAAATTTATATATAAAAATAATTGATAATTTAATAATTATTAATTAAATAGTTTATTTTATAAATATATTTTTTTAGGAATATTCGCATATAATTAATAATTTATAATAATACAATAAATATTATTAAGTAAATTATATTTAAAATTTATTATGATAATTTTTTTAATATAATAAATATTATTATATAATTAATTTTTTAAAAAATATTAATCAGTAATTAAGGAAGTTAAATGTGCTGAGTTTTCTCTTTGATTTTAATAATTATATAAAATTTTTTTTAGCTCTTTTTGTTATAGTTAATCCAATAGGAATGTTACCTATATTTATTACTATGACTAATAATTATTCTTCTTCTGAAAGAAATCATATTAATTTTACAGCAAATTTTTCAGTATTTATTATTTTATGTATTTCTTTATTAATTGGTAAAACTTTTTTACAATTATTGGGTATTTCTATTGATTCTTTTCGAATTGCTGGTGGAATAGTAATTGTTAGTATTGCTATGTCTATGATAGGAAATATACAAGATAAAAAAGAAAAATTAGAAACTGTTGTTAAAAATAATATAGGCGTTGTACCTTTGGCGCTGCCATTAATGGCAGGACCAGGAGCAATTAGTTCATGTATCGTTTGGTCTTCTCGCTTAGAAGAATTGAAACATTTATTTGGATTAATTTTGACTAGTATTTTTTTTTCTTTTTTTTGTTGGCTACTTTTTCGATCTGGAAGTGTAGTAATCAAATATTTCAATCAAACTACAATTAATGTTATTTCTCGTATTATTGGATTATTATTAATATCATTAGGTATTGAGTTTATTATCACAGGATTAAAATCTGTATTTTCTATATTATTGTAATTTAATATAATAATCTTATTGCAAAAATAATAAGCAGATAAAATTAATAATATTAAAATTAATTTTTAAAGTTTATTATTTTTATTTAAAAAATGATATTATTTAAATATAAATAATTTTATGGTTCATATGATTCATGTAACTATAATAATGGACTAAAAAATAGCAAATACGTTCCATAATACGATTCCATAATGGACGTTTTTTCCAGTTTTTATATATTAACGCTATAGAACGAGCTATATAATCTTTTTGAATTAACATTAAATGATTACTAAATTTTTTATCATCAATAACAACAGTAATTTCAAAATTTAACCAAAGACTTCTCATATCTAAATTTACTGAACCAATTAAACTCAATTGACCATCCACAGATATACTTTTTGTATGTAAAAGTCCATCATTAAATTGATAAATTTTTACTCCTGCTTCTAATAATTCAGAATAAAAAACGCGACTTGCCCAGCTTACTAAAAAAGAATTATTTTGATTAGGAATTATGATTAATACTTCGACACCTCTCATTGCTGTATTGCAAATGGCATGTATTAAATTATCAGTTGGTACAAAATAAGGAGTTGTAAGAATTAATTGTTTTCTAGCAGAAAAAATAGCAAGTATTAATGATTGTTGTATTATTTCTTTTGGGAAACCAGGACCTGAAGCGATTACTTGAATTTTATGAACTTTTGTTTTTTTTATTTTTTTTACTTTTTTATTAGAAAAAAATAATGGAATATGTTGGCCTGTTTCCATTTCCCAATCAAATGCATATATAATACTTAATATATTTGAAACAGGTCCTTCCATGCGAACGATAATATCTATCCATTTTCCTAAATCTAAATTTTGTTTAAAATACTGTGGATCAACCATATTCATGCTACCAACATAAGAAATATTATTATCAATAATAATAATTTTTCTATGTTGACGCAGATCTATGCGACGAAAAAAAAACCGGAATAAATTTATTTTTAATGATTCTATTAATTCTATCCCTGCTTTTTTCATTTTTTTTGCTTCTTTACTGTGAAAAAATGCCCAACTACCAGCGGAGTCAACCATAATTCTACAGCTTACACCACGTTTTACTGCATTAATTAACGCTTCTGTAACTTTATCAACTAATCCTCCGGATTGCCAAATATAAAATACCATTTCTATATTATAAGATGCTAAGTTAATGTCTTTTATTATTGTATTTATAGAATTTTGATAATTTGTTAAAAGTTGAAGATTATTTCCTTTAACTCCTGAAATTCCTTGTTGTTTTTTACATAATGAAAATAAAGGTGCGGCTATTTGGCTTTTATGTTTACAGAAAATATATTTTGAATGATTAATTTTTGATATTAAACTTTCAAATGAATTCCACATGCTTTTTATTTTTATGATTCTTTTTTTTTCAAGACGTAATTCTCCAAAAATTAAATAAAATATTATTCCTATTAATGGAATTATATAAATAATTAATATCCAGTTTAATGAAGAAGTTGACGGACGATTTTTTAATAAAATACGGATACTAATTCCAGCAATAATAAGCCAGTATAAAAAAATAAAAATCCAATTCAGTAATATGTAAAGAGTTATCATGAATAAATATTTTCCTATTTAACATTTATAGTATTACTATAAATTACAGGATTTTGCATATAGTAAAAAAATATAAAATTGAAAGTTTTTTTTGTCAATATTTTAAATATGATAATATTTTTATTATTTTATAATATTATTTAGAACTTATATTAGAAAGGTATCTAATATCAGATATGTTAGATTTTTATTTAAAATAAATTATACTTTTAATTTCAAAATATAAGATTTTTTATAAAAAGCATAATATGATTTTTTTTACAAAAAATATAATTATATTTTATTATAGAATATTAAATTTATATTAATAATTTAAAAAATATTTTTATTAATAATTCATATAGTTAATAAAGTTTATTTTATAAAAATAAAAATATTATTTATATATAAATTTTAGCATATATTTTTAGTATATATAAATAAATAACTTATATATTTACTTTTATAAGTAACAATAAAAAATAAATTTTCTTAAACAAATAAAATGCATTTTTATTTTGTTATTTTTTAGCTAACATATATAAACGAAAAAAATAAATTAACACAAAAGAAGTTAGCAAATTATTTGATGTAAAAGATATTAAATTGTTTATTATATTTGGAAAAATATTTAATTTTCCAATAAAAATAGTAATAAATATTTGTAAGACTGCCCAAAATAATAAGATAGATAAAATTAGCCACCAATGACGAAATGCTATTTCAAAACTTTTAGTAATAGCCAAAAGTGGCATTATATTTTTAACAGTTATTAAGATAATCGGAGATAAAGAAAGGCCAATAGCCAAAATAATGCCTGGTAAAATAAAAATAATTAAACCAAAATAAATTATAATACTGCAAATTAATAAAAGCATGATCATTTTTGGCAATGTTTTTAATGAAAGTATAAACGCTTGAAGTGCATGAATATGATTACCTTGAGTTATTTCTGATAAATAAGTAAGAACTGAAGAAAATAATAATATTAATCCGATAAAAATTACTGCAAATGACAGTAATGAAACTCGCATTATAATACTTATTTCTTTTTCAGATAATTGATTTATCCAATTGTAAAGTGAAATAGAATGATTTTGGTTTATAAAATCTTTCATAATTACTTCTATTTCTTGTAGAGGTACAAAAAAATAATATAGTATTAAACTAATAGTTGCTGAAATCAACGATAATAAAAAAATACTATTTAATTGATTTTTAAAAAAATTATAGCTATCGCTAATAAGCGAATTACTTATTATGTACATAAAAAAGATTCCTACTAATTAATGTTATCATGAAATTTATATATTATATTTTAACTAATAGGTAAGTAGCGTATAGTATTTTTAATTTTTTAATAAAAATTACTGCAATTTTACTTAAATCTTTTATACTATATAATCAAAATTTTTATAAAAAGTTAATATATTTTTTATATGGGTACGTATTATTTTACCCATATAAAGCATACATTATAAAAATTTATATTTTTCCGACTAAATCTAATGATGGGGATAATGTCGGTTCACCTATTTTCCATTTTGCTGGACAAACTTCTCCTGGATGTTTATATATATATTGTATAGCTTGAATTTTATGTAATAAATTTAATGCATTACGTCCAATAACTTCAGGTGTAATTTCGATTGCTTGAATAATACCTTTTGGATCAATAATAAAAGTACCACGTTCAGCTAATCCTAATTCTTTTTCTTCACCATTTTCGTAATATTTTCGCATAACATCAAAATTACGAGTTAATTGCCAATTAGAATCACCAATCATTGCATATTTAATTTTTCTAATTGTTGCTGAATTATTGTGCCATTCTTTGTGACTAAAATGAGTATCTGTTGAAATAGCATAAATTTCTACACCTATTTTTTGAAATTCTTCATAATGATCAGCTAAGTCACCTAATTCTGTGGGACAAACAAAAGTAAAATCAGCAGGATAAAAGAAAAAAATATTCCATTTCCCCTTGATATCTTTTTCAGATATATTAATAAATTTTCCATCTTGGAATGCAGTATTTGAAAATGGTTTAATTGATGTATTAACTAAAGACATTTTATTTCTCCTATATATTATTATTGTAAAATATTAAATATAAAATATAATAATTTTTAAGATAAGTAAATTTTTACTTTAAATAAATTAAGTAAATAATGATTTTTTATTTAAAAATTTAAAAAAGATTTATATTTTTTTTATCTTTGATCATCAATAGTTACATCTTTTGGAGGTATAAATTCAAATGTTTTTTTATTGATATTATTTAATGCTTTCATTTTAAAATAATAAAAAATTTTTTGTCCATTTTCTTCTACTGTATTAAAATTTTGAATAATACCATTAAATTTAATGGTAATAGAAAAAAAAAATTGATTATTTTTTTTTCTTTTTAGTGTAAATTGATTACCATTTTGAATAACATGATAAAATTTCCAATCTATAGAATTTTTACTAGTTATTAAAATAAATGGAGTATTAATCATAGTTTCTTTTAATGAAAAAATGTTTACTTGTTTAATTAGTGGATTATAAAACCAGAGATTGTTACCGTCAGAAATTATAAAATGTTCATCTGGTGATATGAAATGCCAATGAAATAAATTAGGACGTTTTATCCATAACTCTCCTTTACCTTCTTGAATGATATTTCCATCAAGACCAATAACATTTTGTATAAAATTAGTATGAAAACTATTAATTTTATTTAAACGAATTTGTAATTCTTCAGAAGCACTTGCATTTACTTGGATAATATAAAAATTGATGATTAATGTTATTAATATTCTAATATTTTTAATTAAAATTTCGATTTTTTTAGATTTATTATAGTTATTAATTATTAATTGTTTTGAATAAGATTTCACGATAATTACCATATGAATAAATATTTTAATTTACATCTTAAATTTTTATTTTTTACATTAATTTTAATTTTTTATTAAAATTAATACAAAATTAATATTAAATATTTTCTGTTTTATAGAAATTTTTGAAAAAATATTAAAAATAAAAAAAATCTTTTTTGTTAAATATTTCTTAATTACTATGATTATTTTTAATTATATGATCAATATAATTAGTTTTTCCTCTTTTTTTCCAATCTTGAACTACATTTTGTACCTCTTGATCTTGCACAAAAGCACCATGTACACGAATTGGAATAGATGAGTTAGAAGGTAAATAAAGCATGTCCCCCATTCCTAATAAAGATTCAGCACCATTTTGATCTAAAATTGTACGAGAATCTATTTTACTTGATACAGAAAAAGCAATTCTGGTAGGTATATTAGCTTTAATTAAGCCTGTAATAACATCAACAGATGGTCTTTGTGTTGCTAATATTATATGAATACCTGCTGCTCTAGCTTTTTGTGTTAAACGAGTAATTAAATTTTCTACTTGCTTTCCAGATGTCATTATTAAATCAGCAAATTCATCTATTATGATAACAATATAAGGTTCTTTTTTATTTTTTTTATCTTTTATACTATCATGATTAATTATATTATTTTTTGATATAGATAAGTTTAATATTTTTTCTGAAATATTATCGTTTTTTTGAATTTTTTTATTATAGCTCGATAGATTTTTCACTCCTAATTCTGACATAATTTTATAACGACGTTCCATTTCATTTATACACCAACGTAGTACATTATAAGCACTTTTCATATTTGTGATAACTTTAGTCAATAAATGTGGAATGCCTTCATAAGTAGAAAGTTCTAATATTTTAGGATCAATCATGATGAAACGTACATCTTTAGGATTTGCTTTATATAAAATACTTATAATCATAGCATTTAACCAAACTGATTTTCCTGATCCTGTTGTTCCTGCAATTAATAAATGTGGCATTTTTTTAAGATCTGCAATTACTGGTTTACCTTCTATATCTTTTCCTAAAACAATAGTTAATGGTGATGAGTGATAGCGAAAAATATCATAATCAAGTACTTCTCTTAAAAAAACGGTGTGACGTTTTTTGTTAGGTAGTTCTAATCCTATATAAGGCGTGCCAGGTATTATATCGACAATACGAACTGTTGTTACTGATAAAGAGCGTGCTAGATCTCTAGATAGATTAGAGATACGTATTGCTTTTATTCCAGGTGCTAAATTAATTTCAAATCTGGTAATAACAGGTCCTGAAGAAAATCCTACAACTTTAGCTATTATGCGATAATCTCTTAATTTTTCTTCAATGATATAAGACATTTTTTTAAGAAAAAGAATATCAACAGGTTTATTGTATATTTGGTAATTTGTTAGTAATTTTAGTGATGGCATATTTTTATTTATTGATTTTGATAAAAATTTCTTATTAGAATTTAAAAAACAATCAAGATTTTTTTCTTTTTTATGATTATTTTTTAATAATTTTTTATATGATTTTTTTTTGTTTGTATTAGATTTTATATTAAATATTTTATAAAATTGTTTTTTAAATAATTTTTGCAATAGATATTTTTTTTGTATGCCGATTTTTTTTTTATAATTTTTTTTATATATTGATAATTGAACAAAAATAGAAACAATAATTAGATTAATTTTGTTTTTAATTTTTAATAATACAGATTTCAAAGTACAGTTATTATTATTTTGTTTATTTGTTTTTATTTTTTTTTGTGGTAAAAAAAATATTTTTTTTGAATTTATATTTTTTTTTGTTTTATTTTTATATAGACTATTTTTATTCGATGTTGTTGATTTATATACATTATTATAATTTATTGTTGATTTTATAGAACTAAGGTTATTATCTTTATTTGTTACATTTGGTATTGGTAATTTATTAATATTTTTTTTAAAAATTTGATTTTTTTTGATATTATTAGATATGTTTTTTGATATTTTTGAGTATTGATGAATTTCTAAAATTGAAGAAAGTTGATTTTTGTGATCATTATTTAAATGAACCCTTTTTTTCTTGTTATTTTTATTAATAAATTTATTGGAAAAAAATGAAATATGAAAATTTTTTATTTTGTAATAATTATAAAAAGCAATAATATATTTTCTTAGTGTTAGTATTATTTTTATAATTATTTCTCCAATTTTTTCTGTTATTTTTATCCATGAAAAACCAATTAATAATGTTAAACTAATAATCCAAATACATGATAATACCAATATTGTTCCTAAAATATTAAACCGAGGAAGCATAGCATTACTAACAATACTGCCAATAATTCCACCAGAAGAAAAATAAACTGCATCATCTATATTAATAGTAAATAACGCACAAGAAGAAATTATTAATGTGATTGTACCGATTAAACGTAAGGATAAAACAAAAAAATCAATGTAATTTTGGTTATCTATATGTTTAAAAATATTTAAAAATCCTATGAGCATTAATAATGGTATTGCATAACTTAACATTCCAATGCTTGTAAAAAGAATATCAACTACATATGCTCCAACACTTCCAGCTAAATTTTTTATTTCTATATCTGAATTTTTTTGTGACCAACAAGAATCGGAAGGATTAAAACTTATTAGTGCTATTGTAAAAAAAAATATTAATACGCCTATTATAAGCAAAGTAATTTCCATTATTATTCTTTTATAATTATTTTTTTTTAATTTTATTTGTTTTTTTTTATATGCTTGCACAAAAATTGATAACTCCACATTTTCATAAATTTTAAAAAAATAAATGATAAAAATTATAAATTATTTTATTGTTGTTTATTAATTTATAAATATTTATTAATCAATTAATATATTAATCTATTAAATTCTTAATAAGATCTAATAATTATAATTAATTATGAGGTCTCAATAATTATAATTAATATTATAGATTTTATTTTAAATTATTTTATCTATATTGAGTAAATAATTTTTACAAAAAATAATAATTTAAAGTTAATGAAGATTATTTTTTACTGTATATATTAGTATATTTTAATAGTATATTTTATTTTTTTTGTTTTTTTAAAAATATTTTTTCTGTATATTAATATTTTAATATAATATAAATTATATTTTAAAAGTTTTAAAATTTTTTTAAATTTGATATAAAAATATTTTATATTCTATAATATATTTTAGATACATGAAATAATTATCATGAATAAAAAAATAAAATATTTTTTTTATAAAAAATTATTTTTTTGATATTTAATTTTATAAAAAAAATTATAATTTTTAATATTTAAAAATTATATTAATTTTATTTTATAAGCGTTATATTGATAATATTTTTAACTTATAATTTAAAACTTTTTATTTATAATTTTTTTTATTTTTAAATGTAATCATAAAAATATAATTGATAAAATAGAATATTTTCTGTAATAGATAAATTAATTTTTATCAATTTATAAAATTTTTATTTTTTATAATTAAATGTTTTTTTATTAAAATTGGATTATAATATGAATATTACTAATCATTATAAACTTATAATTTTAGGTTCTGGCCCCGCTGGTTATACTGCTGCTATTTATGTTGCTAGAGCATCTTTAAATCCATTATTAATTACTGGTATTCAAAAAGGCGGACAATTAACAATGGCAACAGAAGTTGAAAATTGGCCTGGTGATTATATGAAATTAATGGGACCTGTATTAATGGATAGAATGTTAAAGCACACAAAAAAATTTGTTGATGCAAAAAATATTATTGATGATCATATTCATACTGTTAATTTAAAATGTAAACCTTTTATATTAATTGGTAATAAAAAAATTACATATACATGTGATGCACTTATTATTGCTACTGGAGCATCAGCTCGTTGTTTAAATTTAGCTTCTGAAAAAAAATTTAAAGGACATGGAGTATCGGTTTGTGCCACTTGTGATGGTTTTTTTTATCTTAATAAAAAAGTTGCAGTTATTGGCGGTGGAAATACTGCTATTGAAGAAACATTGTATATGTCTAATATTGCTAAAGAAGTGCATCTTATTCATAGAAGTACAACTTTTCGAGCTGAAAAAATTCTTATTAAACGAATGATGCAAAAAGTAAAAAATGGCAATATTTTTTTACACACAAATTATATAATTGATGAAATATTAGGTGATAATAATGGTGTTACTGGAATTATTTTATGTGCATTTGATAATAAAAATATCAAAAAAACATTATTTTTAAATGGAGTGTTTGTTGCTATTGGTTATATCCCTAATACAGATATTTTTAATAAACAATTAAAATTAAAAAATGGATATATTATCGTGAAAGGAGGAATGAAAAATAATGCGACACAGACTTCCGTAGAAGGTGTTTTTGCTGCTGGTGATGTAATAGATCACATTTATCGTCAAGCTATTACTTCATCAGCCACTGGATGTATGGCAGCACTAGATGCCGCACGTTATTTAGAAAAATTATATAATTTATGATATTATCTTTTAACTTATTGTTATAATAAATTTTCTTTTAAATATTTATAGTTTTTTTATTTTTTTAAAAATTTAAATTTATTTAAAAATATTTTTTTATTTTAACAATTAAAGTTATCGATTACGAAAAATAATTCGACCCTTACTTAAATCATATGGTGTTATTTCGACATTTACTTTATCTCCTGTTAAAATTCGAATATAATTTTTTCTCATTTTTCCTGAAATATGAGCAGTAATTATGTGTCCGTTTTCTAATTCAACTCGAAACATTGTATTAGGAAGTGTATCTAACACTTTACCCTGCATTTCAATATTATCTTCTTTTGACATTTAATCCTCTAAATATAAATTATTAATATTTTTTTGAAATGGTTTTGGTTTAAAAACACAAAATATAGCAATCATTTTAAAAAATTGTTAGCATGAATACAATATTATTTTAAATATAAATATTTATAATATAATATACTTTTTCATATATTTAATTTTATTTTATACAATTTTTGATTTATTTTTTAAAAATTAATTTTGAAGGTTTTTTATTTTAAAAAAATATTGTTATACAGCATAGTTATAAAAAATAAATTTTTTTATTTTTATTAATTATTTTTTAAAATAAAATTTATTATACACTAAATTAATAAAATATTTTTTTAAAAAATGCTTTTTTATATTTAATTAAATTTATTATTTCTTTTATTTGTTTTTTTATTGTATCAAAATATTTATTAAATTAATAGAAATTATTTTTTTATATTAATTATCAAGTTTTATATATTTAAAAGATAATAGTAATATTTTTTAGTTTAATTAGTGCTAATAAAATTTTATTATGTGTTTTTAAAATTTATTGAATTGACTCAGTTCAAGTTATTTGGAAATTGTTAATTTTTTAAAAAATATTAATAAAAAATAAAAATTAAACATTTAAGAAAAAAAATTAGGTATAATATTTTAATAATATAATTTATGGTTAAATTTTACATTTATAAAACATTTAATTTAGGTTTCTTGTTTATTTTTTAAGATTAAATAAAAAATAGCCAAAACCAAAGTTAAAAATTTATTGATATATTTAAGATTAATATTTTTTTCAATTAGTTTTCACTATATTTTTTAGTATTAAAAAAAGAGTAGTAATTATAAAGCTATCGATAATGAAATTTAAAATATTATTTTATTAACTAACAGTTTTTTTAGAGTAAGGAATAAAAGTAAAATTTATACAAATTGACAAAAATATCAAAAAAGGCATTCAAAAGTTGATCGTAACTCATGATACTAATTTTTAAAAAAATAAATATTAAAATTATTTATATGGAAATAAAGATGCATTTTGAAAAAAGATTTTTTTATTTCACTAAACTGAAAATGTAATTTTTATATTATTTATTTTATATTTCATTAAAAATTTAGAATAAAAAATTTTATGTTTTTTTTATTTTATATTGTTTATCTTTATCAATATTATCATTTTTAATGAAATTGTATGATTTGCAATTTAAGAAACTTATTTATTATTTGAATTTAATTGATAGTAATAAAAAATTATTAATTTTTTTGATATTAATATTGTTAATATATTTTTTTAAAAAAACAATGTAATATTTATATTTATTCACTAATTTTTTTTGCTAGTTTAAAGTTTAGTTTTAAAATTATTTAACTGGGTTCTTTAATTTTAGCAATTAAAATTACATCAGAAAAACAATGATTTTAGTATTTTATTTTATAATAATTTTATAACCTTTTTTTATAAAATTTATAAAAACTTTTTTATTTTTAAAAATTTAAAAAATTAGTATAAAAAATGGAATTATTTATCAAAACATATATTATGCAAAAATATAAAAATGTGCATATTATTTTTTATAAAAATAACCAAATAGCTATTTTTTTTAGATTTATAAAATAAAAAAATCAAATGCTTTTTTATAATTTTAATAGAATAAAAAAATGGTTATGAAAAAACAATAATCAATTATTATTTATAATAGGTAAAAAAAAATCAAATTATTTTTTCTTTTTTAGTATTGCTATATGTAAAAGTAAAAAAATTTTTATGATAAATTAAAGTCATCAATAAAATAAGTCAAAAAAATGGGTTATATAATATTTTTTAGAAAAAATGGTTTACTTAATATATATCAATTTAATATTTTTGAATTTTATAGATTTTAATTTTTTTTTATAAAATTTTAATATACATAAAAAAATAATTTTATTATAATTTTTCATTTTTTTAAAATTAAAAATTACATTAATCATATTGTATTTTTGATTTTTTATAACTTATATGTTATTTGGTTTTTTTTTAAAATTAAAAGAAATAGTATTGAAAATTCTTAAAAAGACATTTTTTAAAGTATAAATTTTTAATATTCTTAAATTTATTAACATAAAATATTTAATTAATATTAATTTTAAAAAAATAATTAAAAATAATTCAAAATTATATATTATATATTCAATATATGTTTTTTTTGGAATTAAAAAAATAATATTGAAGTTTTATATTAATACAAAAAATATTTTTTATATAAAACATTAAAAAATATTTTTTATCATAAAAATTATTATTTTTTTAAAATTTATTTTCTTTTAATTTTAAAATCTGTTATAATATTTACTATACTAAAAATTAATTATATAATAAATTAATTATATATTTATAAAATTTAATTTATTTTAAAAAAATAAAAAGGAAAAAAATGTTTCTTCTTATTTTTGGACGTTCTGACTGCCCTTATTGTCTATCTTCAAAGAAGATCGCAGAACAATTAAAAAATACACTTAATGATTTTCATTATAGTTATATTGACATTGAAGTTGAAAACATAACAAAAAAAGATTTAAGTAAAAAAGCAGGTAAAATAGTTAAAACAGTACCTCAAATTTTTCTTGATGGAAAACATATTGGTGGTTTTACAGAATTTGAAAGATATACTAAAGAATGTTTATTGTTTTGATTATTTTTTGGATAAAATAATCATTTTTTATATTTTTTTCTAAAATTTCAATCTTAATTTTAAAGAGTGCAATAATATTAATTATTAAAAACAATACAATCAATAAATTTTTTTATAAACAATATTTATAAATTAAATATTTTAATAAAATAGTTTAAATTTATTAAATACCTAAAGATCTTTTCATTGTGTTAAATGATATTAATTTAAATGTATTTCATTTAATAACTTCTATACCAATAATATCTGGTACAGCATTAAAATTTACATTTTTTCTTGCTTATCAACTGATTTTTATATTCTTCTTTATTGTTATTTTATATTGGTTTTTTTATTTAAAAAAGAACATTATTATTCGAATAATATTTGTTTATAAAACTTTTGTTGCTGTTATTATCTCTTTATTAATATCTTGGATAATTGGAAAATTTTTTTATCAAGAACGACCTTTTGTAATGATTACATGTAAACATTTTTTTATACATAAAGAGACGCCATCATTTCCTAGTAATCATGGAATTGTTACTTTTACCATTTCTTTTAGTTTTTTATTTTGGTTTAAGAAGTATTGGATTGGATTATTATTATTTATAAAATCTTTTATAATTGCCATAGCTAGAATTTTTTTCTGCATACATTGGCCTCTTGATATGCTAGGTTCTTTTATACTTTCTTTAATAGCTTGTTGGATAAGTCAATTATTATATAAAGTCTCTAGAGATAAAATCTCATCATATCTAATTAAATTTTATCAATTTTTTATTAATTTAATTTTTTTTAAATCATATTAATTTTAAAAAATATAATTTAGTATGTTAATTATATTTTTTTATCTAAAAATATTTTTTTAAAAAAGGTTCTTATAATTGATATAAAAAATAGTTTTATTAAATTAATCGTAAATAAAAATCATATTTTTTATTTAAAATACAGCAGATATTTTAGATAAAATAACATTAATCATTTTTTTATGGCTTTTTATCAAAATATTTTTTAATTTTGACTTTATTTTAATAAGATATTTTTTAAAAAAAATTATAATTAATAAATATGTTTATATAAAATAAATTTTCTTATAAAAAAAAATATGGTAAATTATTATTCTTATAATTTTTTTTTAAAAAATATTGATTATATAAAATATAAATTACTATAAAATATAATTATCAAAAAATATATAAAGAAATTTTATAAAAAATATTAAAATAAATTTTATAAAACCTGTTTAATGTATATAATTTATAAAAAAATATAATTATATTTTGGTAAATTATTTTTTAATCTATTATTATATATTTAATATATCGTAGAAATTATGATGAATACAAAAAAAATTCCTTTTATAAATTTAATATACAAAAACCAATATATACAAAGTTGGAATAAACATGACATTTTTTGGATTTTAAGTTTATATGGAACAGCAATTGGTGCTGGTATACTTTTTTTGCCTATTAATATTGGTATAAATGGATTCTTTCCAGTAATATTAATGGCATTGTTATCATTTCCAATGGTATTTTTTTCTCATCGTGGATTAGCTCGTTTTGTATTATCTAGCTCAAAATTAGATAATGATATTACTCAAGCAGCTGAAGAATATTTTGGTTTTTTTTCTGGTAATTTAGTTACAATTCTTTATTTTTTTTCTATTTATCCAATTTTATTAGTATATGGTATTTCTATTACTAATAATGTTGAATATTTTATTGTTCAACTACTTGGATATCTTCCACTTCCACGATGGTTATTATCATTATTTCTTATTGGTAGTATTATTAGTGTAGTTACTTTAGGTGAAAAATATATAATAAAAAGAATAAGTATTTTAGGATTTTTTTTTATTATTATGCTTGTGTTATTTTCATTTTATATGATTCCGTATTGGCATATATCTGCATTAAAAAATATTTCATTTTCAGAAATTAATGTATATAATATTAATAATAATCAAAGCGTAATAATTACGATGTTTTTTACAATTCCTATAACAATTTTCGCATTTAATCATTCACCTATTATTTCTACATTTGTGGTTTCTAATCGTAAAAAATATGGTGATTTTGCTGATAAAAAATCTTCAAAAATTTTATTTGTAGCACATATGTTAATGGTTTTTACAGTAATATTTTTTGTTTTTAGTTGTATGTTTACATTATCTCCTGTTGATCTTTTAAAAGCAAAATCTAATAATATTAGTGTTTTGGATTATTTATCTATATATTTTGATAAACCTTTTATTAAATACGCTTCGTCATTTATTGCTTTTATTGCAATTATTAAATCATTTTTTGGGCATTATCTTGGTGCGCGTGAAGGTTTAAATTCTTTAGTTCAAAAAGTATATCGTATAAAAGGCAAAAAAATAAACAAAAAAAAAATAAATATAATTACTATTAATTTTATGTTAATAACTATTTGGTTGGTATCAACATTAAATCCAAATATTTTAAATATTATAGAAAATTTTGGTGGACCAATTATTACTATTTTATTATTTATTATGCCAATGTATGCAATTAAAAAAAAATCTGTTATGAATAAATATTCTGGTAATTTTAGTAACTTTTTTGTTGTATTTGTTGGAATAATTAGTATTTTATCTACAGTATATAAATTATTTTTATAATATTTCTGCAATTTTTTTTTATCTTTTATTTAGCTTGTTTTTTTTAAAATGAAAAAAATAGAGATTTAATATATAAATAAAAAAACCGTTATAGAAATAAAAAAATAATAATTATATGTATTATTATTTTATATAATTTTTATTTATTTTTTAATAAAAATTATTTTTTTTATTTCAAATAAAAAAAACAATAAGAAATACTTTGTATGAATAATATTATTTCTACTAAATTATATACCGCTGTATTATTTTATAATTTTGTACATAAATTAATTACAAATTATTTATATAAAAATATTTTTTATATATTTTTTGGTATAATTGCATTTTATATTATAATTTATATATTTTATTTATATAAAATAAATCTATATAATTACATTTGTAAATTTATATAAAAGTATATAATAATTCGTTTAAATAAATAGTTTTACTATTTTAAATATAGGAATTTAAGATATGAAATCTGCTAATTTAGTACTTATAAGACATGGTGAAAGCATATGGAATAAAGAAAATAAATTTACTGGTTGGGCTGATGTTGAGTTATCTTATAAAGGTTATAAAGAAGCAAAAAAAGTAGGTCAATTTTTAAAAAAAAAAGGTTTTATTTTTGATTATGCATACACATCAGTTTTAAAACGTGCTATTCATACATTATGGGAGATTTTAAATCAAATAGATCAATACTGGATCCCGATTGAAAAAAAATGGTTTTTAAATGAACGTCATTATGGTGCATTAGAAGGATTAAATAAAGAAGAAACCGCTAAGAAATATGGTGATGAGCAAGTAAAATTATGGCGTAGAAGTTTTAATGTAGCACCACCAAAATTAACAAAAATTGATCCACGTTATCCGGGAAATGATCCTCGTTATGTACATTTAAATGAATTGCAAATACCTGTTTCTGAAAGTTTAGCTAATACAGAAAAACGTGTAATTCCATATTGGGAAAATATCATTAAAAAAAGAATAAAAAATGGTGAAAAAATAATTATTGTTGCGCATGGTAATTCATTACGTGCATTAATAAAACATTTAAATAATATGACTGAAGATGAGATTATTAAATTTGATATTTCAAATGCTGTTCCTATTTTTTATAAAATTAATACAAATATAATTTCTGATAAATATTTTTTATGATATTTTTCATTTATTAAGAATATATAAACAGAATTTATTTAAGTATCTATTTAAATAAATTCTATCATGATATTTAAATAAATATTTTCAATTAAAAAAATATAATTCAAAAAAAACATGTAATTAATATATTTCATTTTAATTAATCTGAATTAGTATATTCTATTATAATAAAAATTTATTTTAAAATTTGCTTCTTTTTTGAAAAATAACATTTTTTAAAGCCAATTGACGCCAATAATAAAAACCGTAAATTGAAAGCACAAGTAATATTAAATATTCTAATGTAATAGCTAACATATCTTGAAAATAAAAAAGAAAGATGCTAAGAATATTAATGATAATCCATAACAACCAATTTTCAACATATTTACGTGTCATTAATATCATAGCAATAATTGATAAAATTGTAATTATTGAATCTAAAAAAGGAAATTTATCAGGTTTTATTTGTATTGGTTTTAAAAAAATATCAAATAAGTATAATATTTTTATGGTAAGATTTGATAGAAAAATAAATGTTTTATCAATATTAAATCTTAATAATATAGTTGTTATAATTGTAATTAGTAATACTAATATTTTTTTATTAAAAGACATCCATCGAATTTTTAAATTCTTTTTTTTGTCAACAGTACTTACTTTGCTCCAAGCATACCATCCATATATATTTGTTATAAAAAAGAAAATGTGTAATAGTAAGCTAGCATATAATTGAATTTGAAAAAAAATAACAGCAAAACATGTGACATTTATTAATCCAAAAAAATAATTTATATTTTTTTCTTTGCTTGCAAGCCAAACACACAAAAATCCGCTTATTGTCCCTAAAGCTTCAATATAAGATAAATTATAATTTTTATTTGCAATCAAAATACTAAGCATAGTATTACTAGTATTTAAAAAATCTATTCCAAACATATTTATATAAATGATTATTTTTTAATTTAATCCTTTTGATAAAAATGTATTTTTTATTTTAAAAAATAAAGCATAATTTTAAAATTTAGATATATAAATAATAAAAAATTTTATGCGTATATAATAATACTTATCAAAAATATTGTTTTAAAACCATTTTTTGTGTATTATAAGAAATTTTTAAAATTTATATGCATTTTTTTATTTAAAAATATTAATTTTTTTAAAAATATTTTTTATATCATGGGTCGTACAGGATTCGAACCTGTGACCAATTGATTAAAAGTCAACTGCTCTACCGACTGAGCTAACGACCCCCCTATATATGAGTTCTCTAAATTTTAGATTATGCATTTTTTAATGTTTACATAATAATATTTTTTTTTATTATTTGCAAGATGGATAATTAATAATTTTTTATTTATAAAAAAATACTATGCGTTATATAAAATTACTATTTTTTATAGTAAAGATTTAATTTAAATTATATCTACTAAAATAAAAAAATAATTTTTTTTACATTAAAGATATCTTTGTAATTAATAATCAAGATTATATTAAATCATCCAATTTTTTTATATATTTTATTTAAGATAATAAATATATATAATATTATTAAATTATAAAAATACTTTTTGATATTATTTTTGTTCTATATAAATTTGATTTTAATTAAATAATATTAACTTTATAAATAATTTAATAATTATGCAAAAATATTATTTTTTATTTTTTTAAAAGATTTATTGTATAGAATAAATATATTATTTTTTAATTTAGGTATTATGATAAGTATTTTTATTATTAATATTTTAATTTATATTTTATTTTTAAATATTTATAAAATATTTTTAGTTTTATAATTTTATACTTTATTTTTTAATTTAAAAATAAATTTTTTATTTTGACATATAAATTTAAAATAAATTATAAAAAATTTTTTTAAAAATAAATAAATTGCTTTATTTAAAATTAATTTTTTTTAATTGATTAAAAATCATAATCAATATTTATATTTTAAAAATAATAAATATTATAATGTAATTTTTAATTAATTAATAAATTTTTAAAAATATATTTTTTATGTTATATAAAAATTTTTTAATAAAAAATATATAATATGCTTAATTATTATAATGAATAATTTATTTGTATTGTATATTTTATAATAAAAAATAAATAATATTTTTAAAAATAAAAAATAGATCGCAATAACATTAATATTGTGATTATTATTAATAATTTTAATAAAAATATTTTTACGTTATAATTTTTTATAATTTTCTTTAATATTATTAATTTTATATTAAAGTTATAAAAAATAGTATTATTAAAAATAATAAACATTATATATTTAATAATAAATTATTTTTAGTTTTAAAATATAATCTTTATTATTTTAAAAATAGCAATTTTATTTACAGTATTTAATTTTCTCAATATTTTATATTATGAAATTTTTAAAAAACAAACATCAAAATTTATAAAATGAGTTTTTTCATAAAATATCTGATTAAATTTTTTTTATTCTGCAACTATATTCTATGATCTAGTTGTATTTTTTTTAAAAAAAGGTTATATATAATATGATTCATAAAAAAAGTTCTTATAATAAAGAAGATTTAAATGCTTCTAGCAGAGGCGAATTATTTGATGGATATGGACCACAATTACCTTCTGGTAACATGTTAATGATGGATCGTATTGTAAAAATGACAGAAAAAGATGGATATTTTAGTAAAGGTTATATTGAAGCTGAACTAGATATCCATCCAAATTTATGGTTTTTTGATTGTCATTTTATAAATGATCCAGTTATGCCAGGTTGTTTAGGACTTGATGCAATGTGGCAACTTATTGGCTTTTATTTAGGATGGTTAGGTGGAAAAGGTAAAGGTCGCGCGTTAGGTGTAGGTGAGGTAAAATTTACTGGTCAAATTTTACCTACTGCACAAAAAGTTACTTATTGCATACATTTAAAACGTATTATTAAAAGAAAATTAATGATGGGAGTAGCTGATGGTGAAGTATTAGTGGATATTAAACGTATTTATACGGCGGAAGATTTAAAAGTGGGTTTGTTTCAAGATATAAAGAAATTTTAAAAAAAATTTGTTAAATAATTATTATTTTTAATTTTCAATAAATATATTATTTTTTATATAAAAATTCATTTTATAATACAAGCTAAGATGAATAAAATTTTTCCTAAACAAATAATTTATTTTAAAATTTTTAATTTTTACCAACATTTAAATATTTTTTCTATTTCATTTTCTTTTTCTGATAATATTTTTTAATATTAGTTTTTTTATAATCTAAGTTTTATTAAAAAATTAGTCAAAATTAATTTAATTTGTAATGTTTTTGTTTTATTTTTTAACTTTTATAATTAAATAGGTAATATTTCAAATGCTTTTAATACATGATAATTTATTTTTTTCTTTTTTATATTGATTATTATCTTTTTCTTTTAAAAAAATATTTATATAAAAAATAGAATTAGATAAATCATTATTTTTAATTTTTTAATCATCTTTATACATATTATCTGCATAACTTTTTATATTACTGTTTTTTTAAATATCTAAAATTTTGTCACTATATTTTTAATAAATTTACGATTATGATTTACTATTAATGCACTTCCTTTTTAATGATAAATTATTTTTTTCTCATAATTCTAATGTTTTAATATCTAAATTATTATTCGGTTTATCAAAAATTAATACATTATTAAATCTTAAAAATAAACGTGCTAATATTAATCTATTTTTTTTCTATTGGTAACATACTTACTGATATTTCAATTTTTTTGAATAAAATAAAAAAATTTTTAGATATTGAATAATATTACAAGATTTTTTCATTAATTATTATTTTTTACCATTAGATAAATTTTCAATGAAAGTTTTTTTTAAAATCTAACTCTAGTTTATTTTAATCTAAATAAGTAATTTTAAGTTGTTTTCCATAATAAATATTTTCACTTTTTATTTGAAGTTTTTTTTAGTATTAATTTTAATAATGTTGTTTTTTTAGAACCTTTAGGTTTTATTAAAACTATTTTATCTACTTTTTTACTTGTATAGTAAAATTATTAATAAATACAGTATAATTAATATTTTTTAAATCAAAAATTAATTTAATAGAATTACTTATGTCCTTGATGTTGATTTTTTTTTATTATTTTTAATTTTTTATCAAAAATAGCATTGTGTTGTATTTTTAGTTGTATTTCTTTTTTCTTATTTTCTAGAAAAGAGATCATAATCTCTAGGTCAAGAAAATAATTTTTCACGATCAATGTTAACAATACGTTTTGCTATATTTTTAATAAGAGAGTTCTTATGAGAAATCAAAAACGATACTACCTTTAATTTTTTTAAAAAATTTTCTAAGCAAAATATAGTTTTAATATAAAAAATAATTTATAGATTTATTAAGAAAATAAATGTTTGCTTGACGATTTAAATACATGCTAAATCTTTTTTCTTTAATAATCCACACCTGATAAAACAGATAATTAAGTGTAGAATAAGAGATTTAATTGTTGAATGATATTTTTAATTTTTATTTTTTTTAAATTCATATTTTATTTTATTTTTATGCAATACCAATTTTTAATTTATATATTAATTATTTTATGATATATTATTTATTATTCTAATGTTTATTTAATAAATATTTTTTACTTCTCATTCAAAAGAATAAATATTTTTTCTTTTTTTTAAAACTTTTCATATAAATACAATTTTTTTTATTATAAATTTTTTTATTATTTTATATCAAAGTAAAAATTTTATAAATTATGCATGCACTTTATCGGAAATTTTTTTTAGTTCTCTATCAAATAAAAATAATGATTTACCATCTTCGCCAAATAAATCAAATTTATCTAAAACAGATTTAAATAATTTTTCTTCTTCATGTTGTTCAGCCACATACCACTGTAAAAATTGAAATGTTGAAAAATCTTTAATTTTAAATGAAAAATCGACAAGAATGTTAATTTCATTTGTAACTTTTTTTTCATGTTCATAAATTTTTTCAAAAACATCTTTCAGTGAAAAAAAAGTTTTATCTGGAGCAGTAATATGACCTAAAATTGGCATTTCTCCTGTATCATTAAGATAATTAAATAATCTTTCCATATGCAACATTTCTTCTCGAGAATGTTCTCTTAAAAAAATCGCAGCTCCTTCAAAACCTTTATAATTACACCATGCGCTCATTTGTAAATAAAAATTTGCTGAAGAAAATTCTAAATTTAATTGTTCATTTAATTTTTTTGTCATTGCTTTTTGTAACATTATATAATTCCTTTTTTTATTGCTAAATATTTTTTAAATAATAAAAAAATTATGTATAATTTTTAGTAATTTTATTTATTTTAATTTATTATTTAATATTAATTTTATAAGTTTTTAGTTAATATCTAAAAAAATACAAATCTGTTTTGCATATTTATAATATTTTTTTTAAAAATTTAATTTTTATTATAAAAAATATTTTTTATTTTTTTTAAAAGAACAATTATCTTATTAAAAATAATAGATATTATATAATTTTTTTAATTTCTATATAACATTAATTTTTTATTAAAATATTAAATTTAAAAAATCACTAAATTATCACAATAATAAATTAATAATTATTTTATATCATATGTTTATTTTAATGATACTATTATTACACAATTTTTATTATAAAATTTTATTATTTTATTATAACATAATTATAATATATCAATTTTAGTTATTATTTAAAAACTATATAATTATGAAAACTATAGAATTACCTTATTCATCAAATGTTACTGTAAATTATTTTAGTACTCTTGCTCATCAACCATGGGCCATGTTATTGCATTCTGGAAATGCTATTCATTCAAATAATCGTTTTGATATTGTAGTAGCTGATCCTATTATTACACTGGAGACAAAAGAAAATATTACTAAAATTAAGCGAAAAAATACTTTTTTTTCAAAAATAGATCCTTTTAGATTATTAAAAAATGAAATAAAAAAATTAAATATTATTAATAGCATTAATAGTGATCTTCCATTTCAAGGAGGTGCTATAGGAATATGGAGTTATGATTTATGTAGAAGTATAGAAATTTTGCCAAAAAAAGCTAAAAATGAATTAAATTTTCCTGAAATGGCCATAGGAATTTATTTATGGGCTTTGATTATAGATCATCATAAAAAAAAAGTAACATTACTTAGTCATAGAAATATTACAAAACGATTATTTTGGTTACAAAAACAATCTAAAATAGCAATAAAACCATTTTATATGTATGAAAAATGGAAAAGTAACATGTCAAAAAAGCAATATAAAGAGAAAATAGATCAAATTCATAAATATTTACTTGATGGAGAATGTTATCAAATTAATTTAGCACAACGTTTTAAAGGAAAATATTTTGGCAGTGAATGGGAAGCATTTCTTAAACTTAATCAAAAAAATATGGCACCTTTTTCAGCATTTATTCGTTTAAAAAAAAATTGTATACTTAGTGTATCTCCAGAACGGTTTCTTTCTCTTAAAAATAATCTGATTCAAAGTCGTCCAATTAAAGGTACATTGCCTAGATTATATAATAATAAAAAAGATAAAAAACAAATAACACGACTACAATCTTCTGTAAAAGATCGTGCTGAAAATGTTATGATTGTTGACTTACTACGTAATGATATTGGTAAAATAGCAATACCGGGTACAGTAAAGGTATCTGAACTTTTTATTGTTGAATCCTTTCCTGCTATTCATCATTTAGTTAGCACAATCAATGCAAAATTATCTTTAAATTATCATGCAACTGATCTTTTAAAAGCTTGCTTTCCCGGAGGTTCGGTTACTGGGACACCCAAAATACGTGCAATGGAAATTATTGATTATCTTGAGCCTCATCGTCGTCATAGCTATTGCGGAGCAATAGGTTATATTAGTTTTTGTGGTACCATGGATACTAATATTAGTATACGCACTTTATTAACTGAAAATCAATATCTTTATTGTTGGGGTGGTGGAGGTATTGTTGCCGATAGTATTGCTGAAAAAGAATATCAAGAAATTTTTTATAAATTAAAATATATTTTACCTGTATTAGAGAATAAATAAAATTATTATTTTTTTATATTCAAAACATTTTTTTTATAAAATAGTATGAATGTATAATACTAATTATATCATAGTAAATATGCATTAAAATATTTTTTTATAAATAATATTTTTATTATAAATCATAAATTAATTAATTTAATCATTAGATTTATTTGATTTTTTATTCTAAATGAGATATTAAAAATAATATTACTGAAAATTTATAGAATATATTTTTAATAACAATTTATCTTAAAAACATATTAATTATATGTTAAAATAATTTTTATTTTGTTTATAAGTAAAAATAATAAAATTTAATTTAATTATTTTTTTGTTTTTTTTAAAAAAAGAAATATTGATTTTCACAAAAAATCAATATTTTATATATTTATTTTATGATTTTTAAAAATAGATAATATAATCAATAAAAAAAATTTACATCTAAAGATTTTAGAAGACAAAAAATATTTAGCAAAAAATATCAAAAATAGAATTTGAATTTGTGGTATAGTTTTTTATAAATTTATATTATATAAAGAATTACTAAATTTTAATATTATTTAATGTATATTATTTTTTATTATTAAAAATTTCTTTTAACTGAATATAAAGTAGTAAATATTAAGCATTAAAATATTATTTAGTACCAAATATCTTATCGCCTGCATCACCTAATCCTGGTATTATATAACCATGATCATTTAAATATGAATCAATAGAAGCAGTATATAGCTCAATGTCAGGATGGGAAATATTCAATGCGGCTATACCTTCAGGAGCTGCAACTAAAACCAATACTTTTATAGTCTGACAACCTGCTTTTTTTAGTAAATCAACTGTTGCAATCACAGATCCGCCTGTAGCCAACATTGGATCTACAATTAATGCCATACGTTCATGAATATTTAATGCAAGTTTTTGAAAATATGAAATTGGTTTTAATGTTGTTTTATCACGATAAACCCCTACAACACTAATACGAGCACTGGGAATATTTTCCAATACACCATCTATCATACCTAACCCAGCACGTAAAATAGGAACAAGAGTAATTTTTTTTCCTTTTATTTGTTCAATTTTTACATAACCACACCATCCTTTTATTTCAATAATTTCCATTTCTAAATCAGCTGTTGCTTCATAAGTTAAAAGACTAGCTATTTCTGCAGCTAATTCACGAAAACGTTTAGTATTAATATCTTTATCTCGCATTAAACCGAGTTTATGTTTAACTAATGGATGTTTTATTTCAACAATTTTCATGATTTTTCCTTTAATTATATAAATTATGAAATAAATATAAATAATTGGTGTTTTTATTTTTTTATTTATATAGAAATTTATATTTTTTTTATTTATTAATAATCTTTTTTCTAATATATTTTTTATAAAATAATTTTATATTTTTTTATAATTAAGTGATGTTATATATTTAAAATTAAAAATAAAATAATAATAAATATATTATCTTGTTTTTAAATAAAAATTTTCATTATAGCAATTATTTAATGTATTTCAGTATTAAAATATAAAAATTTTTATAAAAAAAAGATAGTTTATATCTATTTATAATAAATATTATGATTTTTTATTTATAGATAAAAATTGGTGTTTTATAAATAAAGTATAAAAAACATAATTTTTATATAATTTAAATACTATTGAAAATATCTTTTTTTTTTAATGAAAAAAATTATTAGTATTTTTTTATAAACTTTTTCTTTTATTAAAAGAGAAAATATTTTTTATTGAATACTNTAAAAAATTTACTCTTAAGTAAAAAATATTATTTATACTTATTTTTCTGATTTTATTGTATATCTACTTAATGATAAGTTATAATTTTAAAAAATAATTCCTAATATTTTTAACAATAAAAAATATTAAAAATAAAAAAATGTTATTTATACAGATACATATAAAAAGAATTATACTACAATTCTTATATAATTAAAATTCTATAAAAATCATTGCTAATCTGATCTGATAGATATAAATACATTGTACTAAATAATAAGATCAATTATGAAATAAAAATGTCTAAAAATCAATTATATGTTGAAAAAGAAATTAGTTGGTTATCTTTTAATGAACGAGTTTTACAAGAAGCAGCAGATAAACGTAATCCTTTAATTGAACGTATGCGATTTTTAGGTATTTATTCTAATAATCTAGAAGAATTTTATAAAATAAGATTTGCTGATGTTAAACGACGTATATTAATTAATGAAGAACAAGGAACTGCATCAAGTTCACGCCAGTTACTAAAAAAAATTGAAAATAAAGTTGCAAAAATTGATAAAAAATTTAATGCACTATATAATGAATTATTACTTGAAATGGCGCGTAATCAAATCTGTTTAATTAATGAACAACAAATTTCACCAAATCAACAAATTTGGTTACGACAATTTTTTCGTCAACATTTACGTCAACATATTACTCCTATCTTAATTAATCATGAAACTAATTTAGTAGAATTTTTAAAGGATGATTATACTTATTTAGCTATTGAAATTATTCAATATAAAAATATTCAATATGCTTTATTAGAAATTCCTGCTGGAAAACAACCAAGATTTATACATTTACCACAAGAAATATCAAAAAGAAAAAAATCTATGATTTTATTAGATAATATTTTACGTTATTGTCTCGATGAGATTTTCAAAGGTTTTTTTGACTATAAAAAAATAAATGCTTATTCAATGAAAATGACGCGTGATGCGGAATATGATTTAACCACTGAAATGGAATCCAGTATGTTAGAATTAATGTCATCAACTTTAAAACAACGTCTTAGTGCTGAACCAGTTCGTTTTGTTTATCAAAAAAATATGCCAGATAAAATGGTAAAATTATTAAGAAAAAAATTAGGATTATCTAATGATGATTTTGTAATTGCAGGAGGTCGTTATCATAATTTTAAAGATTTTATGAATTTTCCTAATGAAGGTAATAAAAATTTACTTAATAAACCATTTTCTCGTTTACGCCATCGTTATTTTGATAATTTTCGAAATGGATTTGATGCAATTAGAGGAAAAGATATTCTTTTATATTATCCTTATTATACTTTTGAACATACCATGGAATTATTAAGACAAGCATCTTTTGATCCAAATGTTTTGGCAATTAAAATTAATATTTATCGTGTAGCTAAAGATTCACGCATTATTGATTCTATGATTTATGCTGCTCATAATGGTAAAAAAGTTACAGTAGTAGTTGAACTACAAGCAAGATTTGATGAAGAAGCAAATATTCGTTGGGCAAAACATCTTACTGAAGCTGGAGTGCATGTTATTTTTTCTGTTCCTGGACTTAAAATACATGCCAAACTGTTCATTATTTCTCGTCTAGAAAAAGGTAAAATTATTCGTTATGCTCATATTGGTACCGGAAATTTTAATGAAAAAACAGCTCGTCTATACACTGATTATTCATTATTAACAGCAAATCAAAAAATTACTAATGAAGTTAGACGAGTATTTAATTTTATTGAAAATCCCTATCGACCAGTAAAATTTGATAATTTAATGGTTTCACCGCAAAATTCTCGTGCTCGCCTGAACCAACTTATTGATCGTGAAATTAACAATATTAAGGTGGGAAAAGAATCAGGTATTTTTTTAAAAATCAATAATTTAGATGATAAAGAATTAATTAATCGTCTTTATGATGCATCAAATGCCGGAGTAAAAATTCGCTTATTAATACGAGGAATGTGTTCTTTAGTTCCCTGTCAACCTACTTTTAGCAAAAATATTCAAGTAATCAGTATTGTTGATCGTTTTTTAGAACATGACAGAGTTTATGTATTTAATAATAATAGTCATAAAGAAGTATTTATTTCTTCAGCTGATTGGATGACTAGAAATATAGATTTTCGTATTGAAGTTGCAGTTAAATTAGTGGATCAAAAACTTAAACAAATAGTATTAGATATTCTTGAGTTACAATTTAATGATACGGTTAAAGCTCGTTATATTGATAAAGATTTAAGCAATACTTATGTACCACGTGGAAATAAAAAAAAGATTCAAGCTCAACTCGCTGTTTATAATTATTTAAAATCAATAGAAAATTTAAAAACATGAGATTAGTACTATGCTTTTAACACAACATTCAGCATCAAAACCAATAGAAATAGTTGTTATTGATCTCGGATCTAATAGTTTTCATATGATTATAGTACGTGTTATTAATCATTCATTACAAATTTTAACTCGCATAAAAAAAAGAATTCATCTTGTTAATGGATTAGATAAAAATAATAAATTAAGCGAAAAATCAATTCAATATGCATTAGAATGTTTAGCATTATTCGCTGAACGTTTAGAAGGTTTTCCTCAAGAAAATATATATATTGTAGGCACTCATGCATTACGTGAAGCAATAAATATTAATATTTTCTTAAAACGCGCTTATATGGTAATACCTTATCCAATTAATATTATTTCAGAACAAGAAGAAGCACGACTTATTTTTATGGGAGTTGCATATACTCAACCAAAAAAAGGAAAAAAATTTGTTATTGATGTTGGAGGTGGTTCTACGGAATTTATTATTGGTGAAAATTTTAAACCATTGTTAATGAAAAGCAAAAAAATAGGATCTATAAATTTTTCACGTCAATTTTTTATTGATGAAAAAATTAATAAAAAAAATTTTGAACAAGCTTATTTTTCAACAAGAAAAAAAATTGAAGATATTGTATATGAATATCAAAAAATAGGATGGGATTTTGTTTTTGGATCTTCAGGTGCTATAAAAATAATTAATGAAGTATTATATCACTTAGGTAATTTAGACGGAACAATTCATTCTGTGGATTTAATTAAATTAAAAAAAATGATCTTAAATAATAAAAATTTTGCATTATCAGATCTCCCTGGTTTATCTAAAGAAAGAAGTCATATGTTTTTGCCAGGATTAGCTATTTTATGTGGTATCTTTGATTCTTTTAAAATAAAAAAGCTATATATTTCTAAAGGTGCTTTACGTGAAGGAATATTATATGAAATGAAAAAAAAAATTACTCAAGGTGATATTTTTCTTAACACTAAATCACAATTATTTCAACTATATAATATTGATAAAGAACAAATAAATCGTGTATCAAAAACAACAGAATTATTATATATACAATGGGAAAATCAAAATAAAAAATTAGCTAATCCTCAAATTAAATGTATACTTTTTTGGGCAGTTATGTTGCATGAAGTTGGATTAAATATTAATCACAATAGTTCACATTTTCATTCTGCTTACATTCTATATAATACACATCTTCCTGAATTTAATCACGAAGAAAAATTATTATTAGTGATATTAGTACGTTTTTACAAAAAAAGTCTTAAATTTGATTTTATTCCTAAACTAATTTTTTTTAAGAAAAAAGAATACTTACCAATGATTAAATTATTACGATTAGCTATCTTATTAAATAATCAACGTCAATCAACAACAATACCAAATTCATTACGATTAGAAACTAATCAAAAGTACTGGACTTTATATTTTCCTGATCAGTATTTAAAAAAAAATACATTAATTTTTTTAGATTTAAAAAAAGAAAAAAAATATTGGCAAAAAGTACCAGGTTGGAAATTAAAAATTCAAGAAGAAGTTATTTAATAATATTTTTTAGAATTTATACTAAAAAATATTATTTTTTGATATAATAAAAAATAATAATAAATTATTTATATAATTATATCAAAAATATTAATTTAAGAATTAATAAAAAATGATATCATTATTATGATTTTATTTTTTAAAATTTTTGTTAGTTACAACAGAATTTTAAGAAATTTAGAAAAATATCATTTTTTATTTTTATTACATTAATTTTTATTTATATAAAAATGTTAAATTGTATACATATATATTAGTAAAATTAAAAATTTCACTTTAAAAAAAATAATATTATTAATTTGTATATTAATTATAAAAATGAGATTCTATGTTTAAATCAGAATTACTTTCTCCTGCAGGTTCTCTTAAAAACATGCGTTATTGCTTTGCCTATGGAGCAGATGCGGTTTATGCAGGACAACCTAGATACAGTCTTCGTGTGCGAAATAATGAATTTAATTATGAAAATTTAGTCATTGGTATTCAAGAAGCACATAAGATGCACAAACGTTTCTATGTTGTTGTTAATATTGCAGCACATAATTCTAAATTAAAGACTTTTATTCACGATCTTACACCTATCATTAAAATGCAACCAGATGCTTTAATTATGTCTGATCCTGGTCTGATTATGTTGGTTAAAGAGACTTTTCCAGAAGTTGAAATTCATCTTTCCGTTCAATCAAATGCTGTTAATTGGGCAACAGTAAAATTTTGGAAAAAAATAGGATTAAAAAGAATTATTTTATCACGAGAATTATCTCTTGAAGAAATTTCTGAAATTAGACAAAAAGTCCCAGATATTGAATTAGAAGTTTTTGTACATGGTGCACTTTGTATGGCTTACTCTGGGAGATGTTTACTTTCCGCTTATATTAATAAACGAGATGCTAATCAAGGTACTTGTACTAACATTTGTCGTTGGAAATATCAAGTTCAAGAAGGTAAAATAGATGAAATAGGCAACATTATTTATCAAAAAAAAAATTTTATAAATAATATTGATGATGAAAATTTACATAAAAAAACAACTAATAAAGTTTTTTTAATTGAAGAAAAAAAATATTCTGGTCAATCCATGAGTGCATATGAAGATGAACATGGTACTTATATTATGAATTCAAAAGATTTGCGTGCTATAGAACATATTCAAAATCTAATGCAAATTGGTATACATTCATTAAAAATTGAAGGCAGAACCAAATCTTTTTACTACTGTGCTCGAACAACACAAGTATATCGTTTAGCCATTGATAATGTAATGGCTGGAAAACCTTTTGATCCTATATTATTTACAAAATTAGATGGATTGGCAAATAGAGGTTATACTGAAGGTTTTTTACGTCGCCATACACATGATTCATACCAAAAATATGAATATGGATATTCTTTTTCTAATACACAACAATTTGTTGGAGAATTTACTGGTAAAAGAAAAAATGGACTAGCAGAAGTAGATGTAAAAAATAAATTTTTTTTAGGTGATTATTTAGAATTAATGACACCATCAGGTAATATAGAATTTACTTTAACTAAAATGGTCAATGAAAAAAATTTAGATATTACGTTTGCACCTGGTAATGGTCATAAAGTATATTTATCTATTTCAAAAAACATTAATTTATATTTTGCACTATTAATTCGTAATATAAAAAAATAGAAAAAATATTTATATTTCTTAAAAAATATATAAAATTAACAAAATTTTTTATAAAAAAATAAATTTGGTGCCCAGAGCGGGACTTGAACCCGCATAGTCTTTAAAAACTGAGGGATTTTAAGTCCCTTGTGTCTACCAATTTCACCACCTGGGCTTTAAAAAATATTACTTAAAAAAAAGGCGCGTCCCGGAATCGAACCGAGTTAAACGGATTTGCAATCCGCTTCATAACCATTCTGACAACGCGCCAATTTTTTTATTTTTTTTAATGTAAGAATTTTTGAATTTTATAAAAAATTTGGAGCGGGGAACGAGATTTGAACTCGCGACCCCGACCTTGGCAAGGTCGTACTCTACCAGCTGAGCTATCCCCGCTTTTAAATCATATTTTTTAAATTTGTTTGGTTTATATTAAATTTATCTTCTTTTTATGCATTTTACTTATTTCTTTTTTTGAGTCAAGAGCATTATTAATTTATTTATATTATTTATTATAAGATTTTTAACATTACTTAATTTGATTTATTTAAATTAGACCATGCTAAATATAAATACTGTAACATAGATAAAAATGTTAAAATTGCTGAAAAATATAGCAATATAATTGCTATTATTTCAATTTGAAAATTTGGATGTGAAAGTAAACCAATTAAAGCAATCATTTGTACTGTTGTTTTAAATTTTCCCATCCAAGAAACAGAAATACAATTACGTTGTCCCAATTCAGCCATCCATTCCCGTAAGGAAGAAATAATAATTTCACGTATGATCATAATTACTGTAGGTAATGTCATCCACCAAATATGATAATATTCTGTTATCAATATTAATGCTGTAACTATCATGATTTTATCAGCTAATGGATCTAAAAATTCTCCAATTTTACTTGTTTGCCGCCAAAATCTTGCAAGAAAACCATCAAACCAATCTGTTAATGCAGCAATAATAAAAAGAAATGTACAGATAAAAGGAGCACCATAAAAAGGAAAATAAAAAAATAAGACCAAAAATGGAATCAATATTATACGAAAAAATGTTAATAAATTTGGAATGTTAAATTGCATCAGTTTTATGATTTTTAGCCAAAATAAAATATAATTTTTGTTATAAAAAAATATTATAGAAATTATATTTTGCTATATAAAATAAATTATCTTTCCCAATATTTATAAATATCTAGAAATATTTAGAAATTTCGAGAATATGGTAATATACCTCATATTATATTAAAAATAATATTTATATAAAAATTTAACATTCAAAAAAATATATATTTATTTTTTTATTTTAATGATCTCTGAATATCATTAAGAATATCTATTTAATAAATTAATTATATTTAATATAATATCTATTTTTTAATAGATACTAGCTTTAATATACAATTTATAAATTTTTTATAATTTTTAAAAACAGTATTTTTTATAATACATGTCATATTACAATATTTTTTATATAAACAAAAAAAAACTTGAAATATCGTTTTTGTCTTTGTAATTTTATATATTATCTTTAATATCTAACTTAGAGAGTTTTTTAATTATACGTATTTTTTTATATATAAAAAAATTTTATTTATAATAAAATAAAATAATAAAAATTTATCATACTTAAATTTTTATTGTATTTTTTTATATAAAATATTTTTTATATCTAACAATTTTATTAAAATTAGATCATATTTTATATTCAAACTATAAACCATATTTTTTTATTTTTATTCAATGCGATTGCTTCCAGACCAAAAAATTTCGCCAGTATGAACATCCATAATTTGTATTTCAAAATTTTTATTATTTTGATTTCCAGAAATAACTGAATAAAGAACATAATCAGCTTGAAGATAACGTGCTAAACCTATTGCTTTGCTACGAGTAATTAAATTATCTTCTTCAGATAAACCTAAAATCTTACGTGCATTTATTAAAATATATTCGGGTATTAATTTAAATATGTTTTGATGATCAATCAAATTAACTATAATATTAGTTATCTGTAATGATGGTATTGATAAATCAGTGTTGTTTTTAATTGGATTAATTAATAAAACTTTGCCAAATTTAATTTTTGCAACTTTTTCTAATTCATTTGTTAATGGCATAATTATTTTTAACCAATTAATTTTTTTTTCCTTTAGAAATCCCCTTAATATTTTTATATCTTCCATATTTTCTAATGTTTTATCAATTTTATTCATAATAGATATTGGTGTTTTTTTTATTTTTACAGATGTACACCCAGTTAAAATCAATATTATTATAATTAATTGAAAAAAACGTATCATAGATACTTCCTGTTTTTGATCTATTTTAAAAATGTAGATATATTAAAAAATAATATTATAAAAAATATTTTTCTAAAAATTTAATATATAATCGTTATTTTTTAAAAAAATTTATCTTTTACTATTATCAAGTAATTAATAAAATTACTCTAAATTTAGAAATTTTTTACTATTAATAATAGGTCCTAATGGATGTCCGCCAAGAAGATGTATATGAATATGAAAAATTTCTTGACCACCATGTTTATTACAATTCATAATTAATCGGTATCCATTATCTGCAATACCTTCTTTGATAGCTATTTTTGCTGATACTGTTATCATGCGCCCTAATATTTTTTCGTGTTCAGATTTAACATCATTAACAGTTGCAATAACGATATTAGGAATAATTAAAATATGAACAGCTGCTTGTGGTTTAATGTTTCTAAATGCAGTCACTAAATCATCTTGATATAAAATATCTGAATCAATTTCATGAGATATAATTTGGCTAAAAATTGTTTTTTGTACCATAAAATAACCTTTTCTTTGCTTTTTTTATAAACACTACAAATTTAGTTATCTATAAATTTTAGATTCATAATTTTGCAAAAATTTTTTGTTGTTATTTCTGCAATAGTTTCGAGATCTACATTTTTTAATTTAGCTAAACATTTCGCTGTTTTTCTTATATAGGCAGGTTGATTTTCTAACCCGCGATAAGGAATAGGAGATAAGTAAGGTGCATCACTTTCAATTAAAATACGATTTAATGGTATAAAACGTGCAACTTTTCGAATTTCTTCTGCAGAACGGAATGTTATAATACCAGAAAATGAAATATAGAACCCCAATTCTAATAATATTTTTGCTGTTTCTTTATCTTCAGTAAAACTGTGTAAAATACCTCCACAATCACGAATATTTTCTTCTCGAAAAATACGTATAATAGCATCTTTTGATGCTCGAGAATGAATAATAACAGGTTTATTTAATTGACGAGCAATGCGAATATGTGCACGTAAAGATTTTTCTTGTAATGAAATGTTATTATTATTATAATAATAGTCTAAACCTGTTTCACCTAATGCTAGAACTTTAGGATCTGAAGCTATATTTAAAAGCATATTAAAATTATCATTTTTATTAATATTAAGTGGATGTATTCCACAAGAAAAACCAACATTTTTGCGATATCCAATTTCTTTTTTCATCTTTATAAAATTTGATAATGTTGTAGCTACAGATAAAATATATTTAATTTCTTTTAATTCTGCTTTTTTAATAACATCATCAATATTTTTATGTATATTTTTATAATCTAAACAATCAAGATGACAATGTGAATCCACTAAAAACATAATGTACTCTTTAAAATTATATTTTGATTAATGCATTTTGAAAATTAATTAATTGAGATATTAATAATAATTCTTGATTTAATCCCAAAATTGAAATTAATTGATAACGACAATTTTTCCATTCATAAGCACTTTTTAATAAAACTTCAGCAGAACTTATTTTTGCTAACTGAGATATTAGTGATAATTGATCTTGATTTACACAATAATAAGATAGTTTTTTTTGATATTTTATTGCATCTAATATTATCGTAATTAACCAAACAATTCTATCAGTAGCGTTCGATTGATTTAATTCAGGTAACCAACTTAAAAGTATATTATCAGATAAATGTTTTTTTAATGATTTAAAAAAATATTTTCTTTTTGTCCAAATATCTGGTTTTAAAAGCATCAGAGAGGAAATAGGTGCACCTGATGTTAGTTTTATAGCTGTATTAATATCATCCTCTGTTAATAATGTTTTTTGTTTTTTTAACCAAGAAAAAACCATTGTATAATCTGGTAACGTAAGATAATAATAAAAACATCTACTACGTAATGTAGGTAAAATATTAAATAAATTATGGCATTCTAAAAAAAAATAAGTATTATCTTCAGGTTCTTCCAATGTTTTTAACAATGCATTGCTAGCAGTTTCAGTTAATTTTTCAATACAAGGAAACCAAATAACTTTAGAACCATTCTGCTGTGCATGAGCAGACAAATTTTTTATTAAGTTTCGAATAATTTCAATACCTATGCTATTTTTGTTTTTTTCAGAAAGAACTACATAGTAATCTGGATGTGTTTTAGCTAACATTAAACGACAACCGTGACAATTTCCACAGCTTTTAATATCATTTGTGTTTTTACACATCAACCAGCGAGAAATGGCATAAATTAAAGAGCTACTTCCCATTCCATGATGAGAATGTAATAATATTGCATGATGATTTTGCTTTTTTTTATATAGATCAATTATTTCTTTATACGGAATATTTAACCATGGATACCATTTCATTTTATAATTTTTTTTTTGAAAACCAATTTAAAAATATATCTTTAATATTTTTTTGTACTTTTTCTAATGATTGATTAGCATCAATTGTCACTATTTTCTTGTCTTTAGAAGCTAATTCAAGATAACATTTTCGAGTTCTATTAAAAAAATCTAATGATTCTTTTTCTATTCTATCAAGTTTACCACGATTGCGTATGCGTTTTAAACCTTCTTCTGGGTCTATATCAAGATATAATGTTAAATCTGGCCGAAAATTATTTAATAATATATTTCGCAATATTTTCATTATTTTAAGAGAAAATTGTCTTCCGCCACCTTGATATGCTTGTGATGAAAGATCATGACGATCGCCTATTACCCATTTCCCTTTTAGAAGAGAGGGTTTTATAACAGTTTCAATTAATTGAATGCGTGCTGCATAGAGCATTAATAATTCCGCTTTATCTGTAATTTTTTCTTCAAATATATCATATTTAATTAATTCACGTAATTTTTCACCTAATTGTGTTCCACCTGGTTCTCGAGTACAAGTAATTTCTTTAATACCCATTTCATTAAGTATTTTAATAGAAGTTTTTATAGCACTAGTTTTTCCTGCACCTTCAAGTCCTTCAATTACTATATAATAACTTTTCATTTTTTAATATAACTTAAAATTTAATCGATATTGAATTTTAAAAATATTATAATATTTTTAAAATATAAATTTTTATAAAAATATTTTTATATTTGCATATCAAAATAATTATTTCAAATAAATGATGAAAATTTATTTAAGTAAAAAAGAAGTAATAAAAAACAGTGGTAAGCTAAAATTTTAAATATTTTATATTTTTTTAATTATGGATTAATAACGATAATAATTTATTAAATATTAATACTAAAAATTTATTCTTTTAATTTCAATAAAGATATATTTTAAAAACATGTAATCATAGTTTATTAAAACTTTTTAATAATATTTAAAAATAATTTTAATAATTTTTTATTGTTATCTTAATTGATCCTTAATAATTAAAATATTGATTATTTTATATTTTTTATTTTAAATTTATATTTTTCATAATACTACATTTTGCATATTAAACGATATAATATTTATTGAAAAATTATTTTAATTCTAAACAATATGGAAGAAGAAAATTAAATAATTTTCTAGAATAATATTGACATATAGGTTGTTTTATATGATTTAAAACTCTATTTACCGGTAGTATAGGCATTAAAGAATTAGTAATAACTATTTCATCAGAATGTTCTAATACATTTGGATACTGATTTTTATAAAAAAACTTATAATGACTCTTATATAAAGAAAAAATAACTTTTTTTCGCATTATACCTTCAACACCAGAATAATTTAATTTTGGCGTAAAAACAAATTTTTCTTTACGCCAAAAAATATTAGATGCACAACAGCTAATTAATATACCATTAATATCTGAAACTATGGCTTCATCAACATTTAATAATTGAATTTGTTTTTTTATTAATATTTGTTCTAAACGATTTAAATGTTTAATACCTGCCAAATAAGGATTCTGATTTATGGGTATATTACTCAATATTACATCAATTCCTTCATTTCTTTTTTTTAAATAAAACATTGGGTAATCAGTTAACAAAATAATTATTGTTACTCGATTTGATTTTAATGTACTATATCCTTGTTCAGATCCTTCACGACTAATAATAACTTTAATTACGGCTAAGTCTTTTTTATTAAATTTTGCTATTTTATTAATATCATAAATTAATCTCTTCCAATTTGGTTGAGGCAAAAAAAGTTTTTTTACACCTTTTTTTAAACGTTCAATATGATAAGCCAACAAAGCAGGGTATTGACCAACTACACGAATTGTTGTAAAACACCCGTCACCAAATTGAAAAGATCTATTTGTAATAAAAATATAGTTTTTTTGTTGACCATTAATCCAACATATCATTTTATAAAATGATTCCTTTAAACCATATATCAGTATAACTATTTTATAAAAAATGTTAAATGATATTATTTATGCATAAATTTTAAGAATTGATAAAAATATATTCTATATTTTTTATATTGCATAAAAAACTACTTTAATTAATTTTACGAAAAACAATTGATCCATTTGTACCACCAAATCCAAAAGAATTACACAATACATATTCCATATTTTTCACTTTTCTTGCTTTATAAGGAATAAAATCTAGTTTTTTTGTTTCTACTAAATTTAATAATTCATTATCAATATTTTCAAGATTAATTGTTGGAGGAATATTTTGATCTCTTAGTGATAAAACAGAAAAAATAGATTCAATCGCGCCTGCAGCTCCCAATAAATGACCAGTCATAGATTTAGTTGAGCTAATCAATACTCTATCATTATTTTTTGGATAAATTGATGCAATTGCAAATGCTTCAGCAATATCTCCTGCTAATGTTGATGTACCATGAGCATTAATATAACCTATTCTTTCTGCACTAATACCTGCATCATATAAAGCATTTTTCATAGAAAGAGCAGCACCTTCACCATTTTCTGATGGTGATGTTAGATGATATGCATCGCTGCTCATACCAAAACCTGCACATTCAGCATAAATTTTAGCATTTCTATTTTTAGCATGTTCATATTCTTCTAAAACTAAAATACCTGCACCATCTCCTAATACAAATCCATCTCGTTCTTTATCCCATGGACGACTGGCTCTTTTAGGCTCATGATTACGTTTAGATAATGCATTAAGAGAGCTAAATCCCGCTATACCCAAAGATGTACTAGCTTTTTCTGCACCACCTGCTAACATAATATCAGCATCACCATACGAAATAATACGTGCAGCATGACCAATGTTATGAACTCCTGAAGTGCAAGCTGTAGAAATAGAAATAGTTGGGCCTTGAAATCCATATATAATACTTAAATATCCAGATACCATATTAATAATAGTTGATGGAACAAAAAATGGACTAACTCTTCTTGGACCATGAGTAAATAAAATATCACAATTTTTTTGAATTAATTCTAATCCACCAATACCAGAACCAATTGCAGCACCTATACGATGAGCATTATATTTTGTAATTTCAATACCTGAATCTTTAATAGCTTGTTGACCTGCAGCAATTCCATACTGAATAAAAAGATCCATTTTTCGTATATTTTTTGTGTAAATTTCATAATCACTATAATTAAAATTTTTTACTAAACCAGCAAATTTAGTTGTATATTTTTTTGTATCAAAATAATCTATAAGGGTAATTCCACTTTTTCCAGAACATACAGCACTCCAAGATGATTCAACTGTATTGCCAACTGGAGATAACATGCCAAGCCCAGTGACAACTACTCGACGTTTAGACATGTATTTCCTCCAAAAACATAAGGACAGTGAATATTCAGGCAGTCTATTTAACTGCCTGAATATATACGTAAAAATTTTTTCATCATGGAAATAATATTCTTATGATTTATTATTTTCAATATAATCAATAGCAGCTTTTACTGTTGTAATTTTTTCTGCTTCTTCATCAGGAATTTCAATGTCAAACTCTTCTTCTAATGCCATTACTAATTCGACAGTGTCAAGAGAATCGGCACCTAAATCTTCAACAAATGAAGCATTATTTGCAACTTCCTCTTCTTTTACACCTAATTGTTCTGCAATTATTTTTTTAACACCTTGTGCAATATCTTTCTCAACACGATCTTCTCTAGTGCTCATACCATTTTAATTCCTATTAAAACTCGTTTTCACGATAATTTTTGTCATTTAATATAAAAGAAAATTATAAAAATTTAATCTTAACTGTCCAAACATTGTGACATTATATTTTATTTTAGCATTAATCATGGAAATAATTAATTAGTTTTTAAATCATATACATGCCACCATTAACATGTAATGTTTCACCAGTTATGTAAGCTGCTTTATCAGACGCTAAAAATATTACAGCATTAGCAATTTCTTGTGGAGTAGCAAATCTTTTAACAGGTATAGTAGATAAAATCCCTGTTTTTTGTTTACTTGTCAATGCTTGAGTCATATCAGTTTCTACAAAACCAGGTGAAACAACATTTACAGTAATACCGCGAGAAGCTACTTCACGTGCTAATGATTTACTGAAAGCAATAATTCCTGCTTTAGCTGCTGAATAATTTGCTTGTCCAATATTTCCCATTATTCCAACTACGGAACCTATAGATATAATACGACCATAACGTTTTTTTATCATTGAGCGAATTATGGTTTTTGATAAATTAAATATTGAAGTTAAATTTGTATGAATTACTTTATTCCATTCTTCCTCTTTCATTCTTATTAATAAATTATCACTTCTAATTCCTGCATTATTAATTAAAATATCAATTTTTCCAAATTCTTCATAAATGTTAGATAAAGTAGTATGAACACACTTACTATCAGTTATATTTAAAATATACCCTTTACCATTTTTATTTAAATAAGAATCAATTAAAGCAGAACCTATTTTTTTTGTAGAAGTCCCAATTACTTTTGCACCATGTTGAGCTAAAAGCTCAGCTATTGCCCGACCAATACCACGACTAGCTCCAGTTACTAATGCTATTTTTCCATCAAAAATCATTTTTTTCCTCAATAATAAATTATTTATTAATTATATTTAGTCCAATATTTAATGATTCAGTATCATTGATTGCTATTGCATGAATTGTACTTAAAGTACGTTTGCTCAATCCTGTTAATATTTTTCCTGGACCTATTTCTACTAAATTTTTAATTCTCCTTTTTTTTATAACATTCATAATTTCAACCCAACGTACTGGTTTATAAAGTTGTCTTACTAAAGCATCCTTTATTTTCTCTACTGAATTTTCTATTTTGACATCAACATTATTAATAACATCAATTTTAGGTTTTTTAAAAACAATATTTTGTAATATTTTTTTTAATTTTTTTGATGCTTCTTTTAATAATTGACAATGTGAAGGTACAGTAAGCGGCAATGGAAAAATTTTTTTTGCACCAAAAGTTTTGCATAAAATAGCTGCTCTATTAACAGCATTTTTTTCTCCTCCAATAACTACTTGTGCTGGTGAATTAAAATTTACTATTTCAACTATTTCTCCTTCAGATGCTTTTTTACATAATGATAATATTAATGAATCCTTTAAACCAATAATTGCGCACATGGCTCCTTTACCTATCGGAACAGATTTTTGCATTAATTTTCCACGTAATTCTACTAATTTTATGGCGGATTTAAAATCGATAACTTCAGCACACACTAAAGCAGAATATTCACCTAAACTATGACCTGCCATTAGTTGAGGAATAGTTCCATATTTTTTTTGCCATAACCGAAAAATTGCAACAGATGCACATAGAATTGCTGGTTGTGTTTTCCATGTTATATTTAATTTTTCTTTACAACCATTTTGTACTAAATTCCATAAATTATATCCTAAAACATCAGAAGCCTCATTAAAGGTTTCTTTGACTATTGTAAATTTATTGGCTAAATCAGATAACATACCAATAGATTGAGAACCTTGCCCAGGAAAAACCATAACAAAATTAGACATTTTATTTCTTCATATTATTTTTAAAAACGAATTAAAGCTGAACCACAAGTAATACCACCACCAAATGCTTCAAGTAATACCATTTGCCCTCTTTTTATACGTCCATCTCTCACGGCTTCATCAAATGCTGTAGGTACTGAAGCAGCTGAAGTATTACCATGTTTATCCAAAGTAATAACCACTTTATTCATAGGCATTGAAAGTTTTTTAGCTGTTGCTTGAATAATTCTTAAATTAGCTTGATGTGGAACTAACCAATCCAATTCTGATTTATCTAATGCATTTTTTTCTAATATTTCATCTACAATATTAGTCAACTCATTTACTGCTATTTTAAAAACTTCATTACCAACCATTGCAACATAAGTTGGTTTTGAACGTTTTTTATGTTCTTGATGTTTTAAAGTTAATAAATCACCGTATTTACCATTAGCATGTAAATGTGTCGATAAAATTCCTGGTTCTTGTGAACAACCTAAAACAATTGCACCAGCTGCATCACCAAATAAAATAAGTGTACTACGATCATTGGGATCTAAGACTCTAGATAACACATCTGAACCAATTACTAATACTTTTTTTGCCATTCCAGTTTTAATAAATTGATCACTAATGCTTAATGCATAAGTAAAACCGGCACAAGCAGCAGCAACATCAAATGCAGCACCATTTTTTATTCCTAATATTTGTTGAATTTGACATGCGGAACTTGGAAAAGCATGAGTAGAAGAAGTAGTTGCTACAATAATAAAATCAATTTCATTTGCTACAATACCTGCCATAGCTAAAGCTTTTTTTGCAGCTTTAGCACCCATAGTAGATACATCATCTTCTATAGTTGCAATACGACGTTCTTTAATTCCTGTACGAGTAGTTATCCATTCATCAGAGGTATCTACCATTTTTTCTAAATCAGCATTAGTACGAATTTGTCCAGGCAAATAACTGCCAGTACCTAAGATTTTTGTATACATTTTTTAATCACTCTTGAGTAATCAATTCAAGCGAGCAGCAATCTTATCGATAATTTAGTTTTTATCACCTGGATCGCGCTGGTTTAATTTTATTCTTAAATGCTTTTAAATTTGTAGCTACGTGACTTTTATAACAATAATATTAAATTTTAAAAAAATAAATATCATTAAATTAATTAAAATTCGTATAATAAAAACATTTGTTTATATAACCTACTAAATTGCATTTAATTAATTTAATATTTTTAAAAAAAGCATAATTTTATATTTAAACAACATAATAAAATAAAAAATAAAAATTATTTAAATTAAATTTCCCAAAAATTTAATAAACAAAAAAATATTACTTTTAAGTAAATACTAGTTAGATAATTAATTTTATTTATTAAAGATATTTTTTTTAAAATATTAAAATAAATTTATAAATATTATATCATTAGTGATTATTAAATCTAATCGATTACTTTTGATTAGAATTCTTTAAATATATAAAAATAATATATCTTATTAATATTTAATTTAAAAAAATATTGAGCTAACCTAAAAAAAATATAAAATCAACAACATTTTTTTAATTATTTATAATATTATTTACCATAAAATTTAATTTTAGTAATATTTTTTTAAAATAATTATTTAATAGTATTAAGTATAATATTAATATTTTAATTACTAATTATTTTAAATTTTAATTTATAATAATTTTTATTTTGTTTTATTTAATTAATTTAAGTACAGTAGATTGTTTTCATAAGAAAAATTTTAATTAACATATCTTATAATTACATCTAATTTTCTCATTATATGTAATTAATAATCAAAATATTATTTATTAATAACTTTTTTTCCTCGAAAATAACCATTAACCGTTATATGATGACGTAAATGAGTTTCACCAGAAATCTTATCTACTGATACTTCATGAATTTTTAAAGTATCATGTGAACGACGCATACCTCTTTTAGAACGAGTAGTTTTATTTTTTTGTACGGCCATCTTTTTTATTCCTTTTGATTATAGAACTTAATTAAATAAATTTTAAAAACATATATTTACTTTCAATAGTTTTTAATTTTAAACATTTTTATTTAAATAATAAGTATTAAATTTAAATAATATTTTTAATATAGTATTATTTTTTTCATTCATTATTAAAACTAAATAATTAACTTATAATCTTATAGATAATTAATAATTTTATATATACTAAATAATAAAAATTATCAAAAAATAATATAAATTATATCAATAATTATTAATATAAATCTTCTTTTAATTACTTTTTATAATAATTATTTTTTATAACAATTAAATATTAATTATTTATATTTAACATATAAGTTTTATTAGAATTGATAATTATTATTAATATATTAATAATCTAAAATTATTACATAAAAATATCATATATAATAATTTTTATTAAAAATAGCGCTACTTTCAAAGAAAATTTAATTTTAATTAGTAAAAACATTTTATGTTATTTCTAATTAAAAAAATAATTTTTAAAATATTATCTAATCATGAGATATTTTATTAATACAATCATATCTTATGTGTTTTATTTTTATTTAATATTAAATATATTCTAAATTACTTATTTTAGATAAAGTTATTAATTAAATGTTCAAAAAAATTTATTAAAATGTTATTTTAATTATTAATGATATTTTAAATATTTTTAAAAAATATATTATATCTTGATTAGGATAATTTAAAATTATCTATATTGGTATTTTAATTTTAATATTTTAATTTAATTCTGTTTTTTTAAAAATATTTGCATTTTTTAAAAAACACAAAAATACAATAATTTTATTCATTTTAATTCTTGACGTAATTTTATTAAACATGTTTCAAGTTGTTCATCTAATGGAGCTTTAAAAATTAACTTTTCTCCTGTTGAAGGATGGGTAAATATTAATATATTAGCATGTAAAAAAATACGTTTTAGTCCTGTAATATTTAATTTTGTATCAAAATTACAATCACCATAACGATGATCAAGAATAATAGGATGTTTTACATATTGTGTATGTACCCTGATTTGATGTTTTTTTCCTGTTATTGGTTTTACTTTAAGTAAAGTAGTATTAATAAAACGTTCTTTAATTTTGAAATTAGTTTCTGCATATTTACCATTATTGGAAACTTGTACTATTCTTTGACCATTTTTAAAAAAATTATTTAATAATGGTTTTTTAATAACTTTAATATGCGATGGCCATTGACCTTTTACAAGAGCTAAATATTCTTTTTGTATTTTTTTTAGACGCAATTGCTCATGCAATGACCTCAGAGAAGAAAGTTTTTTAGCTATTAGTAAAATACCTGAAGTGTTGCGATCTAATCGATGTACAAGCTCTAAAAAATATGCCTTAGAACGTAAAAAACGTAAAATTTCAATGACTCCAAATTCAATTCCAGTACCTCCATGAACCGCCATACCGGAAGGCTTATTTAAAATAAGCAAATATTCGTCTTCATAAATAATATTTTTTATTAATAAATCTATTTGATTAAATTTATCAAAGACTATATTTTTTTTGATTTTCGTTTCAAGAAAAGGAATTCTTAATAAATCTCCTTCTTTAATTTTGTATTTAGGTTTTATTCTACCACTATTAACCCTTACTTCACCTTTTCTAATAATGCGATAAATCTTACTTTTAGGAATATTTTTAAAACGTTTAAATAAAAAATTATCAATACGTTTGCCTGCTTCATCATTATTAATGATACATTGTCTGGAATTTTGTATTTTCATTATATAATTATAATATATGATATATATATTTTTTTGTTATGAAATATTTTAAATATATATTATGATACTTTGTTTATTTTTTTTTAGAAGGTTATTAATTAAATTATTCATTTTATTTTTTATATTTTTTATTTTTTATTTTTATTTATAAAAATATAATCCACAGAAAAGTTCTCTTGATATCCATCCTTAAGCAATGAATAATAAAAGAATGTTTGTTAAAATAAATATTTACAATTTAATGTTTATTTATTTTTGATAAAATACATATAAAAATGGTATTAAAAATATGATAAAAATATTTTTTACATTAAAAAATATTCAAAAATCTATAAATACATATTTAAATTTAAAAAATGTAAAAATAATCATAGATTTTAAATTACAACTTTTATATCTAAATATGTAAATAAAAAAATTTTGTTTTAATAAAATTGATTAATTTAAATTTATAATTTTATAAAAACAAAAAAATCTATTAATTTATAATAGTAACCATTTTTAGTCTATTTTTTTTTGACTTATATAAAGTAATGGTATTAATAATGAAAAGAATGTTAATTAACGCAACTCAAAAAGAAGAATTACGAGTTGCTCTTGTTGATGGACAACGCTTGTATGATTTAGATATTGAACATACTGGACATGAACAAAAAAAAGCAAATATTTATAAAGGTAAAATTATTCGTATAGAGCCAAGTTTAGAAGCAGCATTTGTTGATTATGGATCAGAAAAACATGGTTTTTTACCAATAAAGGAAATTTCACGTGAATATTTTCCAAATCATTATCAAACGTATGGTCGTCCTAATATAAAAGATGTCGTAAAAGAAGGACAAGAACTTATTATACAAGTGGATAAAGAAAAAAGAGGAAATAAAGGTGCTGCTTTAACTACTTTTATTAGTTTAGCTGGTAGTTATTTAGTTTTAATGCCAAATAATCCAAGAGCTGGAGGGATATCAAGACGTATTGACGGTGAAGACCGAACAGAATTGCAAGAAACATTATCTTCATTAACAATACCGTATGGCATGGGATTAATTGTTCGTACTGCAGGTTTAGGTAAATCTACAGAAACATTACAACAAGATTTAGAATATCGAATTAAACATTGGGAAGCAATTAAAAAAGCAGCAGAAAATCGATCTGCTCCTTTTCTTATTCATCAAGAAAGTAATGTTATTGTTAGAGCTTTTCGTGATTACTTACAACCAGATATTAGAGAAATATTAATAGATAATGAAAAAATTGTCAAAATTGCTCGTCATCATATTGAAGCAATTGGTCGTGGTGATTTTATAAATAAAATAAAATTTTATAGTGGAGAAGTACCACTTTTTAGTCATTATCAAATTGAATCACAAATTGAATCTGCTTTTCAACGTGAAGTTCGGCTACCGTCCGGTGGTGTTTTGGTAATTGACACAATGGAAGCATTAACAGCTATTGATATAAATTCATCACGCTCTACTCGTGGTACTGATATTGAAGAAACAGCATTAAGTACAAATTTAGAAGCAGCAGATGAAATTGCTCGTCAATTACGTTTACGAGATTTAGGTGGACTTATTGTTATTGATTTTATTGATATGACACCAACACGTCATCAACGTGACGTAGAAAATTGTTTACGTGAAGCGGTACGTCAGGATCGAGCACGAATTCAAATTGCTAGAATATCAAGATTCGGCTTACTAGAAATGTCAAGACAAAGATTAAGTCCATCTCTTGGTGAATCTACCCATCATCTTTGTCCTCGTTGTAAGGGTACAGGAAAAATTCGTGATAACGAATCACTTTCACTTTCTATATTACGTTTGATAGAAGAAGAGGCTTTAAAAGACAATACTCATGAAATACATGCTATAGTACCAATACAAATTGCTTCTTATTTACTAAATGAAAAGCGTCAATCAGTTAACGATATTGAATTACGACAAAATAATATACGTATTATTATTGTTCCTAATAATCAAATGCAATCACCGCATTTTAATGTAATTCGTATTCGTAAAGGTGAAGAAATTGCAAAGTTAAGTTATTATCTTGCTGAATATCATGAATCAGAAATAGGAAATGTACTAGAAAATAATACTTCCAAAAAAAAAATCTCTATACCATCTACTTTTTCTATTTTTACAAATCTCCCTAAAAAAGATAAAATAATTATTTCTAATAAAAAAAAATTTAATAAGAAATTAATTAATTTATTTAATAAAATAATTATTTTTTTAAAAATATTTTTTATAAAATTAAAAAAAATTATAGAAAAAATAAAAAACAAAAAATATAAAGATAATTATAAAAATGATAAATATTCTGAATACAAAACAAATATTAAACAAAAAAATAAAAATATTATTTATACTCAATCAAAAGATTATAATAATCACAAAAATATTTTTCAAGATTCTATAAAACAAAATAAGGAAAATTATAAGAAACAAAAAGAATTAATACTAGAAGATAAAATAAAAAAAATAATTAAACAAAAATCTCATAAACAACCAATAATTTTTCTTTCTGATAATAATCAGAAAAATAAATTAATAGAATCACTGAATCTTACAAATACTGAAATTCCAATAAAAATACGACATCATAATACTATAAACAAAAATATTAATTTACCTACAATAAATCATTCAAAAAAAAATTCTGTTATTTTAACTGAAAAATCAATGATTTTAAATAAATCAAAAAATATAAAAACAGAAATAAATGTTCTGGATGTAAAAGAACAAAATAAATTTCTAATTCATCATGATAATAAAAAAAATACTAGTATTATTTCACCACGTAGATCGCGTAGATCGCCTCGTCATTTAAGAGTTAGTGGACAACGGCGTCGTCGTTATCGTAATGAATATCAAGAAAAAAAAATAATAACATTAAAAAAAGAAGTTGATTTATCTCAATTATCTTTAAATAAGATATCCAAAAAAAATATTATCTGCTATTAATATAAAATCAGATGATATATAAAAAAATAAAAAAAATAAATTAATTAAACAATTAAATCAAAAAAAACATAACTTTAATATTATAAATATATAAAATTTTTCTATAATTCTTCTAAATTATTATTTTTTTTAAAAAAATACAAAAAATATTATAGAAAATAAGATTCAAATTTTAAAAAAATAATTTTTTAATAAAAAACCAAAATCAAAGAAATTAGCATTTAAAACATTAAAAATATTTATAATTATAAAATTAATACTAATATACCTAAAATAATATTTAAAAAATAAAAAAATTTTAATTATATTTTAAATATAAAATAATAGTGGTTTAAACTAAATGTAATTGCAAAAAATTTTATTCTTCATTTTGATCACCTATTTTTTTTAATTTTTGTAATAATTCTCGACGTTTTTTTGATAATTCTGCATTCTTGATATTATAATCATCAATACGATCTTCATAATCATTGCGCATATTAAAAATTATTGCCCTAATTTCTTGGATGGTCATTTCTTCTTTAATATACTCATTTAAATTATCTAATAATAATACTCTTTTTTTATTATCTCTAATTTTTTTCTCATTATCTATTAATTCTCGTTTAATTTTATTTTTACAACGAAACATACGGACGAACTCTAATACATTTTTGAATGATTGTTTATTTATATTTGTCATTTTTATACCTTTTATATAACATATATATTATAAATAGATACAAAATCTTTAATAAAATGTATATATTTTTATTATTTTTAATGTTATGATTTTAATTATTATTAATCTTATATAAGTAGTATAATAAAATAATATATATAATATATAATTTCATCATTATATATTTAATATTCAAATATTTTTTACTATAAATAAAATATTTATAATTATATTTTTAAAATAAAAAATCATAACAATAAAAAATTATATTAAATAATACATTTAATCATAAAATTGGAAAAAAATATTTTGATTGATACAAAAAAATTCTCATTTTTATTTTATGATTATGAAACATTTGGAAAAAATCCTGCTCTTGATAGACCAGCGCAATTTGCAAGTATTCGCACAGATTCTGATTTTAATTTTATTGAAGAACCAAAAATTTTTTATTGTTCTCCTGCTAATGATTATCTTCCAGAACCAGAAGCAGTTATTATTCATGGTATTACACCGCAATATGCAATAGCTCATGGAACAAATGAAGCTGAATTTGCTAAAAATATTTATTCTATTTTTAGTATAGGTAATACTTGTATTCTTGGGTACAATAATATTCAATTTGATGATGAAGTAAGCCGTTATATATTTTATAGAAATTTTTATGATCCATATGATTATAGTTGGAAATTAGGTAATTCTCGTTGGGATTTAATAAATGTTTTACGAGCTTGTTATGCATTACGTCCTAATGGAATTTATTGGCCTTTTAGTAATGGACTACCTAGTTTTAAATTAGAAGATTTAACAAATATTAATAAAATTCAACATTTAAATGCTCATAATGCAATAGGAGATGTTTTAGCTACTATAGAGATAGCGAAATTAATAAAAAAAGCACAACCACGTTTATTCAATTATTTTTTTAAATTAAGAAAAAAAAACAAAATTATAAAATTAATCAATTGTGTTGACATGACACCATTAATTTATATTTCCAGTATATTCGGAGCAAATAAATCAAATATTAGTATAATCGCCCCTCTTGCTTGGCATCCTAAAAATAAAAATGTATTTTTTTCTTGCGATCTTGCAGGAAATATAAATGAATTTTTAAAATTAAAAAAAAATATATTACAAGAATACGATCCACTAAAATTTAAAATAAGTAATAAAAATATAAAAAATATTCAATTAATTAATATTAATAAATGTCCTATTTTAGCACCAATTAATTTATTAAAATCTATAGATTTGAAACGTATATCACTAGATGTAAATTATTGTATGAATAATTGGGAAAAATTAAGAAAAGACAAAAAAATTAGATATAAGATTACTAATTTTTTTTCTCAAGAAAATTTTTTGCATAAACCTGAAGTTGATGTTGATCATAAATTATATGCAGGTTTTTTTAGTAAAAAAGATCGTTTAAAAATGAAAATTATAACTCATACTGAACCCCAAAAATTATCAAAATTAAACTTAAATTTTGATGATCCTCGAATAAATCAATTATTTTTTCGTTATCGTAGCAGAAATTACCCAAATACTCTTACAAAACAAGAGAAGTTAACTTGGTCATCTCATCGAGAAAATATATTAAATAAGGAAAAAATAAATAAATATTTAAAATATATAGATAAATTATTTTTAATATATATTGATAATAAAAAAATACGTACTTACTTAAAAGAACTTGTTAAATATGTATATCAAATTATTAATTAATGTTTTTAAAAAATAATAAAATTAAAAATATATTAATCTTGTGTTATAACATCTTTATATATTTTTTAGAAAAAATGATTCATAGAAAATATATAAAATTGCTAAATATTATTTTTAATTTTTATTTAAGTATTGAAAATTATAAAATAAGAAAATACAGATTAATTTTTATATAATTATTAATATATAAAAAAATAATTTATTTGAAAAATATAGTATAATTAAATAATTTTATTACTTTTTACATCTTTTCTTATAAATAAAAATTATTAAAAAATTATATAAAAATTATTTAAAAATTTTTTTATTATATTCAGTAAAATCCATTTCTTGATAATGAACAAAATTTGTTTTTTTAATAATTTTATACGAAAACCATATTATTAAAAATAAAATAATACCAATATACGTCGTAATAATACCATACCAATCAATTTTTTCATATAAAAATAATTGATAATTTTGCGAAAAAATAATAAATAAACAAAGAAGAAAAGAAAAAATTGGCCCAAAGGGAAAAAATTTTGAACGATATGGTAATTTATTTAAATCTTCTCCTTGTGAAATATAACCCTTACGAAATCGGTAATGAATAATTGCAATACCTATCCAAGCTATAAATCCAGTCATCCCTGAAATATTTAATAACCATAAATAAACAACTTGACTGCCAAACATTGAACTTAAAAAACAAAGACCACTAACTAAAGTATTGGCAATTAAAGCATGACGTGGGATTCCATTAGAGGATAATTGCGAAAATATTTTTGGTGCTTTTCCTTCTTTTGCTAATGTGTATAGCATTCTAGTAGAAGCATACATTCCTGAATTGCCAGCAGATAATATTGCTGTTAAAATAACTGCATTCATAATAATAGCTGCTGATAGTAATCCTGCATTTTCAAAAACTACTGTAAAAGGACTAATACTGATACCAATAATTTCATTTCTTAATAAACGTGAATCCATGTATGGAATAATTAAACTCATCACTAATATAGAAAAAACATAAAATAATAAAATTCTCCAAAAAATTTGTCCTACTGCTTTAGGAATATTTTTTCTCGGGTTTTTAGATTCTCCAGCTGCCATACCAATTAATTCAGTACCTTGAAAAGAAAAACCTACAATCACAGCAATTCCAATCATGGATGAAAATCCACCAACAAAAGGTGCTTTACCTATTTTCCAATTATACCATCCGATATTTCCTTCTCCTTTTAAAACACCTAAAATCATTAGTATACCTATCATGATAAAAATCATGACAGTAATAATTTTAATTACAGAAAACCAATACTCTGCTTCAGCAAAACCTTTTATGGAAATAAAATTTAGCATAAAGATAATAGAAAGAAAAATGGTACTCCAAATCCAACCATCAACTTTAGGAAACCAATATTCCATTACCAATTGAGCAGCTACTAAGTCAACTGCTATAGTTACAGTCCAATTATACCAATAATTCCAACCAAGCGCAAAACCAAAACTTTCATCGACATATCTGGAACCATAAATAGAAAATAATCCTGAAACCGGCAAATAAGCTGCCAATTCTCCTAAGCTAGTCATTAAACAATAAACCATAATGCCAATAACAATATAAGTTAATACGGCTCCACCAGGTCCAGCTTGAGCAAGAGTGGCTCCAGAGGCCACAAACAATCCTGTACCAATGGAACCACCAATGGCTATCATTGTTAAATGACGTGCTTTTAATTCTCGATGTAATTTTATTCTAACACCCCAAATATTAAGATATAAATTATTTTATATCAATAAACTGTTTATTAAAATTTTTTTTAAAAAAATAGTATTTTAAATTATTTTTTATAATATTTTTTAAATATACAATATATTTAATAATCAATTAATCAACATTTATGAAATAAATATTATTTTATTTAATAAGTTTTATAGAAAAGACTAAAAAATATTATTTTAATAAAAAAATATTTTTAATAATTTTGAAAATTATAAACTTTATTAATATCATCAAATTATAATTTTAATATATATTATTTTGTATTTACTTTTTATATATTTTATGTCAACAAATATTTAATATTTAAAAAGAAATTATTTTTATCAAACATTATAAAAATTAACTTATTTTTTATTTAAAATTGATATATTTAAAAAATAATCTGTTAAATATTTTTAGTAAATATTTTAAAAAAATAAAAATAAAAATAGCAATAATAATTTAATTAATCAAATATTAAAAATTAATAAAATTATAATTATTTTATTATAATATATTAAATTTCATATCAAAAAAATAACATGTGAAAATAATAAAAAGTAAATAAAATTTGAATAAATATTATATATCTTTTTATAATTATTAAAATATACAATATAACTTTAAAATCATTACTTTTATTATTTTCATATGTTATTTTTTTAAAAATTATATTAATTAATTAAAAAAAATATAATTTAGGATACAATCCTTCAATAAATTTTTATTTAAAAAAAACTTAAATTAATAATTTTATAAATACAAAAAATATTTTTATTTTGATAGTTTTTATGCTTTAAAATATAATTTTTTTAACAAAAACATCTTTTTTATTTTTTACATAATAGTAAAAACAAAAAAAATTATTTTTTTAAAAAAATAATTTATAAAGAATAATAACTTAATAAAAAAATTTATCGGCATGAGAGGATTTGAACCTCTGACCTCCGACACCCCATGACGGAACGCTACCAGTCTGCGCTACATGCCGATATTTGCAATAATACAATTATTTAAAATATTTTTTTATTTTTATGGTAAAAAATATTTTCAAAAATAAATATTATAAAAATAGTTTCTTAAGAAAATTATTTTGTAATAATTTTTTATATATTCTTAAAAACATAATTTTAAAAAAATATACATATATATTTTAATAACATTCTGTAATCTTTTTATTAAATAACAGAAAAACAGATTTTTTAAAATATTTTAATTAATTTTCTATACATGCAAATTTATGAGTTATCAAAATCGAAAAAAATCTATATGTATTATTTTAGCTTTAAATGGATGACGTTGTAAAGCTTGTACTTTAACTTTAATTTCTTTTTTATTAATTATTAAAATTAATAAATTATAAAATTCTATTTTTTTTTCTTGATTAAAAATTTCATCATGATTAAGTTCAATAACAGTTGTTTTTTTCTTATTACCATAAAGAACAGCTGGTAATTTATTTTTTTTACGCAAAGATCGACTTGCACCTGTACCTTTGTTTACTCGAATATCTGCATGAATAATTAACATAATTTTTTATCCTACAAAATTATTTATTGTTTTATATTTTTTTTATATTACATAAATTCTTATATATTTTTTTTGATATTTATAAATTAAAATATTAAAAGATAAGATTAAAAGATTAAGATAACAAGAAAAAATTATATCAATTAAAAGCATATTTTTTATTTATATTTCAATATTTTTGAAATAGTTCAATATTTCTAAAAAATTAGAATATAAAATATTATTTTTATAAAATTAAAAATTACATTTTAAGTCATATTTTAAAAATATGTATACTTCAGAGTATATCATAAAAATATTTTTAAAAATATAACTTTTTAATTTTTTTAAAAAAATATCTTCTATAAAAAAATTACATAAAATCTAAAATTATTATGCAATAAATGACAATTTTTAGATTGAAATTTTTTATAAAAACTCTATATAACTCTATTTTTTTATTGTTTATTTATTATTTTTTATTTTTTATTATATTTTCTTAAACTTATATTAACAAAAAAAATCTTTTTTTATATATATTAAAAACTTTTATTTTATTGTAAATTATTTTTTTTAAAAAATTGTAATTTTCTAGATTACTTTATTTTTTAGAAGTAATCATTCTATTTTTTCTCAAAAAATCTTGAATATATATAATTATTAAAATATAATAAAAAAATAAAATACATTTCTTTAAAACATTAAAAACCTAATGTCAGATAAATTTAAAAAATAATTCTAAAATATTATTTTTCTATAAATAATGATAAAATTATATTTAAAATGTATAAATATTAAAAAATTATTTAATTAAAATAATTTATAATTTTAAAAATTAATTATAAAAAATAATTGATATATTTTCAAAAAAAAACAAAAAAAATAATAAATATTTATATCGTAATTTTAATAAAAAAACTTTTTATAAAAAATAAATTATTATTTAATATAATTTAAATAAGAGAAAAAATGTCAATAAATTATTCAAAAAAAATTATTGTTGCTATGTCTGGTGGTGTAGATTCATCTGTATCTGCTTATTTATTAAAAAAACAGGGATATCAAGTTGCTGGATTATTTATGAAAAATTGGGAAGAAGATGATACTGAAGAATATTGTACGGCAGCTAATGATCTCGCAGATGCTCAATCTGTTTGTGATAAAATTGATATAAAACTATATACTGTTAATTTTGCAACAGAATATTGGAATAATGTTTTTATACATTTTTTGAATGAATACAAAATGGGACGCACTCCAAATCCAGATATTCTATGTAACCAAGAAATAAAATTTAAAGTATTTAAAAAATTTGCTATACAAAATTTATCTGCAGATTTTATTGCCACTGGTCATTATGCAAGAATTCAAAAAAATAATGGTTCTTATCAACTATTACGTGCCCATGATAAGAATAAAGATCAAAGTTATTTTTTATATACTCTGAATCAAAAACAATTAAAAAAAAATTTTTTTCCAATCGGGGAACTTAAAAAATCAGAAGTTCGTTATCTTGCTGAAAAAATCGGTTTAATTACTGCTCGAAAAAAAGATTCAACTGGTATTTGTTTTATTGGTAAAAAAAAATTTTATAATTTTATTTCTCAATATTTATTTAGCCAACCAGGACCAATTGTTACTGTGGATGGGAAAAAAATAGGAACACATTTAGGTGTAATATATTATACATTAGGTCAACGAAAAGGATTAAAAATTGGTGGACTTAAAGAAGGAAATAAAAATCCTTGGTATGTAGTTGATAAAGACATAAAAAATAATATTTTAATTGTAGCACAAGGACATAATCATCCACGTTCGTTATCAAAAGGACTTATTATAAAAAATATTCATTGGATAGCTCCAAAAATAGAAAATATAAAAAATAAATATACAGTTAAAACGCGATATCGTCAGAAAGATATTCCTTGTAAAATTATGCAATTTAATAACAAAAAAATAGCTATAAAATTTAACTATCCAATTGAATCAGTAACACCAGGTCAATCTGCTGTTTTATATAATAATGAAATTTGTTTAGGTGGTGGTATTATTGACGAACGTATTCAAAATGAGATATAATTTTATATATTTATTATATAAAAATTACTATTTCATTTTACCATAAAACATATTTAAATTTTAAAAAAAATATATTTATCATTAATAAAAAATAATTATCAAAAATATTTTTACAAGAATTAATCAATAATAACAATACGCATCTCCTAATAATGTCAATGATTTATTTTTTAAAGTTTATAAAATTAAACTAATATCATATTAATATTCAATTAAAAAAAAATATTTTTTTAAATATTATTAAATTTATAAAAAACAAAAAATCATATAAAAGTAATATTTTATATATTTAATAAATATTAATCTATAGAACATAATTTTTTTCAAAAATATGATTAGTAATTAACATTATATCATTTAAAGAATATTAATTATAAATTACAATCAAAAAAATAATAATCAATTTTTATACATTTCTTATAATTTTTGATGTAAAATTTCAATACACATAAATTTAAGGAGCATTAAATGAGAACATCTTCTTTAACAAGTATATCACCAATTGATGGTCGTTACAGTAATCAAGTAAATATATTACGTCCAATTTTTAGTGAATTTGCTTTACTAAAATACCGAATAGAAATAGAAATACGTTGGTTACAAAAATTAGCAAGATGTTCTAAAATTCAAGAAATACCATTATTTACCAATAATGCCAACATTTATCTGAATAAAATTATTATAAACTTTAACGAAAATGATGCAATAAAAATAAAAAAAATTGAAAAAAAAATAAATCATGACGTCAAAGCAGTGGAATATTTTTTAAAAGAAAAAATAAAATGCATACCTGAACTAAAAAAAGTTATCGAATTTATCCATTTTGCATGTACATCTGAAGATATTAATAATCTTGCTTATGCATTAATTTTAAAAAATACTCGAAATAAAATACTTTTACCTTATTGGAAAAAAATAATAAATAAAATAAAAAAAATGGCTTTTCTTTATGCTTCTTTACCAATGTTATCGAGAACTCATGGACAAATAGCAACTCCTACTACTATTGGAAAAGAATTTGCTAATTTTGCTTATCGTATGGAAAGACAATATCAGCAATTTGTAAAAATTGATATCTTAGGAAAAATTAATGGTTCAGTAGGTAACTATAATGCTCATTTATCTGCTTATCCAAATATAAATTGGCCAATTTTTAGTAAAGAATTTGTTACTTCATTAAATATTAAATGGAATCCATTTACTACTCAAATAGAACCGCATGATTATATTGCTGAATTATTTAATTGTATTGCGCGATTTAATACTATTCTCTTAGATTTAACTAAAGATATTTGGGGTTATCTTGCATTAGAAAATTTTAAACAAAAAATAAAAGAAGATGAAGTAGGTTCATCAACTATGCCACATAAAATTAATCCTATTGATTTTGAAAATGCAGAAGGTAATCTTGGATTAGCAAATTCATTATTAAATTATTTTTCTAACAAATTACCGATTTCACGTTGGCAACGTGATCTTACTGATTCAACAGTTTTACGTAGTTTAGGTGTTGCTATTTCTTATAGTTTTATTGCATACAAAGCAATATTAAAAGGTCTAAAAAAACTGGATACTAATAATAAAAAAATATCTTTTGAATTAGATTCACATTGGGAAGTTTTAGGTGAAGCTATTCAGACTGTTATGAAACGTTATGGAATTAAAAATGCTTATGAAAAATTAAAAATTATAACTAGAGGAAAAAATATTACTAAAAATGATATAATAAAATTTATTGATAGCATTAATTTGCCAAAACAAGAAAAAGAGCGTTTAAAAAAAATGGCACCATCTGATTATATTGGCTATGCATTTAAAATGATAAATTATTTAGAATAAAATTTAATAAAAATAATGATTTAAAAAATATCAAGTTATATTAAAAAATAATAAAAACTATAAATAAATTATTTCTGAATATTTTTAAAAACTTAACAATATTTTTATTTATATTAATCAAATATTTATTAAAATCAAACATATTATATTTTTATAACTAAAAAATTATAATAAATTATAATCTTTGATATATATTAATAAATATTTTAGAAATAAAAAAATATAAATTTATCATTCTGAATATTATATAAATAATCAGAAATCATTTTTTTGTTTTATTAATTAAATCTCTTTTCTTACTAAAAATTGAAAAAAGAAATCGTTTTTTGCATATTTTTTTACGTAATTTTTTTATTCTATAGTAAAGTTTCATAATTAAATACTCTTTGCTTCTAATTAAATTATTTAGTTAAATTAATTACGATCCAATGAAAAATATTTTCTTATAATGCAAAAAATCAGATTAAAAAATTATTATTTACTTAAAATTCTTGCAGGAGATAATTTAGTTGCTTGATTTGCTGGATAGCAACTGGCTAATAAACTTAAAATTAATGTTGTTAAAATTATAAAAAATATATCTTTATTATAAAGCACAGATGGCAAAAAATCGATAAAATAAACTTCACCAGACAAAAAAGAATAATTAAAAATATTTTCTATATATTTTATTATAGATGTTAAATTTAATGATATTAAAATTCCAATTAATACTCCAATAAAACAACTAAATATTCCTGTAAGCAATCCATAACATAAAAAAATATTACGAATAAAACTACTGTTAGCACCAAAAGTTTTTAATATCGCAATATTTCCAGTTTTGTCTTTTACTGCCATTACTAATGTCGATACAATATTAAAACAAGCAACACTGATAATTAGTATCATAATAAGATATATTATACCTCTTACCATTTGAATATCACTATACATATAACCATAATCTTTTGTCCAACTTTTGATAAAAACATAATTACTAACATTAATCGCTGCATTATAAATAATACGATTTGCAGAAAAAATATCCGAAACATTTATTTTAAAACCAGTAATACCATTATTATATCCTAAATATTTTTGTGCATCTTCTAAAGGAAGAATTGCCAATTGATTATCTAACATACCATTTAAACTAAAAATACCAACTACAGTGACAGAAATATGATAAGGATGATTAATACTTAATGTATTATTGTTAGGTATAATTATGTTGATTTTATCCCCACTAGAAATTTTTAATTTTTTTGCAACACCGCTTCCTAAAATAATTTGATGATTACCAGGTTTAATTTTTTTCCATGCATTATTAAGAATAAAATTAGGTAATGTACTCACTGAAGATTCTAAAAGAAGATCCACACCAATAATTTGAATTACTTTTATAGCAGCATTTTTTTCTAATAATCCTGTAAAAGCGATATAAGGTGAAACACCAATAACATCTGGAGTTTTTTTTATTTCTTTAAAATCAGATTTCCAATTTAAATAAGGCTCGTTAACCGCAATAATTTGTCCATGAGATATGACAGATAAAATACGATTTTTTAATTCATATTCAAAACCATTCATCACACTAAAACCAATAATTAAAACAACAACACCAAGAACAATACCAAACATAGAAATTATAGATATTAGAGATACTAAACTAGATTTTTTTTTTCCTTTATAAAAACGAAATGCAATTTTAAAAGTTAGAACTAACTCTGCCATTTAATTACACTCCAATAAAAGTCGAACATTCTTGTAAATACCCATCATGTATTTTTAAATGACGAATTAAACGATCAGCTAATTTTAAATCATGTGTTACTATTAAAAATGCAGTATCTTTTTTTTGATTAAGTTCCATTAATAATTCAAAAATAATGTTAGCATTATATAAATCTAAATTACCTGTAGGTTCATCAGCTAAAACCAAAGAAGGTTCATTTACTATAGCACGAGCAATCACAACACGTTGTTTTTCTCCACCTGATAACTCTGAAGAGTAATGATTAATTCTATGACTCAAACCTACTGATTGTAAAATTGAATAAGATTTTTTTTTAGCTTCTATATAATTCATACCAGAAATTAATAATGGCATCATTACATTTTCTAAAACATTAAAATCTGATAAGAGATGATGAAATTGATATATAAAACCTAATTCTTTATTACGTAATTCAGCTCTTTTTTTATTAGATAGTGAACTTATATTTTTATTCTTAAAAATAATATCACCACTAGTTGGTATATCTAATCCACCTAATAAATGTAATAATGTACTTTTTCCAGAACCTGAATGACCGAGAATCGCTATCATTTCTTTTTTAGCAATAGAAAAAGAAATATTTTTAATTACATTATTTATAATTTTTCCGTCTTTATAAGATTTACAAAGATTTTTACATATTAATAATGGATAATTATGCATACCGCAAAGCCTCAGAGGGTTGAATATTAGCTGCACGATAAGCAGGATAAAGTGTTGCCAATAATGCAATTATTATTGAAAATAAACCGATTGATATTACAGATATCAAATCAATAAAAACCTTTAATTCTATATTTTTATCTAATAAACCTAACATAGGCATTATTATATTGAGATTCTTACTAATAAAGAAACCCAATAAAATTCCAATTATTGTACCAAAAATTCCAACTCCTATTCCTTGAAGCATAAAAATAGCTATAATTTTTATACGTTTTAATCCTAATATTTGAAAAATAGCAATTTCAATTTGTTTTTGCATTACTAATAATGAAAGTGAAGTAATAATATTAAAAGAAGCTAAGATAATAATAAGGCTTAATAGTAAAATCATAATATTTTTTTCCATTTTAACTGCCTGAAAAAAATCACCTTTTTTTTCTCTCCAATCTTTCCATATCATATCTATAGGCAAAATTTTTTTTCTTAAATTATCCACCATTAAAGGTTTTTTTAGATAAAGACGCCAACCAGTAATATTACCAATAGGATAATGCATTAATTTTGCTGCATCTTGTAAATTCACTAATATTTCTGTACTATCAGCTTCATATTGTGTTGAAAAAAAACCTGCTACTGTAAACAAACGTTGACTTGGAATTCTTCCAATTAATGTAAATTGATTAATAGAAGGTACAATTAATCTTAATTGATCCCCAGGATTTACTTGTAATTCTTCAGCTAATTTTATTCCTAAAATAACATTATATCTACCTGATTTTAAGACTCCTGGATCAAAATTTTGTAAATGGTTCAATAAAGGATCACTTAACTTTTCATCTACTCCAATCATTACAGAAATAGTAATATTTTTTCTACTCTGTAAAATCACATCACTTTCAACAATTGAAGTAATGCGTTCTATTTCTTTTGAATGTTTTATTTTTTTTATTGGATATTTTTCTGGATTGATATTACCGTTAGATGTTGTTAAAATAACTTGAGGCATATAAGATAAAATATTTTTTTGCCATGCACGTTCAGCACCATTCATTACTGATGTAACTATTATTAAAGACATAACACCTAATGCAATTCCAATTATAGATAAACTGAAAATAAATTGAGAAAATCGATCACCTTTACGTTTCCGCATATAACGTAAGCCAACAAAATATGTGATAAATTGAAACATAAAATATAATTGACCTCTATCATACATAAAAAAATTTTATAAAAAATAAAGCATTACTACAATGAAAATAAAATAACATACAATTTTTGCAAGCTTTATGTTTAATTATTTATTTTATTCATCTTCCTTTTAAAAAAGAAGTTATTTTATCGATCTGTTATCATAAAAAAATAAGAATTTTTTTGATTTTTATTAAAAATATTTGATTACATATAAAGAAAAAATATTATTTTTACATTGGAAAAGGGAATTATTTTTTATAAAAATAGATCTATACTTTTATTATGTAAAAATTAAAATTTTGATAGAAAAAAAAGTTTTTAAAAAATTTTAAAAAACCATATATCATCATTTTAAATTATATAAAAATATGATAAAAATTAATTAAAATATTTTACATTAAAAAAAATATTTACCTCACGTTATTATAATATTTTTTTACATAAAAATTCTTTCAAAAACATATAATTTATATAGATACTAACCTCTAAATAAGTAATTTATTAATTTTATTAATATTTTAAAGAGATTGTAAAAAATGTATTTATTAGTATTTTTAATAAAAAATTAATTACTTAAACAATCTTCATTAATAAAAATTTAGAATAAAAAATTTTTATGAAATTCAAAAATACTAATTTAGTTTATAATGGATTTACCTAATATAAAAATTCAAATTTGTTGATAAAATATCATTTCGTAAAATATTTGATTTTATTAATTTTTTTCTGGTAAAATTCTTTTTCTGGAACAGTTTATAAAAAAGCAAATATTTAAAAAAAATTTAATAGAAAACAACCTCCCACCAAAATTAAAAATTTAAATCAAGATTATATATTAATTTTTTATATTATAGTTAATAAAATAAAATATAGATTTTAGTAATCAAAAAAAATAAAAAACTATAATTAATAAAAACAATATATTAGGTAATAAAAATGATTGAAAATAATATTAAAGTACCTAAAATTATTCATACTAATATTTTTGATTATAATATTTCAGAATTTCAAATCGGACAACCTTTAGTTCATATACAACATGGTGTTGGAAGATATCAAGGTTTAACAATTTTAAAAACTGGAAAAATTAAAAACGAATACTTAATACTAACTTATGCTGATAATGATGTACTGTATGTCCCTGTTTCATCATTAAATTTAGTCAGTCATTATTATAATACAAATATTAGCAATAAACATGCACCATTACATAAATTAGGTGGGAATGTTTGGAACAAAGCAAAAAATAAAGCTATAGAAAAAATGCGTGATACAGCAGCAGAATTATTAGATATTCATGCACAACGTGCAATAAAACCTGGATTTGCTTTTAAATTAAATACAATACAATATCAATTGTTTTGCAAAAATTTTCCATTTAAAACAACAATTGATCAAGAAAAAGCAATTAAAACAGTTTTATACGATATGAGTCAACCAATCGCTATGGATCGTTTAATTTGTGGTGATGTCGGATTTGGTAAAACTGAAGTTGCTATACGAGCAACTTTTTTAGCAATAACCAATAATAAACAGGTTGCAATATTAGTTCCAACAACTTTATTAGCAAAACAACACTTTGATAATTTTTGTGAACGTTTTTTAAATTGGTCAACAAAAATTGAAATTTTATCACGTTTACAAAATACAAAAAAACAAAAAGAAATTATTAATAAAATTATTAACGGAGAAGTAGATATAATAATTGGTACACATAAATTACTAAAAAATAACATTCGTTGGAAAAGACTAGGATTATTAATTATTGACGAAGAACACCGTTTTGGTGTACGCCATAAAGAATCAATTAAAGCAATACAGACAAATGTTGATATATTAACATTAACCGCAACACCTATTCCAAGAACATTAAACATAGCAATGAATGGAATACGTGATTTATCTATTATTGCCAGTCCTCCATCTTGCAGATTATCTGTTAAAACATTTATTTATCAATACAGTGAGTTAATAATACGAAAAGCTATTTTGCATGAAATATTACGAGGTGGGCAAGTTTATTATTTATGTAATAATGTAAAAAATATAGAAAAAATAAAAGACCGATTAGCTAAATTAGTACCTGAAGCTACTTTTATTGTTGGACATGGAAAAATGTCCAAAATAGATTTAGAACAAGCAATGATAGATTTTTATAATCATCGTTTTAATGTATTAATTTGTACCACAATTATTGAAATGGGAATTGATGTGCCTAATGCAAATACTATAATCATTGAACGTGCTGATTATTTTGGTCTAGCGCAATTATACCAATTACGTGGAAGAGTTGGACGGTCTAATCATCAAGCTTATGCTTATTTTTTAATATCTGATCCTAAATTAATTACAATTAATGCAAAAAAACGCCTTGAAGCAATTAAATTAATTAAAGATCTCGGTTCTTGCTTTTCATTATCTACTCATGATTTAGACATTAGAGGATCAGGAGAATTACTTGGTGAAGAACAAAGTGGACATATTTTTACTATTGGATATAATCTTTATAGAAAACTTTTACAAAATGTTATTGATACTTTAAAAAAAGGAAAGGAACTTTCTTTAAAAGAAATAAATAATCAAAAAACTGAAATTGAATTAAGAATACCACTTTTATTTCCAGAAAATTATATTAGAGATGTTAATATCAGACTGTCATTTTATAAAAAAATAGCTAATGCTCAAACAGAAAAGGAATTAAATCAATTAAAAATCGAAATTATATATCAATTTGGCCCTTTGCCGGTTTTAGCAAAACAATTAATAGAATTCAGCAAAATTCGAATACGAGCTTATGATTTAGGTGTAAAAAAAATACAAGCAAATGAAAAAGGTGGATTTATGGAATTTTATAAAAAAAATAAAATAAATATAAATTCTATTATTAAATTGTTAAAAAATGAACCTAATATTTATCAATTAGATGGAAAAAATAAATTAAAGTTTGTTTATCAATTATTTGATGACAGCATAAAGTTATCTTTTATAAAACAACTAATGCATGTATTAAATAAATCATGACTGAATCGTATTTTATTAAATATATTTTAAAATTTTATTTATTAAGTTTATTATAAAATAATAAAATTAATATAATTTTAACTTTGGTCGTATAATGCGATTAATAATACTTACTAAAATTATTAATCCAGTTTTTAAATAACCATGTAATGCAATTTGATGCATTCGATACAATAAAATATACATTATACGAGCGATTTTACCTTTGATCATAATATCATTTCGTATTAAATTTCCTATCAAATTACCGATAGTAGCGAAATTAGACAATGAAATCAATGAACCATGATCTATATATATATAATCTTGTAATTTATTACCTTGTAGTAATAAAAGGATATTTTTATAACATAAATTTGCCATTTGATGAGCTGCTTGCGCGCGTGGTGGTACAAATCCACCATCTTTTTTCGCACAACATGCGCAATCACCAATTGCAAAAATAGAATCATCTAAAGTAGTTTGTAATGTTGATTTTACAATCAATTGATTAATTCTATTAGTTGTTAATCCACCAATTTTTTGCATAAAATCTGGTACTTTAACACCAGCAACCCAAACCATGAGATCTGCATTAATTTTTTTTCCTAATTGAGTATAAAATCCATCAGAATGTGCTTTAACAACTATTGTTTTTGTTAAAATACGTACACCTATTTTTTTTAATTCATGATGCACGATTGTAGAAATTCTAAGCGGCAATGCTGGTAATATCCTTTCTCCAGCTTCAATTAAAGTTACATTAAGTATATTTTTTTTATTTTTTTTAAAAAAACCATAATTTATAAATTGTTTCATAGTGTTATAAAGTTCAGCACACAGTTCTACTCCAGTTGCACCACCACCTACTATCACAACATCAATTACATTATTTGATTTATTAATTATTTTTTGATTTTCATAATTAAAAAATAAATTAAGAATCTTACTATGAAATCTATGCGCTTCATTAGGATTATCTAAAAAAATACAGTATTCTTTTACACCATCAATAGAAAAATCATTAGAAATACTGCCTAAAGCTATTATTAAAATATCAAAATCAATTTTTTTTTCAGAGATTAATATTTTTCCGTTTTTATCATGCATTATTTCTAATGTAATGGTTTTCTTTTTGCGATCAATATCTTTAAAATAACCTAATTCAAAGCGAAAATAATGATCAATAGAATGTGATAAATAACTAATAGCATCTATAGAATAATCTAAAGATCCGGCCGCAACTTCATGAAGTAATGGTTTCCATAAATGATTTTGGTTACAATCTATTAGTATGATTTCAGCTTTATTTTTTTTTCCTAAATTATTTCCTAATTTAGTTGCAAGCTCTAATCCTCCTACTCCACCACCTACAATTATGATTTTGGTTTTTGGTGTCATCATAACTACCTATTTTAAAATATATTTTTATTAAAAAAACATTAATAACAAAATTTAATTTATTTAAATTTTTAATAAAAATATCGCGATTAATTATGTGAAATTATTGATAGATAATTTTTATACTAAATATATTATTAAAAATAAAAATATATTTTATATTAAATTACAATATATTTATCATAATATTTATTTTTAATCTAATATTTTGAGATTTATATTTTAAATGACTTATTTAATATATCAAATATTGATATTATTTATTTGTATAAATCTTTTTTTTTAATATTATCATTATAAATTATTTATCATGATAAATTATCTTAACAAAAAATATTTTTAATTAATAATTTTATTTGATACATTTTTAATGAATAATTTTATTTGATACATATAAAAATATACAATTAAATAATTAATAAAAATATTTTTTATATGAGTATTAAAAATCAAAAAAACCTAAATAAAAAATTATCTTAATATTGTTTGTATAAAAATTGAAAATTTAAACATAAAATTTTATTTTATAATGTTTATCATAAATCAACATTTTTTATTAAAATTATTTCATAAAAAACTTATCATAAAAATTAGAAATTTTAAAAATTACTTTAGTGAATTTTATTTTTTAATTATATATAAAATTATTTTTAAAAAATGTAATATAAAAATAACTGTTAATTTTAACAATATATTTATAGAATAATATTTTAACATATTAATTTTTTATTGCAAATTAAAAAAATAATCTTTTTATCTTTAAACCTTTCTGAAATTTTGAGTATTAAATTTAATAAATATTTTTAAAATTAAAAATATAATATTTTTAATAAATTTTATAAAAAAATAAAAATTACATTACAAAAGCTTATATAAAAACTAATAATATTTATTATATTCAATTTAATTTATGTAATAAACAATTAAGATTATTTTATATCAGTAATTATATAATTTTAATTACCAAAAAATATTTCTATAAATAAAGAAGTAAAAATTTGCTTCTTAAAATATTTTTTTTATATAAACTTTTTATAAAAAAATAAAAAATAGAAATTTAATTAAAGAATAAAACCTGAAGACAAAATTATAATTTATAATAAAAATAAATATTTTTTTACTATTACCTATTTATTATATTATTTTAGAATAATTTTACAAATTTACTTAAAAAATAAAAATCAAATGACAAATCATTAATATTACTATAATAAATTTCTAAATAAAATTATTTATATCCAAATTATAATAAATTAAGGGTTATAAAAATGTCACAAATAAAATTTGATATAATTGTCATAGGTTCTGGTCCTGGAGGAGAAGGAACTGCAATGGGTTTAGTGAAAAATGGGAAAAAAGTTGCAGTTATTGAACGTTATTATAAACTCGGTGGCGGTTGCACTCACTGGGGAACTATACCGTCAAAAGCACTAAGACATGCAGTAAGCAGAATTATTGAATTTAATAAAAATTCGTTATATAGTGATAGATCTAGTATTCTAAAATATTCCTTTTTTGAAATTCTTAAACAAGCAGAAACTGTAATTAATAAACAAGCACAAATGAGACAGGGATTTTATGAAAGAAATGGTTGCAATATATTTATTGGTGAAGCCTCATTCATTAATGAACATACACTGAAAATTTTTTATAAAGATGGTTCTTATGATATCTTATACGGCGAAATTATCATTATTGCAACTGGGTCTCGACCTTATTGCCCCTCTGATGTTGATTTTGAACATTCACGGATTTATAATAGTGATTCTATTTTACTTTTAAATAATGAACCACGTCATGTTGTTATTTACGGTGCTGGTGTTATTGGTTGCGAATATGCTTCAATTTTTAGAGGATTAGGTGTTAAAGTAGATTTAATTAATACCCGTAATCATTTACTATCTTTTTTAGATCAAGAAATGTCCGATGCTTTATCATATCATTTTTGGAATAATGGTATTGTTATTCGACATAATGAAGAGTATGAAAAAATAGAAGGCAAAGAAGATGGTGTAATTATTCATCTTAAATCAGGAAAAAAAGTAAAAGCTGATTGTTTATTATATGCTAATGGGCGTACAGGAAATATAGATAATTTAAAGCTAGAAAACATCCCTATTGATGTTGATGAGAGAAGTTTAATCAAAGTAAATTTATCATATTGCACTAATAATAAAAATATTTATGCTGTCGGTGATGTTATTGGATATCCCAGTCTGGCATCAGCAGCTTATAATCAAGGTCGCCTAGTTGCATCTAAAATTATCACCGGTGATCATAAAAATAAAAAATTAATTAAAAATATCCCTACAGGAATATATACTATTCCTGAAATCAGTTCTATAGGAAAAACCGAACAACAATTAACCAATATGAAAATCCCTTATGAAGTTGGTCGAGTTCAATTTAAAGATCTAGCTAGAGCTCAAATAGCCGGGATAAATGTAGGAAGTTTAAAAATATTATTTCATCGTAAAACATTAAAGATATTAGGCATTCATTGTTTTGGTGAACGTGCAGCAGAAATTATTCATATTGGTCAAGCTATTATGGAACAAAAAAATAAAGGTAATAGCATTAAATATTTTATTAATACTATCTTTAACTATCCAACAATGGCAGAAGCATTTAGAGTAGCTGCATTTAATGGATTGAATCGTCTTTTTTAATCAATAAATTGTCTAAATCAACAAAAAATATGATCAATTAAAAAAATAAAATATAATTAAAAATTAATAACAATATAAAAAATAATATTATCTTTATAAAAAACAGAATATAACATATATTTTTTTATTAAAAATAATATTTTTTATGGAAAAAATTTTGCATATAAAATTTATTAAAGATATTAATTCCATAAATTATAAATTTTATCTGAAATTAATTAAATTATTTTTATTGATAAAAAACAAAATATTATTTTTTTAAAAAATAATACATAAAAAAATTTAAAAAAATTATAATATTTTAATTAATTTTTATTTTTTTAAATTTATATTTTTTATTTAGAAATTAAAGTGTATTTTTTAAAAAAATATTAGAAATATATAATATTATTTTTATGTTCTTATAAGTTTTTTGAAATTAATTTCTTTAAAAGAATGTACTTGTAAGTTAGCACCAATTAATTTTTTTTTTAATGATATTCCTACAGAAAAAATATTTGCTTTATTTAGTGCTTTAATTCCCGCTTGTGAATCTTCGAAACCTACCGCTTCTTTAGGTAAAACATTAATTAAATTAGCAGCCAATAAAAAAATTTCTGGATCAGGTTTTCCTTTTGATACAGAAAGTGGATTAATAATTATATTAAAATATTTTTTTATATTTAATTTTTTTAAAATCATATCGGCATTTTGAGAAGAAGAAGCTATGGCACAAAGAATTTTATGCTGTTTAGCTTGCTTAATAAAGGATAAAACACCTGGAAAAATATCTTTTTCTGTTAATTGACACAATAATTTTGTATAAAAATTATTTTTTTTATTCATTAAAAAAATCCTTTCTTCTAAAGAGAAGCTATTAAATTTATTACCATGAATCAAAATCATTTCCAATGATTTACTTCTGCTAATCCCTTTTAATTTTTCATTAAAGATCAAATCAAAACTAATATCAATTTCTTTTGCAAGATATTGCCAAGCTTTAAAGTGATAACCGGAAGTATCAACAATAACACCATCAAGATCAAATATCATGCCTTTTATCATCATAAAATACCTTATTTTTATAATTAATATTCAGAATCTTACCAATAAAAATTTTATACTTCTTTGAACCTACTTGTATTTTAGTGTTTTTATTAGAAATTACAGATAATTTGTATTGAGTAATTAAAAATTTATAATTAATTCCTAAATGCCACACTTTAAATTGTATATACTGCCAATGATTTGGTAGTGAAGGATTAATTTTTAATAATGACTGACGAATATCTACACCGCCATATGTCATAATTGTCATATTAAGTGTGGCTGCCATCACACCAGTATGAATACCTTCTGATGTTGTACCACCTTGAATATCTTGATAATCAGAAAACAAGGAATCTTTATATAATTTCCAAGATAAAGCATGCAATTTTATATGTTCAGCCAAAGAAGCATGAACAATACGAGATAAAGTGGATCCATGAGATGTACGAGGAAAATAATAATTAAAATTTTTTTCTATATAATTATCAGGCATAGAATAATTCATATTTTTTAGTATTCTTTTTACAATATCTTGATCAAAATTATTAAATATCATTAATAAATCTGCTTGTTTAGTAATTTTATAATTATCTGACAATTTTCCTTCAGCACGCAATATTCTATCCAAACGATATATATTACCATATTTATTCCGATATTTTTTCCAGTCCATTTCTTCAAGTAAAAAATAACCATCAAATTGTCCTATAATATTTTCATCATTAATTGATAAAACTAATTTTGTTTTTATATCCTTTATTTTTTCTAGAAAAAATTTATTTATATGAACTTGATTTGTAATATCTTTTAATTCTTTTGGAGAAAAAGATAAAAATATAATTTCAATTTCATGGAATAACCATGAAACCATCAAATTTGTATAAGCATTATCTTTTAAACCTGCTTTTTTATTACCTACACTATATTCATGAAATTCATCCGGTCCCATGATACCATCAATATGATATCGTTTACTTTTATGATTCCATACTGCTTTACTTATCCAAAACTTAGCAATTTCAATTAATAATTCAAAACCAAAGTCAATCATAAATGATTTATCTGCAGTATTTAACCAATATAACCAAACGTTATAAGCAATAGTTAATGAAATATGACATTGTAGATAACTATGATCAGGATCCCATTGTCCTGTTAATGGGTTTATATGCAATTTCTGTGTTTGTTCAGTACCATCATGACCTGATTGCCAAGGAAACATAGCACCTTGATAACCTGCTACTTTTGCTGCATTTTTTGCTGCCGATAATCTCCGATATCTATACATAAGCAATTGGCGAGCAGTTTTAGGAAAATGCATAATATAAAACGGCAAAATAAATATTTCATCCCAAAAAATATGTCCACGATAAGCTTCTCCATGTAACCCTCTTGCAGTAACAGAAACATCTAATTTATATTTTTCATTACTCAAAGGAGAACATGAAGATAATAAATGATAGGTATGCAAATTTAATAATTTTTGTGTCATCATATCACCAGAAATAACAATATCACTTTCATCCCAAAGTGTTTTCCAAGCAATTTGACTTTCTGCTAATTGTACAGAAAAATTAGGAAGCTCCCATGAAGTTACTTTTTCCCAATCTTGATTAAAAACAGTAGAAATAGAAATAGCTACATTTTTTTCTAAAGTATAAAATTTATTTTCTTTTGCAAACAGAACTATTTTTTGAACAATATTATTTTTATTGATTATATTTTCAACATGATTAGATTTAAAGAAATTACCATTAATTTTAGTAGAAATCCCAATACCTATTTTAGTTTGATTAGTTTCTGCTAACAAATAAGTTTTATGTTTATTGGCAACTAATTTTTTTATTGTATAATGATGTGAATTAAGATATCGATAACGTTCAACGCCATAATTAAAAGTTCCACCGTCTGTTTTAGTACAAATTGTTATTTTATCTGAAAAATTTAAAGGACAAAATTGATATTCAATACTATAATGCGTCATTCTTGCCATATTAGTAAATTTCCGAGATTGTATTTTTATTTGACGTCCTTCTTCATCTTCAATTTGTAATTCACTAGATAAAACTCCTGTCATAAAATCTAATCGACGATAAAGTGAAAGAATATTAAAATCATTAAGATTAAGAAATTTACTGTTACCAATAGATAATGAAATATATTGTGCATTTGGGGCATTCACAAAATCCTCGTTATAAACTCGATTTCCACTTATTTTAGAGATAGATTGATTATATAATCCTGCAAGATAAGTGGCTGGATAAGTATCATTACTGATTGTCATTTCAGGCAATGTACCACGCAAACCTAAATATCCATTAGCTACTGTCAATAAAGATTCAGTGGTATATTCATTTTTCCCTGAAAAATATCCACAATAATCAATACTCCAAGTTATTTTTTTTTGTTTTTCTTTCAAAGCATGTTTTAAATTTTCTTTATCATCATCTAATAAAATATTTCTTCTTATAAAAGGAACATTAAATATTTCCGAAAAACTTTTTTCCATATCAATAATATCTTCATTAGCAATTTTTATACAAAAAATTGAATAATAAGATAGAAAATTCCCTTTTAATATTCCACCTTTAACATGAGGAAAATCTAGTTTAATTTGTTGAATTAATTTAAATAAATCTAACTTATTTATTTTTTCATAAATTATAGGATAAAATTTACAATTTATTTTATGTCGATAAACTATCAATTCTTTTGCTTTAAAAGTAACATGCAAATAATTCATCTTTACAATTCACTATTTAAAATATATTAATTAAACAATCCTTTAATTAGAAATAAGTGTACCTTTACGTTGTTGATACTGATAAATTATTATTGTTAATATAATCGGGATAACAATCGCAAACATTACAGCCAATGAATACACTAACCAATAGATTGGTTGAATAGAAAGAATAGCAGGCAATCCTCCTACACCAATTCCATTAGAAAGAACACCAAATGTACCACAAATAAAAGCAGAAAAAGCGGCACCTATCATTGCACATAACAAAGGAAATCTATAATAAAGATTGACACTATACAGTGCAGGTTCAGTAACACCTAAATAAGCAGAAATTGCTGCTGGAATAGTGATTTCACGTTCATTTTTTTTTCTACTAATAATAATAATACCTAAAACAGCAGATGCTTGAGAAATATTTGAAAGAGCAATAATTGGCCAAATTGGGGTACCACCTTGAATTTGCATTATCTGCATATCAATTGCAAGCGTAATATGATGAACACCAGTCATCACCAATAATGAATAAGTAAAACCAAAAATAGCAGAACCAATTGGCGCAAAATTACCAAACATTATAAATTTTACAATTTCTGAAATTTCATTACCTATAAAACGTCCTATAGGACCTAAAATACCATGTGCAACAAAAAGAGAAATACTCAAAGTTATGATAGGAACTATTACAAATTGTAAATAGTCAGGAATACAACGACGCAAAAAAGTTTCAAACCAACTTAAAAATAATCCAGCAAAGATTGCAGGAATAACCTGAGCTTGATACCCCACCTTTTGAATAGAAAATAAACCAAAATCCCAAACTTCAGGAGAATTAATACCTAAGTTATAAGCATTCATTAATTGAGGTGAAACTAATGTGATACCTAGAATAATACCTAGAACAGATGTTCCACCTACTTTTTTTACTGTAGACCAACAAATTGCAACCGGTAAAAAATGAAAAATAGCCTCACAAGGTAACCATAAAAAATCATAAATAGGTTTTAGAATAGGATAAAATTCTAATAATGTTTTATTATTTATTATTGGCATTTCACCTAAAATATTTCTAATTCCTAATAATAATCCTCCACAGACCAGTGCAGGTAATAATGGAAAAAAAATTTCTGCTAAACTCGTAATGAGTTTTCTATGAAATTTTATTTTTTTTTCAAAAGATTTTTTTTTATCTTTTTTATTTTCTAAAAGAACTATTTGCTTTTGAATTGCTTTATAATATTTATCTACGTTATTACCAATTACAATCTGTAATTGTCCTGCCTGATTAAAACAACCTTTAATTTCAGGAATTTTTTTTAAATCCTTTATGTTTACTTTTTTAGGATCATGCAAAACAAAACGCAATCTTGTTAAACAATGTGTAAAATTATTTATATTATTTATACCACCAATAATAAAAATAATTTTTTTAATGTTGTCGTAATTTATAGTATTTTTTTTTGGCATAATTTTTAATTATTAATGTATGATATATATAATATATCATCAAAAAAATATATTTTAGAAATTTATTCAAAAATAAAAGTAAATTAAACATTTTTTGTATTATAAAGAATAATATTTATTAACATTTATAAATTTTTCTTTTAAAATAAAATTTTTAAAAATCTAAAAATCAGAAAAAGACATAATATATATCCTTATGATATTAATATTTTTTATATTTTTATAATTCTATCAAATAAAAATTACTTTTGTTATTTATTATTTTTTCAAAAAAATAATTTTATAAAATAAACTAACAATCAAACTTCTAAAATCAGAATATTTTTTAATTTATTTTATTAAGATAAATATTATTTAATATATTAATAAAGTTCAATTTTTTATATATTTTTTATAAATTTTACTTTTTATAACTAGAATTATTAAATGTTAATTTAAATAAAATTTGAATTAAAATAAAAAGATTTATTTTTAGTTATTTTTTTATAAAAAATATATTAAATTTTATATAAAAAAAATTATTTTTTATAACTATTAAATTTCTTAATTAAAAAATATTATTTATTTTTTTGTATTTCAAATATTTTTATATTTTATGTAAATAAAATATATTCTTATAAAGAATATATTTTATTTTTTAATCATATAATTAATTAATAATGTTATTAGCAAAATGCTGACAATAATAATTAATGAAATAGTTGTTGAGATATGAAAAATATTGATGCATAACATTTTTATTCCAATAAAAACTAAAATAACAGAAATTCCATATTTAAAAAAAATAAATTTTCTAGCAATATTTAATAATACAAAATACATTACTCGCAAACCTAAAATAGCGAATAAATTTGAGGTGAAAACAATAAAAGGATCCATTGTTACTGAAAAAACAGCAGGAATACTATCAAATGCAAAAATAATATCACTAATCTCAACTAAAATTAAAACTAAAATTAATGGTGTTCCAAACAATATACCTTTTTTACGAATAAAAAAGTTTTCTCCATATAATATATTTGTTATTCGTAAATGAGATTTAATCCATTTTAATAATGGTCTCTGTGTAATAGTTTGAATATTTTTTATTACAGAAAATATTTTAATACCACTAAATATCAAAAATATTCCAAAAAAATATATAATCCAATAAAATTTTGTAATTAACCAAGTACCTGTAAAAATAATGATACTTCGTAAGAAAATAGCACCAAAAACACCATAAAGAAGCACTTTATGTTGCAGATAAATTGGAATTGAAAAATAACTAAATATCATCATCCAAACAAATAAATTATCAATAGCTAATGCTTTTTCTAGTAAGTAACTAGTTAAAAAATCTATAACATAATTATTTGCAATTACAAGATTTGTATTTTTTTTTACATAAAACCAAAAACATAAAGCAAATAAAAATACTATTTGAATCCAAATTACACTCCAAATAATAGCTTGTTTTAATTTTATTTTTTTATTTTTATTTTTATATTGTAAAAAAAAATCAATAAAAAACATGATGCCAATAAAAACAAAAAAAAACCACCATAATAAAGGAGTACCAATAGAAGACATTTTTTATCTCTGAAATTAAAAACAATGATTGATCTTTTATAAAATAAATATTCATAATTTATCTAAAATTAGAGTTGTTTTATATTTATAAAATAAATCATCAGTAAAATTTTAATACTTACTTAATATTTTATTGATAAAAAAATCCATAATAATAATTTTTAATTAAAATAATATAATAAAATATTTTAAAAAAAATAAAGATTTTAAAAAATTCATTTAATTTAATTATAAGAATTAATATTTTAAAAAAACGATTTCATGAAAAAATATTTCAAAATTTTTTATAACTTTTATAAAATATTGTATTTAATTTTAATAAATTACACTAATAAAATTATTTTTAAAAGAATATCGTAATATTATTTTTTAATAATTATTAAATGTTTTAATATCAAAGATTATATGGATAATTATTAACAATATTGGTAATATAATTAAATTTAGGAATAGATTTAATGAAATTAATTAAAGAACTTTTTTTTGCACTTTGGGAACAAGATTACAATATATTAATGAATCCTTCATTGGTATGGTTTATTTATATAGTATTATTTTCTATATTATTTTTAGAAAATGGCATATTACCTGCGGCATTTTTACCTGGAGATAGTTTACTTATCCTAGTAGGAGTATTAATAGCTAAATGTATTATTAATTATTCATTAACCATTTTTATTTTGACTAGTGGAGCCAGTTTGGGTTATTGGATTGCATATCTTCAAGGAAAATGGTTAGGAAATAATATAATTGTTCGAAGTTGGTTATCTCATTTACCGAATAACTATCATAAACGTGCTTATAATTTATTTCATCGTCATGGATTAACCGCTCTTATAATTGGTCGATTTATTGCCTTTATTAGAACAATTTTGCCAACTATTGCTGGACTTTCTGGACTACCAAACGGTCGTTTTCAGTTTTTTAATTGGCTAAGTGGTTTATTATGGGTCTTCATTTTAACTACAATTGGTTGTATTTTTGGTAAAAGTTTACTATTTCAATATTATGAGCATCAAATAATGAATATCTTAATGATTATTCCTGTCGTATTATTTTTTTTAGGTTTAATAGGAAGTATTTTAGTAATTTTAAGAAAAATTAAATAATTTTATTTAAAAATTATTATTTTAAATAAAAATATTAAAATTTAAAAACAGTATCAAAAAATATAATTTTTAAATTACATTAATTAATATATAAAAATATCTATATTACTTAATATATATATTTAATTTATTATAAAATTTAATTTCTTAAGAAAATTTTACTTAAGAACAAATATGATTAAATTTATTTTTTTATTTTAGAGTAGATACATTATTATATTTTAAATTTTATTTAAAATATTATTTTGTTTTTTAATATAAATTTTATTTTAAAGATGAAAATTTTATATTAGTAATAAGATATATATTTTTTAAAAAATGTTTTATTAATATAAATAATAAANNTTTATCAATTATTAATATTTTATCATTATAAAAAAGTAACCCCCCATTTATGCAAAAGAAAATTGAGGGGTTATTTTTTAAAAGTTATCAATAAGCCGGGTTCTGTCATGGACAACCATTCATCTAGGTCAATACTCACGCATTAACTCAAGCGGCATACCCAGGTTTAAATACGGGCCGTATTTATTTTAAATAAACCTCTATTTTGCCTTGCTCCAGGTGGAGTTTACCGTACCACAAACTTGTTACCAATTGTGTGGTGTGCTTTTACCACACCTTTTCACCCTTACCTGTACTTTTCAAATAAAGTCATCGGCGGTTTGTTTTCTGTTGCACTAGTCGTAGGATTACCCTCCCAGACGTTATCTGGCACCCTGCCCTAAGGAGCCCGGACTTTCCTCTATCTTTGGATATTTTTATTAATAATTATAAAAAAAATAAAAAAACAGCGGTTGTCTAGCTAACTTGTTTTTTAAATTATACATTTTTTTAAAATTTGTACAAATATTTGTGATGTATACTGTTATATTTTTATCTTGGAATTTTTAATAATATATTTATATAAAATATTTTTTTTTAAACCATACACTTCTGCAGCAATAGATGCCGCTTTATTTAAAGGTAATGATTCTTTTAATAAAATTAATGTTTTGAGAACATCCTTTGAAATGTTATTATTACATTTAGATGCTTTATAACCTTCAATAATTAATACAATTTCTCCACGAGCTCGATTTTTATCAACTTTTACCCAATCCAACAATTTTTTTACAGGAAAACCATGAATAGATTCCCATATTTTTGTTAATTCACGAGCTAAAATCACATAACGTTCACTTCCTAAAATAGATACCATATCTACTAATGTATCTAATAAACGATAAGGTGATTCATAAAAAATTAATGTTCTAGGCTCATGAGCTATTTTTTCTAATTTTTTTTGTCTACTTTTAGATTTTGTTGGTAAAAATCCCTCATAACAAAAACGATTTGAATTTATACCAGAAGCAGAAAGTGCAGCTATTGCTGCACAAGATCCTGGTAAGGGGACTACTCTAATTCCAATTTCGTGACATCGTTTTACTAAATAATACCCAGGATCATTAATTAATGGGGTTCCTGCATTAGAAACTAATGCTACATTTTTTTTCTTTAATTGATTAATTAATTGCTCTGTTTTATATTTTTCGTTATAAATATGTAAAGAAACCATATGCGTATTAATAGAAAAATGCCGTAATAATAAACCTGTATGCCGAGTATCTTCGGCTGCAATAAGATCTACGTTTTGAAGAATTTTTAATGCACGTAAAGTAATATCTTCCAAATTACCAATAGGAGTTGGTACAATATATAATATAAATGACATTTTTTACCTCTATAGCATCATAAATTTTACTTTTTATAAAATAAAAAATGATGTTATATTAAATTTTGTAATATTTTATGCTATTACTTGATATATGTAATTTTTATAAAAAATTAAAAAAATATTTTTAAAATTTAATAAATATTATTTTAATTTTATTCATGAATGTTGTTTTTTCTTCGAAAAAGAATATTTTAATTAAATATTATTTATTTTTTATAAAAAGTATGTTAAAAAATTAATAAAAAATACTTCGTATTTTAATAAAAACCATTTTAATAATAAACTTTATATAAAATTTCACTTATAATAAAAAAAATTTTTTTTTAAAAAACTTAAAAAATATTATAAATCAGTATTTTTATTAATTTTGAAAATACATTACTTTTATAATATCAAAAATATTAAAAAATATTTTTATACGTTTTTTATTAAAAAATTAAATAAAAAAATGACTGATTAATACAAATAAATAAATTTTTATAAAATATAATAAAATTTAAAATTTTTTAAAACAATACATAGTACTTATTATCAATAATAATTAATAAATATTTGATATACTTTCAGTATCATAAATTATGAGTAAAATAAAATGATTTATAATTATTTAAAAATAAATAATTTAATTAATATCAGTAAATTCTAAAACAGAATATAATGATCTATAATACTTTTATTATAAAAAAAGTAAAAATATTCTTTATTACAAGATATATTATTTAATAAAAAATATTTTTATATACAAAATAAAAAATATGCATAAAAAATCTTGTATTTTCTGATCGTTTTAAATATTGTTATATTTAATATTATAAAAAATATAAAAAATATTTTTTATATTTTTATCAAAATAAAAAAATAATTCTTTATTTACCTAAATTGATATAAGAGATAAAAATATTTTTTTAAAAATAAATTGCTTAAATATATATATATAAAACTTGATATTTTATAATATTTTTATTATAAAATATTAAATTTTAAATAATTAAATTTTTTAATAACTATTATTTTATTGATTCATAATAATACAAGTAGGCCTTAAAGTGTTGAAGAAAATTAAAGATTTTTTTACCGAAAGTATTCAAACACAAATTTCCTCTGCAGAAATATTACCTTATTCAATTTCTGAAGCAGCAAAAATAATAGTGCATGCTCTATTAAATGGTAATAAAATTTTATGTTGTGGTAATGGTGGTTCAGGAATAATTGCACAACGATTTACAACCAGTATGATTAACCAATTTGAAGCTGAACGTCCAAGTCTTCCTGCATTATGCCTTAATACAGATCATATTGTTGTTCATTCTATTAATAATGGGCAAAAAGAAGAAGCATATGCTAAACAAATAAGGGCATTAGGTCAATCTGGTGACATATTATTTGCAATTTCTACAAAAGGAAAAAATCGTTTTATTATAAAGGCAGCAGAAACAGCATTAGTATGTGACATGACTATTATAGCATTAACAGGTTATGATGGTGGAGAATTAGCTGGATTATTAGGAGAAAAAGATGTAGAAATTCGTGTACCTTCAAAAAGAAATATTAGAATTCAAGAGGTTCATTTATTAACAATTCATTGTTTATGTGATTTAATTGACAATACACTTTTTCCACATTAAGACGATCAAGAAATAATAATGAAATCATTATTTTTAATAATATCATTTAGTTGTTTTTTAATACAAGGATGTCTCGAAACTTCTTTAATAGGTTCAACTGCCATCTTAACAAAAAGCGCAATTGATCCAAGAAGCATAGGGCGTCAAGTAGATGATGGCACATTAGAAATCCGTGTTAGATCAGCATTAAATAAAAATAAAGAAATAATCAAACATGCACGTATTATAAATACTGCTTATAAAGGAAATATTTTATTAACCGGACAAGCACCTAAATTATTTATAATTGAATTAGCTAAAAAAATAACAATAAAAGTAAAAGGAGTGGAAAATATTTATAATGAAATTAGGATAGAGCAACCTATTGATCTTATCAAATCTATAAAAGATACATGGATTACAATCCAAATAAAATTAAAAATATTTTATAATAATTTTGTTAAATTATCAACAATAAAAGTATTAACAGAAAATGGTGAAGTATTTTTATTAGGAATTGTTTCTGAAGAAGAGGGAAATATTGCTGCAAAAATTGCAAGTGAAATAAAAGGTGTAAAGCATGTTTTCACAGGATTTAGTTATAATTAATTAAATTTTATTGCCTTTAAATACACGGTGTAATTTATATAAAATTTTATTTTATTAAATAATATATTTTTTTATATTTTTAAAATATAAAAAATATCTAATTTAATTATTTAATTAGTTTTTAACTTAGTTTTTAATTTAATTATTATTATTTTTTTAATAGATTATATTTATTTTTTATTAAAGTAATAAATTATAATGCAAAATTTAATATTTTTAATAACCATATCATTTATAATATACTTATTAAATTTAATAATTATTAAAAAATAATATTTTTTTTATTATAAAATTTTATAAATTTATTTGCTTTTTCTTTAATTTAAAAAAAGATGCTTATCATTCTTATCCATAAAAATTAATGTTTTTTTNATTTTATAAAATTTTGTATATTGAGATTCAAATTTAATTTTAAAAATTATTGCATTTTTATTTTTAATATTATAAATAGCAATTATAGTTATAATAAATATTTTATATAAAAATAATACCAAAAAATAAATAAAAATTTATTTTATCAAAATTTATTTTGATTTTTTTTTGCTGCAAAAGATTTAATATTTAAAATAATTTGTCCATTTTTAAATACTCTACAATTATTTTAATATTAAAAGAAATATTTGCATTCATAAATGATTATATTCTTATCAAGAATCTAATTTATGCGTTTAACAAATAAAGACAAAAAACAATATCATCAAATACTCCAAAAAAATTAATTTTTTATCATACACATTTCACGTTCAGCTTCCGTTAATGAAGCAAGAAAAGAATCTCTATCAAATACATTTTTCATATAAGATCTAATACCCTCAGTTTCTTTTTCTTGAGGTATATCAATATTCCAAGAAGGTAAACGCCATAAAAATGGCGCTAAATAACAATCTGCTAAACTAAATTCCTCACTCATAAAAAATCGCATTTCTTGAAAAATTGGAGAAATTAATATTAATTCTTCTTTTAGCTGTTTTCGAGTAAAATAAGATTGAGAGTCTCTTTTTTGAATTTTATACATTAAAGAATACCAATCTTTTTCTATACGATACATCATTAAACGAGTATTACCACGAGAAACAGGATAAACCGGCATCAATGGTGGATGAGGGAATCTCTCATCAAGATATTCCATAATTATGCGAGAATTATATAAAATTAATTCTCTATCCACTAATGTAGGAATTGTTTGATAAGGATTTAAATTAATAAAATCTTGAGGTAAATTATCTTTATTAACATTTTCAATCTTAAAATTTACATCTTTTTCTGCCAATACAATTCTTACTTGATGGCTAAATATATCAGTTTCACCAGAAAATAATGTTATTACCGAACGTTTATTAGCAGCAACCGGCATGAAAACCCCCAGATTAATAAAGAATAAATAAAAAAATTATATAAATAATATAATAAAAAATTGTTACATACTAACATTAATATAAATAAAAACATTAATATAAATAAATTATATTAATATAATGCATATTTATTAAGAACTGCAATATTATTATTTTTATCTAATAAAAAAAATAGATATTCATTCATTATAACTTATAAAATTACTATAAATAATCTTAAAAAATATCGATTTTTTTATTTTAATTCATCAATAAAAATATAAAAATAATATATTACTATAAACTTTTAGTATAATAATATATAATTTTACTAAAAACCCGCTGTAAAAGCGGGTTTTTAGTAAACACTTTTTATTTATAAAAATAAAAAATTAACGCTTAGAGTATTGTGGACGACGACGAGCTTTTTTAAATCCAACTTTTTTGCGTTCAACAGAACGAGAATCACGAGTAACAAAACCAGCTTTACGTAATTCAGGACGTAATAATTCATTATATGTCATTAATGCTCTTGTAATACCATGGCGAATCGCACCTGCTTGACCAGAAATACCACCACCTTTAACAGTAATATATAAATCTAATGTTTTAGACATATCAAACAGTTCTAATGGTTGAAGAATAATCATTCTTGCTGTCTCACGACAAAAATATTGTTCTATAGTACGTTGATTAATAAAAACATTGCCGCTACCCGCCTTCATAAACACACGAGCAGAAGAATTTTTTCGGCGACCAGTGCCATAGTACTGATTTTTAGTCATATTTTATCTATCCATCTTTTAAATTTTCCGTTAAATATCAAGCAATTGCGGTTTTTGTGCTATTTGTTCATGATGTTTATCTGCATAAACTCTCATTTTTGCATACATAATTCGACCAAGAGGTCCTTTAGGTAACATACCTTTAACCGCAATTTTAATAATTCTCTCAGGATAATGAGCAATCATATTTTTAAATGTTATTTTTTTCAGACCTCCCGCATAACCACTATGACGGTAATATATTTTATTTTCACGTTTACGACCAGTAACAAGAATTTTTTTTGCATTAATAACAATAATATAATCTCCAGTATCCACATGAGGAGTGAATTCTAACTTATGTTTTCCACGTAACCGTCTTGCAATTTCAGTTGCGAGACGACCTAAAATTTTTCCTTCTCCATCAATAATATACCAATTACGCTTAACGGTTTCTGGCTTAGCTATAAAAGTTTTCATGAAATGATACCATATATAAATTATATATTGGAAATACTTATATTTTATAAAAATACTATAATTACCGAAAATTAATTTTAAATGATTAAAATTACAATAAATAAGAAGATCAAAGAGTAATAAGAAATATTATTTTTTAATAATTTAATCATTAAAATATTATAATAAACTTTTATAAAAAAATCGATAAATATTAAATATATTTAAAAAAAATAAAAATATAATAAAAAATATATAAAATATTTTTTTAAACTAAAAAAATATATTTTTAATTTATATTTTTTATTTCATACTTGATAAAAATTTTTTTAAATATGTATATTTAAAATACCATAAATTAATTCTTCAATATTTTTTAAAAAATATTAAATATAACTAGTTAAAATATTTTATATTTTAGGAAAAATTAAAAATTTTAAAAAATAATATTTTTTATAATCTTATTAAAAATTTATAATTTATCAAATAATACTTATATAAATTACTTTAAAAACTTCAAATAATAGAATCCTTTTCCTTGCAAAAAAAATACTCTTTGTTTAAGATATATAGTATAAATTATGCTTTTTAAAAAAATGATATAAAACTAAATCAAACCAAAAAAATATAGCTGATTATTATATTATTTTTATAAAATTAATAATTATGGATTTTTTATATTTTTTATTTTAGATTATATTTTAATAGTTTAATTTAATATAAATTTTTATAAAAAAATACGTTTTATTTAATGATTATTATAAAGAATAAATAATATAAAAATTTATATTCATTCAATAAAAAAAATTATGAAAAATTTTAGTATTTTTAATAATAAAATTTTTTAATAAAAAATATTAAAAATAAAACTCAAATTTTAAAAAAATAAATAATTTTTTTATTATTTTTAAATATATTCATAGACAATAGTTTAATATTTATATGCTTACAATCAATTCTTTAAAAAATATTTTAGAAATATTAAAGTTAATAAAAAAATAAAAAAAACTAAATAAGAAAAACAATGAAATAAAAAAATCTATTAATTTTTAAGTTATTTATAATATTTTTAAAATAAGTTAATATTCTATTTTTCAATTATATGCTAGTAACTAAGAATTTAATTGCCTTAATAAATTAAGGTATTTAAGAGAATAAAATTCATGACAAAAAAAGAAAAATATTTTTTAAATATATTCACAATAACTGTAATTAATATTATATTTCTTCTGCCAACAATAACTTATGCTGCATTAATGTTACCATCAGTTTCCATATCAGCTGAACAAAAAATACCCAGTCTAGCTCCTATGTTAGAAAAAGTACTACCTGCCGTAGTTAATATTCGTGTATCTGGAACACGTGTTCACAATCAACAATTACCAGAAGAATTTAAATTCTTTTTTGGACCTAATTTTCCTTCACAACAAAAAAGCATTCGTCCTTTTGAAGGAGTAGGTTCTGCTGTTATTATTAATTCAGAAAAAGGTTACATTTTAACTAATAATCATGTTATTGATAACGCCGATAATATTCAAATTCAAGTTAATGATGGAAGAGAAATTGAAGTAAAACTTATTGGTCGTGATCCTCAAACAGATATCGCTTTATTACAAATTAAAGATTCTAATGAAGAAAATTTAAAAAAATTAAATTTAACAGCTATAAAAATTGCTGATTCTGATAAAATACGTGTTGGCGATTTTGCTATTGCTGTGGGTAATCCTTTTGGATTGGGGCAAACAGCAACATCAGGAATTATTTCTGCATTAGGCCGTAGTGGTTTAAATTTAGAAGGTTTAGAAAATTTTATTCAAACAGATGCCTCTATTAATAGAGGTAATTCCGGTGGCGCATTAGTTAATCTTAATGGTGAGTTAATTGGCATTAATACTGCTATTTTAGCACCTGGAGGAGGTAATATCGGTATAGGTTTTGCTATTCCATCAAATATGGCAAAATCTCTTAGTGATCAAATTATTAAACATGGTGAAGTAAAACGTGGAGTTCTGGGAATTAAAGGAACTGAAATGACTTCTGATTTAGCTAAAGCTTTAAATATTGATGCACAAAAAGGTGCATTTGTAAGTGAAGTCATACCAAATTCTGCTGCAGATAAAGCAGGTATCCAACCCGGTGATGTTTTGGTATCCATTAATAACAAATATATTAACAGCTTTGCTGAATTAAGAGCAAAAATTGGTACAAGCGCAATTGGTCAAAAAATAATCATTGGACTATTACGAAAAGGTAAATCTTTAAAAATACACGTTACATTAGAAGATAGTAATCCAACAAGCACAAAAGCAGAAATTTTAATGACATCACTTATGGGAGCAACTTTAAGTAATAACACAAGAAAAGGTACTAAAGGAGTTCAAGTTGATAGCGTTTCTTCTAATTCACCTGCAGCAATGCTTGGCTTAGCTAAAGGTGATCTAATTATTGGTGTTAATCAGCAAAGAGTAGAAAATATTAATCAATTACGTAAAATTATTTCTAGTAAACCAGTTGCGTTAGCATTAAATATCTTACGTGGTGATCAAAATATTTACTTATTAATTCGTGGTAATAATATATTTAATTAATATATAAAATTAAATTAATATATAAAGAATAACAAGTGCAACTTTAATAAATGTACTTGTTATTTTTTTAGATTTTTTTGATTTTTTTTAATATTAAAAAAAATAAAATACGATTTATTTTTTTGATTTAATGAACAGAAATAAAAAAATAATTAAAAATTTTAAGAAATTGTACTTATAAAAAATAATTGTATATTTTTTATAATTTAATTTTAGCATCTTTTGTATTTTAAAAAATACTATTTTTTTGTATTAACAATAGTATTTTAAATTTAAACTAAAAAAAATTGAATATTATTTATGATATTTTTTAAAACTTATTTAAAATAATATAAAAATATATATACATAATATTATTTTTTTATTAATATTTTAAAAAAAATATTTTTTATATTCCTAAAATTTCTAACAATAAAAATAAATAATTTTTTATTTTATTGAATTCGCTTTATTTTAGCTCCTAAACTACGCAATTTTTCTTCTATTTTTTCATATCCTCTATCAATATGATAAACACACTCAACAATTGTTTTTCCTTTTGCAATACAACCAGCCAGAACTAAACTTGCAGATGCTCTTAAATCAGATGCCATAACTTGAGCACCAATTAATTGTTTTACACCATGACAAAAAATTATATTTTTTTTTATTTTTGCACAAGCCCCCATACGCATTAATTCTGGGATATGCATAAAACGATTTTCAAAAATATTTTCTTTAATTGTACTAACTCCTTCAGCTACTAAATTTAGTAAACTAAATTGTGCTTGCATATCAGTTGGAAAACCCGGATGAGGTGCTGTTTCAATATTAACGGCTTTAGGTCGTTTACCATGCATATCAAGCTGAATCCAATCTTCACCTATTTTAATTTCTGCACCAGTTTTGTTTAATTTTTTTAATACTGCATTTAACATAATGGGTTTAGTATTCCGGCAAAGAATTTTTCCACCTGAAATTGCAGCTGCAACTAAAAAAGTTCCTGTTTCAATTCTATCAGGCAAAATTTTATAAACACCACCACCTAAATGCTGTACTCCATTAATAATAATTTTATTAGTACCTGCTCCACTGATTTTAGCCCCTAATAAATTTAAAAAATCCGCTGTATCTTTAATTTCAGGTTCACAAGCAGCATTTTTAATAATTGTTTGACCATTTGCTAGTGTTGCTGCTGTCATAACAGAAACCGTAGCACCAACACTAATTTTATCCATAATAATATTGGCACCTTTTAATCTCCCATTAATAGATGCTTCCACATAACCTTCTTTTAATGAAATATTAGCACCAAGCTTTTGAAGACCTTTAATATGTAAATCAACCGGACGTTTACCAATAGCACATCCTCCTGGTAACGATATTTGAGCTTTACCAAATCTTGCAACTAAAGGAGCTAAAATCCAAATAGATGCTCGTATTGTTTTTACTAATTTATAAGAAACACAAAATTTGTTAATATTACGTGCATTAATAAAAATAGAACCATTACGTTTAACTTTAATGCCTAATTCATCAAATAATTTAATTGTTATATCAATATCTTTTAAGTTAGGAATATTTTTTAATTCAACAACTTCCTCTGCTAATAATGATGCAAATAATATTGGCAATGCAGCATTTTTTGAACCGGAAATTAAAACTTCTCCTATTAAACGAATTGGTCCTTTTAATTGAAATTTATCCATTGAAAGTCTTCTTTAATTAGCAGAGTAATGTTCGTAGTATTTTATTATTATAAAATTTGATTTCTAGAATCATTTACTTTACAAATTTCTAACCATTCAATTTTAGTATACGCTTTAATTGACAGTGCATGAATTGTATTATCTTTAATATATTTTGTTAATGGCTTATAAATTATTTGCTGTTTTTTAACTGTATTCATACGGTGAAATATTTCACCAACAACAATAATTTGAAAGTAATTTCCATTAATTTTAATGATTACTTTATCAAGTTTTAATTTTTTAAATAACAATTTTTTTATTTCATTTTTTATTTTATCTATTTCCATTATTAAACTCAATTTAACACATTGAAAATACCATTAATATTTTCATTTTAATATATTATTTAAATTAAATCATAAAATTTTCTAATTTATACATTTTAATGAGTATTTTTAAATATTCACTTATTCCATTAATAAGTAATTTATTTTTTTTTTCTTTTAATCTGATCAACATAGCTAGACCAGCAGAATCAATATGAGATAATAAAGAAAGATTAATTGTATTGATATCTTTTAATAACTCATTTTTCTGTTTCCAAAAAAAAATCAAAGTATCTCTATTTAATATACCTTTTAAAATTAATGTTGTATTATTTTTTTTCCACGTTAACATAGATTTTATTTTTTATGTTTTAAAATTTTTTTATTTTTTAGAAATAATGGGATTATTAGCTTTATTGATTAATTCTTCTGTTAAACCTTCGATACCCTTAATGCGTAACAAATGACCCCATTCATTTTTTTTAGTAGTAATAAAACTAACCCCTTCAGTAATCATATCATAAGCCTGCCAAAAACCTGTTTTACTATTTTTTCTCCATTGAAAATCAAGATTAATCGATGGGTATCCTTGTGGATCAATAATAGTAACACGAATCAAAATAATATTTTTATTTCTTAATAATTGTTTTTCTGATGAAATATGATATAGTTGACCATGATACATCATTAAAACTTGTCCATAAGATTGTTCTAGATATCTCTCCATGGCTTTAAAATACCTTTCCCTTTGAAAAGAAGTAGCAGTAGAATAATAAGGACCCAATATTAATGCACCTACATATTTAATATGTACATAAGGCATGAGTTCTTCACGAACAATATTTCGTAAATAATCAGGATTTTTATAAATGATAGATTGTGCATCTTTTAATCTTTTTAATGTATTAGAAATAACTTTTTCTATAATTTGATATGTATTTGTGTTATCTATTGCCATCGTAAATGGTATAAAAAATAAAAAAGTTAATACTAATAACCGTTTTAACATAAAATAAATTCCTAGATCTGTAATATATTTTACTTATCCTTTTTATGTCTTCTTACTAATTTCAACACTATTTTCTTTTTTTTGTAACATTAGAAAAAATACCTCTATAAAAAAATTGTCCAATTAAATCTTCTAAAATCATAGCTGATTTAGTATCATCGATATGATCACCATTTTTCAGAACTGCAATACCCATATCTGCATCGTAAAATCCTAAATTTAATGCTAAAAATTGTTCACCTAATAACCCTGCTGTAATAATTGATAATGAACTATTATCAGGTATATTATTATATTGATTAAAAATCGCTAAAGTAACACGCGGATTATAAGTTTTTTTATCTAATATAATATCAACTATTCGACCTACTACAACACCACCTATCTTTACTGGAGAATTTACTTTTAACCCACCTATATTAGTAAAAATCGCAGTAACTTTATAAGTTCTTTGATAACTAAATGATTTTATGTTTGCAACTTTCCAACATAAAAAAAGAAAAGCACTTAACCCAATTAAAAAAAATAAACCAACTAAAATTCCATTTTTTTGATTTTGCATACATTAATTTCCAAACATCAGCGAAGTAAGCACAAAATCTAAACTTAAAATAGATAATGAAGAATAAACAACAGTTTTAGTAGTTGCGCGACTAATTCCAATAGGTGTAGGAATTGTATGATACCCGTTAAATAAAGCAATCCAACTAACTGTAAAAGAAAATACAACACTTTTTATAAAACAATTAAAAATATCTTTTTTCCATTCAATAGTAGATTGCATAGATGACCAAAAAAAACCTTCATCAATCCCTTTCCAATTTATACCAACTAATGCACCACCTAATATTCCTATAGCAACAAAAATAAATACTAATAAAGGCATACTAATTAATCCTGCCCAAAAACGTGGTGCAATTATATGACGCAATGGATCAATAGCCATCATTTCTAAACTAGAAATTTGTTCTGTTACTTTCATTAATCCTATTTCCGCTGTCAATGAAGAACCTGCTCGACCTGCAAACAATAATGCAGTCAATACCGGACCTAATTCTCTTAGCAAAGAAAAAGATACCATAATTCCAAGACTAAATTCAGAACCAAATATAGCCAAAACCAAATATCCTTGTAAAGCAAGTACCATTCCAATAAATAATCCGGATACTGAAATAATAACTAAAGATAAAACTCCAATATTATAAAACTGTTTTATGAACAATGAACACTTTTTAGTAATTTTAGGATTAGTAGACAAAATTTGAAATAAAAAACAAACAGCTAAATTAAATCTTGAAAATATACCTAATAAAAGATGAATAATTTTACTTGATATATTAATTAGTATCATTTCTATTATCCCAATAAATCTTCTAGATATTTTTTTGCAGGAAATCGAAATTGTATCGGACCATTTGATATTCCATTAAGAAATTGTTTAATTTTTTTATTTTTATTTTTTTTTAATTCCCTTACTGTTCCACAAGCAATAATGCATTTTTCTGCAAAAATATAAGCTTTATCTGTAATACTAAATAAAGCATGAATATCATGTGAAACAATAACACAAGTAATACCTAGTGCATAATTTAACTTATAAATAAGATTTGTTAAAATCCCCATGGTAATAGGATCTTGTCCAACAAAAGGCTCATCAAATAAAATTAATTCTGGGTCAAGTGCAATAGATCGTGCCAATGCCACTCGTCTAGCCATCCCACCTGATAATTCATCAGGCATAAGATTGGCTGCACCTCTCAAACCAACTGCTTCTAGTTTCATCATTACTAATGTATGAATAATATCTCGTGTTAAAAAAGTATGTTCTCGCAAAGGAAATGCAACATTATCAAAAACATTTATATCAGTAAATAATGCAATAGATTGAAATAACATACTCATTTTTTTTCTAACTATATAAAGTTCAGAGCGTGATAATTTTGAAATATTATCACCATCAAAAAAAATCTCTCCTTTATCTGGAATCAATTGACCACTAATCAAACGTAATAAAGTAGTCTTTCCAATTCCTGAAGGACCCATAATTGCTGTAATCTTTCCTCTTGGAATACTTAAATTTATATTATTAAAAATAAGATTCTTACCTCTGCTAAAAAACATGTTCTTGATTTTTATAATATGATTTATACATTTATGCATGATAATTATTTTATTATATAATTTTATGTACTATTAAGAACAACATTACATAAAATTAATATTGATTGTGCTTTATAAAAATATTATTTTTTTTTATTTTATTTTGTATAAATTATGTTTCAAAAAATATTAATAATCTAAAAAATTGCAAAAAAATAGAATTTTATAGATTATTTATTTTTTAAAAAAAGCAAATTTTTTATTTATTATTTTTTTAATAAATATTTAAAATATAGTGTATTATTCAATAATTGCATAGTATTACAATTTAAATAAAACATACTTTTTAATCATATTACTAATGAATAACTAATTATTTCTAAATAATAATTAATTTTTATCAAAATTTTTTTATAAAAAATTTATTTAAAAAGAAGAAAATAAAAAATAGCTATATTAGATTATATTTTTGTATTATTTTGAGTAATTAATTATTTTTTTAAAAAATAATTTATTGATATCTAAAAAAAATCATAAAATATGCAAAAAAATAAATATTGTTACTTTATTAACAGTATGATTCATATAATAAAATGATATCATAAAAAAATAATTAAAAAAATAAATTATCAACATTCTATAAACAATATTTACAATTACATATTTATTATAAAAATATACATTTTACCTATTATTTAAAACAAAAATAAAATTTTAAATAATCAAATATTATTTTTTATATTTATATTTTATGAAAAATACATAAGATAAATAAAAAAATTAATAACCTATAAATATAATATGTTAGGATACAAAAATGCTGAAAATTAATTTTCAAAAAACAGCTAAGAAAGTATTAGACATTGAATGCAATGAACTAGCTAATTTAAGCAAATATATCAATAATGATTTTAATGAAGCTTGTTTAGTAATCTTTGCATGCAAAGGAAAAGTTATTGTTATGGGTATGGGGAAATCAGGTCATATTGGCTGCAAAATTGCTGCTACTATGGCAAGTACAGGAACTCCTGCATTTTTTTTACACCCAGGAGAAGCTAATCATGGTGATATAGGTGTAATTACTGAAAAAGATGTTGTATTCGCTATTTCAAATTCTGGAGAATCTAATGAAATTTTAGCATTAATACCAGCTTTAAAAAGAAAAAATATTCGTCTAATATGTATGACAAAAAACCCATTAAGTACTATGGGAAAAGCAGCTGATATTCATCTTTGCATTAAAATAAAAAAAGAAGCTTGTCCATTAGGTTTAGCTCCAACAACTAGCACAACAGCAATGCTCGTGATGGGTGATGCAATTGCTATCAGTTTACTACAAGCTAGAGGTTTTACTGCTGAAGACTTTGCGCTTTCTCATCCAGGTGGTACATTAGGACGAAAACTTTTACTCAATGTTAGTGACTTAATGCATAAAGGAAAAGACATTCCACACGTAACAAAACATGCAACATTACAAGAAGCATTAATAGAAATTACTCGAAAAAAATTAGGAATGGTGGTAATTTGTAATAAAAAAAACAAAATTGAAGGAATTTTTACTGACGGTGATTTACGACGTGTTTTTGGGATGAAAATCGATTTAAATAATACAAAAATTATGGACGTCATGACAATTGGAGGAATTAAAATTAAATCTAATATTTTAGCAATTTATGCATTAAATTTAATGAAAAAACATCATATTACTTCATTATTAGTTGAAAAATCAAATATACTAATCGGTGTTATTCATATGCATGATCTTTTACAGGCTGGTATAATATAAAAAAATAATACTAGTATTATTAATAATAAATAAGAAAATAATGATCAGTTTTAATATTAAAAATAAATTTAGTCTTCTTTAATTTAAAAAATATAAAAAACATTACGAAAAAATTTTATATAGTTCAAACTAAAAATTAAATAACCTTATCTTTTTAAAAACAATATTTATTTTCAATAAACCGCTGGCTCTTAAAAATAATCTTTAATAAATAAAAAAATAATGCAAAAATCAAAAATTTTCTGTAATATAATACTGATATTAATGATTTTTACTATTATTTGTTGGAATTTTAATCATTCACAAAAAATTAAAAAACCAATAATAATCGATAAGCATCAACCAAGTTATCAAACTATAAATTCTATTACTTATATCTATGATTCTTTAGGTAAATTAATTTATAAATTAATTACAGATCAAGCATATTACTTTTCTAATAATAAAAACAGCTCTTTTAAAAAACCAATATTAATTATCTATAATACAGAAAGCATACCTATTTGGAAAATAACTGCAAATCAAGCAAAATTGACAGATGATTATATGCTTTATTTAAATGGTGATGTTCAAATTAATAATTTGAATAAAAATTTAAATTTAAAAAATATTTTAATGAAAAACTCTACTATTAATCTAAAAACTCAAGATATAATATCTAATAATCGTGTTATAATAACCGGAAATAATTTTAAAACAATAAGCATGAAAATACATGGTAATATAAAAAAACATACTGCAAAATTAAGTGAAAATGTCAAAACTTATTACAAAATAATTGAATAATATTAAAAATATAAAAAAGAAAAAATTAAATAATAATGATAGTAATAAACAACATCTTAAATTTATATGTAATAATTGTAAGTATAATATTAACATTTAGCTTATCAACTATAGCACTTAAAAATGATTCTAAAAAAGTAATTTATATTAATGCTTCCGAACAATTATTAAATTTAGAAAAAAATATTACCATCTTTACAAAAGATATTATTATAAAACAAGGAAGCATTGATATTAGAGCGAATAAAGTAATTATTACTTATTCTAATTCTAAAAAAATAATTCTTGAAGCTTATGGAACACCTGTTACTTTTTACCAATTACAAGAATATGGTAAACCAATTCAAGGACATAGCGATTTTATACGTTATGAAATGGAAAAAGAACGCATCATAATGACTGGTAATGCTTATCTTGAACAATTAGATAGTAATATTAGAGGCGATAAAATTACTTATTTCATAAAAACTAAACAAATGGAAGCTTTTAGTAATAAAGGAAAACAGGTAATCACCGTATTATTACCTTACCAATTAAAAAAAATTTCAATAATGAAAAATAAAATTAATAAAAATGGCTAAATTAATTGCAAAACATTTAGCAAAAAAAATCAAAAATCATAAAGTTGTTGAAGATGTTAGTCTAGAAGTAAATTCAGGTGAAATTGTCGGTTTATTGGGTCCAAATGGTGCAGGTAAAACAACAACTTTTTATATGGTCGTTGGCATTATAGTGCGTGATACAGGAACAATAAGTATTGATAATGAAGATATTAGTTTACTTCCTCTTCACGAACGTGCTCGTAAAGGAATAGGTTATTTACCACAAGAAGCTTCTATATTTCGACGTTTAACTGTTTATGAAAATTTAATGGCAATTTTAGAAATACGAAAAGATTTAAAATTTAACGAAAAACAAAAATGTATTAAAAATTTAATGAAGGAATTTTGCATTAGTCATTTAAAAAATGATTTAGGTCAATCTCTTTCTGGTGGAGAAAGACGTCGTGTAGAAATTGCTCGGGCTTTGGCAGCTAATCCTAAATTTATTCTTTTAGATGAACCTTTTGCCGGTGTAGATCCGATATCAGTATTAGATATAAAAAAAATAATTCAACATCTAAAAAAATATGGTTTAGGAGTATTAATTACAGACCATAATGTAAGAGAAACATTAGATGTTTGTGAACGTGCATATATTGTTAACCAAGGTCATCTTATTGCTCACGGAGCTCCTAAAGAAATATTAAGAAATAAACAAGTAAAACGTGTTTATTTAGGAGAGAATTTTCGACTTTAAAATAAATTTTTATATATTAATTTTATATATTATAACATATACAATTTATTTTTATATTTTTTTTAAAAATCTTAAAATTTTTTACTTAAAACTATTAATATAAATAAAGCGATTTTTTTAAAAATTAACAAAAATATAACATTATTTTATAATACATAAAATTAGAAATTAATATCAATCAACTTTTTAAAAACTACTAAAAAATATTTATTAATCATTACTATAAAAAATAAATAATTATGTAATATATATTATAACACATATATTTTTTTACTTTCTAATCAGAATAAATTGTAAAAATCTGATATAACTATAATTTAAAAAAAATAACAAAAATAATGAAAAATGAAGAAAAAATATCATTAAAATCGTTATTAACAAAATCATGTACATTAAATAATGTACATTGCAAAAGCAAAAAACGTGCTTTAGAAATTGTTAGTGAAGTATCTGCAAATGTACTTAATATACCTATAAATATAGTTTTTAATGCATTATTAACACGTGAAAAAGTTGGTAATACTGTTATAGGAAGAGGGATAGCCATTCCTCATGGAAAAATATATAACAGCAATTCATCCAAAGTAATAGGTGTACTAATTCATCTAAATCAAACAATTATTTTTGACGAAATTGACAATCAATTAGTTGATTTATTATTTGCATTACTTATTCCTTCAGAATCATGCAATAAATATTTAGATATAATTGCTTTAATTACTAAAAAATTTACAAATAAAAACTTATGTCGTCGATTAAGATCTGCAAAAAGTAATGAGGAACTATATAAATTTATTATTGAATAAATATATGTTTTAAATACATATCCATTAATTATGGAAAAAAAAATTAAGGGGGTAAATAATCACTACTCATGGTCCTGATGATAATCAGTGGGCGTTCTGGTTCTGGTAAATCTGTTGCTTTAAGAGCACTAGAAGACATGGGTTTTTATTGTGTTGATAATTTACCAGTAAGTTTATTGCCAGAATTAATAACTACTTTAATTAAACAAAAAACTTTTGCTGCTGTAAGTATTGATATTCGAAATATGCCAAAAAATCCAATAATTTTTGAAAAAATTTTTAAAAAATTATCAATTTTTTTTCCTAAAATACTTTTTCTTGATGCTAACCACAATACATTAATAAGAAGATATAGTGATACACGACGACTTCATCCACTTTCCAATCAAAATTTATCACTAGAGAATGCTATTAATGCAGAAAACAAATTATTAGAATCTCTGAGAACACGAGCAGATTTAATTATAGATACTTCTGATATGTCTGTTCACAGATTAGCTGAAATACTACAGGTACATTTATTGGGAAAAAAAAAGCGTGAAATTACTATAGTTTTTAAATCTTTTGGATTTAAATATGGTATTCCGATTGATGCTGATTATGTATTCGATGTACGTTTTTTACCTAATCCACATTGGAATCCAAAATTACGTCAAATGACCGGTCTAGATCGTCCTATTGCTGATTTCTTAAATAGACATACAGAAGTACATAATTTTATTTATCAAACGTGCAATTATATTGAATTATGGTTACCAATGTTAGAATCTAATAATCGTAGTTATTTGACTATTGCCATTGGTTGTACTGGAGGAAAACATCGTTCCGTTTATATAGCCGAAAAATTAGCAAATTATTTTCAATCTCAAGGTAAAAATGTACAATCTCGCCACCGAACGCTAGAAAAAATATAAATGAGAAGTATATATAACTTAAAATTTTATTTAATAAAACACTATATTTAAAAAATATAATTTATAAATTATTTATAAAATATATTGATAGATAATATCTAAATACTATAATCTTTTTATAAAAAATTATTATAATCCAGAAACACAGATTTCTGACAATAATAAAGAACCACATTGAATTTTTCCACGAGTGTCAATATCATTCCCTATCATTACTATATTAGACCACATATCTTTTAAATTCCCTACAATCGTAATTTCGCTAACAGGATACTTGATTACTCCATTTTCTACCCAAAATCCACAAGCTCCCCTAGAATAATTTCCATTAATTAAACTAACTCCTTGTCCCATTAATTCAGTTATAACTAATCCCTTCCACATTTCTTTTAATAAAGCATTAAAATCTAATTCTTGATGTGTAATAAACCAATTATGAATACCACTAGCATGACCAGTACTTTTTAAACCCAATTTACGTCCAGAATAGCTATTTAACAACCATGTTTGTAGTATTCCTTGATCAACAATATTACATTGATTTGTTTTTACTCCTTCATCATCAAAAGGAGAAGAAGCTAAACCACCAATTAAATGTGGTTTTTCTTTAATGGTTAACCAAGAAGGAAAAATTTTTTTACCTAAATCATGCAACAAAAAAGATGATTTCCTGTAAATATTATAACCACTAATAGAATGCACTAAATGATAAAACAATTCAGCAGCTATTTCTGCGACAAAAATAACTGCAGTTTTCATTGTATATATTTTTTTTGGATAAAGACGTGATAAAGCTCTATTTGCAGCATTATATCCAACACACTGAGGCGATTGCAAATCTTCTAATTTACGTGCTACAGTATAATAATTCGCTCTTTCCATCGAATTATTTTCTTGAGCAATCACACAACTTGATATTGAATGTTGACTTAAACAATAACTTTGCAACATTTCAGCAGTATTGCCAAATACTTTAATTCCATAGTAACTATTAAAGTTCCCGCCCTCTGTATTTTTAATTTTTTTATCTGTTTTTAAGGCAGAAATTTCTGCTTGACTAGCCAATTGAATGGCTTTTTTAAAATCCATATCAAATGGATAAAATAACTTTAAATCTATTGCTTTATAAGCTAAAAGATCGATATCTGGTAAACCAACAAAGGGGTCTTCTGATACATATTTAGCAATATCAAAAGCTAATTTTACAGTATTTTCAATTATTTTTAGATTTAAATTAGTAGAAGATGCAATTCCTTTACAATTTTTATAATATACTATAACATGAAATAAATGATCACTGTTAAATTCAATATTTTCAATTTTACCAAAACGTGTGCTAACATTAATTCCTTTTATTGTATTAACAAGTACCTCTGCTGCATCACATTTTTTTTTTGCTATAGATAATGCAAATTTAACTTTTTCTTCTAATTCTTTGCGTTGTAAAAAAAGATTTTCTATGAAATTCATTAGATTGATCCAAAATAAAAGATGTATATCTTAAAATTTTTATTTATTTTATCAGAAATTTAAATTGCCCTTAAATTAAAATACTATTGCAAAAATTTTTTAAAAAAAATATCACAAAAAATATAAGTAATTTTATTATATATAAAATTTAATAAAATAATAAAGATTGATAAAAAATTTATAATAAAATTATATAAAAATTATATTTCTGTCCCACCAACTGTTATACTTTCTAATTTTAATGTCGGTTGACCTACTCCAACAGGAATACTTTGACCTTCTTTTTTACAAGTGCTAATACCACTATCAATTTTTAAATCATTGCCAACCATTGAAATTTTCTGCATAATATCTTTACCAGATCCAATTAATGTTACTCCTTTTATAGGTTTAGTAATTTTCCCATTTTCAATTAAATAAGCTTCTAAAGTTGAAAATACAAATTTTCCAGAAGTAATATCAACTTGTCCACCAGAAAAATTAGGTGCATAAATACCTCGATGTACACTATCTATAATTTCTTCAGGCATTGATTTTCCTGCTAATAAATAGGTATTGGTCATACGGGGCATGGGTAAATGTGCATAAGATTCACGTCTTCCATTTCCGGTAGAACAAGTGTTCATCAATCGTGCGTTCATTTTATCTTGCATATATTTTTTTAAAATTCCATTTTCGATTAAAATATTATATTTACCCGACACACCTTCATCATCAATTGCCAAAGACCCTCTATGACCGAATAATGTAGAATCATCGACAACAGTGCAAAGTTCCGAAGCAACTTTTTTTCCTAATTGATTGCTAAAAACAGATGTCTCTCGACGACTAAAATCACCTTCAAGACCATGTCCTACTGCTTCATGTAACAAAATACCTGGAATACCTGCCCCTAATACAACAGGCATTCTTCCTGCTGGAGCAGGAATAGCTTGAAGATTTATTAATGCTATTCTTACGGCTTCTCTAACGTAATATTCTACTAAAAATTTACCTTCATTTTTTTTAAAAAAATATTGATAATCATAACGAACACTGCATCCGCTAAATCCACATTCACGTTTTCCTTTATCTTCAACTAATACTTTAATTGATAAACATACTAATGGACGCAAATCAGCAGCCAATGTCGAATCTGTTGCTACAATTAAAATATGTTCATAAATTCCCGATAGATCAATATTAACTTCTTTTACTCTTGAATCCTCTGATCTTGCAATTTTATCAATATACTTTAAAAATTCTATTTTTTCTTCCTGATGTATTAATTCTAATGGATTACTTATAGGATAAACAGATTTATAATGAACATTATTTAAAATACACTTTTTTTTTTACTTTTTTTAGTTAAAAAACCACATGCTATACGTGCACTTTTATATAATGTTTCTAAATTTATTTTATTAGTATAAGAAAATCCTGTTTTATCATGATCAATAACACGAATACCAACACCTTCATCAATATTATAATAACCTGTTTTAATAATTTTATTTTCTAATTCTAATTTTTCATAAAATAGTGATTGAAAAAAAAGATCAGCATAATCCATTTTTTTTTCTGTAAGTAATTCTAAAACATCCTGAAGATGTTGATAATTTAAATTGTTTGATGTAAGAAAATGTTCAGTAACAATATTTAAACTCATATTTATTTACCCATTTTTATTGCATGTAATATTTTATAAAATAAAAAAAATAATATTAATTTTTATGATTTTAATCATAATAGTTTTTATATTTTTTAATATTTTTTATAATTTCTTAATTTTAAAAAACCTGATAAATTTATTAAAAAATTTTTAAGTTTTATAAAATATAAATACCAATAAAATTTATTATTTTTTAATAAAAAAAATCAAATTTTATATTACTACTAAATATATTAATAATATTTTTATTTATAAAATATATAAAAATTTATCAATATTAAAATTTTTTAAAAGCAATAAATAATAATATTTCAAAAATTTTGTTTTAAATTTATATTAAAAATCATTATTTAAAAAATTAACATCAAATTTTAAAAATATATTATATATTTATATAACAAATATAAATTAAATTAATTTTAAATATTAACTATCGTCGTAATATTTAAAATTGTATCTAAATTGAACAAATAAATCATTATTTTTTTACTCTTAAAAAATTTTTTAAAAATTTTATGATATTTATTTGAGTATTTTATTTTGTATATTTTTAAAAATTAATAAAATTATTTATTAAATATTTTTTTCAAATTTTATTTCTTTTTTATAGTTTTTGGAAAATATTTTTTTAAACTTATATAATCAAAAGTATAAAAACTTTTTAAATTTTGTCATTGTGTACTTTTAGAAAAAAATTATTTTTCTTAAAAGATTATTTTTTGTAAGTTAGAAAACTCTTTTTATTTTTTTGTAAAAATAAAAAAATATTTTTATATTCAACATTATTATATAAAATAATTAATTTACTTTGTTTTTTAAATATCACTTCAAAGTGGAATATTAATATATATTTTTCCATATGAAGTAGTAATTCCAGACAAATAACGTACAATAAATTGTGGCAAAATAAAAAATTTATCAAATTGCCAATTACCAGAAAAATTAATATTAATATAATAATTTTTTTTTGTTTTTATTGTTTTTAATATTAAATTTACAGGTTGTCCAAACCATTCAGCACGTAATTTTTTACTTTCAAAATTACTATTTTTAAAATAAATATATCCAGTTAATTTTTTGATTTTTTTATCAAAAATATAAATATCATTTTTATCAAAACCTATTCTTCCACTAAAAATAAAAGTATGAGGATATTCTTCCAGGGGAATAGAAAGCATTAATTGACTGGTAAGTTTACCATGTATTTTTACTAAATTTAATATTTTAACAATTTTTCTTTTGATAGGTGTACGAATCAAATAATTTTTTAATGCTTCTGTATCACCATGAACTTTTAATCTTATTAATAATCTTGAATGACCATAATTAGTAATATTTCCATTTATATCTAATATTTCTATATCACCCAATTTTATTTTATTAGAAGATATATGCAATCTATTTCGTTCAAAATTTAAATCTACATCTAAATTTAAAATTCTGGGCCAATTATTTTCATATTGAACAATTGCTGATCGTAAAGGTATAAAAAATTGAAATTGTCCGTTATTTTCTTTAAAAGAAAAATTATGTGGGTTACCATGAAATAATAAAGTTGCTTCATCTACATGACCAGAAATAATAGTTTTTTTTAAATAATTATTTAATTTTTTTCCTATAAACAACTGGGGGAAATAATGCCAAACATCATTAATATTTTTTGATTTAGCACCAGCTAAAACACTTAATATGGATTGATTTTTATTTTCTATTAAATAACGAAAATTACCACTAATCCATAATGATTTTGTCTGCAAATTTATATTTTTACCTAAAATTAAATTTAATTTATTTTTTCTAGACCAAAAAATCTTTCCACATCCACTAGAGATATATAATGGAATTTGAAAGATTGATCTATATTCAATCTTGCTATTATTTAAATTAAAATAAAATACCCCTCCTAAATAACCACCTTTAAATGATCCACTAAAATTATTGATGGCAAATATATTATTAATTTTTTTTAAACTCATATTATTCCAAATAATATCAATTAAAGTTTTTTCTGGATATTTAGGTATAATATCTAATATTAATCTAACAATTTTTCCTTTTAGTTTATATTTTTTAATATCATCAATAAAATCAGGCATAAAAAAAGAAAAAATAGAAAAAAAAGAGCTTAATTCCTCTAATGCAATATCTCTAAGTACGATGCTCCAATAATCTTGATTTTGATATTTTTCTGATTTTGGAAAATAAAAAAAAGATGCTTGACCTTCAAGCCACTTCTTTTGATCTGTCTTTAAATTTTGTAATTTTGGAAAATAAAACAACCAATTTTGTTCTTGATGTTTTATAGTTAAATATAAATTTCTAAAAGATATTTGATGTTTTTCTTTGTCTAAATTCCAATTTATATTTCCATTATCAAAATAAATTTGCCCATCCTCAATACGATTATTTTTTATTACAATCCAAGTGGAAAAACTAAACACTGAATTTTCTAAATGTATCTTACTATTTATAAAATAATTTAACCAAGGATATAAATTAACGTTAACACCATGTAAATATACCATTCCTTGATTCATATTATTATTTTTATGATAAAAATTAATTTTAATTTGAATAATATTTTGATCTGTTTTTTTTTCAAAAAGGTCAAAATTTATTATACCTTCTCCTAAATGATGGTCATTTTTATTTAACCATATAAATTCTGGAATATTTAATCTTTTTTTTTCTAAAAAAGGCGATAAAAAGTTTATATGACTATCTTTAAAAATTAAAGCATGAATTCTCTTAAAAAAAACATTATTAAAAATATCTAATTTATAACAATTAAAATTAGCTTCATCAATAATATTTAAAAGTGAACAATAACTACAATGCAATTGATACAAAGCAATTTCGTGAAAAAATAAATTAAAAGAAAATAATGAACGCCATATATCTAATAAAAATGTTATTTCTTTGATTTTAATATTTATTTTTTCAGAAAAAATATTAACATCAGAAACAATAAATTTTGGACGGAAAAAAGTAAATTTTATTTTAAAATCTTTAATTTTTAATGGGATCCCAGTTAATAAATAAATATTTTCTTCAAATTGATTTTTATATAAATTAATTTGAAAAACAAAAAAATGGGATACAATAAAAAATAAAAAAAATATAACCAGTATAATTTTAATTCTATATACTAATAAATTAACTATTTTTTTCACTCAATATTTCCTGCAAAAAAAAGTTTTTAAAATATTTTATCTTGCATTATACGATACTCAATTGTAATTAAAGAGTGATTTAATTCATCGTTCAAAGAAACATTTTTTTAAGAAATTGTAACTAAAAAGTCTTAAATTTATATAATATAAAAATAATTATTAGAAATAATGATATCAAAAAAATAATATTTATTATGCAAAAAAATACTTTTAATATATATAACATTAAAAAAATATTTAAATTTTTATTCTAAAAAATGTTTTAATAAAAATCTTTTTAAACATAATTATATGATAAATAAAAAAATAAAAATACAACAAAATAATTAATTACAAAAGCACAATAATTAATTAAAATAGCAAAATAATTAATTAAATTATAATTTAAAAAAATAATTTAATATAAAAAATAATCTAATATTCTTTTAATTATAAATTTATAAAAAATTATTTATTTATTTTTTATATTAAAAAAATAAAATTAATTATTTAATATAAAAATGTAAAAAATAGTTTAAAAATATTTGAAAATATTTTTTAATTTTTTTAAAAAAAAATTCGATTGTTTATTAAAAAAAAATTACGAAAAATGTTGTTTTTCATGATTTATAAAATCTATAATTTTATGAGATATATTAAAGATAAGACGAAATTTTATATAGTAATTTTTTTATAAAAATTTTAAATTTTATATAAAAAATCTTTATTTTTTTTAAACAAAATGAAATAAAATTTATTAAAAATAAACTATTAAATCTATTATTTAAATATATATAAAGATTTTTAAAAAAATAAAACAACACAGTTTACATATTAATAAAAAATAAAATCATATATTTTATATTTTTTACCTTTTTTATAATATTAAAAAATATTTTTTATCATAATCTATAATAAAATAAAAAAATTATAATACATATTAAAATTAATAATTTAATTGAAATTTTATAAATAATTCATTTAACGCACTAAAAAACGACGTCTAATTTTTCTTAAAAATATAAATATCCATGACCATAAAAAACCATTTATCAAACAATTTAAAAATATTTGAGGACGAAACAATACAACAGAAGAAAAAAATTCCATTAAAAATAAAGCAAAATTTGTTATCACCGATAATCCAATAATAACAAGTGACTGTTGCCATATTTCCATATTACGAAAAAGTTGATACTTATAAGATACTAAATAACAAATCATACTATTAGTTAATGCATGTATACCTAAAGTTATACCTTGTATCAAATCCATTATAAGTCCTAAAAAAAATCCAGTACCTACATTAATTCTGTGCGGTAAAGCCATAACCCAATAAATCAAAATTAAAATTAACCATGTTGGCCTATAATAAATAAATTGTTTTGGACAAGGTATTTGTTCTAAAATTATTGCAACTAAAAAAGATAACCAAATAACCCATGTTCTACTACCATTATTTTGATTCATTTTTATATGCCATAAATTGTTTTTATTTTTAATATTATTTTTAATTTTTTTTAAAAAATATTTTTTATGATTTCATTTTACGGAGGATTATTTTTTTGATTTTTTATATCATTTGATATTATATTATTTTCAATGATTTCTTTCTTACCAGAAAAAATATCAGGAAAAATATTTATCACACTCTTATCTGTAACTTCATATTCTTCTGATTCTGATAAAGAATTATCAACTACATTGGAACGTCCTAATAATAACAAAAGATAACGTAATCTTTGTAAATTTGCACTAGGTTTTGCACGAATAATCATATACGCACGATGAAAATCATATTTTATAGAAGAAACAATAGCTACTGGATAACCTTCTGGGAATCGACCCCCTAAACCAGATGTTACTATTACATCACCAATTCTTATATCAGTATTATCAGGAACAGGTTCAAGTTGAAGATCGTCACTACACCCTGTACCTACTGCAATTACTCGAATATCATTACGTAATATTTGTATAGGTAATGCATGAGTAATATCACAAATTAATAAAACACGACTATTAAATTGACTAACTGAAATTACCTGTCCTACAACACCTTTATCACTAATTACAGGCTGTCCTTTATAAACATCATCGTATAAACCTTTATCAATCATAATTTGATCTCGATAGGGGGTATGCAAACCAGATAATACTTGAGTTACCATCATATTTTCACGTTGACGCAAAGGAGATCCTAAAAGTGTACGTAATTTAGAATTTTCTTCCTTTAGTTGTTCAAGCAATAAATTATCTGCTTTTTTAAGTAATATTTCTTTTCTTAATGTATGGTTTTCAAAAAGAAGTTGTTTTCTTTTTGTAAATGTATCTGAAATATTATCAAGAAATTCTCTAGAAGAATTAATTAAAAAATATAATGGAGTAAACGCTGTTTCTAAATAACTACGAACTTTATTGAAAAAAGTAAAATTAAGATCACAAAAAAAGAGTGTAATTGCAAAAAAAAATGCAATAATAATACGAAATTCTATTGGTAATTTTTTAATAAATATCGGTTTCATTCTTTATAATAAAAAAAGCAAAAAGTATTAAAAAATAAAATTTCATGTATAATCATAATAAATTTTTATTTAAAAAATCATATTTTTAATCATCACTAAATAAATCACCACCATGCATATCAATCATTTCTAATGCTTTTCCGCCACCACGTGCAACACAAGTTAATGGATCCTCTGCAAGAATCACAGGAATACCTGTTTCTTTTATTAACAGAAGATCAAGATTACGCAATAATGCACCACCACCAGTTAAAACCATACCGCGTTCGGAAATATCAGAAGCTAACTCTGGTGGACATTGTTCTAATGCTAGCATAACAGCACTCACAATACCACTTAATGGTTCTTGAAATGCTTCCAAAATTTCATTTGAATTTAAAGTAAAACTACGTGGTACTCCTTCAGCTAAATTTCTTCCACGCACTTCAATTTCAATTTTATCTATTGCATAAGCTGAACCAATTGCATGTTTAATACGTTCAGCAGTTGCTTCACCTATTAATGAACCATAATTACGTCGAACATAATTAATAATTGCTTCATCAAATCGGTCACCTCCAATACGTACAGATGCTGAATAAACAACACCATTTAATGAAATAACTGCTACTTCTGTTGTACCCCCACCAATATCAATAATCATTGAACCAGTTGCCTCTGAAACAGGCAAACCGGCACCAATTGCTGCTGACATTGGTTCCTCAATCAAAAAAACTTCCCTTGCACCTGCACTAAGTGCAGATTCTCTTATTGCACGTCTTTCCACTTGAGTTGCTCCAACAGGTACACAAACTAAAACACGTGGACTTGGTCGCATAAAACTATTACTATGTACTTGTTTTATAAAATACTGTAACATTTTTTCAGTAATATAAAAATCAGCAATTACACCATCTTTCATAGGACGAATAGCCGCAATATTGCCAGGTGTACGACCTAACATTTGTTTTGCTTCATATCCTACTGCAGCAACACTTTTAGATGAACCTGATCGATCTTGACGAATAGCAACTACTGATGGTTCATTTAATACAATACCTTGTCCTCTAACATAAATAAGAGTATTGGCAGTACCTAAATCAATAGATAAATCATTTGAAAACATACCCCTAATTTTTTTTAACATAATAAAAAAATAATCCTAAAAATGAAAAAATATTTACATATTTCTACTTTATTAATAAATCACAAAAAAAACATTAATTTTAATTATTAATATATATATTTTTTATACAAATATCTAAATCGTAAATTATAAAAAATAATAAATTTAAAATTTTTATTTTTCTTGCATATAAAAATTATTTTAATAAAAATATCTTAATTATTAATAACTATTTTTTAAAAAAACAAAAAAATAAATTTTATATAAAAATATAAAAAATAATTATCAATGCAATAATTACACATATTTAATTTAATAATTTAAAATCTTTACCTTTTATTGCAAATAAAACAATATTAATATTGTTTTAAAAAAATAAAAAATGAGCATTAAAATCTGAATTTTAAATTAAAATTTAAATTGAAAACAAAAAAATGTATATTATTAATATATTTTAGAAATAATTACTGATATATTTTTTATATTATATAATTTTTTTATATAAAAGCATAATTTTTTTAAATTAATTATTTAATTAAACAGTTTTTTATACAAGTTAGAAAAAATATGCATTATTAAAGATTCAATTAATATAAAACTATATTTATTATTTAAAAATATTATTTTTTGATGCAAAAAATAATATTAAAAATTATATATACGATACATAAAATAAAGTTATAAAATAAAGTTATATTGAAATATAATACCAGAAATTAATAATTTTAATCTCCCAATATTTGTCTTTTAAAAAAAATAATAAGTCATATAAAATTTATATAATACATAAAACATAAAAAATACTATATAAAAACATATACCCTGTAAATTTTATAACTAAAATAACTTTCTTAAGTTTATAAAATATTTCCAAAAATAAAATATAAAAATAATATTTTAATCTAAATGAATAAAAAATTATATTTTTAAATAATTTTATTTTTTAATTTAGTATATTTTTACTAGATTTTTAAAAGATATTTATAATTCTTACTTTTTTATTATAAAGAATAATTTTCATTCATAAGAAATAGTGATAAATTATAAATATTTATACATAAAATTTGTAAAAAATTAATCTGGAGCTATAAAAATGCTACATAAATTTCATATTTTAATATTAAATGGTCCTAATTTAAATATGATTAGCAAAAGAGAATTATTATACGGTGATGTTAAATTAAAAGATATCATAAAAAAAACTTTTAAAAAAGCAAAAAAATTAGGCATAAAATTAACTCATTTTCAATCTAATGCTGAACATAAACTTATTAATATAATTCATCGTTCCAGAAAAACAGTTGATTTTATAATAATAAATCCAGCAGGATTTACTCATACCAGTATTGCATTAAGAGATGCTCTTTTAAGTATTGCAATTCCATTTTATGAAATCCATATTACAAATATTTATTCACGAGAAAAGTTCAGGCATCACTCTTATTTTTCTGATATCGCAAAAGGTCTAATTTGTGGATTTCATACTGATGGTTATATTTTTGCATTAGAATCTGCAGTTAAATTTTTATTTAAAATAAAAAATATAAAAAATAATTAATAAAAAAAATTATATTTTTAAAATAATTTTTTTGTATTACTAAAATTTAATTTTTAAAATTAAATTAATCTTATTTTAAAACAATAGATGGAATTAATGTATGGATATTCGTAAAATTAGAAAATTAATTGAACTTGTTGAAAAATCTGATATTTCTGAAATAGAAATTTCAGAAGGTGAAGAATCAGTACGTATTAGTCGTAAAATTATGGAACATTCACAACAAAAATATATGGCAAAATCAATTACACATCAACCAATTTTAACAAATATGATTACACCGAATCAAATTTTACCTAAAAAAATAGATACGATTAATGAAAAAAAAGCAGAAATTACTGGTTATATTCTTCGTTCTCCAATGGTTGGTACATTTTACAGAGCCCCAAATCCAAAAACAAAACCATTTATTGAAATCGGACAAATAGTTAAAATAGGTGATCCTTTATGTATTATAGAAGCCATGAAAATGATGCATAAAATTGAAACAGATAAATCAGGCATAATAAAAGCAATTCTTGTAAAAAATGGAAAAACTGTTGAATTTGATGAACCATTAATTGTTATAGAATAATGAGGCATTTTATGCTTAAAAAAATTGTTATTGCTAACCGCGGTGAAATTGCTTTACGTATTTTACGTGCCTGTAAAGAATTAAAAATACAAACTGTTGCAGTACATTCAGTAGTTGATCGGAATTTAAAACATGTATTACTTGCTGATGAAACTGTTTGTATAGGTCCTGCACCATCATCCGAAAGCTATCTTAACATCCCATCAATAATTTCTGCAGCAGAAATTACAGATGCAGAAGCAATTCATCCTGGCTATGGTTTTTTATCTGAAAATGCTGATTTTGCCGAAAAAGTTGAATGTTCTGGTTTTATATTTATTGGGCCTAAAGCAAAAACTATTCGCCTTATGGGTGACAAACTATCTGCTATTAAAATTATGAAAAAAACAGGTATTCCCTGCATCCCTGGATCTAATGGACCTTTAGGAAAAAATATAAAAATTAATAAAAATATTACCAAAAAAATTGGTTATCCTATAATGATTAAAGCATCATCTGGAGGTGGCGGTCGTGGTATACGTATTGTACGTAATGAAAATGAACTAGAACAAGCAATTATATTGACGCAAGCTGAATCTAAAATAGCTTTTAATAACAGTATGGTTTATATAGAAAAATTTTTACAAAATCCGCGACACATTGAAATTCAAGTTCTTTCTGATGGACAAGGTAATGCAATTTATTTGTCAGAACGTGATTGTTCAATGCAACGTCGTCATCAAAAAGTTATTGAAGAAGCACCGGTATCAGATATTCCAATAGATATAAGAAAAAATATTAGTGAATGTTGTGTAAAAACCTGTCTTGATATTGGCTATCGTGGTGCTGGAACATTTGAATTTTTATATGAAAATAAAAAATTTTATTTTATTGAAATGAATACCAGAATTCAAGTAGAACATACTGTTACTGAAATGATTACAGGAATTGATCTCATTAAAGAACAAATAAAAATTGCTTCTGGTTTACCATTATCTATAAAACAAAAAGATATAAAAATTCATGGACATTCTATCGAATGTAGGATTAATGCAGAAGATGCAAAAACTTTTTTACCAAGCCCAGGTAAAATTATTCGACTGCACATTCCTGGTGGTTTGGGCATACGATGGGAATCACATATTTATACAGGTTATACAGTACCACCCTATTATGATTCCATGATTGGAAAATTAATTACTTATGGCGAAAATCGTGAAATTGCAATTTTACGTATGAAAAATGCTTTGTCTGAATTAATTATTCATGGTATCAAAACTAATATAGAATCACAGAAAAGAATTATAAACGATAAAAATTTCTTAAAAGGAGGAACTAATATTCATTATTTAGAAAATCAATAATTTTAAATAAATATATTTTTAATAAATATTTTATATTTTTGCATAAACACAATAGTAAAAAATATACTTATTTTTTATAATCTTATTAAATCTTAAAAAGATATGATATAAAAAAACTTATCATGATAATTTAAAATTTATTGCAAATAAAATATACATAAAAAAAATTTGAAGACTGCAAATTATATTTTTATATATTATAAAATATTTACGCTAATTATTGCTTTTTATATTTTTAACTTTAGTAATATGAAATTAAAAATTAAATTCAAATAATTAAAAAAGATATTTCTTATTTATTAAACAAAATATCATATACAATATTTTTATATTTTTTTTATTCTAGAATATTTTTTATTAAAAAACTTTTTTATAAAGTAAAAAAATGCTAAAAATATATAAATAATAAAATACTTTTTTTATTATTTTATTTTTTATATATTACTAAAATTTTTATTTTATAAATAAATAATTTCACAAAAAATTTTTTATTTTTTATTTTAAATAAAGAAATAATTTTATATAAAATAAAAAAATAATATAATGATTTTATTAAAAAAACTAAAAATATCATTTTTTGTATTTATAGTAAATATTATTTTAATAAAACAAAATATTTAACAATATAAGTTTTATTTTATTCTAAATTGTATTTTTTCTTAAAAAATAATAATTTTAAATTGTAAAAAATAAAATTATAAAAAATATCTTTATGTAGAAATATAAAAACAAAAACTTTTATATTATAAATAAAAAATATTAAATTATATAAATAATTATTAATATAAAAAAATTATTTTTGACTAAAAAAATTTTTTTAGGTTTTATTTATAATATTTCAAATATTTATAAATTAAATTAATTTATTTTTTGTTTGAAAAAATCTTAAATATTTTAGATAACATGAATATTTTTCATATACTGAATTTACTGTTTTTTATAATTTTTTTAAAAAATATATTTTTGAATAAAAAAAATATACTATATTAAAATATTAACAACACTTTTCTTATACTCAAAAATAAAAAAACAGCAAATATACCTAAATAAATATTAATAAATAAATTTAAAAATAATAGTTTATATAAAATTATTACAAATGATAAAATTTCTGAAAAATAAGATATAATTTTAAAAAATTAAAAAAATAAAAAATTAAAACACAAATAACTTTAAAAAATGAAGATATAAAAAAATTAAAAAAAATGATAATATTTATAATTGAAATAATTTTATATTTATTTTGTTTAAAAAGAGCAATAAAATTATGTTAAAAGAATACAAAAAGTTTTCTTTATTAACAGCAGTCAATACGACAAATTTACCAAAAAACAAAATTCAAAAACCATTAAGTGATTTAGTGAAACAAGCGCTTAAAAACTATTTTTCTCAAATTAATAATGAAAATATCAATAATTTATATCAATTAGTTCTTTATGAAGTAGAAAAACCATTACTAGAAATAGTAATGGAATATGCTAAAGGAAATCAGACAAAAGCTGCATTAATATTAAGCATCAATCGTGGAACTTTACGAAAAAAATTAAAAAAATATAGAATAATTTGATAAATATATAAACATATAAAATCATATTAAAATATCTTTTCTAATTTTCTAAAAATAACCTAATTTTTTTCATTGCATTTTTTTCTAATTGTCTTATACGTTCAGCAGATACATTATATTTATTTGCCAGATCTTGCAAAGTAATTTTATTTTCTTCATCAAGCCAACGTGTACGAATAATATTTTGACTACGCTGATCTAAAGTGCTTAGTGCCTGCATTAATTTATCAGTAGCATAATTCCCCCAATTATCTTCTTCAATACTACCAGCAAAATCAGAAGATTTATCTTGCAAATATAAAGCAGGTGCAAAAATAGCATGCTCAACATTATCATTATCATTATTGATATCTAATGCCATATCTTGAGCGGACATCCTAGATTCCATTTCACGAACATCGTTACTACTGACTCCTAATTCTTTTGCAAGCATATTAACTTCTTTTTGATTAAACCAACCAATTCGTGTCTTATTTTTACGTAAATTAAAAAATAGTTTTCGTTGTGCTTTAGTAGTTGCTACTTTAACTATCCTCCAATTACGTAATACATATTCGTGAATTTCCGCTTTAATCCAATGTATTACAAAAGACACTAACCGCACACCAATATCTGGATTAAATCGACGAACAGCTTTCATTAATCCGATATTACCTTCTTGTATAAGATCTGCTTGAGCCAATCCATAACCAGAATAATTACGTGCTATATGAATTACAAATCGCAAATGAGATAATATAAGTTTTTTAGCTGAATGTAAATCACCATAATAATACAGTTTTTTAGCATATTTTTTTTCTTCTACTATTGTGAGTATAGGATAAGCATTGGCTAGTCTTACATAAGCTTCAATACTACCTTGCGGAATTAATGACAATGATTGCATATCTTTTATCATTGATATCCTCTTTTAAATTAAATAAAGTTAATAAAACAAAATTTTTTATTAAAAAATATCAAATCTAAAAAATTAAATACGTTATAAATATATTAAATCTTTTTTGATTTAATTCTATAATATCAAAAAAATGCAAAAAATTAATAAATTAATTACAAATTAGTTAAATTTATAAGATAAAAAAAACTTGAAAAAATATATTTTAAAAAAGAATAATAATTATTCTTACTAAATCATACAATACTTTTTAATGATTAATATTTTAATTATATAATTTTCTAATTAAACGACCATTTTTTATTATTAAAAAATATTATATTACATTTAATTAAAATTATGATAATAATCAGTATTATAGATTTTTTTATTTTTTAATATATAAATTTTCAATAAACAATTAAAATTTTATACAAATTTATATAAAGTCTACAAATATACTAACTGCTTTTCCTTAATAAATTTTTATTAAAAAAAAGAATTTTTTATAATATTTAAAATAAAATATTGAAAATAATTGATATTTTTATTTAAAACTACTGAAATTATGAAAAAAATAAAACATATCAATATTTTTTCTGATTTTAAAAAAATCAAAATTTTTAATACAATTAAAATAAAAATCGTAAACAAATATATTATTTAATATCAATTTTTATTAAAATTATTTTTTTAGATTTATTAATTTAAAAAAAATAAATTTAATAAATTGTCTTTAATCTGTATTAAAGTTTAAATAAATAATATTTTATTATATTTTTATCATAGTTTTATTTTTTTAAAAAATACTATATAAATAATTTTTATTATACTAACCACTGATAATATATAAAAAAATATGTACTTCCTTGAATTTTCTTAATATCAATAATTTCAAAAAAATATTATAGTCTTTTGAAAAAAATATAATCCTTATAATTTTTAATATATTTTTATAAAAAATATCATAGATTTATTTCATGAATTCATATTAATATAAATAATACTTACTAATAATTATTTTTCTATCACTAAAATTAATATTATATAAAATAATTTACAAAACACCAACAATTATTTATTAATTAATGATAACATATAAATTATCTTTTCTTATTATTTCCTATAAAGTATTTCTTTATATAAAAATATTTATAAAAAAATTTAAAAATCTAACGTATTATTTATATTAATATATCAATAATTTAAAATTTGATTTCTAAACATTAATTTTAAAAAAAATATGTTTTATAAAATAAAAAACTGAAAAAATATCTATATTTATATTCTGTATTATTTTAAATAAACTTTTAATTTTTTTTATTATATTTCATTAATTGCACTAATTTTTTTAAAACAATAATTTATTACTTTTATAAAAATATTTTTTTTAAAAAATTTGTTTTAATCACAATTTTATATTTTTAAATTAATTACTTTATTTTTATATTAATTTAAAATTAATATTTTTATTTTTAAATTGATACATATTTTTTTTAAATTACAAAGATAATTTAATTATTTATTAATTTAATAATTTTTATAAAAAAAGTTAAACATAATTTTTGCTATTTTTTAAAAAATAAAAAATTAAAATTTTTTTATATAACTATCAATACTTAATTAAATATATAATCTATTTAAAAAAAAACTATACATAATATGGATCTAAAAAAAATGCAAAAAAAATATCATAAATCAAAAGGTATTCGCATTATTGGTGGAAAATGGAAAGGACACACGCTTTCTGTTTTAAATGCTAAAGAATTACGACCAACTAAAAATAAAATTAGAGAAACTTTATTTAATTGGTTAAAACCAGTAATTAAAAAATCTTATTGCCTTGATTGTTTTTCTGGAAGCGGAGCTTTAGCCATTGAAGCACTTTCTAATTACGCTGATTCAGTAACTTTAATTGAAATAAATTATTCTATTTTTATTCAATTAAAAAAAAATTTAAATAAATTAAACATAAAAAATGCAGAAGCAATTAAAAATAACATAATAAATTATTTATCAAAAAAAGGAAAAAAATATAATATTATTTTTCTTGATCCACCTTTTTATGAAAATTTACTAGAAAAAACAGTATGGTTATTAGAAAATAATGAATGGTTAACTGAAAACAGTTGGATATTTATTGAAGTACCAAAAAAAACTAATTTAAATATATTACCCTCTAATTGGAGCCTCCATCGAAAAAAAAAATCTGGTAAAGTAGATTATTATATTTATATTCGTAATCAAATTTTAAAAAAAAATTAACAAAATAATTTTAAAATATTTTAGTTTTATTTTTAAAAAAATAGCAAAAATTATGTTTAACTTTTTTTATAAAAATTATTAAATTAATAAATGATTAAATTAATTCTATTGATTAATTAACGTTGTAATTTATTACAAAAAACAGCATTTTTATGCATAAAATACATTAAAAAATTATAAAAATAATATTTTTTATATAAAAATATATTTATTTGCCATAAAAAGAAGTTATTTAATAAAAATTATTTTTTTTTAAAATTAAATAACAATACGGTATTTTTTTAGTTTCTTTTAATAAAAGCTTATGTTTCATAAACCGACAAAAAATTGGTATATCTAAGATTATTGATGGATCATCAGAAATAATAAACAAATTTTCATTCATACGAATTTTACGAATTCTTCTTCTTATCATCATCATTGATTCAGGGCAACGTAACCCTTGTATATCAAGAATTTGATCAAAATTATAAAAATAAAAAGACATAAACATATCTCTTAAAAAACTTACTATAAAATAAAATAAAAATAAAATACTAGATATAATTTTTTATATAATTTAAATAAAAAATATTAAGAAATATATTATTTTTTTATTTTAAAAAAAATTAAAATGTATAATTTATTTTTTTATAGTACAAAAATTGAATATTTAAAAAAATAAAATTTTAGTTTTATAATAAACCATTACTTTATATAAATCTGCTTGATAATGATAAAAGAAATTTCTTAGTATATTAAATGAAAGATTTTTAATATAACAAATTTTATTTTTAAAAAAATAAATGCAGTAGTTTATCTTCAAATAATAATTTAATTATTTTAGAAAAACATCTATATTTTATTAAAAATTAATTTATATTTGATTATATATTCAATAAAAATATTTTAAGCACGTTCTATAGAAAAAGACATAACATCAGTAATTTTTTCTATTTTTAAAGCCAACATAAGCAACCGATCAACGCCTAAAGCTACACCAGAACAATCAGGCATAACCTGATGTAATGCCTCTAAAAGATATTTATCTATTGGTTGTATGGGCAATCCAATTTTTTTTCTAATTTTATTATCATTTTGAAAACGTTTTTTATGTTCTTCTGGATCAGTCAATTCACAAAAACCATTAGCTAATTCAATACCTTTAAAATATACTTCAAAACGTTCTGCAACCCTATTATCTTCTTTACTAATTTTAGCCAATAATGCCTGTGAAGCAGGAAAATGATAAATAACTGTAGGTTCCTCTTTTCCTAAATGAGGCTCAATTCCCATTGTAAATAAAAATTGCAATAAAATATCTTTATTTTCTTCTTTATATGCATTACTAAAACCAAACTTAAATGCTACATCACATAATATTTTTTTTTCTAAATTTAAAGATAATGGATCAATATTTAAATAACGCTGAAATACTTGTTGATATGAGATTCTATTTGTTGGAACACAGTCTAAAATTTGTTGCAATAAATCATCTACTTCGTCAATAAGTCGATACATATCGTAATTTGGTCTATACCATTCAAGAATAGTAAATTCTGGGTTATGATAACGTCCTTTTTCTTTATTACGAAAAGATTTTACCATTTGATATATTGGCCCACTCCCTGCAGCAATTAAACGTTTCATGTGATATTCAGGGCTTGTAATCATATACATTTTATTGATATTATCATAAATTAAAGGTGCAATAAATTGAGTTTCAAAAGGAAAAAGATGAACATCTGTTACTGTAAATTTACTTAATATTGGTGTTTCAACTTCTACTACACCACGATCAATAAAAAATCGTCTAATTTCATTAATAACTTTAGATCTTTTTAATAAATTATTAATAGATATATTGGGTTGCCAATTTATTTTCTCATTCATTATAAAACTCCAAAAGAGAAGATAACCTACTTAATGCATAAATTAACAAAAAATAGTTTTTTATATTAAAATTGTATTAGTACATAATTTAAATAAATCAAATTTCGATCTTAAATAAAAAATACCAACGCGGCATTTATTAATAAACAATGACTAAAGTTATATTATATAATTAATATAATTTTTTTTAAATTATTCAAAAAATATTTTGATTAATTAAACTTTATGTTATATAATAAATTTTATTATATCATTTATAAAAAAATATAACAAATTAGTATAAATCATATATATTTTAATAAAAAAATAAGTTTATAAAAATACTAACCATTTAAAATATTTGATATATTCTTATCTTAATATAAAAAATATATTTTACTAATATTTATTTTTTTGTATAACATAAAATAAATTATAATAATTTTATAAAATAAAAATCTTTTTATATATTGTTTTCCCATATTAATTCATGAGTTTAAATAACTTAAAAAATATAAATTTATTATTTTTAGAATATTACTTAAAATAATTCAAATAAAATATTCTATTATTTTTTTATAAAACACTTGCAATTAAAAAAATATATATTTTTTAATAAAAATTTATTGAAAAAAGTATTTTATTAAAAATAATATCTTACATAATATAAAAAGTTTTTAATTTTAATAAAATAATATTAAAAAAGATAGTTTTTTAAATTTTTTATATATAAAAAATACTTTATAATTAGTTATATAGTAATAATTTCAAAAAATAATAAATTAATGTTTAACAAGTTTTTTATGCAAATAACAGAATATAAAAAAACATAATTTTAAAAAATAAAATATTATAATAATTCTTAAATTTTATATATTAAATTAAATAAAAATATTTCTTTAATAACTATAATTTTAAATAAATAAAAAAAATTATATAAATTCTATAAATAAAAAAATATTTATATAAAGAAATAAATTAATTTTGCAAAAATTTTAAATTTAATAATTTTATATAAATTATTTTATTAATTTTATAAAAAATAAAAAATATTAATATAATTAAAATTTAAATAAACATTAAATATATAAAAATATTAAAAAATAATTATATTTATCATCTATTTTTCTTTATTAAAATTTTTAACTAATAAACTTAATCTTAAATAATAAAAAAATTATTTTTTTAATATTTTTTTGAAAAAACAAACAATAAATGTTTTTTATTATAAAAAAATATAAAATAATAAATTAACATAATATTTAGAAAAAGATTTTTTAAAAAAATAAAAAATTGTGGAGTTAATTGAAATTTAACAAAAAACCAATTTTTAAATAAATATAAAATAAATTATACATATAATTATATTGATATATAAAATATTATTATGTTTATATAGATTATTTTTTTAAAATAATATTTTATATTATCTTTTTAAAAACTTTATTATAAAATATAAAAAAATATAAAAAAGTAAATTATTACATAAAAATTTTTATTATATAATATACTCTTAACAAAAATATATATTATATACTTTTAGTAAATATATAAAAAAATAATATATATGATAATTTAAATGCATTATAAGCGTATCAATGAAAAAATATTGCATAAAAAATTACTTAATAAATAATAATTTAATTGATGATAAAATATTAATCATAAATTTATATTTTTTATTTAAAAAAAATATTAAAATACTTTAATAATTACTTTAAAAATTTAATGAAATAATAAATCTGAATTTATCAAAATATTGTACATAATATAAATCATATATAAAATTATAATTTATAATCTAAAAATATGATCTAAACCTAATATTTTTTTAAAATTAAAATCTTTTATTTTTTTTACAAATTATTGAATATAAAATTTAATTTATATTAATCTTAATAGATTTAGAATAAATATTTTTAAAAAAAGATTAAAAATTCTTGTTTATGATATACTTATAGAATTTAAATAAGAGGTCAAAGCTAATATATGTCATTTTGGTACAAAATTTACTATAATTTATTATATTTAGCAATAAAATTTCTTGTAAAAAGTAAACTAATACCGACAGATCCAATCAACGAACTACAGCTTGATACAAAAAAATCTTTTTTGTACGTATTGCCATATTATTCAAAAACAGAGTTATTAACATTACGAAAACAATGTTTTTCTATTGGTTTACCTGATCCTCTTAATCCTATAAAAATCAATAAAACAAAATTACCTGCTTATTTATTTATTGATGATAAACCAAAAATATTTCGATACTATACATCAAACCTAAAAAAAGATTCAATAAAAACATTTACTGCTTACCTTGATCTTCATTTTAATAATCCAGAATTAAATATTCAATTATTACCTGTATCAGTAATGTTTGGAAGAGCACCCGGTCGTGAAACTCGTTTTAAAAAATCTTCTTTACATTTTTTTTATAAAATTAAAAAAATTTTATCTATTATATGGTTAGGGCGTGATAGTTTTATACAATTTTCTCCTGCTATTTTTTTACAAAAAATAGTTTATGAACATGGAAATGATAAATTTATAGTCAAAAAACTTTTTCGATTAGCACGTATTCATTATTTACGGCAACGATTAGCAGCAATCGGACCAAAAATACCTATAAAAAATGATTTATTTAATAAACTATTAAAATTAAAAACAATTAAAAAATCAATTGAAGATGAAGCAAAAATAAAAAAAATAGCACTTAAAAAAGCAAAAAAAAATGCTATTAATATAATGAGGGAAATTTCTGCTAATTTCTCCTACGAAGCAATTCGAATTACTGATCGTATATTAAGTTGGACATGGAATAGACTCTATCAAGGTATCACTGTAAAACATGCTGAATGTGTACGTCAATTAGCACAAAATGTTCATGAAATTGTATACATTCCATGTCATCGTAGTCATATGGATTATTTATTACTTTCTTATGTATTATATCATCAAGGTTTAGTACCTCCTCATATCGCAGCAGGTGCAAATCTTAATTTTTGGCCTATCGGACAAATTTTTCGTCATTTAGGTGCTTTTTTTATTCGTCGTTCTTTTAATGGCAATAAACTATATTCTAATATATTTCGTGAATATCTTAATGAATTATTTTCTCGTGGATATTCAATTGAATATTTTATCGAAGGCGGTCGCTCTAGAACCGGTCGTTTATTATCGCCAAAAACAGGCACACTTTCTATGACTATACAAGCAATGTTAAAAAAAAATATACATCAAATTACCATTGTTCCAATTTATATTGGTTACGACCATGTATTAGAAGTAGAAAGTTATATTAAGGAACTAAAAGGTGCAAAAAAAGAAAAAGAAAATTTATTTACAATACTAAAAAGTTTATTAAAACTACAAAAACTTGGAAAAAGTTATGTAAATTTTGGCCAACCCATTAAACTAAAAAATTATTTAAATAAATTTATTCCAACATGGAATCAATCTTCAAATATTATTAATACAAAACGTCCAATATGGCTGAATTCAATTGTAACGAAATTAGCTCATAATATTATGGTTAGAATTAATAATGCAACTGCTGTTAATTCAATTAATTTATCTTCTACAGCCTTACTAGCTTCTAAAGAAGGTGCTTTAACAAAAAAACAGTTTTTAAGACAAATGGAATGTTATTTAGAACTATTAAAAAATATTCCTTATAGCAATGAAAGTACAACACCTAACGAGACTGCAAGCAATCTTTTAAATGAAGCATTAAAATTAAGAAAAATTATAATTAAAAAAAATAAAATAGATGATATTATTGTAATACCAAAAAAAAATATAGTAATAATGACTTATTATAGGAATAATATTATACATTTATTCATCTTACCTGCTTTATTAGCTAATATAATATTAAATAATAACAATATTCACTTAAATGAAATTCTTGATCAAGTAAAAATTATTTATCCATTTTTAAAAGCAGAACTTTTCGTTAGATATAATCTTGAAGAATTATCTGATACAATTAAAACTACAATTAATGAATTAATACGTCAAAAATTAATATTTAAAAATAAAGATTGCATGAATGTTAATAAAAACAATATACATACTTTAGAACTATTAGCAGCAAATATTAAAGAAATTTTAGAACGCTATGCTATTACACTAGCATTATTAAATAAAACACATAGAATTAGTCGAACAATTTTAGAAAAAGAAACTTATATACTTGCTAAATATATTTCTATTTTACATGGTATTAATACATTAGAATTTTTTGATAAAATAAGTTTTGCAACTCTACTTAATACTTTAAAAAAACAAGGCTATATTAATAAAGAAGGAAATATGATTATTAGATTAAATTCAAAATCAATATATCATAATATTATTAAATTAATATCTACTGATGTACGTTATACAATTGAAAACATTCACAACATTTTACATAATGTATTATAATTATTAAAAATTTAAAAAAATACCGATAAATAATACCAAACCAACATAATTATTACTTAAAAATGCTTTAAAACATAAAATTGGTTGACGATCTGCTATCAATATTTGTTGATAAATAAAAATAAATAATATAAATATTAAGCTTATATAATAAGATAAACCAAAATCTATATAATATTTCATATAAAATAAAACCAATAACATGAATAATTGTAAAATAAAAATAATAAATTTATCAAATCTTCCAAAAATAATTGCCGTTGATTTTATGCCAATTTTTATATCATCATCACGATCAACCATTGCATACTGAGTATCATAAATAACAGACCAAATAATATTTACTAAAAATAATAACCAACACTCAAAAGGAAAAGAATCAATAACTGCAGAATAAACCATTGGAATTGACCAACCAAACGCAATACCTAATATTATTTGAGGAAAATAAGTAAATTGTTTAAAAAATGGATAAGTTACAGTTAATAATAAAGCAAAAATAGATAAAAAAATTGTTTTGTTATTTAAAGTTAAAACTAATAAAAATGAAGAAATAATTAATAAAAAAAAAGATTTTTTGCTCCTTGTATACTTATACTACCTTTTATTAAAGGACGTTTTTTAGTTCTATAAACATAAGCATCAAATTTTCTATCTACATAATCATTTACTATACATCCAGCAGAACGCATCAAAAAAATACCAATAGTAAAAATAAATAAAACATAAAAATTTGGTAATCCACGATTAGATAACCATAATGCCCAATAAGTAGGCCATAATAAAAGAAAAAAACCAACAGGCTGATTAAGCCTTATTAAATCAAAATAACAAAAAAATTTATTAAAATTTAAATTTTTATTTTCCATTTTTTATTCTCTAGATATTTTATTTTTTTTGTTATTAATTTATATATAAATTAATAACAAAATTATATTCTTATTTGAAATAAATTTTTTTTAAAACAATCAAAAAATATTTTAAATTTATTGCATATTAATCATATTAATAATTAATAAGTAATATATCTATCTTAAAAAATACATATCATGTATTAAAAATATTAAAAAAATAAATAACTAATTAAATATTTTTTACCTAATTATAAAATAAAAAATACAATTTTTATTTATTTTTTAATAAAAATAACTAAATAAAAATTTTATAAAAAATTATTTAAAAAATTACTAATAAAAAAATAAAATATTGATATCCAATTTTTTAAAAAAATCAAAAAAAATATAGATAAAATAATTAAATAATTTAAAGGTACTTACTTAAAATTTATATAAAAATTAACATGATATTTATGCATTTTTTTGTTAATTAACTATTTTTATATTAAAATATCGCATTCACTTAAAATTAACATTTATTTATCATAATTCTAAAATTTATATTTTAAAATATAATAATATTATACTTTAAGAAAAATTAAAAATATGTTATCTCTTTTTTAAAATTTATTAAATCATTGTTAAAAAATTAAAAATAAGTTTTTTTTAAAACCTTATTTTATGGATACATGGAAAATGAGAACAAGTCAATATCTTCTTTGTACTTTAAGAGAAATTCCTTCAGATACTGAAGTAATTAGTCATAAATTAATGCTTAAAGCAGGCATGATACGTAAACTTTCTTCTGGATTATATCATTGGTTACCAACTGGGATCCGAGTATTAAAAAAAATTAAAAATATTATTCGTGAAGAAATGAATCAAACTGGTGCAATGGAAATTTCTACACCAATAGTTCAACCTGCAAAATTATGGAAAAAAAGTCTTCGATGGGAACAATATGGACCAGAATTACTAAGTTTTATGTATCACGGTAATGAATCTTTTGTACTTGGACCAACTAATGAAGAAGTTATTACTGATTTTATGCGTCATGAGATAAATTCCTATAAACAATTACCCTTAAATGTATATCAGATTCAAACAAAATTTCGTGATGAAATTAGACCACGTTTTGGTGTTATAAGATCTCGTGAATTTATTATGAAAGACGCCTATTCATTTCATATCGATCAAAACTCACTTCAAAAAACTTATGATATTATGTATAAAACATATCATACAATTTTTACACGCATTGGTTTTAATTTTAGAGTTGTAAAAGCAGACACTGGCTCTATTGGTGGTAATATATCACATGAATTTCAAGTATTAGCAAATAGCGGAGAAGATAATATTGTTTTTTCTGATCAATCGAATTATGCTGCTAATATTGAATTAGCCGAAACTATTTGCCCTATAACACGCCCTAAACCCACTGAAAATATGCGTCTTGTTAATACACCTAACATAAAAAATATTATTGAATTGGCAAAATTATACAATTTACCTATTGAAAAAATTGTAAAAACTTTAATAGTAATCGGTGTAAAAAATAATGACTATCAACTTGTTGCTTTAGTAATCCGAGCTGATCATAAGTTAAATAAAATAAAAGCAGGAAAACATCCTTTGATTTCTACTCCATTAAAATTTGCTACAAAAGAAGAAATAAAAAAAATACTAAAAATCAATCCAAATACATTGGGCCCTATAAACTTATCGATACCTATAATTATAGATAGCAGTGTTGCAGTCATGAGCGATTTTACTGCTGGAGCTAATATTGATAACAAATATTATTTTGGTATTAATTGGAAAAGAGATATTTCTATTCCTAATATTTATGATTTACGAAATGTCGTCTCAGGAGACCCGAGTCCAGATGGAAAAGGAATACTACAAACAAAACGTGGAATTGAAGTAGGTCATATTTTTCAACTAGGAAAAAAATATGCTAAAGCAATGAACTTTACTGTTAAAAATAAAAATGGGAATCATGAAATTATTACTATGGGATGTTATGGAATCGGTATAACAAGAATTATTGCAGCAGCAATTGAACAAAACAATGACGATAAAGGAATTATTTGGAATGATTCTATTGCACCTTTTCAAATTGCAATTTTACCTATAAATATGCATAAATCATATCGTGTTCAAGAAATTTCTGAAAAAATTTATTATGCATTAAAAAAATGCAATATTGATGTATTATTTGATGATCGAAAAGAACAACCAGGTATAATGTTTTCTGACATAGAACTCATTGGAATACCGCATATAATAATAATTAGTGAATTTCATTTAAATCAGAATCAAATAGAATATAAATTTCGAAGAAATAATAAAAAAGAATTTATTAATCTTCTTGAAATAATTAATTTTTTAAAAAAAAAATGTAAATAGTTTATTAAATCTGATATAAAATTAACTATAAATCTTAATTTTTTTATAAAATTATTAATTATTTTAATTAAAATTAACGATATTTATATATTAATATATTAAAAATAATGTAATAATTCATGATTTTAATATAAAAATAATATCAAAATAATTAATAATTATTATTTTTTTAGAATTTTTTTAAAATACAAAAAAATATTTATTCAAAAAAATTCATTTATTTTTTATTAGATTAAGCTTAAGTTCAATTCCATCAACACATCTACCTGATTCTGTAACAAAAACATTAACAGCTGTAATAAGTACATCATCATAATAAATCAAAGGAATTCTTTTTCTAAACCAAGGAGCAATACCTAATTCTTGCCATAATTTTTTGCTTTTTTTAGAATGCTGACATCCAATAATTTTAATGTTTCCCTTTACTCCAAATCGAACAGTAACTTTTTCATTAAAAAATGGAAAACGAAAACCAATTCCATGACTTGCAATAATTAAAGTACCTAAATTATCAGGTAATATAAGAGGTCTAGAAAGATTCCATGATAAAGAAATATTACTAATATCTTGAAATTTTGGCAAAATCCATAATTTTTTTTGAAAACGACGAATAACATTATTTTTTAAAATAAATTCTGGTTTTGCATCATTTCGTGCACATATAACTTCCTTCCAAATTATCTTTAATTGAAGACAGGAGGGCATTAAAATTTTATGAAAACGAAACCAACGTCGTAATATTGCATTACGCTTAATTTTAGAATAACTTAAAAAATCAGTTATTTTTAACGCTCCATTATCTGTAATTAAACTTAAAAAACAATTTTCTAATAATTCATTTAATAAAGTTTCTTGTTCTGCGCACAAAGTAGCACTTCTAAAAACTGCATGAGAAAAATTTGGCCATCTACTACAAAGATGCGGCATAATATTTAAACGCAAAAAATTACGGTCATAAAATTTGTTTTGATTACTATCATCTTCTATCCAATAAAGCAAATTTTTTTTTGCATATGATTCTAATTCTTTACGAGTAAAAGATAATAATGGTCTTATTAAATGAGTATGAAAAAAAGGCATAGAAAATGCCATAGAAGATAATCCAGCAGGACCACTACCACGTTTTAGTGCTAACAAAAAAGTTTCGGCTTGATCATCTAAATGTTGTCCTGTTACGAGAACTTCTTTTTTTAATAATATTTTACGAAATGCTTGATATCGAGAAATACGTGCTTCTCCCTCTAAACCATGCTCATTCGAATCTATATGAATATACTGTAAATGAAATTCTACTTTCCAAGTAAAACATATTTTTTTGCAATGAATTAACCATTTATCAGCTTCATTATTAATTCCATGATGAACATGAATTGCACGAATATTTAAATGAGGATTTATAATTTTACGTAATCTTACTAATGCATGTAATAATACAGTTGAATCTAATCCGCCACTAAAACCTACTAATATATTTTCTATAAACCCAATATTTTTGATAATTTTTTTTAAAAATATTATTTCATTCATTCATTAATAAACATAATCATTTTTAGTAATACTATTATAAATAATTTTATTTAAATAATTAAAACGACTCTTTTAAGTATTTTTAATAAATATCACAATTTATTATAATTTATTTTTAATATAAAAATAAAGATAATTAATTATTTATAAATTTTTAGTATAAATTATTAGTAATAAATTTAACAATAACCATATTCCATTAAACGTTGATACCGATATTTTTTTAAATCTTCAGGATCCAATAAATCGATATCACTTAAGTCATTTAAAATTCTATTTTTAAGATTATTAGCAATTTGTGCATAATTTCGATGCGCACCGCCCAATGGTTCTTCAACAATATTATCAATAAGTTTAAGTAATTTTAAACGAGAAGCTGTAATACCCATTGCTTCAGCCGCCAATGGAGCTTTCTCAACAGTTTTCCAAAGGATGGAGGCACAACCTTCTGGAGAAATCACAGAATAAGTGCTATATTGTAACATATTAACTTTATCACCTACTCCAATTGCTAATGCACCACCTGAACCTCCTTCACCAATAACTGTACAAATAATAGGAACAGAAAATTGAGACATTTCACATAAATTGCTTGCAATTGCATTAGATTGACCACGTTCTTCAGCACCAATGCCAGGATAAGCACCGGGTGTATCAATAAAAGTAATAATAGGTAACCTAAAACGTTCAGCAATTTTCATTAATCGCAAAGCTTTGCGATATCCTTCTGGTGCTGGCATACCAAAATTTCTTCGAATTTTTTCTTTTATTTCACGTCCTTTTTGATGACCAACAATCATTACCGGACGTCCATCTAATCGAGCTAAACCACCAACAATTGCTTTGTCATCAGCATAAGTGCGATCACCAGCTAATTCTTGAAAATGAGTAAATATATGTTGAATATAGTCTAAAGTATAAGGTCTCATTGGATGACGAGCTAATTGAGAAATTTGCCAAGCACATAAATTAGAAAAAATTTTTTTAGTAAGTTCTATACTTTTTTCGTGCAACTTAGCAATCTCTTCATCTAAATCGATATCTAATTGAGTATCTTTACGATTAACTGTCATTAAAGAATTGATTTTTTCTTCTAAATCAACAATTGGTTGTTCAAAATCTAAGAAATTAAGGGTCATAAATATTCCTATTAATCAAATTTTAATTCAATCTTTTTATTATTTAAAAACATTCTCAGCTCACTTAAAAGATTATCTGTAGGAATAACATACCAAGTAAAAACTAAATTTAATTTAGCGCTACATTCTTTTTTTTGATTATTATTATCATAAAGATACACTGGAATTGTTCCTGAACAGTAAGGATTTAATATTTTATCAAGATTTTTTAATAGATCCTTACTAGAAGTTTTTATTTCTTTTAATATAATACAAATACTTTTTAAATATTTTTCTCGTGCTTTACTAAGTTCGATTAATTTATAAACAGACATTTTATAAACACCATTAAAATCATCAAAATTGATTTTTCCTCTAGCAATTAATATTTTATTTTTTTCTACTAAATGGTTATATTTTTTAAAAACATCTGAAAAAAGAAATATATCCAAATATCCAGAACCATCATCCAAAGTACATATACTAATCTTATTAGAATTTTTAGTTGTTATAATTTTAATTTTTGACACTAAACCAACCACTGTTAATATCTCTCCATGAACTAATGAATTAATATCCTTTAAACGTAATTTAGTAATATAACGTTTGATTTCTGATAAATAAGCATTAATAGGATGCCCAGTTAAATAAAATCCTAAACTTTCACGTTCATTTTCTAATAAAATATTTTCATTCCATTTAGGTATATCAAAATATTTATTTTTTATGTTTTTAGGAGATTCAACCAATTCACCAAACATATCATATTGTCCGATAGCTTCAGTTTTAGAATATTGATCAGCTACTTTAAATGCATCTTTTAATGAAAACATTAATTCTGCACGATGCTGACCTAAATTATCTAAAGCACCTGACATAACTAATTTCTCCATTACTCGACGATTAAGTTTTTGATTACCAATTCGTTTACAAAAATCAAAAATGTTTTTAAAATAACCACCCTTTTGACGCGATCGAACAATAGCTGCTACTACAATTTCTCCAATTCCTTTAATTGCACCTATTCCATATAAAATTTCATTATTTTTATTAACATGAAAATTGTATAATCCAGTATTAATATTAGGTGGTAAAATTTTTAAACCCATACGATAACATTCATCAATTAAATGAACTATTTTATCAGTATTATCCATATCTGCAGTCAAAACAGCTGCCATAAATTCAGCTGGATAATATACTTTTAACCAAAGTGTTTGGTAAGAAACTAATGCATACGCAGTAGAATGTGATTTATTAAAACCATAACCAGCGAATTTTTCTAATAAATTAAAAATTTTCATTCCTAATTTACTATCAATTCCATTTTTAATGATTCCTTTTTTAAATATTAATCGCTGTTTAAACATTTCTTCTGGTTTTTTTTTACTCATTGCTCGACGTAACATATCTGCTTCAGCTAAACTATAACCAGCAAGCACCTGAGCAATTTTCATGACTTGTTCTTGATAAAGAATAATTCCATATGTAGGTTCTAAAATTGGCTTTAATAGTTCATGTTGCCATACAACATCAGGATACGAAATAGCTTCTCTTCCGTTCTTGCGATTAATAAAATTATCAACCATTCCTGATTGTAATGGACCAGGACGAAAAAGTGCAATTAAAGCAATCATATCATTGAAAGAATCTGGACGTAATCGTTTAATTAAATCTTTCATCCCATTAGATTCTAATTGAAATACTGCTGTTGTTTCTCCACTTTGTAAAAATTTAAAACATTTTTTATCATTTAATGGAATAGTATTTATATCAATATTCTTTGATTTTTTTTGAAATCGAAGATCATTAATCATTTTTAATGCCCATTTAATTATAGTTAATGTTCTAAGACCAAGAAAATCAAATTTTACTAAACCCACATATTCAATATCATTTTTATCAAATTGTGTAAGTGGATTTTTTCCTTCTGAATCACAATACAATGGTGTAAAATCCGTAATTTTTGTTGGTGCAATAACTACACCACCAGCATGTTTTCCAGCATTACGAGTGATACCTTCAAGTTTACAAGCAATATCTATTAATTCTTTTACTTCTTCTTCTTTATGATATATTTCTTGTAATTGTGGCTCTAAAACCAAAGATTTTTTTATAGTTATACCGGGTTCAAAAGGAATTAATTTAGAAATCCGATTAACAAAACCATATGAATAACCAAGTACTCTTCCTACGTCTCTAATTGCTCCTTTTGCTGCCATAGTACCAAAAGTAATAATTTGTGAAACCGCTTCACGACCATAAATTTGCGCAACATGATCAATAACTTGATCGCGTTTTTCCATGCAAAAATCTATATCAAAATCTGGCATGGAAATACGATCAATATTTAAAAATCGTTCAAATAATAAATCAAACTTCAAAGGATCTAAATCAGTAATTTTTAATGAATATGCTACTAATGAACCAGCACCTGAACCACGACCTGGGCCGACAGGGATATTATTATCTTTTGCCCATTGAATAAACTCCATTACAATAAGGAAATAACCAGGAAAACCCATTTTATTAATTACTTGTAATTCATTATTTAAACGGTTAGTGTACTTGAATCGTTTTTCATTCCTCTTGTTTTTATCTGGATATAAAAATTGTAAACGTTTTTCAAGTCCAATTTTAGCATTTTGAATTAATAATTTTTTTGTTTCTATATTACTCATAGGAAATTTCGGTAAAAAATATTTTCCTAAAGGAATTATCACATTGCACCGTTTAGCAATTTCAATGCTGTTTTTAAGTGCTGCAGGGATATCAGAAAATAATTCAACCATTTCTTGTTCATTACGTAAATATTGCTGAGGACTATAATTTTTAGATCTTTTTTTATCAGATAATGTAATACCATTGTTGATAGCAACACGTATTTCATGTACTGAAAAATCATTACTGTACATAAAACGCACATTATTTGTAGCAACAACAGGTATACTAGTTTTTACCGCTAAATCTACAGCTTTATATAAATAATTTTCTTCGTCAGGTAATCCTATTCTAATAAGTTCTAAATAATAATTCTTATGAAAATATGTTTGATAAAATTCTAAACACTTCTCGAGAAGTTTTGTATTTTTACGTAATAAACATTTACCAACATCTCCCATACAAGCACCAGAAAGCAATAATAATCCTTCTCTATGTGCTATTAACCATTCTCTTTTTATCGTTGGTCCAATTGATCCATAACCTTTTTTGTAAGCTTTAGAAATAAGTAATATTAAATTATGATAACCTTTATTGTTTTTTACAAGAATTGTTAAATGCGTTATTTCATCACCTAATAATTCATTTTCTACATAAAAATCAGCTCCAATAATTGGTTTTATTCCAAAATTATGTGCTGAAATATAAAATTTAATTAATCCATATAAATTAGTAAAATCAGTTATTGCTAATGCTGGCATACCAAATTCTGCTACTTTATGAATTAAAGCATCAATTTTTATTAACCCATCTATAATAGAATAATCAGTATGTACACGCAAATGTATAAAACGTGGTTCAGACATTTTCAGTAAGCTCTTATAAATTATTAGACAAAATATATATTTTTTTTTAAAAAATATTTTACTATGAAATTTATTAAAAATAAGATTTTTATATAATAATATTAGAAATTTCAATAAACTAATCAATTTTATGATGAATAAAACTATTACTTTGATATTTTTAATGTGTATTTACTATGATTTTTTATATTATTTATAATAAAAATAATATATATATTAATAAAAATTTATTTTTTACTAACTTTTAAAATAACTTTTGCTAATTGTTCGTCATCATTACTACGAATACTTTTATGTAATTCTAAAAATCTTTTTTTTAATTTCTTAACTTTATATAAATTAATTAATAAATCTTTAAGTGATTTAGCCAATTCTTTGGGTTGACATGCATGCTGTATAAATTCTTGAACTAATGCATCTCCTGCTAATAAATTAGGTAAAGAAATATAAGATGTTTTAATAAAAAATTTTGCTAAATAATAAGTAATGACTTTCATACGATATCCAACTACCATGGGACATTTTGCTAACATACATTCTAATGTAGCTGTTCCTGAAGCTAATAGAGTTACATCTGCAGAAATCATAACTAATAGTGCCTGACCTTCTATAATTTCTAATGGCAATTTTACTCCAATTTTTTTATAAATAGCTTCAAATTTATCACGACATTTTTTATTAACTACAGGAACTAAAATTTTTAACTGTGGAAATTCTTGAATTAAAATTTCAGCAGCATATAAAAAATCTTTAGTTAACATTTCAACTTCAGAACACCGGCTACCTGGTAAAATAGCTAAATATTTAGAATCATGATCTATTTTTAATTTTAATCGAGCAATTTTTTTATCAGGTTTTAAGGGTATATTATTGGCCATTGTATGACCTATTAAATAACAAGGTATCTTATAATAATCATAAACTTTTTTTTCAAAAGGCAAAAAAGCAAGCACCAAATCTGTAGATTTCCCTATTTTAAAAATACGATTTTTTCGCCAAGCCCAAAAAGATGGGCTAACATAATGAATAGTTTTTATACCATTTATTTTTAATTTTTTTTCAAGAAAAATATTAAAATCTGGTGAATCTATACCAATAAAAATATCAGGTTGTAATTTTAAAAAACGTTTAATTAAATCAGATCGAATCTTTAATAATCTAGGTAATCTTTTAAAGATCTCAATAATTCCCATAACAGAAAGTTCTTCCATTTCATACCATGATTGACAACCTTCTTTTTTCATTAATGGACCAGCAATTCCAATAAAACGTATATTAGGTATCTGTTTTTTTAGTATACGAATAAGAGATGCACCAAGAATATCTCCTGATATTTCTCCTGCAACAAGACCAATAGTTAAAGGTTTTGATGGAATTAAAAAATGATGATTATTCGTCATAAAGTTCTCCTATTAAAATATTTATTAACGAATAATTCCACGATTTGACTGTGAAGAATACTCTAAAAAATTATTTAATATTTTTATATACTGGTTTTTTGTTCCTAATTCTAATAATATCTTACGAGCTTCATCCAGTGATTTACCGCAACGATAAAGAATTTTATATGCATATTTAATAACATGTAATGATTCTTTATCAAAACCACGACGTTTTAAACCTTTGATATTAACACCATAAGGAGTAGCATGATTACCTTGCGCAATAACATAAGGTGGAACATCTTTTGAAACTCCTGAGCAACCACCAACCATTACATGAGTACCAATTTGACAAAATTGATGTATTGCACTCATGCCACCAATAATAGCGTAATCATCTAATTTAACATGACCACCCAGGGTACCATTATTGGCAATAATGCAATAATTTCCTAATAAACAATCATGAGCAATATGAGTATTTATCATTAATAAATTATCATTTCCTATTTTAGTTAAACCACCACCTTGCACAGTACCACGATGAATAGTTGAGCTTTCTCTAATACAGTTACGATCACCAATTTCAACACGAGTTTCTTCACCATTATACTTCAAATCTTGATTAATTTCTCCTATAGTAACAAACTGAAAAATTTGATTATTACAACCAATTTTAGTGCTACCGTTTATAATTACATGAGATTTTAGTTTGGTATTTGAACCAATTGCAACTTGAGGTCCAATATAACAAAATGGACCGATATAAACATTTTCACCGAAAATCGCTCCTTCTTCAACAATAGAGGAAGGATGAATAACCGCTGTTTTATTAATATTATCAGTCCTCATTTCATATTTCCTGACTTCTAGCACACATCATTGTTGCTTCACAAACAACTTTTTCATCTACTTTTGCTATACCACTAAAACGTGTTAATCCACGCTTGGTTTTAACAAACGTTACATCAAAAATCATTTGATCGCCAGGTTGTACTGGATATTTAAATCTTGCTTCATCAATGCCGGCAAAATAATAAAGCTCGCCAGGTTTTAATTTTCCAACACTCTTAAAAGCTAAAATACCGGCAGCTTGTGCCATTGCTTCAAGAATTAATACTCCTGGAAATATTGGCTTCCCGGGGAAATGGCCTTGAAAAAAAGGTTCATTAAAAGATACACTTTTTACCGCACGTAAAAATTTGCCTTTTTCAAAATATAAAACACGATCTACTAATAAAAAGGGATAACGATGAGGCAATAAACCTAAAATTTCTTCTATATCCAGAGTATGTTGATAACTCATAGAAAAGACTCTTCTTTTTTTATATTTTTAATATTACATAAATAAATACAAACTTTGTTTAAATATTAAATGATATTATTTACAAAGCATAACTAACAAATTAAAATTAGGAAGATTTAATTATTTTTATTTAAAAATTTACGTTCTAAAATCTTAAATCTTTTAAGTACTGAATGAATATTCATAATTAAAACCGCTGTTTTTCGCCAAATTTTATTAGGTTGTAATGGGATACCAGAAGAATATATCCCAGGTTTATTAATTGGACGTATAACCATTGCCATACCAGTAATGGTTACTTTATCACAAATTTCTATATGTCCATTAATAACACTGCCACCACCAATCATACAGTATTTACCTATTTTTAAACTCCCTGCCATAATAACCCCTCCGGCAATAGCTGTATGATTACCAATGATAACATTGTGAGCAATATGACATTGATTATCAATAATAACCCCATTTCCAATAATTGTATCATCTAATGCACCACGATCAATTGTAGTACTGGCTCCAATTTCAACATTATTACCAATAACAACTCCACCTAATTGAGGAATTTTTATCCACTTTAAATCTTTATGCGCATAACCAAAACCATCTGATCCAATCACTGCACTTGATTGAATTAAACATTTTTCTCCTATTTGAATATTATGGTGTACAGAAACATTTGCCCATAAATTTGTAAAATTTCCAATATTAACGTCTTTACCAATAAAACAATTTGCACCAATAACAACATGATCACCTAATATTACACCTGATTCAATAACTGTATTGGCGCCAATAGCAACATTTTTACCAAATATAACATTTTGAGCAATAACAGAAGAAGGATGGATATTATAAGCAGGTTTAGGAGTATTATCTAAATATTGAGCTAATCGAGCATAAGAAAGATAAGGATCTTTGACAACTAACGCTGCTATTTTAGCACTTGATAGATAATCTTTTTTTAAAACTACAGCAGAAGCTTGACATTTTTTTAATTTTTTAAGATAACGACTATTAGATAAAAAAGTAATTTGTCCTTTTTTTGCAAAATGTATAGATGCAATACCTGTAATAATAATATCACCATCACCATATAACTGTGCGTCCAATTGCTGAGCTAATTCAGCTAATCGAATAGAACACATTTATTACGTTACCTTTTTTATAACTAAATCGGTAATATTTTTTAAATTAAAACCATTTTTCAAATACATAACTTCATTAATATCAAATACAACATCATACTTTTCATTTTCAGCTACAACTTTAGTCGCCATTTTTATACTTTTTAATATTTTTGTATGTTCTTCTTGTCGACGACGTTGATTATTTTTTTCAAATTGTTCCGCTTTTTTAAGAAAATCAGTGCGTTTAACTTCAAATTCTTTAAGATCCTCTTCATTCGGTTTTATAGAACTTTTTTGTAATTGTTCTACCTGAAGCTGTAAATCTTTTTCCATATGTTGCAATTCATTCGCTGATCCCTGAAACTCTCTTTCAAGTTGCTTTGAAATAGCTTTATTTGTTGCTATTTCTTGAAAAATTTTATCAAAATTAATTACAGCAACTTTTTCAGCATAAACACTACTGGATATAAATAAGATGGCATTTAAAATTATTACGCTAAAATACTTATTCACACTGTACTCTCCTTTATTTTTAAGTTTTTTTTAGAAATTATAATAACAAGTATATAAATTACATATATTTACCATGTTCTACCAATATTAAACTGAAATTCTTCATATTTATCACCTTTATAATATTTTAATGGCTTAGCATAAGAAAAAATTAATGGTCCCAGCGGTGATATCCATTGCAATGCAATCCCTGTTGAAACCCGAATATTTGAGAATTTACCATAATCAGGCATATCTGCTCTCCAACTAATTTCTGTATTTCGCCAATTAGAATCCCAAACTGTGCCAGCATCAACAAAAAAAGATGTTCTAATTAAATTTAAATTTTTTTGATCAACAAATGGTGATGGCATAATTAACTCCAATGAAGCTGTTGCTATTGCATTTCCACCAATAGAATCTGTTGATGGATTACCAGATTTAGGAACTATTTGACCAGTTAATAGATTTTTTTCAAGATAAATAGCTTTAGGACCAATATTATTTGGACGAAAACCCCTTACTGTACCTAAACCGCCAGCATAAAAGTTTTCATAAAAAGGAAATTCTTTATGATTAATATCATTACCATAACCAAATTGCGTTCTACCTAATAATATCCATTTGGCATCTTCGTCTAATGGATAATATTGAGATGTATCAAATTTAATTTTATAATATTGGTTATCTGAACCTGGAATGGTAATTTTACTATTTAAAAAGATTTTTTTTCCTGATGTTGGAAAAAATCCACGATCTAGATTATTATAAGTCCATCCTAAATCAACACTAAAATCATTAACATCATAACACGCTTTGTCATAGAAATTTATTATTTTACCAATACTTGAAAAATAACGCCACATACTCGCTTGAGGTTTCATATCAGATAATAAATTGTGAACAAAACCAGTACCAATGCGAAAAATATTATTTTCATCAAATGGAAAACTTAAGGTATTATCAGCACCATAAATTTTATCATTGTAATCTGATAAAAAAGCATCTTTTGCGCTAAAATTATTATAAAATATTCTTCCACTTAAACTGATACCATCAATATTAAAGTAAGGATCTGTTAATGATAATTCTCCATAAGTTGAATAATCATTTTTTTTAGCACTCATACTAACTGCATTCCCTGTGCCTAACCAATTTTCTTCTTGAAGACCTATTTGAAAACTTATACCGCTTTCACTTCCAAAACCAATACCAAAATTCATTGAACCGGTATTACGTTCCTTAACTTTATATATTACATCAATTTGATCAGGTATATTTTTTACATGTTGTATTTCAACATCAACTTTTTCAAAAAAACCAGTACGTTTTAATCGATTTTGACCCGCAAGCACTAAATCATTTCCTAACCAAGCCCCTTCCATTTGACGCATTTCACGACGTAAAACAGAATCTTTACTAACATGATTTCCAATAAAATTAATCTGACGAATATAAAAACGATGACCAGAATCAATATTAATATTTATTTTAAGTGTTTTATTTTTAATGTCAGTTTTTAACTCAGTAATAATATTTGGATATGCATACCCGTAATCTCCTAGAAAATTTTTAATATTTTTTTCTATTTTTTTGATTTTATTAATATTATAAATTTCATTATTTTTAATTGTTATCAATTCATTAATTTCATTATAATATTCTTTTTTATCAACATTTAATTCTATATTTGATATAATATATTTATCACCTTCTGTTATATTTATAGTAATATAAATATTTTCTCTATCAGGTGTTAAACTAATATTAGTCGAATTAATAGTAAATTTTGCATAACCTCTGCTAAAATAAAAATTACGCAATAATTCTAAATCATGCAAGAATTTTTCTTTTTGGTATGTTCTATCTAAAATAATATTCCAATAAAAAAAATTATCTTTTAATTGAAAACTTTTAATCAAATCATGCTTGCTAAATATTTTATTACCAATAATATTAATATGCTGAATCTTAGCTGAAACTCCTTCAGAAAAAAATAATTTTAAATGTACTTTATTATTTGGTAACATTAAAATAATAGGTTTTATTTTTATATTATATTTACCTATATCATAATAAAAATCTGTGAGCATATTAATAATATTATCTAATTTTTTTAAATTCATCACTTCTCCAATTCGAATATTAACAGCATCAAGATTATTTTTAAGAACATTAGTTTTAACAGATTGATTACCAAAAAATGAAATATTTGCAATAATTGGTCTTTCTTTTAAACGAATAATCAGAGAATCTTTATTACGAAAAATTTTAATATCTTCAAAATTTCCAGTTGAAAACAAATCTCTAATAATACGGCTAATATCATTATTATTAATCTTATCTCCTATTTGAATTGGCATATTTAATAATGTAGTAGAAACTGCAATACGCTTCAGACCTTGAAAATATATATTTTTTACAAGCCAATCTGAACTATACGCATAAAAACTAAAAAATAACAGCAATGTCATAAATAACTTTTTTATTGTCATTATTCTTATAAATATTCCTAATTAATTGTTTTTATTACAAACGAGAAAAATCATTGAAAAATGAAATTCCCATTAATAATATCAATAAAATAGCACCAATACGATAACTAAAATCTTGTACACGTTCAGATACTGGCTTTCCTTTTATTTTTTCAATAATTAAGAAAAGTAATTGTCCACCATCTAATACAGGTAAAGGAAATAAATTAATGATACCTAAATTAATACTAATTAATGCAATAAACATAAGATAATATATTAATCCAGACTCAGCAGAAAAACCTGCCCCTTTTGCAATAGAAATAGGTCCACTAAGATTAGAGAGTTTAATATCACCGATAAACAACTTACTAATCATACTGACTGTTATTTTCATTAATTTCCAAGTATTCTGAATGGCATGATATAGTGCATCAAATAAACCATATTTTTGAATAATTTTATAATCATTTAAAAGTGGAATAAATGACAATTCAAATCCAGCAAATCCAATATTTTTCTTTTTTATTATGTCTTTAACTTTTGGTATTAAAATTAATTCTATATATTTACCATTTCTTTCAATAGTCAATAATAAAGGAACATTAGGACTTTTTTGAATAAAATAAGTTAAAGGGTGCCATACATCCAATACTTGTTCATTTACTTTTATAATTTTATCACCTATTTTTAAACCAGATAGTTCTGCTGCTGATCCAGGTTGGATATTACGAATAATAGGATCTTCTCTAGCACTAACAGGCATAATACCTAAAGATAAAACAGGATCTTCTTTTTCTGGATCAAAATTCCAATTTTTTAAATTAATAACTTTTTTTATAGGATTTACATAACCAATCGGTAAAACATTAACGCTTAATTTTTTTTGTCCAATTTTACTAATCAAAGCAATGCGAACACTATTCCAATCAGGAGTTTTCATATCATCAATGGATTTTATTTCCATACCAGATGAAATATTAGCTTGTTCAGCAATAGAATTTGATTTAATATCTGCAATAACTGGACGAACAGAAGGTATACCAATCATATAAACCAACCAATATAAAAATATTGCTAATAAAAAACTGGACAATGGACCAGCACTTACAACAGCAAAACGCTCCATTAAAGTTTTATTATTAAACGTTGCATTTATATCATGTTTATGTTCTGCGATAGAAATGTCTTTATCTAACATTTTAACATAACCACCTAATGGTATCATAGCAACAACAAATTCTGTACCATAACGATCTACTCTTCTCCATATTGTTTTTCCAAAACCAATTGAAAAACGTTCAATATAAATCCCATAAAATCTAGCAACAAAAAAATGTCCTAATTCATGCGCAATAATCAAGACACCCAATGCAATAACAAATGCAAACAAAGTAAAAAAAAATCCCATAATGTTTATAACCTTATAAAACAAAATAACATTAATCCTGCAAAAATAGTTATAGCCGCTATTGAGCTATCTATTCTATCTAATACTCCACCATGTCCTGGAATTAAATTACTAGTATTTTTAATTCCAGATTGCCTCTTAAACATGCTTTCTGTTAAATCACCTAAAATAGCACTAAAAATAATGATACAATTAATTAATAAATTTTTAGATATTAATAAATTAGGAAAATAAAAATTAAATAAATATCCGATAACTCCTGCCGTAACTATACCACCCAGCATACCTTCAATAGTTTTTGCAGGTGAAATTTTTTCTGCTAATTTATATTTTCCAAAAAAATATCCAAAAAAATAACCACCAATATCTATGCTCCAAACTAAAAAAATAATGTATAATATTAGCCAAGATCCAACAAATGGATTAATTACATAATTAATGCTACGTATTAACAAGCTTCCAGAATAAAAAGGTAAGATACTAAAAATACAAAATAATATTTTTAATATCATAGAATCGGACCAAATCCGAGCAGAAAAAGGAAAGGTTATTAGTAATATTGTTGCAAATATCCACCAAATTAATCCAATACATAAAATATAAATAATTAAAGGTTCTTTTGTTAATTTAGTTAAATCTTGAAATGATAATTGTAATCCTAATAAACTTATACAAAATACAATAGAAAATATAATTCTTTTAACTGGTTTTATCCAACCAAAAAATTGACACCATTCCCAAACAGTAAATGCAATAATAAAAATCAAAACATAACCGAATACATCAAGAGGTAATAAAAAAATAAAAAAAATAAACAATGGAATAAGTGTAACAGCACTAATAATACGAGTATTAAAATTTAACAAAATAAGTCTCTATATTTTTATGAATTAATATTATCATTCGTAGTTTTACCAAATCGTCTTTCACGATTACTAAAAGCTTTAATTGCACTTCTAAAAGCTATTTCATCAAAATCAGGCCACAATATATCAGTAAAATAAAATTCAGCATAAGCAATCTGCCATAAAAGAAAATTACTAATACGATATTCTTTTCCCGTTCTAATAACTAAATCAACCATTGGTTGATCATGTAAACTAATACATTTATTTACTATTTCTTCATTAATATTTTCTGGTAATAATGTACCTTTTTTAATTTTTTTAGCAATTATACGCATTCCATTTGTAATATCCCAACGACCACCATAATTTACTGCAATATTAAGTTGTAACCCAGTATTTTTTTCTGTTACAGAAATTGCATTTTTAATTAGTTTTTTTAATTTAATCTTAAATTTACTTGTATCACCAATAATAGTTAATTTTATATTGTGTATATTTAAGTTTTGAATTCCATTGCCTAAATACAGAGTAAATAATTCCATCAAAGCACTTACTTCAGTTTCTGGTCTATTCCAATTTTCACTACTAAACGCATAAAGCGTTAAAGATTGAATTTGATTTTTAATTGCAAATTTAATTGCTTTTTTTACTGCTTCTGTGCCTGCAATATGCCCTTTTATTCTTAATTTTCCATGTTTTTTTGCCCACCGGCCATTACCATCCATAATAATAGCAACATGCTTAGGTATTCGATAGTATAAATTATTCTCATACATAAATTTCATAAAAAAATTCCTGCTTATAAATTAATAGAAATATTACATGCAATTTTTACGAAAAATAAAAAACAAGATTGTTAAAAATTAAGAATAAATATGTTTATTGATAATTCTAAAAAATATCTTATTTAAAATATTAATTATGATTTTATTTAAAAATAAAAACACATTGCATTTATACATACTTTTAGAAGAAAACTAACATTAAATGTTTTAAAATATAACTAAAATTTAAATAAAAAATTTTTATAATGTCAAAATTTAAATATAATTAATACTATATAAATATAATTTTTATTATATTTTATAATATTACATAAAATAGCATATATCATATTTTTATGTTTTTTAGTTTTTATTTCTTAATAATAACATTTTTTAAAATTATAATAATTAATTATTTTACTACGTGCAATATGTATTATTTTATAATATATTTTATTAATTTATTTTAAAAATAAAATATTTCATAAATAAATATTTTATATAATCTTTTAATTTTTTAAAAAAATTAATAAAAACTTAAAATAATCTGTGCTTTTTAAAAATTATAAATTTTTATATAATATTTAAAAAATAATTCTTTATAAGAGCTATAATCTATTACAGATTTTTTGTTATTTTTTTATAAAATACAGAATTATTTAAATAAATATTTATAAAACTTATTAATATTCAAAATTTTAATTTTTATTTATATTTTTTTAAGTTATAAAACTATGTTTTATAGTATATAAAAAAATAAAAGAAATTATCTAATTCTTGATTTTTAAAATTTATTTTTCGAATTTTTAAAATACAAAAATCATCAATAACAATCATTAATACAGTATTGAATTAATTAATAATTTTATTATAAAAAATTTATTTTTTTATATAAAAATATTAAAATTTAAGAAACAGTAATATTTTTTATTAAAAATATAATATATATTTTTTAAAAATTATCTTAAAAATATTTTATCAAACCAATAATATTGATATTATTAATTTTATTCCAAATTAAATATCAATATAAATAATAATGAAAATATAGTTATTATAATTAGGATAATTTTTTTAAAAGAATAATACATTATTTTTTAAAATTTAATATAAAATATAACATATTATTTTTACAAAAAATAATAAATACAATAATCTTTTTATTTAAGAAAAGAAAATTCAAATAAAAATAAAATATTTATGACTTTAATTTTTTATTTTTTATTAAAAAAAACATTTTATCAATTAAAAAAATACTAACTTATCTGAATAAATAAACCAAATATTAATAAAATAAAATTCTATTTTATATAATATATATTTTTTTAATTTGATAAAATTTTTATATACTCATAAGTTATTGTTCTAACTTCTTTATCAATTTCTAATACTGCATCAATAGTATCAGGTTCAGAGAAATTTAATTTTTCTAACATATTTAAATTAACTTTAGCAATATCAGTAAATTGAAGATTACCAGCTAAATATGCAGCAACAGAAATTTCATTAGCAGCATTTAAAATAGTAGTAGCTGCTTGCCCATGACAACAGGCATCAATTGCTAATTTTAAACATGGATAACGTTGATAATCTGGAGAAATGAAAGTAAGTGAAGATATTTTCTTAAAATCAATAGATTTTGCACCTGAATAAATACGATCAGGATAACCCATGCTGTAAGCAATAGGTATTCTCATATCTGGAATACCTAATTGCGCAATTATACTTCCATCTTGATAAGATACCATAGAATGAATAATAGATTGTGGGTGAATAATAACCTCAATTTCTTCATTAGAAGTATTAAAAAAATACCGTACTGCGATATACTCAAAACCTTTATTCATCATAGTGGCCGAATCAACTGAAATTTTAGATCCCATAGACCAATTAGGATGATTACAGGCTTTATCAGGAGTCATATGCGGAAGATATGAAATAGGAATTTCAAAAAATGGTCCACCAGATCCTGTTAATATTATTTTATTAATACCTTTTTGTTTTAAATTAGAAAAACCTAAATTACATTGAATTTCTGTTGGTAAACTTTGAAATATTGCATTGTGCTCACTATCGATAGGAATTACTTGAGCGCCATATTTTTTAATAGCATTAAAAAAAAGTTTTCCACTAGTAATTAATGATTCTTTATTAGCCAATAAAATTCGTTTCCCTTGACGAATAGCAGATAAAGTTGGTAATAATCCTGCTATTCCTGTAATAGCAGACATAACTTGATCTGCATCATTAAGTCCAGCTACTTCACAAATTCCTTTTTCTCCCGATAAAACTTCAGTTTTAGATCCTTGATTATATAATATTGTTTTTAATTTATTTGCTGCTGCTTTATCTGACATCGCAGCATATAATGGTTTAAATTCCACACATTGTTGCACCATGATACTAACATTTTTATTTGCAACTAATCCGATTATCTGAAATGTTTCTTTATTTTCTTTAACTACTGATAATGTTGTTTTACCAATTGAACCAGTTGAACCTAAAATGGTTAATTTTATCATTTTATAATATATGCTCTACTGTATTTTAAAAAATATGCACTTTATTATTTATTAAAAGTAATCTAAAAAATTATTTAAAGAATAATATATAAAAAATATTTACCTTACATTTTTAATTTTTTTATAAAAATTCAATTTTATATTTAAAATATTTTTTTAGATCAATAATTAAAACCTTATTAATTCATCTTCTTTTATCTGCAATTCTTTATCAATTTTTTTTATAAAACTATCAGTGAATTTTTGAATATCATTTTGAGCAATACGTTCATGATCCTTGCTGATTTTTTTATATTTCATTAAAGACTTAATTTTATCATTGGCTTCACGTCTTATATTCCGCACAGATACTCTAGCGCATTCAGCAGATTTACGTACAATTTTTATAAAATTTTTTCTTCTTTCTTGTGTTAATGGTAATAAAGAAACGCGAATTATTGTTCCTTTTGAACAAGGACTTAAACCAAGATCTGATGCACTAATAGCTTTTTCAACAGATTGAACTAATTTAGATTCAAAGACATTAATTACTAATGTACGTGCATCTTCAACAATAACATTTGCCAATTGTTTTAATGGAGTACTAATTCCGTAATATTTTACAAATATATCATCTAATAAAACTGGAGATGCACGACCAGTACGAACTTTATTCATTTGTATTTTTAGTACTTCAATGCTTTTTTGCATACCTGCTTGAGTATCTTTTTTTATTTTATTAATCACATATAAATCCTTTTAAAGAAATAATCATTATTGACTTTAATCAATATAATTTTTATATAAAAAATAAAATTATAACTGATAAATTTATTGAAATTATATTTTTAAACTAATTATTAGTAATCAAAGTACCTTCATTGCCACCTACAACAATGCTAGATAAAATATCAGGTTTATTAAAATTAAAAATCCGAATCGGCAAATTATGATCTCTTGCCAAAGTAAATGCAGCTAAATCCATAACTTTTAATTCACGCTCTAAAACATCTTGATAAGTTAATTTATGATAAAGTACTACATTTAAACTTTTTGACGGATCTGAAGAATAAATACCATCTACTTTAGTGGCTTTTAAAACAATATTAGCTTCGATTTCTATACCTCGTAAACATGCCGCTGAATCTGTTGTAAAAAAAGGATTCCCTGTTCCTGCTGAAAAAATAACAACCTTACCATTAAGAAGTAAACTAATAGCTTCTAAGCAACTATAATTACTGCAAACACCATTTAATGGGATCGCAGACATTAATTCAGCATTAATAGATAAACGTTGCAAAGCATCACGCATAGCTAATCCATTAATTACCGTAGATAACATACCTATATGATCACCAACAACACGATTCATTCCAGACTTTGCTAAACATTCACCCCTGAATAAGTTACCACCACCAATAACAACAGCAACCTGTATACTGAGTTGTACTAATTTTTTAATTTCATTTGCCATGCGATTTAAAACTTTATTATCAATACCAAATTTTTTTGAACCTTGCAAAGCTTCACCGCTAATTTTAAGCAAAATACGCTGATATACTGGTTTTGTATTGGTAAACATTTTATTTTATCCTAAATAAAAATAATAAAAATATTTTTTAAATACTTGTGATTTATATATCTAATTTTTGAAAATCTTCAAAAATATTATTAGTAAATATTGTAATATATATTAAATTATTTATAAATTATTATATATTTTATAGTATTCTTTAAAAGAAGAAGCATTTTCATATAGTTTCCCATTACTATTAAGTAAAATAAAAATTTTTATTTATTTTTTAAATAATTTCACTTTCACCAAGTTCAATGCGTATAAAATTCAGAATATTTATTTTTTTTTCTTTTAAAAAAGTACCAACAGTTTTACTTGGTTCCATAACAAATTTTTGTCCAGTCAAAGAAATTTCTTCAAGAAATTTCTTTATACGTCCTTTTACTATTTTTTCTACAATATTAAAAGGTTTACCAGATTTCATTGCTATTGCTAATTGAATTTGTCTTTCATGAGAAATAATATCTGTTGGAACATCTAATGGAGTAATATACTCTGGTTTGCTTGCTGCAATATGTATTGCAATATTTTTAAGAATTTCTTCTTCTGCAATTTTAGAAGCAGCCACAAGAACACCAATACGAAAAGCATGCAAGTAAGATCCTATTATTTCACCTTGAAGAATTTTAATGCGATTAATTTTAATATTTTCACCAATCTTAATAATCATTTCTTCAAGTTGATCTTGAAATTTTATTCTTAATTCATTAATATCAAAAACATTATTTTTTATAATAAAGTTTAATATTTTATTTGCAAATTCAAAAAAAATTGAAGATTTAGCTACAAAATCTGTCTCACAATTTAATTCTAACAAAGCAGCAATTTTCTTATCCATAGAAACTTTTAACACTATAATACCTTCAGTAACAATACGATTTGCTTTTTTAGCTACTTTCGCTTTACCTGCTTTACGCATATTATCGATGGCTATATTTATGTTACCATTAGCTTTTACTAATGCTTTTTTACAATCCATCATACCAACACCGGTGCGTTGACGCAGCTCTTTTACTAAAAGAGCGGTAATTTCTTCAGACATATAATTATTCCTAAAACTATTTAATATATTATGTTTAACAATAAATATTTATCCAATTTTTTCTAATTGAACGATTTGATTTTTAAATTTATCTTTTTTAATAGTTTTCACTACACAATTTAAATAAAGCTTAATAGCACGAATTGCATCATCATTACCAGGAATAACATAATTAACACCATCTGGATGAGAATTGGTATCAACAATTGCAAATACAGAGATTCCAAGATTATTTGCTTCTTTTATAGCAATATTCTCATGTTGTGCATCAATAACAAATAAAGCATCAGGTAAACCACCCATTTCTTTAATACCACCTAAACTTTTCTCTAATTTATTAAGTTCACGAGTACGAATTAAAGCTTCTTTTTTTGTTAATTTTTCAAAAGTACCATCCTGAGATTGCACTTCTAGATCTTTTAAACGTTTAATAGATTGACGAACAGTTTTCCAATTAGTTAACATACCACCTAACCATCGATGATTAACAAAATATTGTTCGCAATTATTAGCTGCCTCTTTTACAGATTCACTTGCTGCACGTTTAGTACCTACAAATAAAATCTTACCTTTGCGTGAAGCAATCTTACTTAACTCATTTAATGCTTCGTGAAACATAGGCACAGTTTTTTCTAAATTAATAATATGCACTTTATTCAGTGTACCAAAGATATATTTTTTCATCTTTGGGTTCCAATAACGAGTTTGATGACCAAAATGCACACCTGCTTGAATCATATCAGTCATGGAAAAAGTAACCATTTAAACCTCTATAATTTTAATAAAATGGGGCAATATTTTTATAATATTTATTTATTAACTTATTAGTTATAAATTTTTTTATTATAGAAAAATTACGGAAAATATATTATTTATTATATTTAATATATAAGTATAAAAAACACAAATATTAAATTTATTCATATATTCAAAAAATATAAAAAACTAACTTCATTATATCATAAAATAACATAAAAACTATATACTCATATCTTGAAAATTTATAAGATTAAATCTATCAAATAAATATAAACAGAATTTATTTAAATCTTCTTATAAAATAATTACTTTTAAAAAATATTATTATATCTTAATTTATAGTATTTATAAAAAATATTTTTTAATATATTAAAAACTAATTGCAAATTTTTTACATAAATATTAATTTTTAATATATATAGAAAATATTAAAAAAGCAGTTTATAAAAAATTTAATATTTAAAAAAATTAATAAAGCAGATAAAAAATTATGACTATTACAATAAAAAATGAAAAAAACATTCAAAAAATGCGCATTGCCGGACACTTAGCCGCAAAAGTATTACAAATGATTGAATCTTATATTAAACCAGGTATTTCTACTGGTGAAATTGATCGAATTTGCCATCTATATATTGTTAAAAAACAAAATGCTATTCCAGGATGTTTAAATTACAATGGTTTTCCTAAATCTATTTGTACTTCTGTTAATGATGTAATTTGTCATGGGATCCCTAATGATAAAAAAATTTTGCAAGAAAGCGATATTATTAACATTGATATCACTGTTCTTAAAGATGGATTTTATGGTGATACTTCTAAAATGTTTTTTGTTGGAAAACCAAATAAAAAAAGTAAGCAATTATGCAAAATAACTCAAGAAAGTCTATATCTTGCGTTAAAAACAATTAAACCAGGTATTCCTTTACGAAAAATAGGACATACAATTCAAAAATTTGTTCAAAAATATCACTTTTCTGTAGTACGTGAATATTGTGGACACGGTATTGGTCAATTTTTTCACGAAGAACCTCAGATTTTACATTATGATGCTGATGATGGTGGGATTCTATTAAAAAAAGGAATGACTTTTACTATTGAACCAATGATAAACATTGGCAGTCATCAAATTAGAGTAATGCAAGATGGGTGGACAGTTAAAACAAAAGATAAAAGTTGGTCAGCACAATACGAACATACTATAGCTGTTAATGAAAAAGGATGTGAAATTTTAACATTAAGAGAAGAAGAAAAACCATTTATTTCAAATATATTAGTAAATAAATAATTTTTAAATTATCTAAAATAATTATTAATATTTTGTTCATAAAATCAATAATTTATTTTAAAAATAAAATTTTAATTATGACCAGTAAAATTAATTCATAGAAAAAATATCTATTTTAATTTGCAATTTAGTAAAAATATTTTTATTAAAAATCATTACACATGTCCTATATCATTTAAATTTTAAATATAAAATTAATAATGTATATTTTTTTAAAAAAAATAAAAAATAATTTATTGTAAAAAATTTTAAAATTATTTTTTAAATATAAATAATCAATTTTATTTTTATAAAAGTTTTAAAAAAATTAAAAATACAGATTACTTTATGATTAATAAATAAATAAAATTTTATATATCACTTTTTAGTAAGATTTTTATATTGAGTTATAAAAATTATAAATTATTAAATAAAAAAATCAAAAAATATCTAAATCAACATAATAAAATAAGTTTTTAAAATATTATTTATTTAGATTTATTTTTTAAAAATGTTAATTCTTAAACTTTATAATTTATAGATGATTAATTATATGAAAAAATAACTTTATATTAAATCCAATTTACATCTTATAAAAATTTTAATTTTATCATGAATTATTAATTTATTGATTTTTATAAAAAAATATTAAAAATATAATAATATTTTATAACATAAAACTTCATATCTTAAACAATATGAATTAAAAATAGCAATAAAATAAAAATACATTGAAAAATAAAACATAATTCATCATTGTTATTATTTATATAAATTAATCAATGCAAAAATTTATCTAAAATGTACAGGAAAAATAATTTATGGAAACAAGCAAAAATATTATCGAATGTGCTTTTGAATATCGAACTGAAATTACACCTTTTAATGCTGATATAAAATTAAAAAATGCAATCAATCAAGTAATTAATCAATTAAATACAGGAAAATTAAGAGTTGCTAATAAAGTTAATGGAAAATGGATAACCAATCAGTGGATTAAAAAAGCATTATTACTTTATTTTTGCATCAATGAAAACAAATTTATAAAAGGATCTGAAAGCAATTTTTTTGATAAAATAAAAATGAAATTTTCAGACTATAACTGTACTAAATTTCAAGAAGAAAAATTACGAGTAGTTCCACCTGCTTCTGCAAGAAAAGGAGCATTTATAGCTAAAAATACTATTTTAATGCCATCATATGTTAATATTGGAGCCTATATTGATGAAGGAAGTATGTTAGATACATGGTCTACTGTCGGTTCTTGCGCTCAAATTGGAAAAAATGTTCACTTATCAGGTGGTGTTGGCATTGGGGGTGTTCTGGAACCTTTACAAGCACATCCGACAATTATTGAAGATAATTGTTTTATTGGTGCTCGTTCAGAAATTGTTGAAGGTGTAATTATTGAAGAAGGTTCAGTTATATCTATGGGTGTTTACATTGGTAAAAGCACAAAAATATATGACAGAAAAAAAAATAAAATATACTATGGACGTATTCCTGCCGGTTCGGTAGTTGTATCGGGAAATCTACCATCAAAAAATAAAAAATATAGTTTATATTGTGCAGTTATCGTAAAAAAAATTGATGAAAAAACAAGAAAAAAAACAAAAATTAATGAATTAATTAGAAATATTAAATAGTATTTATATTTAAAATATAAATACTATTGATTTTTTATTTAAAAATTAAAAGAAATATATTTCTCGTGATTATTTTATATATATTACATATAAATAATTAATAATATTAAAAATATAATATAAGAAATAATTTTTTAAAAAAATATTAAAATACAAAATTTACACATATAAAGATTTTTTTTCATTAATTTTTGTTTTTTATTAATAAAATAAAATTTTTCAAGAAAATATTTTATTCATACAATAAAAAAATTAGAATTTTGTATACTAAATACTAGTATCTTGATAAGATTCTAATTTTATATAAATAATTTAAAGGTGTTTTTTTAAATTTAAAAAGTATACATTTTTCTATATAAAAATGGCATATTTTTAAAAATTTTAATAAATTTTAAATAAAATGATAATATAATTATTTTAATAAATTTAAAAATATCTAACATATTAAAATTTAATAAGATTAAAAAAATAAAATTTTAAAAATAAAAAAATTTTATTAAAAATAACTAATTATTCTTTAATATTATAAAAAGTATTTTTAAATCAAAAACAAAAAAATAATATATTTGTTTTAAAATTTATGAACACTATTTTTCAATAGAAGTAAAGTTTTTTATTTTAATATTACTAAAATAAGATTTAATACCCAAAAAAATTGATTCAGCTATTTGTTGTTGAAATTTTGCTGTTTTTAATTTTTTTTCTTCTTCTAAATTACTAATAAAAGCAGTTTCAATAAGAATAGAAGGAATTTCTGGAGCTTTTAATACTATAAAACCTGCTTGATCAACAATATTTTTATGCAATTGATTTACATGGGCTATTCTATGAAGAATTTCTCTACCAACTTTTAAACTATCATTAATTGTAGCTGTTTGAACTAAATCAAAAATAGTGTGATCTAAATATTTATCACCACTTTTACTAATACTAAAACCAATTGAATCTGCTTGATTTTGTATTTCAGCTAAATAACGTGCCGTATTATTTTTTGTTATTGATTTTGTGGATAATGCAAAGACAGAAGATCCTTTGGCTTTACGATTAAGCACAGCATCAGCATGAATAGATACAAATAAATCTGATTGCATTTTTTGAGCTTCAGCAACTCTTTTCTTTAAAGGAATAAATACATCTTCATTACGTGTCATATAAACTTTCATGTTAGATTGAGTATTAATTAACATTTTTAAACGTCTTGCAATCTGTAATACAATATCTTTTTCACGAGTATTGTATTTTCCTATTGCACCAGGATCTTCTCCACCATGTCCTGGATCAATCATAATTGTAATTAATTTATTTCGATTATTTAATAATTTTCTTGTCCTTTTTTTTCTAAAAGATAAAATTTTATGAGATTTATATTGATTATACTTTTCTATTTTTTTTAATAAAATTTTATTATCAAATCGAACACTTGAATGAGGAGAAATATTAATTATTAATCTATGTTTAAAATTTCCAATAGGAGAAATAGTAAATATTTGTAAACCAAAATGCATTTTTACTTCAAAAACTAATCGAATAGTATTATGATTAAATAATCCTACTCTAATTAATTTTAAATAACGATCATTTGAGTTTATTTTTTTATTAATATCTTTTAATAAACTATTTAAACAAAAATTTTTTAAATCTACTACAATACGATCAGGACAAGATAAAATAAAATAGCAATATTCAAAAGCAACAGTTGACTCTAAAGTTACTTTAGTATAAGAAGATGAAGACCAAATACGAATCGCTACTATATTTGAAGACAAACTAAATACTAATGGACTAATCATCAAAAATAAAATTACATGTAATCCTTTTAGCAGTAATTTTCTTAAAAAAATATTTTTAAAATAATCCATCAAAGATCTGCTTAAAAACATCAAGTTATTATAAATTATTTAATTATATTTACAAAGAAAAAAAACAGTCATTATTTTTTATTAATTATAAAAAATAATGAATTTGATAAAATAGAGGAGAATACTGTTAAAAAAATTATAAAATAATTATTTTTTTTAAATACTTATTAAATATAAAAAATATTATTTATTAAAAATTTATACAACTTATCATTTTAAAATAATTTTTTTTAATAATGTTATACAAAATGTATTATTAATCATATCAAAAAAAAATAATGATTATTTATATAATTTAAAATAATCGTTCAGTTAAACCACTACATCGTTTATTAGCAATCATTATCGAATTAATAAAAACATTTTTATCTGCATAAATTGTTATCCGTTTTTTTGCTCTAGTAATTGCAGTATAAATTAATTGTTTATTTACAATAGAAACAAAATCTGGCGGTAAAACTAAAACAACATGTTCAAATTCTGATCCCTGAGATTTATGTACTGTCATAAAAAAAGCAGTTTCATAATGAGATAAGCGATTAGGTGATATTTTTTTTATTAACCCATTAGGTAATTGAAAATAAACCTTTAAATCTTCTGTATTATCCCGCAATATAATACCAAAATCACCATTAAATAAATCAAGAGAAGGATTATTTTCAGTAATTATGATTGGACGACCTTCATAATTTTTTAATGTATTATTTAATAATTTAATAATTCCTAAACGATCTAAAATTTCTTCTAATTTATTATTTAATCCTATAACTCCATAAGGACCATCTCTTAAAGCAGATAAAAAACGATAATTATTAAAAATACTAAATATATCTTTAAACTTTATATTTTTTTTTATCATATTAAAATAGTTTTTATAAAAATTAACTGTATCAGAAATTAATTGATTATATTGAACAAATGTTGTAATAGAATTAAAAATTATATCCTCTCTTGATTTTCTTAATATGTTTTTTATAAAAATAATGTTTTCTTGATTAACTGCAGTAGAAAGTTGAGCAATACTAGATTTACTATTAAAACGATAACTTTTCTTTAAAAAACAAATTTTATCCTTAATTTTTAATTTATTATCTGTATCTGATATAAATTCTGATAAATTATAACCAGTAATTTTTGTTAATTGTTTGACTTTTTTTCGACTATACCCCAATTTTTGAAAATTACAAAGATCACTCAATACAGCTCCTGCTTCTACTGAAGATAATTGATCTTTATCTCCCAAGAAAATAACGCGAGCTTTTTGAGGTAAAGCTTCAATTAATCTCGCCATTATAGACATATTTACCATAGATGCTTCATCAACAATTAAAACATCTAATAACAATGGATTATTTTTATGATAACGCAATAATTGAGTATTTTTTTTAGCACCTAATAATTCGTGAATAGTTGTAGCTCTTTTTGGAATAAGTGCATTCTCTTGAAGAGACAAATTTAACTTTAATAATGCATCAGATAACATTTGATTTATTCTAAAGGCTGCCTTCCCTGTAGGTGCTGCAAGATGAATAATTATTTTTTTATGACTTAATTTTATTAAAGCAGCTAACAAAAATGCTACTATTGCTGTTTTACCTGTACCCGGGCCACCAGAAATAATTGCGATTCTACTTGTTAATGCAACTGCAACAGCTATTTTCTGCCAATTATATATCTTTGATGGCAAAAATAAACTATTTAATATTTTTTTTAATTGAACTTCATCAACTATTTCTAATGTGTCCTGAGAAAAAAAATCTGCTACTAATTTTTCATCAAACCACATTCTTTGAAAATAAAGTTTATTATTTGACAAAACTAATGGTTTTATTTCATTTTTTTCTGGATCAGCAACAGCATAAGATTTTTTAAGTTCAAAACAAATTTTATTATTATTAGGTGCACCAGCTGATTCCCATAACTTTAATGCCATTTCATTTTCTCTTCCTTGAAATAAATTATCTGAATTAATCTTATCAATAAATAAACAAATATTTCCTAATCTATTTGCAGCACTTAACAATGAAAATATTAATAATAATAATGGATTTTTTTCTTTTGTTAAATTCATTGCAAATCGTATGTCTAAATAACTTAACAAATTCAATTCACAAGCTTTTTGTAGTAAATTAATCATATATTTTTTTATTAATTACTAAATAATTGATCTAAACTATTAATAAATGCATAAACAGGAAGATTATAATAAATACCATACCCATGAGAATTTTTATTATCAATACCACGCAAAAATATATATATAACTCCACCAAAATGTTTCTGATAATTATAATTAGGTAAACGAGTACGCAAATAACGATGAATAGCTAAAGTATACAATTGATATTGTAAATCATATCTATTATAAATCATAGCATGTTTTATTGCCTGCTGATTATACGAAAAAGAACCTTCTCCTAACCAATTTGATTTATAATCAATTAGATAATATTTTTTTTTCCAAAAAACAATCAAATCAATATAACCTTGTAAAAATCCTTGTACTTGTTCAAAGTTTAAAGGAGGAGAATTTTTAGATAAAAAATCATATCGATGTGCAAGATTATCCAATAATGATGGACATAATATTTTTTTTATTGAAAAACAAAATTTCATTTCATTTAATCGATATTTAGAAATAATATTTGATAACCTAAAATCATTTTCCAGCAAAGGTGCATTAAAAATATTAAGTAACCAAATTTTAAGCATAGATGCCCACTCAGAAGAGAAACCAAATTCTTCTAATCGTTCTATTAGCCAAGATTTTTTAGGATCTTTATTAAACGGTAATAATTCTAATATTGAATGTAAAAAATTTCCAGCTATCACTCCTTTTGGAAAAGTATGAACACTTTTTTTAGATTTTTCTTTTTGATATAAAAAATTATGACTGTATTGATAATTTTTAAATTTAAAATTTAACGTCTTTAAATTTATATCAAAATTTAAATTAGTATTCATCACTTTATTTGATAATGTAGAAATATCATTTTTCTTTAATTCTGAATAACTAGTTACTCGCCATATATCATTAATCTTTCCTGAAAATTTTTTAGCCAATAATTTTATAGTTCTATTTTTTTTACAATAAGAAGAAAATGTATTGATATTATTAACTAATGTAATACCAATATCTTTATTAATCAAAGATTTTAAAGTATTCAATAATAAAGCCGAACTACCTTTTTTTCCTTTTTGTAATAAATAACCTAATGCACTTTTATGTAAAACAGTATCATAAAAAATCTTTTCATTATGGCGTTTTTTACATAATGGTGCTACACCAACACTACAATGATAAATTGCACGTGTTAACGCAACATATAAAAGACGCAAATCTTCTGCTAAACGTTCTTCATCAGCTAATTTAAGATTTTTCAAATTATCTGTAAGATCCAAACATATTTGAAATTTTTTTCTTTCATGAAAAATTGCTAATTTTTTTTGTGAAAATTTACATATAAAAGGTAACCAAACGATTGGATATTCCAAACCTTTAGATTTATGAATTGTACTAATAGAAACAAAATTTATATTACTTTCTACACGCCTTTGTTGATTTTCTAATAATGGATCAGGTTTATCAATTTGTTGCGCTAACCAACTAATAGTAGCATGTTTATTATGAAATTCTGATTCAGATTCTTGTAATAATTCAAATAAATGCATCACATCTATTAAACGCCTTTCTCCGTTTACAGTATCTTTTAATAAGTTTTTAGCTATACGTTGATTACTGATCATATCTTTAAACATTGCTAAAATACCATAACGTTCCCAAATTAATAAATAATGATGAAATTCTTTTATCCATATTTCTAACTGATTGTCATTTTTGCTTAATTCTTCAATTTCTTCTGCATTTAAACCTATTAAAGCTGTCGCTAAAGCACGTCGAAGATTTTTTTCTCTTTCAGGTGAAAGAACTGCTTGTAATAACCATAATATATCAAGTGCTTCAGCAGTAGAAAAAACGCTTTCATAATTAGAAAGAAAAACCGATGAAATATTAAATTTACGCAATTCTTCTTGTATGATTTTTGATTCATAACTATTTCTTACTAATATCATAATATCAGAAGCAGTTAATAATTTTTTCTGATCGTTTTTGTATAACCATGTAGTTCCATCATCTCCTCCTTTTAACCAAAAATAAATTTGACTGGCACACTGATATGCCATTATTTTTTGATATTCAGTTATTGAAACTTGATCTTTATCAAGATAGTTAAAATTTAATGCTGAAACTGGTTTTTTTTGATGAATAAAACCTAAATTTTCATTAAAATAACCTGAATTAACTGCATAAAATGGTATTTGTTTAAATATAAATGGATTTTTAACACGACTAAATAAATGATTGATCGCTTCTACCATATTGGATGAAGAACGCCAATTAGTATCTAATCTATAATGTGATTGAATCTTATTTTTAGCTTTTATATAACTAAAAATATCAGCACCACGAAAAGCATAAATAGCCTGTTTGGGATCTCCTATTAAAAATATACCGGAATATTTAGATCCATCATAAATACTTTCAAAAATTTTATTTTGCTTTGAATCCGTATCTTGATATTCATCTATCATTACTACCGGATAACAATTGCGAATTATATTTTTTAAGCGTTTACTATTTTTTGTATCTAATGCATGTTCTAATTTATCTAATAAATCATCAAATCCTATTTTTTCATTTTTTATTTTTTCCTTTAAAAGAATTTTACGAACATCAATAATAGCTTTTGAAAAAAAAATATTGCGTAATGTATTAGATTTCTTTAAAAAATTATCAATAGAAGAAAAAACCTTATGTTTTGGTATTTCATTGTCAATATATGTTTTATTGATTAATTCTGATTGAGAAAAGCGAATTAATTCTTTTGGTATTTTATAATCTATTGTACTTGATTGTGCCCACTTAGTAACTGCATCTATCCAAATTAATAAATTACGACGATTATAACTCCGCTTATTAATTCCTGAATTCATAATCAAACAAAAAAAATCATTAAAATGCAAAATCCATATTTTTTTTATTATATTAATATTACTAATTATTTTCTTATGACACTTACTAATTGATTGAAATTTAATTGATTGATTTAAAAAAACAGGTATTTCTCCTTGTAAATAAGGCTTAATTTCATCTAAAAGTGCTTCTGGACCACTCCATTCATTTGCAATAATTTTTGATACATCATACTTTAATGGATAACAATTAGATCGCCAAAAATCAGCACAAGCCTGTCTTTGCAAAAAAGATTCATTTTTTATTATTGATTGCCTAAATAACATTTTTGATTCAAGCGCATTATGTGATAATATTTTTTTACAAAATCCATGTATTGTATAAATTGCTGCTTCATCCATCTGCTGTTCAGCAGACAATAACCATTTAGCAGCTAAATTTTTATCTGTAATAGAAAAAAGTAAGATTCTATATATTGATTTTTTTGAAAAACCAAATCCATTTCTGATACAAGCAATTCTCATCTGAGAAATATTATAACGAATGCGTGCTCGTAATTCATTTGTTGCCGCTTCAGTAAAAGTCAACACTAAAATTTCTTTAACATTTAATCTTCTAAAAAAAGAATTTTTTTTTCCAATTTTTAATAATAACCTTAAATAAAGTAAAGCTATAGTATAAGTTTTTCCCGTTCCAGCTGAAGATTCTATAAGTCTTTGACCATAAAGAGGTAAATCATAAGGATTTAACTGAAAAATATTTATTTTTTTATTTCTCATTTTTATTTTCTCTATTCAATATTTTTTTATAAATTTAAATATAATTTGAATAAAATTATCAAAATTTTAAATTTATAATAAATATACTTATCATTTCTTCAAAAAAACAAGAAATTTTATAATACCATATTTTAAGTAATACTTTATTAATATAATAATTAATACTTTATTAATATAATTAAACAAATTTTAAAATCTTTTCTGTAAATATTGTTTAAATATATATTTTTTAAATATTTATTTAAAATAGATAATAAAAAAAATATACAAATATTAATAATATAATATTATATTATTTTTAATTATATATTTTATAAAAAATTTTAATTAAAATAAAAATAATATAAAAACACTTCTAAAATTAAAAAATATCTGATTTAAATAAATAATCAATATTAGGTAATTTTATTATTTAATTTTATATAATTGCTAATTATTAATTTTTATTAAAAAATAAATTTATAAAAAATATGAATAAACTTTTTTTAATAGTATTTTATCAAAATAATCAATAAAGCTAATAAATTGTAATTATAAAATTTATACAATTTTACGTTAAAATAAAAATTAAATAATTTATAAAACTAGAAAAATTTGATTTTTTTAATTATATGTTTTATTTTTTAAAATTTTATAAAGTATATTTATATGCATATTATTTTTTTAAAAAAATTCAATTATATATAATGAGATATATTTTTATTTTTTAAAAAAATTGCCATTGGTAATAAATAAAGTAAAGTATTTTTTTTTATTTCATCTAACAAATTACAATCAATTTTAGTAAAAACACGTTTAATATAAATATTTTGCATTTCTCCTAATTGATTATAAGTACCTTCTAAAGATTTTATAAGTTGTGTATTTGCTTTTTTTAAAATAACATCTAATTCAAAATTAAATTGATTATTTTTTTTATCATAACAAAGCATTAACCATTGCCAACCACTTTTTAATAAAAGTGGTAATGGTTTATTTATGCCTTCTTTATAACCATTAATTAATTGTTGCAAATATATTTTTGCTTGAGATTTATTTACCGTATTAAAACACCATTCAGTATTATTTGTACCAAAAAAATAACTTTGTCCAAAATCAAATTTTATACAAAAAACTAAATGTTCTATCCACAATGATAATCCATCAATAACTGTTAACTTAGCAGGTCGATAACGAATTATTCCGTTTGTTTGAATATTTTTTAATTCTCCAATTAAATCATTTTTTTTAAAAGATTCCACAAAAAAATTATTAAAAGATTTTCCACGATACATTTTTATTTTATTAACTAACAGTTGCATATTTTTTATTTCTTTTTCCCAATAAATACGCGCAAAATTTTTAGATGGTAATTTACCAGTTGCAAAAAAAAATGGAAATAAAACTTCTAATTGTTCTTCATTAAGAATAGCATTAAGCAAAAACTGATTAAGTTTATATTTTTCTAAATTATTTAATAAAAAAGGTTCTTCTTCTGGTAATCGAATAACTTCATTTAAAAAATTAATTTTTAATCTTTTCTTAAAAAAAGCAGAAATAGGATTTCGATAAAAAAATAATAATTCTTCTAACAAAATTTCATTATAAATTTCTATTTTTGGAAATAACCCCGTACAAAAAATCGACTCTGCATTACCTTCTTTTTTTACTACAGATAACCATTCATCTGCAAAACTTTGATGAACACTAATCGGGGAATAATTTTCTATAGCAAAAGGAACTCTAGTATGCTTAATAAGCAAATGTTCTTGTATTTTTTTAGCACTTTCATCAACGTTTAAATGCTCATCACCTTTTAAACAAAAACTATAACTAATATATTCCAGTAATTCGCTTAACAAAATTGAAGGATTATAAATTTGATTATCATGTATCGCATAACCAATATAACTTAAATATAAACATTTAGAAGTTGAATTTAAAACTTCTAAAAATAAATAATAATCATTATTTCGATATGTTTTATCTCCATATTTTGGTTTTTCTTCAATTAAATTAAAACCTACAGATTCTATTGAACGTGGATATACTTTTTCATTCATACCTAATAAACAAACTACTTTAAAGGGAACAGAACAAATAGGCATGAAATTACAAAAATTTATTTCACCAGAAAAAGAACATTGATTCTTTTTTTTATCATTAAAAATCATAAAAAATTCATCACGAATAATAGATATAGGAATAACATTTTTATATTTTGCAGATATTCCAATTTTAAGAACTTCATGCCATTTTTGTAATAAAAAAATACATGCAGACTCATTTTTTTTATCAAAATAAAAAAAAGAATCTAATAAACATTTACATAATGGAAGCCAAGCTAATAATTTTCTCTCTTGATTAAGAATATTTCTCCATTTCCATAATAAATCAATAAATTTAGCTAATTTTCCAACTAATTCTGCAGCTAAACCCTTGCATTCATTATAAGGTAAAATATCATCCCAAATTCCTAATTTACTATCCATAGCATAACCTAAAAGCATTCTTTTTAAACCAAAATCCCAAGTATTTTTACCTGTTATTGGTAGTTTTAAAATCTCTATATTTTCATCATTAATACCCCAACAAATACCTGATTCCTTAACCCATTGACGTAAAGAATCTAATTCTTTATTATCAATAGAAAATTTAGAAGCTACTGCAGGTAATTCTAATAAATTTAGTACTTCTTTTGCAGTAAACCTGATTTTAGGTAAATCAAGAAAAAATAAGAAAACTTTAAAAATAGAATCCATTTCTTTTGTTTTTTTACCAGAAATCAAAATAGGCAAACGACGTTCTTGAGATACATAAGTAAAAACTGCTGGTATATAAGGAGCATAATCATCTATATTATTAACCATAACAATAATATCTTTTGGTCTTAATTTTGAGTCCTTTTCAAATAAATCAAGCAAATAATCTTGAAGTATTTCAACTTCTCTTTTTATACTATGACATGCATGAAATGTTATTGATTTATCTTTTTTACTTAATCTTCTTTTTAAAGAACTATTTTTAAAAGTCTCCGGTGTTAAACCTAATTGAGTATAATTTTTAAAATCTAAAATATCCCTCTGAATTTGATGTAACAAAGAATTACCAGATATATCTACAAAAGCAGCTACTTCATGTACTTGATCTAACTGAGAAAGAAAATAAAAATAATCTCTACCTGATGTTCCCCAAGAAAACAACAAGGGATTTATCATTAATGATTGATAAGATGATGCATCCAATAAATTTTTATTGAAAAAATATGAAATTTGATGTTTATTATCATATTTTTTTGATTTTTTTTCTTGAAATTTTTTAATATTAGAATACCAATAAGTATTAATACAATAATTACGACAAGGATTAAAATTTATTAAATAAATATTCATATGCTCTGCAAGAGCATGTAATATTTTTATATAAATAGGCGGTAATATGGAAATACCAAAAATAAACAAACGTTTTGGAAATTGAATATCTGAAAACATTTTTAAATATAAAAATTTTAAAAATTCATAATAAAAATTTTCTTTATAAACTTTAGGATAACTAACTTTTTTACTATATTGAATTAATGCTAACCATAACTCTTTTTGCCATACTTGATGATCACTTAAACCTTGTACTAATTGTCCATTATGCCATTTTTCTAACCATTCTGGACGGTAAATTAAATATTGCTTAAATATATCAGAAATTTGAAATGATAATTGATATAATTTGCGTTTGTTTAGATCTTTTTTTAGATATTCCTTCAATAATTTAAATACAGGTAAATCTATTAATGAAGGTAAAATTTGCATTACTTTCCAAATCATTGTTCTTTTATTAAAAATACTTTCTTCTGCAATATTACATAATATACGAGAAAACATTTTATAAAAAAAAGCAGAGGGTAAAAGAAAAGAAATATTAGCTACAATATCTAATTTTTTTGCAAGTTCTATTTGTAGCCAATTTGAAATATTTGAAGTTTGAACTACAATAATTTCTTTTTCAAATGGATCACTTAAAGGTTTTTTTTGTATTAATTTGGCAATAATTTCTACATGAATTTTTAATTTATTAGAATGATAAATGTTCAGCATTATATCTCTTTAAAAATTAACTTAATATATTAAAATATTTTTTATAAACAATTAAATTAAAAAATAATATTTCTTTAAAAGAATATTCTAATAATTGGATATAAAATACAAATTGATATTATAAATTATAAAAATATTTTTTATACTATTTCTAAACATGATAATTTAATAAAATTATTAAAATTTTAAAAAACAAAAAATTATTATTTACTATATGGTAAATGGATACTTAATTGCATTATGATATTGATAATCAATCACCAAAAAATCATTACTGGTAACCCACGTTTCAATATCCTTTAATTTTTTAATATCAGGATTAATCATAAGCTTAGGTAAATGATAAGGAGTACGCTTTAATTGAATATCACACATTATAGAAAGTTGATTTTCATAAATATGCGCATTAACTATTTTATGATATGCCTTACCTACTTTATATCCAGTTATTTGAGCAATTAATGCTAATAAAACAAAACATTGAATTTGATTAAAATTTAAACCTAAAGCTACATCACAACTTCGTTGATATGAAGTTAAATACAATTTATCCCCTAAAATCGAAAAAGTATGGGTATGCATACAAGGACGTAAACAACCCAATTCAAACTCACCAGGATTATAAAAAGTTATTATTTCTGCACGATCATCAATTCCAACAGAAAGATTATTAACAACTTTCTTTAATTGATCTAAGCAAGTTCCATCTAAACGCCTCCATGACCTTCCTTGAACCCCATATACTCTACCCATATCATCTATTCCTTTACGATTCGGGTTATTAATCCATTCTAAATTTTTATTTGCATTTGCATTCCATGTATTGCAACCAAGATCTCTAAATTGTGAAGCACTACAATACCCTCTTATATACCCTAATAGTTCAGAAATAGCAGATTTATAAAAACTTTTTCGAGTAGTAATTAAAGGAAATTCATTATTAGCAACATCATATTCAAAATCAACATTAATAACAGTTAGGCATCGCGAACCAGTACGTTTATTTTCAATCCAATAACCTTCATTGATAATACGTTTACATAAATTTAAATATTGATACATTTTTATTCACTGATAAAAAATACTATTATTAAACTATAAATAATATTATTATTTTCTTAATTTATATGTATATTTTATTATAAAAATACCAAAAATAATCATAGGTAATGATAAAATTTGACCCATACTCATGCCAAAAAAAAGTCCTAATTGAAAATCAGGCTCACGAAAAAATTCAACAAAAATACGAAAAATTCCATAAACAATTAAAAATAATCCTGATACACTACCTTTTGGTCTTGATTTATAAATAAATAAATTTAAAATTATAAATAAAATAATTCCTTCTAAAAACATCTCATAAAGCTGAGAAGGATGTCTAGGTAACAATCCACCATACCTTTTTAAAATAGGAAGCAAATTAGGATTTTGATTAACAATCTGTATATCATTGTTATGTGATCCTGGAAATAACATAGCCCAAGGAGTTTTTAATGTAACACGTCCCCATAATTCTCCATTAATAAAATTTCCAATACGCCCTACTCCTAATCCAAATGGGATTAATGGAGCCATAAAATCTGCAACTACAAAAAAATTACGTCGAGTTTTATATGCATACCAAAACATTGTACATATAACGCCTATTAAACCACCATGAAAAGACATTCCTCCATTCCACAGTTTAAAAAAATAAAAAGGATCACTTAAAAATATCGAAAAATTATAAAACAAAACATAACCTAAACGACCACCTATAATAACACCAAAAAAACTAAAATATAATAAATTTTCAACTTCAATTTTTGTCCACCCGCTATTTTTTTTATTAGCCATCCGTTTTGCTAACCACATTGCAAAAACAAATCCTATTAGATACATCATACCGTACCAATAAAATTTTATTGGACCAATAGATATAATAACAGGATTAAGATTAAGAATAATTATTGATGTATTCATTATCTAAAATCTCTATTTTTTTATAAAAAATCAAATAAAAAAACTAATAACAGTTTTATATTACCTTTTTATGTCATCAATTAATAATTTTATTAACTATCAAATTAAACTGATTATTACATACAATAATTAAATAATTATTACTTTATTTTCATAAAAAAAATATGTTACAAATACAAATCAATTTTTAATACATTATTTTATTTTTTTATAAACAAAAAATAAAATTTTTAAATAAATTTTTATTATTATTTTTATTTGTATTATAAAATTGACATAACAATAGGAGCAAATTCTTTCATAACACGTCTATAAACATCGAGTTTAAAAAAAACAACTTGGCGTACAGGATACCAATAGTTTACCCAACGCCATTTATCAAATTCAGGGATCTTATTTTTTTTAACATCAATATTATGTTCATTACACACTAATTGTAACAAAAACCAACGTTGTTTTTGTCCAATACAAACTGGCTTCGCATTCCAACGTACCAAATTTTTAGGTAATTTATAACGAACCCAATAACGAGTAAATGCCAATATTTTAACGTCATTACGATCTAAACCTACTTCTTCAAATAATTCTCGATACATTGCTTCTTCTGGTGATTCCTTAGGATTAATTCCTCCCTGAGGAAATTGCCATGAATCTTGTCCACATCGACGAGCCCATAATACCTGTCTTTGATGATTACAAATTACAATTCCTACATTTAACCGATAAATATTATTATCAACCATTAAAATACCTCTAAATTTAAAATACCTCTAGTAAAAAAAATTATCTTTATATTATTTTATAATAAATTTACGTAAAATATATATTTTATAATAAAAAAACTTTATATTTACTTTGTAATAAGTCTCTTAATATGTTATAAAAATTTTTAATAAAATTAAAAAATAATCATTAAATAATTATAATATATATATTAAAAAATATGTTTAGTATTTATTATTATTTTTTTTATGTTTTTAACAATATTTTTCTATCCTAAAAAAAAGAGTATTTATTATTGAAAAAATTACTTTTAACAATAATTATAATTATCTGTATATCTTTTCAAACAACCGCATTACAAAAAAAAGATATATTAACAATTTATACTTATAATTCTTTTATTACAAAATGGGGGCCAGGACCAAAAATAAAATCTGCTTTTGAAAAAGAATGTAACTGTATAGTAAAATTTGTTGGGTTAAATAATGGAATAACCTTATTAAATCGATTAAAAATCGAAAAGAAAAAAACCAAAGCAGATATTATACTTGGACTAGATAATAATTTAATTGACATTGCTAGAAAAAGTGATTTATTTGCTCAACACAACATTGATACAAGTCAATTAAATTTACCAATAAAATTTAATGACAATATTTTTATACCTTACGATTATGGTTATTTTGCTTTTATTTATGACAAAAATAAAATCACTGAAGCACCAAAAAACTTTGATGAATTAATTAATAAACAAAAAACCTGGAAAATTATTTATCAAGATCCTCGTACCAGTACTCCAGGATTAGGTTTACTACTTTGGATACAAAAAATTTATAAAGATCAAAGCGTTGAAGTATGGAAAAAAATAGAAAAAAAAACTTTAACTGTTACTAAAAATTGGAGTACAGCTTATGGACTTTTCTTAAAAGGTGAATGTGATTTTGTACTTAGTTATACTTCTTCACCAGCTTATCATTTATTACACGATCAAAAAAATAATTATACAGCAGCAATTTTTGATGAAGGTCACTATTTACAAATTGAAGTTGCTGCACAATTAGCCAATGCTCATAATCCTAAACTAGCTAAAAAATTTTTACAATTTATGTTATCCCCAGCATTCCAAACAATATTACCTACAACTAATTGGTTGTATCCAGCTACCAACATACCATTACCAGAAGTTTATAAAAAAATACAAATGCCAAAAAAAACATTGCAATTTAATGCAGAAATTATTAACCAATATCGCAATAAGTGGATCTATTTATGGCAAAATGCCGTCATTCATTAATATTAAATTCATTGTGGCCTGGTATAATTGTTTGTTGTTTTTTTATAAGCATTCTTATCATAATTTTTAGTACTTTGTTATTACATGTACCTAAAATAGTTTTTAAAGAATTTATTCATGATACCTACTTATGGTATGTCATTATTTTTACTTTTTTTCAAGCATTTCTATCTACATTTTTATCAGTTATTCCTGCTATATTTATAGCAAAAAGTCTTTTCAGACGATATTTTCCATTTCGTACACTTTTCTTACGGTTATGCTCTATAACATTTGCATTGCCAGTACTAGTTGCTATTTTTGGATTATTAACAATATACGGTCGTATGGGATGGATTGCACAATTTTGTCAATTATTAGGAATTAATTATCAATTTACTCCTTATGGATTAAAAGGAATTTTATTAGCGCATATTTTTTTTAACTTACCATTAGCTATACACATGTTGCTACAAACCTTAGAAAATATTCCAATTGAACAACGTCAACTTGCTGCGCAACTGGGTATGACTAATTGGCAATATTTACGCATTGTTGAATGGCCATATTTTAAGCGACAAATCTTACCTACATTTTCTTTAATTTTTATGCTATGTTTCTCAAGTTTTTCTACTGCTCTTACACTTGGAGGAGGACCAGCAGCCACTACAATCGAATTAGCTATTTATCAATCATTAAGTTATGATTTTAATCTAAATCAAGCTGCTTTTCTTTCTATTATACAAATATTTTTTTGTTTAAGTCTTATATTATTTGCTCAAAAGTTTAATATCTTTTTTTCTGTAGGAAACACTCAAAATTTTTGCTGGATAAATACATATGATAACAAAATTAAAAAAATATGGGATACTTTTTTAATTAGTATTACAATATTATTTCTAATTACACCTTTGTTAGGAATTTTTATAGATGGTATAAAATCTATAACTTTACATACATTAAAACAACCTGAATTATGGAAAGCATTTGCTAATTCAATGTTTATAGCTATTAATGCCGGATTCCTTTGTATTCTTTTTACCATGATGATATTGTGGAGTACCCGTGAATTACGTTTAAGACACTCTATTAAACTTTATAAAATTATGACAATCAGTGGATTATTAATCCTTGCAATTCCAAGCATAGTTTTAACGACTGGTCTTTTTTTATTATTCCATGATACGTTTAATTTTAATTATTTTCCATATATCTTAATAATTTTTACTAACGCTTTAATGTCTATTCCTTATTCTTTAAAAGTATTAGAAAACCCTATGTATGACTTAGCTGAACGTTATAATATATTATGTATCTCATTAAATATTAGAAATATTAATAGATTGCGCATAATTGAATTAAAAGCACTTAAACATACAATAAGACAAGCTTTTGCTTTTTCTTGTATATTATCAATAGGAGATTTTGGTATCATTGCATTATTTGGCAATGAAAATTTTCACACTTTACCTCATTATCTTTATGAACAATTGTCTGCTTATCTTAATAAAGATGCTGCAGTTACTGCACTAGTACTCTTATTTTTATGCTTTAATATATGTATTTTATCAAAAAATGGTCTGGAAAACAAAAAATATGATTAAAATAGATCAACTTTTTTATTGTTATGAAAGCCTAAATATGGAGTTTAATTTTAAAATAAATCAAGGAGAAAAGGTAGCTATTTTAGGGGGGAGCGGGGCAGGAAAAAGTACTTTACTAAATTTAATTGCAGGGTTCCAATTTTCAAAAAAAGGTGAAATTTGGCTTAATAAAAAAAAATGCACTTATATCCCACCAGAAATGCGACCCGTCTCTATTCTTTTTCAAGAAAATAACCTTTTTGCTCATTTAACCGTTTGGCAAAATATTGCTTTAGGGATTGAGCCAAGTTTATCTTTAAATAAAAATCAATATGATATAATTAAAAAAATTATAGAAAAAGTTTCTTTACAAAATTGCTTAACACGCTTACCTGGACAAATATCAGGAGGTCAAAGACAAAGAACTGCATTGGCACGTTGTTTGATTCGTCACAAACCAATTTTGCTTTTAGATGAACCTTTTTCTGCGTTAGATCCTATATTGCGTAATGAAATGTTAGTTTTATTAAAACAAATATGTGATGAAAAACAATTAACTTTACTTATTGTTTCTCATAATTTAGAAGATACTGTAAAAATAACAAATAGATCTATTATTATATCAAATGGAAAAATTATTTATGATGGTCATCATAAATAATTAAATAAAAAATAATTAAAAATATTTAATAAATAATAAAAAGTGATGTTTAATAAAAATACCTTTGATATATGATTATCAAAGTTTGATTTATCAATAATTAAAAATAATTCATTTGATAAAAAATAATATATTAATAAGTATATGCAAAACATAAAAAACAATTTTTAACTTTAATTATATATATTAAATAAATATTTTTTTAATTAAAAATGTTTATAATTAAAAAAGTTTAAAATAAATATTTTTATAAAAAATCATATAATTAATTACAAAACAGTGAAATTGTATTTTTATTATTTAAAATGCTTTACTTTTTTTATAAAATCATACGCGGATTGAATTGATTGTGCTTTTTGTTTAGCAATTTCAATCATTTCTTTTGGCAAACCTTTGGCAATTAACTTATCAGGGTGATGTTTGCTCATCAATTTAAGATAAGCACGCTTAACTTTAACATAATCATCATTCATTCTTACCCCTAAAACTTTACAAGCATTTTCAAAAATTCTTTTTTGTGTTGTTTTTTCATAGTAATTTGAATTATAATAATTTTTATTACATTTTTGATTACCTTCCATTATATTTAAAAATTCTACAAATTTCTGATGAGAAATCCCTAATTCTTCTGCTATAATAAATAGCATCTTTCTTTCATTAGGATGTAAATAGCCATCAGAAAAAGCAGCTTGTATTTGAATTTCTAAAAACATTTTAATAAGATCAAATCTACCAAAACAAGCAAGACGTAATTTTTTTAATGTTTTTCTTATTGGAAATGTTTTTTCTTTTCCTTCTCGAAAAGCATTTATAGATAAAATTCTAGAATTGCCATATAATTGCATTTTATCCATTAAATTTGTCGCTAATTTTATATCTAATTCAGTAATTCTACCTTTTGCTTTTGTTAAATGACCTAAAATTTGAAATGTACTTTTAAAAAAAATTAATCGAAATTTTTCTTTAGAATCTAATGCATCTAAACTTTTTTTTTCTAAAGCTTTATCATATAAATGACCAATTAAAAAACCAATAATAACACCTAAAATATGAGTACAAAAGATAATCCCCATCATAATACCAATAATTTTTCCAAAATACTTCATAAATTTCTTAATTCCTTAATATTCAGAGTATATAATCTTATATATCATACTATTCATTTTACTTTGTGCGCAGATTATAAAAAATACAGTACTGAAGATTTTAAAATAAACAAGAAAATTAATAACAAAAATTTTATTACAATGACAATTTCGATAAAAAAAATAAGAAAAAAAATAATAAAAAATAATTACTTCATAGTAATTATTAGTATTATGCATATTACTATTTACAGTCAACAATCTAAAGCAAATTTAAAAGAACAATGTTTGATAAAATCAAATGTAAATAATCAGTCATTTATCAAAGATGATTTTTTAAATATACCTATTTATATTACTGCAAAAAAAATTACTTCTTCATATCCTAATTTTATAGAATACAAAGGTAATGTAAAAATTCAACAAGGTAATCAAAAACTTATTGCAGACAAAGTTGAATTAATACAAAAAAAAAATATTAATAAAAAAATACTAGGCAAGATAATCGCAACAAGTAATGTAAATTATGATGATTCACAAATCCTGCTAAAAGGAGACAAAGCTATTATAAATCTAGATAACAAAGATATAGATTTTGAAAAAAGCAATTACTTCATGATCGGGCAACAAGGCCATGGTTATGCTAATAAAATACAATTACGTGAAAACCATCGTTATACAATTTTAGAGAAAGGTACATTTACCTCCTGTCCCAAAAAAAGAAATAGCTGGAGTTTAATTGGTTCAAAGATTGTTGTGGATCGTGAAAAACAAATTCTTCAAATACAACATGCTAATTTTTTTATTTCTGACATTCCAATTTTTTATAGTCCTTATTTAGTTTTACCAATTGGAAATAAACGCCGTACCGGATTTTTATTACCTAATATTACTTATTCAAAAAAATTAGGATTATCTTTTAAAATACCTTTTTACTGGAATATTGCTTCTAATTATGATATAACTGTTACACCAAAATTTATGACTTCTCATGAAGTTAACATAAATAATGAATTGCGTTATTTAACAAATTTTGGTAAAGGAACTATTAAACTAGATTGGTTTAGCAAAAGTAATAAACATAACAATAATAAAATAACTAAAAAAATATTAAAAAATTATCCCTGGAATTTTGATTGGCAACATTCTGGTATATTTTATAATAAATGGCGATTTGATGCAAATTATAAAAAAAATAATGATTTTAAAAGTTTTATAAATAAATATAATAAAAACTCTATAGATTATGAAAACCAAAAATTTAGCATTAGTTATAGACAACCTGATTGGAATACAACTTTTACATATAAGCATTTTTATGCTATTGACAATTTATTAAAAAATAAATATTCTAAAATAGAACCAAAATTAGATTTTTACTATTATAAATATAATGTTGGTTCACTGGCTTTTAAAACCTATGCACAAGCTACTTATATCAGTAATACTGGTAATAGTAATGATAAAAATCAAAATACAATACGCTTACATATCGAACCAGAATTAAATATACCATTATCAAATAATTTTATACAGATCGATAATAGCATAAAAATTATGGCTACATATTATGATCAAGATATATCATATAATCTAGATAATAAAAATTTTCAAAAGCATTTTACTCGTATTTTACCTACTTTAAATAGTGATGCAAAATTGATTTTTTCGCGAAACTTATTAAGTAATAAATATTACATACAAACACTAGAACCTAGAATACAATATTCTTATGTTCCTTATCGCAATCAAAGTAATATTAATAATTACGATTCAATTTTACTGGAAAACGATTATTATAGTTTATTTCAAAAAAAAACATATACCGGACTGGATCGTATTAATGATACTAATCAATTAATTACTGGGATCACCACTCGTATTTATAATGAAAAATTTATTGAAAGTTTTAATTTTTCTATTGGACAAAAATATTTTTTTAAACCTTCTAAAATTGAAAATTTTAACTTAAACATCAAAAATAAAAATAATATAGGTTCATTATTATGGGCAGGTGATCTTTATATTCAATTAGAAAACCATTGGAAATTATATGGTAGTTTTCAATATGATAAGCGTTTAAATGAAATTACTATTGGTAATATTGCTACAGAATATCAAATAAATAGAAATCATTTAATACAAATAAACTATCGTTTTGTCGACAATCAGTATATTAAAAAAACTTATAAAAACATGTTAAATCTTCAAAATGGAATCTCTCAAATAGGGGCCGTAATCAGCTGGCCATTAGGTTATCATTGGAAATTTATAAGCTCATACTATTTAAATATGAAAAATAATCAACCAATTAATCAATTAATTGGTTTAGAATATAATACGTGTTGTTGGTCCATAAATATTGGATATGAAAGAAAAATTATTGATTGGAAGAAACAAACACCTCTTAATAACTATGATAATCAATTATCATTTAATCTGGAACTAAGAGGTTTAAATAATCATGATAATTTTGATATTCAAGATATATTAGCTAATAACATTATACCTTATCAACCAATCTTCTAAAAAAAAATAATATTTTCTAAATTAAGAAGAAATGGAAAATACAATAAAAAACTAAAAAACAAAAAACTTTTATGAATAGTTGGAAACTAATAATTATTAGCTTATTATACACAATGAGTACCACTTCAACAGCGATAGAATTAATAAATCAAATAACAGCTATTGTTAATGACGAAGTCATACTAGAAAGTGATATTAGTCATATTCTAAATACAATAAAAATCGACACAAATCAAAAAGAAGAAATAAAAAAAATACGCCATCAAATATTAGAGAATTTAATTTTAGATAACATTATATTACAAATAGCAAAAAAAATGAACATCCAAATACCTGAAGAAGAAATAGATGTGACTATTTCTAATTTTGCAGAAAAAAATGGACTAAAAATTAATGAATTAAAAGAAAAATTAGCAATAGATAATATTAATTTCGATTCTTATCGCAATAAGATTCGTCAAAAAATGATGATTAATAAAGTACGCAATCATGAAGTTAGCAAACGAATTATTATTTTACCACAAGAAGTAGATTCATTATCTAAACAAATCAATTTACCAATTAACCAAGAAAACAATGTAGATTTCAGTCATATTTTTATTCCCATAAAAAACGAAACAAATCATAAAAAAAATTTAATAGCATTAGATCAAGTAAAAAAAATAATAGCACAATTAAAAAATGGAATTAGTTTTGAAAAACTCGCGCTTCTTTATTCTGCTAATAATCAAATATTAAAATATCCAAAAAAAAAATCATATAAAATTAAAGAATTACCAAGTAATTTTGCGCAATATATTCAAAATGCAAAAAAAAATGATATAATTGGTCCTATTCGCTCTAATCTTGGATTTCATATTTTAAAGATAAATAACATAGAAAATAAAAAAATACCTATTTATATAAAAGAAGTAAAAATAAGACACATTTTAATTAAAATTTCACCAATTATGGATAACTTTCAAGCTTATAAAAAAATAAAAAATATAAAACAACAAATTGAAAATAAAAAAATAAATTTTCAAGAAGCAGCTAAAAAATATTCAGACGATTTAAATTCAGCAAAATATGGTGGTGAAATTGATTGGAATAGAAGTGATGTTTTTGATCAAAAAATACAAAATAATTTAATATATTTAAAAAAAAATCAAATAAGCCAACCAATTAAATCTTCTTTTGGATGGCACCTAATTCAACTAAAAAATTTTCGAAAAGTAGATAAAACAGAGGAAATAAAGAAAAATAATGCATATTATTTAATATTTAATCGCAAATTTAAAGAAGAAGAAAAAATTTGGGTGCAAGAAAAACGTGCATCCTCCTACATAAAAATTATAAATACCAGTAATATACATGATTTTTACAAAAAAAAACATTAATAGAATTATCATAACTCCAGGTGAACCATCTGGAATAGGTCCTGATATTTTAATACAAATTGCTCAATACAACTGGCCAATGCAATTAGTAGTATGTGCTGATCCAGATTTATTAAAATCTCGTGCAAAATTATTAAATTTAAAATTAAAAATATATCCTCCAAATTTAAAAAATAAAACACAATCTGCTAAAACATTAGCCGTTTTACCAATAAAATTAACAGTTCCTGTGGTACCAGGTCAACTTGACAAAAAAAACAGTATTTATGTAATAGAAACATTACGTCGAGCATGTGATGGCTGTATTAGTGGCGAATTTTCTGGATTAGTTACTGGTCCAATTCATAAAGCCATTATTAATGATGCAGGCATTGCATTTACTGGACATACTGAATTCTTAGCTAAGAGAAGCAATGTTAAAAAAGTGGTTATGATGCTAACCACAAAAAAATTAAAAATTGCTCTTGCAACAACTCATATACCTCTTAAAGAAGTACCTCGTGCAATTACTTTTAAAAAATTACAAGAAACTATTTATATTTTACATAAAGAATTGAAGTCTAAATTTAAAATTCAAATACCAAAGATTTATGTATGTGGCTTAAATCCTCATGCTGGAGAATATGGATATATTGGAAATGAAGAAATTGAAATTATAATTCCATTAATTAAAAAATTACGTTATGAAGGATTGAAAGTTTATGGTCCTTTTTCTGCAGATACTTTATTTCAAGAAAAATATTTAAATAAAGCAGACGTAATTTTAAGCATGTATCATGATCAAGGTCTGCCTGTATTAAAAAATAAATCTTTTAATCATGCTGTTAACATTACTTTAGGATTACCTTTTATACGAACATCAGTAGATCATGGAACAGCAATAGAATTAGCGGGTACTAAAAAAGCAAATATAAATAGCTTTATATGTGCATTAAAATTAGCTATTAAAATAATAAAAAAAAATGAATAAAAAAATTTATCAAGGACATTTTCCACGTAAACGTTTTGGCCAATTTTTTTTAACTGATCCTTTTATTGTTAAAAATATCATTAAATCTTTTAATCCAAAAAATAATCAAGAAATTATTGAAATTGGTCCAGGTTTAGGGAGTTTAACATTACCTCTTATTAAACACGTAAAACATATCACAGTAATAGAATTAGATCGCAATTTAGCTTTTCGATTAATGATGCATCCAGAATTAAAAAACAAATTAACAATTTTACAAAATGATGCTATGAAAATTGATTTTAGTATTTTTTCTCAATCTAAAGGCAAAAAAATTAGGATATTAGGAAATTTGCCTTATAATATTTCAATCCCCTTAATTTTTCATCTTTTTAATTACATTAATACTATTACTGATATGTACTTCATGCTACAAAAAGAAGTAGTTAACCGTTTAGTAACAAAAAAAAATATGAAAACATATGGTCATCTAAGTATCATGACTCAATATTTTTGTAAAATAGAAAATATTTTAAAAGTATCACCTTCATCTTTTACACCAATTCCAAAAGTAGAATCAGGTATTGTTAGACTAATTCCTCATAAAAAAAAACATTATCCTATTTGTAACGTAAAAATATTAAGTTTTATTACAAAATTAGCATTTAATCAAAGACGAAAAATAATCAGAAATAGTTTACAAAAAATATTTACTATTCAGGATTTTAAAAAATTAAATATTAATCCAGAAAACCGTGCTGAAAATATTTCAATTAAAAAATATTGTGAATTAGCAAATTTTATTGCTAATAATAAAAAAATATAATAAAATGATGAGAAATATTTAATGTAAAACTTTTTTAAAAAAAATATCTATTTTTTTATAAAAAAATATATTTCTCATCCATAAATATATAATCAAAAAATTCCAAAAACCATATTATTAAAAAATATTTTTATTAAATAACAGAAATATTTATGAATAATTTGATTAAAAATATAAAAAATTTACCATTTTAAATAAAACATAAGCAAATATTTTTTTTATATTATATTTGATTTTTTATTTTAAAAATTAATTAATTCAAAAAATATGTCTATTTATCTTGTAGGTGATATTCATGGTTGCTACTATGAACTTAAAAAACTTTTAAAAAAAGTAAAATTCAATTCTAGTAAAGATGTTTTATGGATTACAGGTGACCTAGTTGCACGTGGAACAGATTCTCTAAAAGTTTTACGTTATATAAAAAAAATATCTACATCAGCTAAAATAGTGCTAGGTAATCATGATCTTAATTTAATTAGTATATATTCTAAAATTAGACATCACAAACAAAAAGATAAACTAAAAAAAATACTTTTATCACCTGATGCTGAAATACTTATTAATTGGCTAAGAAAACAACCACTCTTACAAGTTGATAATGAAAAAAAAATTATTATGTCTCACGCGGGAATTACACCACAATGGGATTTAAAAACTGCTATAATATGCGCCAAAGAAGTAGAAAAAATACTTAGTAGCAATATATATCCTATATTTTTACAATCAATGTATGTTAATACACCAAATACTTGGTCATCTAAACTAAAAGGACTGTCTCGCTTATGTTTTTCTACTAATGTTTTAACACGTATGAGATATTGTTGGCCTGATGGACGCTTAAATTTAGAATGGAAAGGTACACCGGAAAAAACCAAATTTCCTTTAAAACCCTGGTTTAATTTAGTGCGAAAAATACCTAAAGAATATACAATTATTTTTGGTCATTGGTCTGCACTTGAAGGAAAGGGGACCCCAAAGAACACATACTGCCTCGATACAGGATGTTGTTGGGGGAAAAAACTAACTTTAATGCGTTGGGAAGATAAAAAAATATTTATTCAAAAAAAACAAAAAAAATAAAATTAATATATTTTTTATCAAAATTTTATTTTTTATAAAAAAATCAAAAAATTATTGATTTTTAATACGACGTTCTAAAATTTCAAATCTATAATCATAAGAATTTTTGAAATCTGCTAAATGATTTTCACTAAAAACTACATTCCATTCATGAGATTGATAATTTGGAAAATAAGTATCACCTTTTATTTTTACATTGACATGTGTTAAATACAGACGATTTGCCATTGGAAAAAATAATTTATAAATTTTTCCACCACCTATAATCATAACTTCTTTTGCTATTCCTGTTGATTTTAAGGCTTCTTCAACTGAATTTACCCAAATCAGATTTTTAGCATTTTTATTGTTTTTTCTATTACTTAAAATAATATTTAAACGTTGAGGTAGTGGGCACCCCCCTATAGACTGATAAGTTATACGTCCCATAATAATTGGCTTATTTAATGCATGATGCTTAAACCATGCAAGATCATCTGCTAAAAACCATGGAATAGTATTATTTACTCCAATTACTTGATTTAATGTCATTGCTGCAATTAAACTGATTTTCATGAATAAACCTAAAAATAAATAATAAATATTGAATTTTATATCATGAAATTTTTTATACAAAATATTATTATAAATTATATTTTGCATATAACTCGAAAAAAGTTATTAAAATATATTAAAAATTTTATTTTATGTAAGAATAAAAAATTAATTTACTATAATTCAATTATAAAACTTTTACAAATAAAAAATAATTAAAAAACAATTTATTAAAAAATAAAATTTTTTCTAATAAATAATCCAAATATTTTTATATTTAAAAAAAATATTCTTTATAAAAATTATAGATTTTTATTGTAAAACTTTTAAGTACATAAAAAATATCAAAATAAAAATTTTAAAAAAATTATTCAAAATATATTCTTTATTTTTTCTTTTTCTTTAACTTCTTTATCTAATTTTTTAATATTCATTTTAAATAAATCATAACAATAATTTTTTAGTTCACGTACATTTTTTAAATGATATTTTTTGGTATCTATTGGTGGTAACATTTCAAGAATTACTAAACCGTTATTAAAACGATTAAGTTTAATTCGTCCTTCTGTTGTTGATAAACAAACAGGAACTATGGGGACACCAGCCGCAATAGCCGCATAAAATGCACCTGTTTTAAAAGGTAATAAACCACGTCCACGACTACGTGTTCCTTCAGGAAATATCCAAACAGAAATTTTTCTTTTTTTAATTTGATTTACAATTTTTATAATTGTATTATGAGATTTAGTTCGATTAAAGCGATCAATCAAAATATTTCCAGATAACCAATATAATTGTCCAAAAAATGGAATTAGTACTAAACTTTTTTTTCCAACAGTAACAGTATTTACTTGTACCGCATTTGACATAGTTATCATATCATAATTATTTTGATGATTACCAATATAAATACTAGGACCATAATTTTCTGCCTCAATAGGAACACGTGCAATAATTTTAATTCCAAAAACATAAGATAACTTGCCAAATAAACGGCTAAATTTCATTACATGAGATGATTTTTTTAAATTAAATAAACAATAAAAAAAACCAAATATAGAAACAAAAATAGTAAATAAAATAACAATAATAATACGAAAAATTCCTAACATATCAACCTCAAAATAAAAAAAACTTTTTAAACAAAATAAAAAATAATTTATTAATAATGTTCAAAAAGAATTCACTTCTATATTTTTGATATTTTTAAATCTATTTGGCAACAAAAAACCTCTTTGACCTCTTTCAGAGCGATATTTATCTAAATCTTTTTTCTTTAAAATGATTTTTTTTTTATCAAAAACAAATGTAATTAAGGAATTATTTGGTAAACACCTAACCCAAACAAGAGAATCATTTCTAGCAATTTCTTTTTTTTGAATAATATTGATAATTCGATAACCTCTACCTTTAGAAAGTATAGGAAGTTCATTAACAGGAAAAATTAATATTTTACCTATTTTTGTAATTACTAATAAGTCTAATTTTTTATTATTTATTGGTAATGGTGGAAGTAACTTAGCATTTTTAGTTAACTTAATTAAATTTTTACCTTTTTTATGTTTTGTAATTAAATTACTAAAAGAACAAATAAAACCATAACCAGCATCAGATGATAATAAATACTCTTGTTCTTTTTTGGCAGTTAACAAATACTCAATAGTTGTATTATAAGGTAAAAAAAATTTACCTGTAATTAATTCTTCCTTTCCGATTTGAGAAACAATATTAAGTGGATTCAATGAATAAGTACGTCCATTATTATCAATAAAAACAACAAATTGATTTGTTTTTCCTTTTACTGCACTATGAAACATATCTCCAACTTTATATTTTAATTTCATCAAATCAATATCATGTCCTTTAATACTTCGTATCCATCCCATAACAGACAAAACAATAGTAATAGATTCAATAGATAAAATATAATTTTGATAATTAATTTTATTTTCTTTAAAATTTTGATTAAGGGGTGAACAACGTGAATTACTATAAGTCTTTGCGGTTTCTTGAATTTCTTTTTTCATTAAGAAATTTAAAGATTCTTTAGAATTTAAAAGAACTTCTTGCTGTTTCTGTTCTTTCATTAAAATATTTTTTTCATTTTGTAGTTTACATTCTTCTAATTTATCTAAATGACGTAATTTTAATTCCATAATAGAATCTGCTTGCACTTCTGAAATAGAAAAACGCGATAATAATACTAATTTAGGATTATTTTCATAACGAATAATCTGAATAATTTCATTAACATTTAGATGAGCAATCAACAAACCATCAAGAATATGCAACCGTTTTAATATTTCTTGTAATCGATACTTTACACGATTACATATCATATTTCTTCTAAATGATAACCATTCATTCAAAATATCAAGTAGACCCTTTACTCCTGGACGTTCATCTAAACCAATCATGTTTAAATTAATTCGATAACTTTTTTCTAAATAAGTTGTCCTAAACAAATATAGCATCAACTTTTTTAAATCTACATGATTATTTTTTGGTACGATAACCAAACGTATTGGATCAATATGATCCGATTCATCGCGTAAATCTTCTATTATAGATATTTTTTTTAAACGCATTTGTAAAGCAATCTGTTCTAAAATTTTAGCACCAGATACTTGATATGGTAACGCAGTAATTACAATATTACCTTTTTCTATTTTCCAAATAGCACGAACACGAATAGATCCACGACCAGTTTGATAAATTTTCTTAATTTCTGCTTTTGAAGAAATAATTTCTGCTTTTGTTGGATAATCAGGTCCTGGCATCACTTTCATTAACATTTTAAGATCTGCTTTTCTATCATCTAATAAAATTATTAACGCATTTGCTATTTCATTGATATTATGCGGTGGAATATCTGTTACCATTCCAACAGCAATACCTGTGGTTCCATTTAATAAAATATTTGGTAACCTTGATGGCAATATTTTAGGTTCTTTCAGAGTTCCATCAAAATTATAATTCCATTTTATTGCACCTAAATTTAATTCACTTAATAAAATTTCAGAATATTTAGACAATCGTGACTCAGTATAACGCATAGCTGCAAAAGATTTTGGGTCGTCTGCTGCTCCCCAATTTCCTTGACCATCAATTAAAGGATAACGGTAAGAAAATGGCTGTGCCATCAAAACCATTGCTTCATAACACGCTCTATCACCATGTGGATGATATTTTCCTAATACATCACCAACTGTACGTGCTGATTTTTTATATTTTGCGCCATAACTTAAACCGAGTTCAGACATAGCATATAAAATTCGTCTTTGAACAGGTTTTAAGCCATCACCAATAAATGGTAAAGCCCTATCCATAATGACATACATAGCATAATTTAAATAGGCTTGTTCGGTAAAATTATATAATAATTCCTTTTTGCAATCATTCAATGATATTTGATTCATTTATGACCTCTTCATTCAATGAATAATATATAAAAACATCAAAATTCTATTGAAATAAAATTTCCTCTATTTTGTAACCAATTTCTTCTATCTTTTGAACGTTTTTTAGATAATAACATATCCATCATAGATAATGTTTTTTGATAATTATCTTGGTGAATAATTAATTGAATTAAACGACGTGTATTCGGAAGAAAAGTAGTTTCGCGCAGTTGACTAGGATTCATTTCACCTAATCCTTTAAAACGTTGAATATTTATTTTACCTTTTTGAAGACTTAATTTTTTAAGAAGAATATCTTTTTCTTTTTCATTAAATGCATAAAATTTTTTTTTCTCTAAATCAATACGATACAATGGAGGTATTGATATATATATATAACCTTCTTTTATTAAGTTAAAAAAATGACGAAAAAAAAGTGCACAAAGTAATGTTGTGATATGTAATCCATCTGAGTCTGCATCAGACAAAAAACAAATTTTACCATACCGGAGAGTACTTAAATCATCACTACCTGGTAGAATACCAATAGCCATTGAAATATCATGAACTTCATGCGAATTTAAAATTGCATCAGAAGAAATTTCCCAAGTATTCAGTATTTTACCTCTAAGTGGTAAAATTGCTTGATATTCACGATCACGAGCCTGTTTAGCAGATCCACCGGCTGAATCTCCTTCTACTAAAAATAACTCAGTACAACAAATATTTTTTGAAATACAATTTGCTAATTTACCAGGTAAAGTCAATGGACCTATTGAATTTTTAAATTTTATTTTTTTAAAAATTTTAGATCGTTTTTTTGCAGTAGTGATAATAAATTCTGCTATTTTTTCAGCTTCTTTAATATTTTTATTTAACCAAATTGCAAACATATTTTTAATAATTTTAAAAACAAATTTACCGATATTCCTCGAAGAAAGACGTTCCTTGGTCTGCCCAGAAAACTCTGGATCTTTCATTTTCAAAGATAAAATATATGAACACCGCTCAAAAATATCATGACTATCTAATTTTAAACCACGAGGTAGTAATTTTTTATTTTCACAGAACTCTTTAATCGCATCCAATAAACCTTTCTTTAACCCATTAATGTGAGTACCACCATTTAAAGTAGGAATTAAATTAACATAACTTTCAGTTAATAATTCTCCACCTTCTGGTAACCAAAGTAATACCCAATCTATTATATTATCTTCTCCAGAAAAAGTACCAGAAAATCCTTTCTTCGGTAAAATTGTAAAACTATTTACGGATTCCATTAAATAATTCTTTAAACCATCTATATAGCACCATTTTTTTTCAATTTTATTAATATTATCTTTAAAAATTATCTTAACACCAGGTAACAATACAGCTTTCGCCTTTAAAATATGCAATAAATGAGGAACAGAAAAATTAGAATTATCAAAAAAATTACTATCTGGCCAAAAACGAATACTAGTACCAGTATTTTTTTTAGCACAATCACCAATAATATGCAGTTCTTTTATTTTTTTTCCATATGCAAAAACTATCTGATAAATTTTTTTTTTACGCTGAATTTTTACTTCAAAACGTTTTGATAAAGCATTGACCACTGAAATTCCAACACCATGTAATCCACCAGAAAATGGATAAAGTTTATTTGAAAATTTTCCACCTGTATGTAAATTTCCTAAAATAACTTCTACTCCAGATATATTTTTTTTAGGATGAATATCAACTGGTAAACCCCTGCCATCATCAATAACTTCTAAAGATTGATCTTCATATAAAATGACAGTAATATTATTAGCATAAGAAGCTAAAACTTCATCTATACTATTATCAATAACCTCTTGCGCTAAATGATTAGGTCGAGAAGTATCAGTATACATTCCAGGACGAAGACGTATTGGTTCTAACCCATTTAATATCTCAATTGCTTCTGCGTTATATTTTATCATATTATTTTTTATGAATTTACTATAAAGAAGTAATATTTTAATACTCATTTTGTTATAGATAATTTTAAATATTTTATCATTAAAATATTTAATTTTTTATTGGCTTTTACAAAAAACAAAAAATATTTTAATGTATATATTTATAAAATATATCATCTTAAATACATTAAAATTATAAAATATAAAAAATTTATTTTGCAAATAAAATATTTTTATATAATTTAAAATAATATTTTAATAGTGATAAAATCTAAAAAATAATCTATACTTTTTTAAATAAAAAATATTTCAATATATTTTAAAAATAAAAAAATCAATAAAACTTAAAATCATTTAATTTTTAAAAATTACACTTGTTTAAGAAAATAATATTTTTACTAATAAAAATATAAATAATCTAACTAAAAATATTTATAAATGCAAATCTGTAAGATATTTAACATGACATTAAAATTTAATATTTTTTTGATTTTAATAATTAATTATATCTATCATTACTTTGTAACTTATTAACTCTTAACAACAGTATTTTTATTAAAATTAGTATATTTATGATAATCACTAAAACTGATAATAATCAATATTTTTAAATAATATTTTATTTTAATTTTTAGTTTTATTTTTTTAATGATCTATAAAAATTATTATCTTTCTATTTTTATAAATAACATTTATAAGATTAAATAAAAATTATTTTTTTGTATAAAAACAACAAATAAATATACGATATTGTTTAATAATTAACATTTTTTAAAATTATATAAAAATTAATAAGTTATTTTTCTACCATAAAAAATAACTTATTAATTGTGCAACCAATGCTTCTTTAACATAATATAATTTAATTGTAACCATTGTATTGCAATTACCGTAGCTGCATTATCAATTATGCCTAATTGAACCCAATTATAAGCTTTTAAACGATCAACAATATGAACACGTATGTCCTCATTTTGAGTTTTCAATCCATGTAAACTTCCATTTTTTACTATTGACGTATCTATTTCACCAATATTTATATAAATTCTTTCTGTTGTGCCACCTGGACTGCTAAGATAGCTTAGTGCATAATAATAACGTTGAATAAGAATACCAGCTTCTTCTTTTGCTTCACGACGAATCAATTCTTCTAATGTTTCATTTTTTTCTTGTATTCCAGAAATAGTTTCTAAAAGCCATGGAGTAATACTATTTGTAATGGCTGGAACCCGTATTTGTTCAATTAATAATACTTTATCAAAATAAGGGTCATAAGGTAAAACAACTCCTCCATTTCCTCTTTCAAAAACCTCTCTTTCTATTTCTTTACTCCAACTATTATCAAATAATTTATGTTTAAATCGGTATTTTATAATAGAAAAAAAACCTTTATAAAGATAAGATTTGCTTATTATTTTTACATCATCTTGAGTAAATTGAATCGGTATATTTTTTTTATAATTCATAAAAGTTCTCTAAAATAATTCATTTATATTTTATCTATATTAATAATGTAATTCTTATAAAAAATGTGGTTGCACAAAAAATAAAATAATTTCAATAAAAAATATTTTTTTAGATTTCAAATATTCTTTAAAAAATATTTACACGGTTTTTTAAAATTTTAAATTTAATTTTTAAAAATCATATTTTTTATATTGAGAAATCACAAATTATATATCTAATGTTATAAAATATCTTTAAATGATATTTTCATTTAAATTTACAAAATAAAAAAATTAAAAATATTGACAATTATTGTTTCATACATAAAAATATTTTTTACAAAAAATATACATAAAATATCAAAACAAATTTAAATAAAAATAAATATTAAATGACTTATTAAAAAACATTATTACTATTAAAAAAATAAAGTTTATATTCTGTTTTTTTATTTAAATATAAATTTTCTTTTTTATTTTTTTATAATTATTAATTATTAATTTTATTTTAATTATTATATTTATAATTACTACTTTTATCAAAAATAATAACCTTATCACTATAAAAAAATCAATATAAATCAGCATAAAAATTATATTTAAAAGATATAATATATTACTTTTTTATAATTAATAATAAATTATTATATTTTTATAGTATTGTGCATTGACAAATATATATTATATTAATACATGATTATGAAATTAATTTAAAAAATTTTATTAATTTTTTTTAAAAAATAAATAAAATCATTAAATAAAATTAAAAATAAAAAATAAAAAACTTATACTTTCAACAAGAATAAAAATATTTTTAAATATTTTATAATACACTTTCTATTATAAAAAAAATAAAAATTTTTATTTTATTAATATTAAACTTTGTATATATTTTTAATTAAACATTTTAATAGAAAAATATTTTTTATAAATTTAAAAATATTATTTTAATATTAAACTTAATGTATTATCAATAAAAATAATTGATAAGAATATTTTTATAAAAAATATACAAAATTTAATATTAATAAAATATAAATAGTATATACTTTAATTATGGTGTTATTGTATAATATATTAAATATTGTAAAATATTATTTATTTATAAATAAATATGTATTTTTTTTAGAAAAATAAAAATATAAATTTAAGATATAAATATTATATCATTAAATATAAAATAATTATTTTATATAAAAAGAATACTTTTTTAAAAAAATTAAGATTATTATATCACCGTATATCTGTTTATAATAACAGAAATTTTGGTGATACATAAAAACAATCTTTATTAACAATATTTTTTAATGCAAAATATTTAACAGAAAACTCAATCAATTTTTTTATTTTTATAATTAAAGTATATTTTAAAGATTATTTTTTGAAAAATTCTGACGATATATAACTATATCATCGATAGTTATTACTGGCATACTATTTTCTTTTCCAAAAAGTAGCACTTCTTTCATTCTTGCCATTGTGCCATCATCATTCGTTAGCTCACATAAAACACCAGCAGGATTAAGACCTGCTAAAATCATTAAATCAATAGTGGCCTCTGTATGACCACGACGTTCTAATACACCACCTTCTTTAGCTCTTAAAGGAAAAACATGACCTGGTCTATTTAAATCACTTGGAATCGCATTATCGTTAATAGCAGCACGAATGGTCATTAAACGATCAGTAGCTGAAACACCGGTTGTTACACCTTTTGATGCTTCAATACTAACAGTAAATGGAGTTTGAAATCGGCTAGAATTTTTTTTAACCATCATAGGTAATTGTAATTGCTTACACTTTTCTTTTGTTATACAAAGACAAACAATTCCACTACCATGTCTAATAGATAATGCCATTTGTGATACCGTCATAGTTTCTGCTGAAAAAACCATATCACCTTCATTTTCACGCTGTTTATCATCAAGTATCATAACTCCATTACCTTGACGTAACGCATCAAGAGCATATTTTATACGTTCAATAGAATTTTTATATAAAAAACGTAATATCTGATTCATGGTAAAACCCTCATTAAATAAATATTACCAGAACCAGCGCAAAAAAAAATTGGAAATATAAAATTTTTATCTTTATAGAAATCAGTACTTCTTAAAAATATAAGTATTGTTATCTTTCTCCAATCTACATACACGTCAGTTCTAGATTTTTGCATATTATTTTTTATATCAATTATTGATTAATATAATTAAGTATTCGCATACTTAATTTTTTAACCTTTAATAAACATGAAAATACATAAAAATATTCCAATATAATATAAAAAAACAAAACTATATCGTGAATGTATTTATCTAGCAATCAAAAAGAACAAAAAATATATTGTATAAATATAAATTATTATTTATTAAATAATAAAACTAAAATATAAGATAAATTTTCTATAAATGTTTTTATATATTTATTAAATAATCATATTAATATCATAATTAACTAAATAATATCCTTAATATTTAATAAAAAATATATTGCATATACACAAAATATTTGATAGTATCAGTATATAAAATATATTTTATATAATTTGAATGATCATAATAATGGACAAAAAAAAAATTGAACAAATTATATTTAAAATAAAAAAAAATCTACCTAAAGAAATAAAAAATTTAGGTAGCGATTTTGAAAAAAAAATATATGAAATGTTACAAGAACAATTAAAAAAATTAAATTTTGTTTCAGAAGAAAAATTTAATATATACAATAAAAATTTTCTAAAAATTTATAAAAAAATTCAGAATATTGAAAATAGACTTGACAAAATAGAAAAAAATTCAAAAAATAAAAATTTGACTATTAAGTAAATTTTAATAAAAAATGTTTTTATTTTTAAATAAACTTTCAAAAAAAACTAAAAATTATTTTTTAATAAAATGCTATTTTTTTAAGTAATAACTCTATTAATAATTTTTGTAGTAGATAAATCATTTTCAAAATTAAGTATTTTTACTTTACCACCAGCGGCTAAAACCTCTTGACTACCAGAAATATCTTCTATCTTATAATCACCACCCTTTACCAGTATATCTGGCAAAATATTGCCAATCAAACGTTGAGGCGTTTCCTCATCAAAAGAAACTACCCAATCTACTGAACTTAATCCTTCCAATACAATCATACGTTGAGCTAATCTATTAATAGGACGATTTATTCCTTTTAAATTTTTAACTGATTTGTCACTATTAACTGCAACAATCAATAGATCACCTAGTTTACGTGCATTAGATAAATATATTACATGTCCAGCATGGAGAATATCAAAACAACCATTAGTCATAACTATTTTTTTTCCATTTTTACGAGCAATACTTACAGATTTTTTTAAGTTTTCTTCACTTATGACACCAAATTTATTGTTATTACTGTAAGTTTTTTTTTCTAATTCAAGAGATGAAATTGTAGAAGTACCTAATTTTCCAATTACTATTCCAGCAGAAATATTAGCTAATACAGATGCTTGACAAAAATTCAGAGAAACTGATAATGCAGTAGCTAATACACCAATTACTGTATCACCAGCTCCTGTAACATCATATACTTCTTTCGCTTGAGTGGATAAATGCAATGGAGATTTATTGCGTTGTAACAATGTCATTCCTTTTTCTGAACGTGTAATAAGCAATGCTTGAAGGTTTAATTCGTACAATAATTTTGTTCCTTTACTTTCAATTTCTATCTTAGAAGAACATATACCAACTATTTCTTCAAATTCATTCATATTTGGAGTTAATAAAGTAGCCCCATAATATTTTTTATAATTTTTTCCTTTTGGATCAATTAATATAGGCACTTTGGCTTTATTTGCTAATGCAATAATATTTTCAATATTTTTTAAAGTCCCTTTACCATAATCAGAAAGAACAAGCACTTTTATATAAGGCAAAATTTTTTTAATACGTTTTAAAATAAAATTCATAGAATGAATATTATTTTTTTTTTCAAAGTCAATTCTAATTAATTGTTGATTATAAGATAAAATTCTTAATTTCGTAATAGTATGATAACTTGATAATTTAATCAAATTACAACAAACATTTGCTTCATTAAGTTTTTTTACCAAAATTCTAGCAGCATTATCAATACCAATTAACCCAATAAGATGAATATTAGCTCCTAAAGAAGCAATATTCATAGCAACATTGGCAGCACCACCAGGACGTTCTTCTTTTTTTTCTATTTTAATTACAGGAACAGGTGCTTCTGGTGAAATACGATCAGTTGATCCATACCAATAACGATCTAACATTACATCACCAACTACTAAAACAGCAGCTTCTTTAAAATCAGGAAAAATAATATCCATATGTACTCCAAATACGAAATAAACTGTAAAAAAATCTGCACAAAAATTATATTTATAATATAATTAAATAATCGATATAATTTGATCTTTTTTTATTTATAAAAACATAAGGATACTATTTATTAAATACTTGAAACTTTTATTTTAAAAAATATTTTAAAAATAAAATAATCTATAATAAAAAATAAAATAATTAAAAAAACATTATTATTTCAAATATTTATAAAATATTGAAAAAATTAACTATTATTTAAAAAAATTTATATATTTACAGTTTTATATACTTTTTTATTTTTTTTAAAATAAAATTTTATATTTAATATCATTTTATATTAATATTTATTTTTTTAATTATAAAAAAATTACATAAATTATAAAATAAAAAACAAAAGAAACATATGCCATATTTATAATATTTCTTACAAAAAGATTAAAAATAAATAAACATATATAAATCATAACCTTTTTATTTTTTATATTTTATGATTCAAAAAAAATATGATTTATAAAACTACAATCTAAAAAAAATATAAATATTTTAAATTATTCGCAATCAAATTTTAATAAAAAAACATAATCTTTTAATTATTATATAATAAAAATATAGTATTTTTTTAAATTTGTTATTTAAAGATATTTTTTATTATCGTAAATTAAAAATCTTAAAAAAAATAAAATAATAAAAAATATCATAAATAAATACTAAACATTATAATCAAAATTACATTATTAAAATTTTAAATAATAATTTAAGAAAAAATACAACAAAAATAATAATAAAAATAAAACTTTTAATAATATGAAAATTGCATTTTGTTTATATAAATATTTTCCTTTTGGAGGACTACAAAGAGATTGCCTTAAAATTATTGATGTTTGTCATAAAAGAGGAAACAAAATACGTGTTTATACAATGCAATGGAATGATAAAATTCCTGAGCATATACACGTTATTTTAATACCTGTAAAAGCAAAAACAAATCACAAAAAAAATGATTTGTTTTATAATAAAGTAAAAAAACATTTGATCAAATATCCTGTTGACATTACTATTGGTTTCAATAAAATGCCAGATCTAGATATTTATTATGCCGCAGATATTTGTTATGCTGAAAAAGTTGAAAAAGAAAAAACTTTTTTATATAAACTTACTAAAAGATATAAACATTATATTGCTTATGAAAAAGCTGTATTTCATATTAATAGTCATACAAAATTATTAATGTTAACTCAACAACAAATTCATGATTTTAAAAAACATTATAAAACACCTAATAAACGTTTTTATATTTTACCACCTGGTGTTGATATAAATAACAAATATAATTATAAAATTCTTGATGCAAAAAAAAAATTTAGAAAAAAAAATGGTATTCAAGAAAAAGATTTTTTATTACTGCAAGTTGGTTCAGATTTTAAACGCAAGGGAGTTGATCGTACATTAAAAGCAATTGCCAATTTACCTGATATCTTAAAAAATAAAACTATTTTAATAGTTGTAGGCCAAGATAATCCTAGAAGCTACAAGATTCTTGCAAAAAAACTTAATATAGAAAAACAAGTCTTATTTTTTTTTGGACGCACCGATATAAATGAATTAATGCTATCTGCTGATATATTAGTACACCCAGCTCATCAAGAAGCTGCTGGTATGGTTTTAATAGAAGCAATTACAGCAGGATTACCTGTTATAACAACAGAAATTTGTGGATATGCGCCATATATTAAAAAAGCAAATTGTGGAATAGTTATAGACCAACCATACAAACAAAAAAAATTAAATTCTGCTTTAATAAATAGTTTACTTAATAAATCTTTATTAAAAAAATGGTCAAAATCAGCATTTTATTTTTCTTATACTCAAGATTTATATAGTTTACCCGAAACAGCTGCCAATATAATCTTAAATACTGATATGTTAGAAATTTAAAAAAATTTCAAATTTTTATGGAAAAATAAAAATCTTTTTGAGGAAAATAAAAAAAATAAAAGAGATAAATTATTCTTCAATTAAAGAAAAGAAAAACTTTATATTTTTTTAAACTTAATAAAAAAAATATTGTATTAAAATTTTCTATGATACTAAAATAAAAAAGAAATTACAAAAAAGTACTTTTTTAAAATTATTAATATTGGAAATCAAGTTCAAAGAGAATAAAAAATATTTTTAACTCTTACACTAATATTAATAATATTGATTTTAAAGTTTTTTTGTTGAATAAAAAATAAAATATCAAAAAAAACTTTTATTATTAATAACTAACTTTATTGTATTATTATTTTATAAAATTTTTATAAAAATATAAAAAATATAGCTCTATTTTTTTAGAATCAAAAAAATATGAATTTATTAATTAGCTAAAATTTACAAAAAATGTATAGATCTAAAATTAATCATCTCGATTGTTATATTTATTATTTTGTATTTATACTAATTAATAATAAAAACATAAAAATTTCTATTATTGATCTACAATGTTCTCTATTAAAAAATATAGAAAAACATTAGAAAAAAATAAAGGTTTTATTAAATTTGTTTTTTCATGAAATTAAATTTAATAAAAATAGATATTTTTTAATATTAATTTTTTTAAATAAAACTTTAAAAAATATTTCTAATAATAAAAAATAATATTAAATATTTTCTTTAAAAAAATAAAAAACTCACTATTAAAGAAATTATAAATATATAATAATAACTTTATGATAAATTTTTATTAAAACTTAATATTTTTATAAAAATATAAAAAATATAATTTTTATTAAAAAATATTATTTGTATAAAAAAATATAATAATATTTATTATACTTTTTAAAAAAAATAATATCTGAAATGATTATGATATATATTCTTTTAAAAAGGAACCGTTATTAATTATATTAATACAAATATAATTAATAATTTAATATTAAAATTAAAGATTTTTATTTTTTAAAAATTTAAACTTTATAATTAAAATATTTAATATACATAAAAATAGCTTTAAAATAATTAAATTTAATAAAAAATATTTTACATATAAAATATTTTTTATAACAAATATCAAAAATTTTTTTAAAAAAATTGATCATAAAAAATAATAATAAATTTAAAATTATTTTTAGTTAATTTATAAAATATTTTTTTAAAAATATCTATTTTTGATAACATTTAGAACATAAAAATACCATATATAAAAATAAGTAATATATAAATTATAAACATAAAAATAAATTATTAATATCTTAAATTTTAAATTTTAAAAAATTTAGTATTTAATTTTTTTAAAAAAATATATTTCATTAATTTAATCAAAAATATTATAAATACTGATAAAAATTATAAAATGACATTAAAAAATTAAATTTAATTTTTTTATTAAATTTATAATAATCAAATAATTTAATAAAAAAATAATTAAAAAATATTTTAATAAAAATAATAATTTATTTAGTTTTTTATAAAAAATAATAAAAATATATCAATTTCCTTGACGAATTTTTTGTAACATCGCTTGAACTATAGAACTTGGTAAAAACGATGAAATATCACCACCATTTTGTGCAACATTTTTAATTAAAGCAGAAGAAATAAAAGATAATTCAAAAGAAGATAACAAAAAAATTGTTTCCAAACCAGGCATAAGATGACAATTCATATTAGCTAACTGAAATTCATATTCTAAATCTAATACAGAACGTATACTTCTAATTAAAATATTAACTTTATGTTTACGACTAAAATTAGCTGTAAGTCCAGAAAAACCTTTTACTTGAACATTTATCAAATGCTTTGTTTGTTCTTTAGCAAATGCAAGACGTTCATCTAAAGTAAACATTAAATTCTTATTTGAGTTATTATTAATACCTAAAATTACTTCTTCAAAAATTAATGCTGATCTCTCTATAATATCTAAATGCCCATAAGTTATGGGATCAAAGGTACCAGGATAAATTGCTTTTTTTTTCATATAATTATTATTTATTGAAATCAGTAGACATAATAAGTAAAATGTATTATAATTTTAATAAAAAATTATTGATACATAAATAAATTTTTAATGTAACATAAGATATAACATTTTTATTTATAAATAATTTAAATTTATCTTAATAACATAAAAAAATAAAAAATCTTAAAAAAAATAAAAATTATAATTATATTTTTAACAATTATATACTGCATTATTTTTAATATATATTAATCATGTTAAATAAAATATTATTTTTTTTATATCAAATAATTATATATCTTATACAACCTATCATTTTATTCCGTTTATTGTGGAATGCTTATAAATATCCAGCTTACCTTAAGCGATGGAATGAAAGATATGGTTTTTACAATAATAAAATTATAAAAGGAGGTATATTAGTACATTCTGTTTCTGTAGGTGAAACATTAGCCGCCTTTCCATTAATAAAAGCACTAAAACATTATTACCCAGAATTACCCATTACTATCACAACTATGACTCCAACTGGTTCAGAAAGAATATTATCTGAATTTGGTAATAATGTATATCATATATATTTACCATATGATTTAATCGGTTCAGTAGTCCGTTTTATTAATCAAGTAAATCCTAAATTAACTATTATTATGGAAAAAGAATTATGGCCTAATCTTATTATAAAATTAAGACAAAAAAAAATTCCATTAATTATTGCTAATGCACGTATGTCTGAAAAATCAGCTATAAATTATAAAAAATTAGGTTGTTTTATAAAAATATTATTAAAAAAAATTACTTTAATAGCAGTTCAAAATAAAGAAGATGGAGAACGTTTCATACAATTAGGTTTACCAAGAAAAAAAATATCTGTCATAGGTAATTTAAAATTTGATATTCATATCACAAAAGAATTAGCACTAAAAACTATAAATCTGCGTCGAAAATGGGCACTATTAAAACGTCCAGTATGGATTGCAAGCAGCACACATAAAGGTGAAGAATCTATTATATTAAATGCACATATTCAACTATTAAAAGAATTTCCTAATTTATTACTTATTCTTGTTCCACGTCATCCAGAACGCTTTAAATATTCAAAAGAACTAATAAAAAAAACTAAATTACACTACATCTCAAAAAGCAAAAATTCCTTACCTAATGAAAATACACAAGTTATTATTGGTGATACTATGGGTGAATTAATGTTACTTTATGGTATTGCAGATTTAGCGTTTATTGGCGGTAGTTTAGTAAAAAAAGGAGGCCATAATCCCTTAGAAGCTGCAATACACGCTATTCCTATTTTAATGGGACCACATACTTTTAATTTTAAAGATATATGTAATAATTTAAAAAAATTAAATGGTTTGATTACTGTTAATAATACTCAATCCTTAATACTAACAATTTCTAATTTACTTAAAAATAAAAATGTTCGTTTATATCATGGGCATCAAGCTGAAGAAGTATTATATAAAAATAAAGGTGTATCCGAAAAATTAATAAAATTACTTAAACCATACCTTAAAACAAAAAAATAAAATATTAATATTAAATATTATAGTGTTCAATATGCATTAATTATTTTTATTTAAAAATATCTTTCAATACAAAGAAAAAAATTATTTTGAAAAAATATTTTTTATTAAATTAAATAATATTTTTTTAAATTATTTTTAACAATAATCTTTCATATATTGTATTCGGTTTAATTGTGGCCATATCATAATTTTTTGCAATGATTATTTCTTGTCCTTTACCATATCCACCTACTAATTTTGGATCTGTTGGACCATAAAGAATAATATTTGGTTTACTTAAGGCGGCAGTTAAATGACTTAAACCTGTATCAACAGATACAACAGCATTGGCCATCATAATTTGATCAGCCATCTCTTTTAATGAAAGTTTAGGCAATATTTCAACATGATCGAAACCTTTAGCTAATCTGGTAACACGTTCGTATTCTGTAACAGAAATCCATGGCAATTTAATAATTAATCCTTTATTTTTTAAAGCAATTAACAATTCTCGCCAACAAAATTCTGGCCAATGTTTTTTATTATTTGTAGTTCCATGAAAAAAAATAATATATGGTTTTATTTTACTTGATGAAACTCTTGAAGAAAAGTATTTCATAATACCATAATCTGCAACCCCAATTGATTTCTTATAATGCAAACTATTTGCAAATAATTCACGAATGCGTTCTACAGCATGTTTTTTTTTATTTATAGCATAAGAATGATCGTAAAAAATGCTTGAAATAGGTTCTTTAACACTATACCAATTGTAACCGTGACTGATACCACGTGCATACCTTGTAATAAAAAAAGCACTTTTCAATAAACCCTGTGCATCAATTACTGCATCATATTTCTTTAATCGTAATTTAGAATAAAATTTTTTTTTTCTTCACGTGTAGATTTTATAAACCAACTTTTTCTCCAACGTCGAATAGCTATTGGAATTACTTCTTTTACAGAATCATGCCAACTCGGGATTTCAGAAAATTTTTCTTCTACAACCCAATCAAATTGAATATTTTTGTAATGCATAATCGCATCAGTTAACGCAGGCAAGGTATTTAATATATCACCCATTGATGATGTTTTTATAATTAATACTTTCATTATCATTACAATTTTTTAATTTTAATAAATGAATTAATTCCTCTATAACTTGTGCAGGTTTTATATCTATTAAACTTTTATGATAAACATTATTTCTTTTGACTATTCGTTTTTTATTATTATTAATTGCTGTATGAATGATTTTAACTTTTTTTGATAGAGGAGGTGTAAAATTTGGGTCTGTAGGTCCATAAAGTGCAACAATAGGTATCTTTAATGCTGCTGCTATATGCATTAAACCAGAATCATTAGTTACAACAGCATCGCAAGATGCTAACAAATTAACTGCCTCATTTAAAGTTGTTTTTCCAACTAAATTTAGACAATTACATTGACAATTTAAAGATATTGATTTCCAAATCGCATAACCAATTTCGTAATCTATTTTTGAGCCAAATATCAAAACTTGATAACCGTAAATACTATATAATAATTCTATTAATTTAGCATAATGATAATATGGCCAACATTTTGTAAACCCAGATGCAGAACCTGGACAAATACCTATAATTGACAACTTATTAGAAACATAAAATTTCTTTTTACTCTTTATTTTTTCAGAATTAGAAACTGATATTTGTGGTAATAAAATAGGTTTAGGGATAGAATCAAAATTTTTTACTAAATCTTTCGGATAAGCTAAAGCAACATAACGTTCAAACATTTTTGGAAATGCAGTGCTATTTAATAAACGCATATCATTAATTAACCAATATCGATTTTCACCGCACCATCCTATACGTAACGGAATATTGGCAAAAAAAGGTATTAATGCAGATTTAAAAGAATTTGGTAATATATAAGCTTTATCATAATTTTTATAACGTAAATTAATACCGATTTTATAACGTTGAAAAAATGATAAAGAACCATGATTCAGAGGCATTAATATAGCATCATTCACTTCTGGCATTTTTTTTAATAAATCATAACACCAACTAACAGCCATAACATCAATTATAATTTCTGGATATAATGCTTTTAAAGTACGAAAAAGACTTTGACTCATCATCATATCTCCCACCCAAGTAGGAGCAATTACTAATATCTTCATATTATTATATTATTATTTAAAATAAATAATTACTATTTAAAAATTTCATATAATCAATAACTCCTTTCATAACTGTTTTAAATGACTTATTATAACCAACTTCTCTTAATTTATCTAAATTAGCTTCCGTAAAGATTTGATAAAATTTTTTTAAATTATTAGGAAAAGAAATATATTCTAGTACAGAATTATTTTTTTGATGAAAATCAACCACAATATCTGCTATTTTTTTAAAAGACTCAGCTTTACCTGTTCCACAATTAAAAATACCAGAAATTTTATTCTCTAAAAACCATAAATTTAAACTAACAATATCATTTATATGAATAAAATCTCTTTTAAATTTTTTACTATCTTTAAAAAGCCTTAAATTTAATCCTTTATTAATTTGATTATTCCAATGAAATATGACACTTGCCATATTATCTTTATAACTTTCTCCTGGTCCATAAACGTTAAAATAACGTAATCCACATACTTGTGAAGTAATTTTTGGCAATATTTTTCTAACATATTGATCAAATAAAAACTTAGAGTAACCATAAATATTTAATGGTTTTTCGTACTGTAATTCTTCAATACAATATTTATTATTTATTCCATAAATAGAAGCAGATGAAGCATATAAAAAATTAATGTTTCTTGAAATACAATAATGAAGCAATTTTTTTGAATATTCATAATTATTACTCATCATATATTTTCCATTCCATTCTGTTGTAGATGAGCAAGCACCTTGATGAAATACTGCATCAACATTTCCAATATTTCTATTATTTATAATAGTAGATAAAAAAAATTCTTTATCGATATAATCAATAATCTTTAAATTTACTAAATTATTAAATTTATAACCATTTGTGAGGTCATCAACAACCAAAATATCTGTATAACCTTGATGATTAAGCCCTTTAATAATATTGCTACCAATAAAACCAGCCCCACCAGTAACGATAATCATTTTTATGCTCTTTTATAAATCTATTTTTATTAATTTTAATATGCATATAATAACATATATTTTAAATATTAAGTAATATACAATTTTATTACGTAAAAAATAATTAAAAATTCCATTATTTTTAAAAATATTTTATTTAAAATATCTAATATTTATTTTATTAAAAATAAAATAATTTTTATATATTTTTTTAAAAAAATAAATTTTAAAATTTATAAAATAAATATTGATTGATTCTTTTTTTAAATTTTTTACTATATTTAATAAAAAAATTCAATTTTAATTTATTTATTAAATAATTTTTAATACTAAATGTAAAAAACAACAATACTAAAAACTATTTTTTTATAAAAAATATTTTTAAGACTATAAAAAACTATTTTTTTATATTATTAAAAAAAATAATTTGTTTATAGTAATTTTTATGCTACTATATTAATAATATTTAAAAAAATATTTTTAATAAATATTAAATTTATTTATTTTTACCGATCTATAAAAAAATATGCTAATTTATTTTTATTTAACTAATTATATTATTTTTTATAAAAAAATTATAAAAAATATATTTTTAAATAAAAATACATTTTTTTATTAATAATCAATCTTATCATCTAATATGATAAAAGAAATCATACAATTTATTTTACGACATCCAGTATTAACGTTAATGTGGATAACTTTGTTAATATCTGTAATCATTTTAACCTTTCAATCTTTATTTTCAAAAATAAAAAAAATTAACTGTACTCAAACTATACAGTTAATAAACAAAGAACAAGGAATAATTATTGATGTACGTGCACATAATGATTTTTATAAAGAACATATTATTAATTCAATTAATTTAAATTTCTCTGATCTAAAAAAAAATATTGAAAGTTTAAAAAAAAATAAAACAAAACCAATTATTATTGTTTCAGAAAATGAAATTAAATCATATAAAGCAGCTGAGCAATTTATAAAATATGGTTTTGAACGTGTTTTTATTCTTCAAAATGGTATTAAAAACTGGTTTAATAACCATTTACCTATTATAGATAACCATAAAAAAATATCTAAAAATCATATCCAAAAATAATACACTCATGTACTTTATAAAAAAAAGTAGAAAACTACTAATACGTAATTTTAAAAATAAAATATATATGATTTTTAAGTACCATTTAAAAAAATATGCTTTAAATATTTACTATAAACTACATATAAAATAAAAAATACAATAACAAAAAATTTTCTTAGAATAAAACTCTAAAACATTTTAGTTTAAAAACATTATTTTAAATCAATTATAAACGTATTAGTAAATAATTATAAAAAATAAAGTTTTTCTAAAAAAATAATATTTTCTTAATTTAATATTTTTTATTTTTATATAAAACATTATTTTATTAATATTTTAATTAAAATATTAATAATATTTTTTATTAGAAATTTTTTAAATAAAATTATAATTTATAATTTTATTTTAAATACTTCAAAAAAATTAAAAAATAAAAACAAAAAAATAAAATAATTTTTAAAATTTTTAAAATATTTTTTTATACTACGCTAATCATCTTAAATTTTCTAAATTGATACTAATAATTTATTTAAATTTAATAGATAAATTATTTATAAATAATTTTAAATAATTCATAATATTTTAAAATATAAAAATGTTTTATTTTTTTACACTAACATCATTTATTTAAAAAAAATATTTAAATACAAAATTTAACTGATTTAATATAGCATTTATTAATAAATAGTATTTATGAATAAATGCTATATTAAATTATTTGAAAAAATATTTACTTATAAAAATATTTTTAAAAATAAAGAAAGTTCATAATTAATATTTAAATTTTAAATCCTTAAAAATAATAAAAATATATTACAATATCCAAAAAAAATAATTATTTATCAATAAACATAATAAAAAAATAAAATAATTTATTATTTTGAGGATACTGATAAAAAAATACTTACACGGTATATTTAATAATTACGATTAATTTTTAATATAAAAATAAATAATTTATTTATTATTATTAACTACAATTTTATTTTTTAAAATACTAAATTAAAAATTTTATTTTATTTAAAAAATAATTATTTAATTACTTTTTTTACGATATATTTTTTAAATAAAAAATAATAAAGTCTTACAAAAAATATATTTAAAAATTTTTAGTTATTTATAAAAAATAAAAAATATTTTTGATTATCATAAAACATTTATGATAATCAAAAAAAATATTATTCTAAAATAATTATTATTATTTTAATATCAATAAAGTTATTTTTTATATTATATTATAATTACAATATTTTTTTATAAAACACAAAAAAATATGTACTGAAGAAAATTAAAATACTTATAATAAAATTTATTTAAAAAAAAACTAATTTAATATTTTTAAGTAATTTTTTTAAGTTATTTAAAACTTTATATTGATATTATTAATATTACTAATAAAAAATAAAATTTGTCAATTTATTTTTTTATCAAATATTTTATAGAATCTATTTTTTATTTTTTTTATTTTATGATAAAAAATTTAAATTTCATGAATATTTTTATAAACTAAAACGTATCTTTAATAAAACAAATACTTATAGCAATTAATACTAAAAAACTCGCAAAAATATATTTTTGCTGTTTTAATATACGTGATGACTGAAAAAATGGACGCAACCAACTTGCAATAAAGGCATAAAACAGCATCATAAATGCATCAATAACAACCATTGTTAAAGTCATTATTCCTATTTGCAAGAACAAAGATTGTGTGGGATTAATAAAAACAGGAAGTATCGCTACTAAAAAAGCTAAAGTTTTAGCATTTGTGATATCTGTTAAAAAACCACAAAAAAATCGTTTCATACAACTTGTTAAAATTACAACATCATTAATATCTTTTATCACAGGTGTCCTCCAAGTTTTATATGCAAGATAAAATAACCAAAATATTCCAATTACCTTCAATAAAAACCAAGCTACAGTTGAAGTTCTAAGAACCTCAATACTAAGTGCAACAATAGGTACCATAAAACCTAAAGCAGTTTCTTGACCAATGATAAGTGGTAATGTTTTACGCCATCCCCATTGAAATGCATAATTAATTGTCATAATAGCACCTGCTCCCGGTAAAACAGCACTTAAAAAAACACCACCTAAAAAAACTAACCAAATATCAATATTCATTTTATATCTGCCTCATAATTTTTTTTGCAAAATAATCAAAATAATAAATATAATACATGTACCATAAATTTTATTTTAACAAAAATTAATTGTTCTATTTTTAAACAATTTTTTTAATATACAAAAATGTAATACTTTTAAAATAAAAATAAAAAAATATAATAGTAATTAAATTTTATTACTATCACTATTTTTATAAAAATTTTTATAATTATAAGATATAAAAATGAAAAATAAATTTACAGAAATCTAACTAAAAAAATAATAGAAATTACATTTTTTATTAATCTGAATAAATATACTTTAAATATCACCTCAAAAAAAATGGGATATATTTTTACAGAAAAATGTATTTAAACTATGTTAAATTTAAAATTTTATACAAAAATTGCACTTTATTATTCTATAATATAACATAAAATTTATATCTATATTAATAATTATTCAAAATGTATATTTTCTGTAAATATAAAAATAATTTTTTTACAAAAAAAATAAATAAAAAAATAAAAAATATATTCTAGTATAATTTTTTAGAATACATATTTTAAAAAAAACAATTTCTACTATTTTTAAAAATTTTTAAAAAATTATTTTTTTTATATGATATATAAAGTATTTTTTTTAATTTTATATTAACAATATTTTTTATAATTTTAATAATAAAACATTTCAAAAAATAATATTTAAACTGAATCTCAAAAAGAATATAGTTAAATAATTTTATATAAAATTATTTACAAAAAAAAATTCTCAGTAAATAAAAAAACTATAATATTTATTAAATAAATTAAAATAATATTTACTTTATTTTATGCAAATAATGCAATTATAAATTGTATCATTTTATTATAAATATATAATTATTAAAAAATTTAATTATTAATCAATAATATAATTCATTTTTTTATATGATACTATTTTTAATAAAAAAGTTAAAATAATAAATATTTTAATATTTAATAAATTTATATTTTTAAATTATAAAAAAGATAGATATCAAAAAAAATATTTCAAAAATATACATAAAAATATTTTTCAAAAATACAATAAAGTTTTATATATCGCATTAAAAAATAAATTTTTCTTAAAAAAATAAAAAATATATTATAATTGATTTTTAGATTTTATTTTTTATAAAATTTATTAACTCTGATACGCCCTAAAGGATTTGAACCTATAACCTACGGCTTAGAAGGCCGTTGCTCTATCCAAATTGAGCTAAGGGCGCAAAAAAATATTTAGCAAAATTAACTATCCAATTAAATTATATGATTAAGAATTATTAAGTCAATCTTCTTTTTTATATTTTTATTTAAAAATAATAATTTATTAAAAATAAAATTAAAAAATCTAGAAAATATATAAAATAAAAAAATTCATACGGATTAAAATAAATGACAGCAAAAATTTTTGATGGGAAAATGATTTCTAAAATAATCAGAAGAGAAATTACTGAAAAAGTAAAATTAAGAGTTTTATTAGGAAAAAGAGTACCAGGACTTGCAGTAATTTTAGTAGGTAATGATCCTGCTTCACAAATATACGTCAGAAATAAATGTCGTATTTGTAAAGAGGTTGGATTTATTTCTTTTTGTTATCATTTACCTAAAAAAATTCGTGAAAATGAACTGATAAAATTAATTAATCAATTAAATAATAATAAAAAAATTGATGGTATTTTAGTACAATTACCATTACCAAAAAATATAGATTCTATTAAAATATTAGAACGTATACATCCAAACAAAGATGTCGATGGTTTTCATCCATATAACATAGGAAGACTTTGTCAACGTGCACCAAGATTACGTCCTTGTACACCTCATGGAATTATTACTTTGCTTGAACGATATAAAATAAATATAACAGGTTTAAATGCAGTTATTGTTGGAGCTTCAAACACAGTAGGTCGTCCTATGAATCTAGAATTATTATTAGCCGGTTGTACAACTACTGTTACACATCGTTTTACGACTAATTTACATCATCACATCAAACGAGCAGATTTATTAATAGCAGTTATTGGAAGCCCTAATTTTATTCCCGGTGAATGGATAAAACCTGGCGCAATTGTTATGGATGTAGGAATTAACAAATTAAAAAATGGAAAACTTACTGGTGATATTTGTTACAAAGAAGCATGTAAACGTGCTGGTTGGATTACTCCTGTTCCTGGTGGTGTTGGACCTATGACAATTGCTATATTAATGCAAAATACCTTACAAACCTGTGAAAAATATCATGAAAAATATTCAAAAAAAAATAGCAAATTTTATTTAAATTAAACCAATAATCTATCATATCAAATATAGGATATTTGTTATCATATAAAAAAATAAAACATTTAAAAAATAATTACAAAAATATGATTATATAAAATGATGAATATTAAAATAAAATTTTACCTTAACTAATAAGATTACAATAATATAAAAATACTTAAAACATGTTTAAATTATTTTTTAATAAAATTATATTTAATTTATATTAAAAAATTAATTAATAAAAAATATTTTTTTATTTTTTTATATTTACTAATCATAATATTTTAAAAAAATATTAAATAAATCAAATATTTATTTTTAAATTATATCTAAAAAAATAAATGATTTAAATAAATCATATAAACAAAAAAAATAAAAAAATTTTTATATAAAATAAAATTTTTAAAAAAATCATACTTTTTAAGTAAATATTTATATTTAAAAATATCAAGAAATATTATATTACAAATTCTAAAAAATAATCATAAAAAACACCTTTTTTATAAAAAAATTAAAATATTTAAAAATTTTAACTACTATTAATAGTTACATTATACGCCATAATGTTTCTTTAGTAGTATCTTCTAAAACAATACCCATCTTAATAAGCTCATTGCGAATAAAATCAGCTTCTTTCCATAATTTATTTTTTCTAGCATTATTTCTTTGGCTAATTAATAAATTTATTTTTTTAATTTTATTAATACTAAAAATATTCCTTTTTTTTTGAAAAAAATCTTCAGGATTTTGAGTTAATAATCCTAATATGTTTCCTAATTCATATAATTGAAATGCAAATTTATTAGCAATAAAACAATTTTTTTCTTTTAATTGATTAATTTTTTTAGCTAAATCAAATAAAACACAAAAAGCTTTTGGTGTGTTAAAATCATCATTCATAGCATCAATAAATCGTATTTTGAATATTTTGTCATCTGTAAATCTCAAATAATTATTATTGCTTTTATAATCAGTGTTTCTTAAAGCAGAATATAATCTCTTTAATCCTGCACGAGCTTGATTTAAATTATTTTCAGAATAATTTATTTGATTACGATAATGACCTGATAATAAAAAATAACGTACAGTTTCTTTATCATAATAAGAAAATATATCACGAATAGAAAAAAAATTTTTTAATGATTTTGACATTTTTTCATGATTTATCATTACCATTCCAGCGTGCATCCAATAATTTGCATATAATCCATTATTATTTATAGACGTCGACTGTGCTATTTCATTTTCATGATGTGGAAAAATCAAATCTGAACCACCACCATGAATATCACAATGTTCACCAAAATATTTATTATTCATTGCAGAACATTCAATATGCCAACCTGGCCGACCACACCCCCATGGAGAATCCCAACTTAATTCATTAGATTTAGTTTTTTTCCATAATACAAAATCTAATGGATGATTTTTATAATTACTCACTAAAATTCGCTTACCAGCTTGTAATTTTTTATAATCTTGACCAGATAAAATCCCGTAATCATTTTTTCTTTTAATAGAAAATATAACATCACCATTCTCTGCAATATATGCATAACCTAGTTTTATAAGTTTTTTGATGAAATAAATCATTTCTTGAATATGTTTAGTAGCTTTCGGTTCAAAATCTGGTCGCAAAATATTTAAATCATCAAAATCTTTATACATTTCAAATAACATTCGTGATGTCAATAAATTACAAGTTTCATTATTTATAGCAGCTTGTTTAATGATTTTATCATCAAAATCAGTGATATTACGAACATAAGTGACATCATAACCAATATAACGCAAATAACGGGTAATCATGTCAAAAGCTACAAAAGTTCTACCATGACCAATATGACATAAATCATAAATGGTTACACCACACACATATATTCCTATTTTTCCAGAAAAAATAGGCTTAAACTCTTCTTTTTTACGACTAAGTGTGTTATAAATTTTTAATTTAGACATTTTTTATAACCAATTTTTTCAATGATAACCAATATTATAAATATATTAAAAAATTTCTAAAAAAATAAAAAAATTTTATTAAATACTTTTAAAAATATTTTTTTTAATAACACATTATCAATAAAAACAAAAAATAAAAATCTAAGAAAAAATATTATCATTCTGACAAAAAATAATAAATTATTATATTTATATATTTTTATTTAAAATATAAGAATTTATTATAACAATTTTTTTAAAAAATAATTATATATTATTTTTTAAAATAATGGTTTATACTATTCTATAATATAAAAAAATAAAAAATAAAAAAAATTATTACTTTAAAATTAATAATTTATTATTACTTTCTATAAAAAAAATAAATGACATATAAATTAAAATTTTATAAATAATTTGTAATAAAAAATACGATAACATAATGAAAATAAAATGTATAACTAATTGATATAAAATAATAATTAATTAAAATTTATGGAAATTTTATTTATTGCTGACTTACATTTACACGAAAAAAAAACTGATATTACTTTAGGATTTCTAAGATTTTTAAAAAATCAGGTAAGACAAGCTCAAGCTTTATATATTTTAGGAGATTTTTTTCATTATTGGATTGGTGATGATGATCCCAATATATTACACAAAGAAATAGCTTATGAATTAAAAAAGTTATATGAAAAAGGTGTTTTTTGTTATTTTATTCATGGAAATCGTGATTTTTTACTAGGTAAAACATTTGCTAAAAAAAGCAGAATGATTTTATTACCAAAAGAAAAAGTTATAAAATTATACGGTTATAAAATCTTAATTTTACACGGTGATACACTTTGTACCGATGATATTTCATATCAACATTATCGAAAAAAAATATGTAATCAATGGCTACAAAAAATATTTTTAGATTTACCATTATCTATTCGCCATTTTATTGCAAAAAAAATAAGAAAAAATAGTCAATCAGTAAAATTATTAAAAAATAAATACATTACAGATGTTAATGAAAACACAGTAATTGAAAAATTTAAAAAATATAAAGTCGATTGGATAATTCATGGTCATACCCACCGACCTGGGATTCATAAAATAATCATTAATGGAAAAACATTGCATAGAGGAGTTTTAGGAGAATGGAAAAAAAATGGATCAGCAATTAAAATTACAAATAAAATTATTAAACTAATTAATTTTTCTTTACACTAAAAATAAATTTATTAAATAAAACTATTATAAAAATATTTAAAAAATAAAATATTATTTTAATTTTTTATAATTTTTTTTATTTATGAATTATTAATTGTTTTAATTTATTTATGAAAATATTTTTTACTAAAAAATAATATATGCGCTTTATTATTTTAAAGTATTATATCAAAATAATAAATAATATTTATTAAAAAATATTAAAATACAAAAAAATAAAAAATAATATTTTATTAATAATAAAAAAAACTAAAAGATCATAATATTATATTGTCAAAATTTTAAAAAATCTTTTAATTTTATTTACTTTTACTATTTTTAAAAATTTCAAAAATAATATAGAATCATATAACGTAATATATTTATTTATTTATAAAAAATATTGTTTTTATATTACCAATATAATAAACATACTATTTTAATAAAAAAAATAATTGTAATTAATATATGTTTTATAAAGTTCATTTAATTTTTCAAAAAAAATATAAATACATATTAATTTTATATTCTTTCTTTATATTTTTATATAACTTTAAATTATAAAAAGTAAAAAAAGAATATATCTAATTTTATATTTTAAAATAAAAATATAAAAATAAGTCTTCTTTTTAATAAATAAAAAAATAAAATATAATTAAAATTTAAAAAAATAAACTAATTTATAATAAAAATAATAATATCTAATAAAATTTATTTTATAAAAATCAATAATAAAAATTTAGTAAATTTAAATAAAAAAAATTTATATCAATTAATTATTAAAATAGTATAAAAATATTTAATATTATACATATCTATGTAATTCAATCTTTGTTATAATTTTTTTATAAATTTATCGTTAATAAAAAAATTAGAGAAAAAATAAATGAGCTATATTGTTGCTTTAACAGGTGGTATAGGGAGCGGAAAAAGTACAATTGCACATAAATTTTCATTATTGGGGATACCAATTATTGATGCGGATGTTATTTCTAGAAAAATAGTACTACCTAATACATATGCATTTAAAATGATAAAACAACATTTTGGTTTAAGCATTCTTCATAAAAATGGTTCTCTAAATCGTTTTATGTTAAAAAAAAAATATTTTATAACCAAGAAGAAAAAAATTGGTTAAATGATTTATTGCACCCATTAATACAGAAAGAAACACAACGACAATTATTATTTTTTAATGTTCTTTATATTATTTGGGTTGCACCATTATTAATTGAAAATAAAAGAGAACATATTCCGCATCGTATATTAGTTGTTGACATTACACCAGAAGAGCAAATAAAACGCACAATAAAACGTGACTATACCACAAAAGAAATAACAAAAAAAATTATATCAAATCAGATTAATCGAAAAAAAAGATTAGAAACAGCAAATGATATTATTTATAATCATGTTAATAAAAACCTTGATTTCATTGTATTTAAATTACATAAAAAATATTTAAAATTAGCTGAAAATCATTATAAAAATAATAAAAAATATTTTTTATAACTTCATAATTATTAAATTTTATAAAAACAATTCTTTTTATTTAAAAATTATAATAAATTTTAATAAAATATTTTTAAAATAAATTATTAATATAAAAAAAATCTTTATTTTTTACCTAAATTAAAAAAAATGATTAATACTAACTAATTCTATGGTTTTTAATATTTTATATCAAGTTTTATATTTTAGTTAATCAATTTAAAAAATCCCTGGAACTTGAATTTTAATTTTGCTTAATTGACTAAGAATTTCATATTTTAAAATCTCTAACATATTTGAAAACATTTTAAAAGATTCACGTTTATATTCTTGTATTGGATCTTTTTGTGCATAACCTCGTAAATGAATACCTTGTCTTAAATAATCCATTCCAGCTAAATGTTCTTTCCATAATATATCCAAAGTTTCTAACATAATATTTTTTTCAATATTATTCATCTTTTTAGTACCAATAACTTCTTTTTTACGATTATAATCTACTGTTATTTCTTTTAAAATACGTGCACGTAAAATTTCTTCATCTAATTTTGGTTCTTTATCTAACCATTTTTTTATGGGCAATTCTATATTAAAATCATTTAATAAATGCTTTTGTAATCCATCAATATCCCATATTTCTTCTAAAGATTGTGGAGGAATATAATTATCAATAAGCAAGGTAATAACATTTTTTCGAATGTTATCAATTGTTTTACTTACATCATCAGTATCTAATAATTCATTCCGTTGCGCATAAATAGCAAGTCGCTGATCATTAGAAACATCATCATATTCTAAAAGTTGTTTTCGTATATCAAAGTTACGATTTTCAACTTTACTTTGTGCATTTGCTATTGCTTTTGTAACCCATGGATGTGTCATTGCTTCATCATTTTTCATACCCAATTTACGCATCATAGTAACTACTCTATCAGAAGCAAAAATTCTCATCAAAGAATCTTCCATTGATAAATAAAAACGTGATGAACCCGGATCACCTTGACGTCCAGAACGTCCACGCAATTGATTATCAATTCGACGAGATTCATGACGTTCAGTACCAATAATATGCAAACCACCAGCAGAAATTACTAAATCATGACGTTTTTTCCAATTTCTCTTAATTTTGTTAATTTGTTCACTAGTTGGATTCTTAAGTTTATTAATTTCTGATTGCCAATTTCCTCCTAAAACAATATCTGTTCCTCTTCCAGCCATATTGGTTGCAATAGTAACTGAACTCGGTTGTCCTGCTTCAGAAATTATATCAGCTTCTATTTCGTGAAACTTTGCATTTAAAACATTATGAACAATATGAGCTTTTGTTAATTCTCGAGAAATCATTTCCGATTTTTCAATTGAAATAGTACCAACTACAACAGGTTGATTCTTTTTAATACACTCACGAACATCTTTGATAACAGCAACAAATTTATCTATTTCCCTCATATAAATCAAATCCGGTAAATCATTTCGAATCATTGGACAATGAGTTGGAATAATAATGGTATCTAAATTATAGATAGATTTAAATTCTAATGCTTCTGTATAAGCAGTACCAGTCATACCAGATAATTTTTCATATAAACGAAAATAATTCTGAAATGTAATAGAAGCCAATGTTTGATTTTCATTTTGTATAGTTACACCTTCTTTAACTTCTATAGCTTGATGTAATCCGTCTGACCAACGTCTTCCCTCCATACTACGTCCAGTATGTTCGTCAATAATAATAATTTTATCTTTTTTTACAATATAATCAACATCTCTGATAAACAAAACATGGGCACGCAAAGCAGCCATAACATGATGCATTAAAATAATATTAGAAGCAGAGTACAAAGATTCCCCATTTTTCATTAAATTTTCTTTTACTAATAATTTTTCAATAAATTCTAATCCACGTTCCGTAAAAGTAATTTGTCGTGATTTTTCATCAATAGAAAAATGGCCTTTACCTTTAAATACATCTGAATCTTCTTTTTCTTGTTGTTTGAGATTAGGAATTAACTGATTAACTTTTTTATATAAATCTGAACTATCTTCAGTAGGACCAGAAATAATTAATGGAGTACGCGCTTCATCAATTAAAATAGAATCTACTTCATCAATTAATGCGTAATGTAATTTACGTTGAACTCGTTCTTTTGGATTAAATACCATATTATCACGTAAATAATCAAAACCATATTCATTATTAGTACCATACGTAATATTTGCTTCATAAGCCTTACGTTTCATACTAGTTGACATGCCCGATAAATTAATACCAACTTTCATACCAAGAAATTCAAAAAGTAATCGATTATTTTCCGCATCACGCTTTGCTAAATAATCATTGACTGTAACGATATGAACACCTTTACCTGTTAGAGCATTTAAATATGCAGGTAATGTAGATGTTAATGTTTTTCCTTCACCAGTACGCATTTCTGCAATACAACGATCATTAAGTACTATACCACCAAGTAATTGAACATCAAAATGCCGCATATTAAAAATACGTTTACTAGCCTCACGTACTGTTGCAAATGTCTCAGGAATTAAATTCTGCAATGTTTCTCCAAGCTTGATACGTTCTTGAAATTCATATGTTTTATTTCTGAGTTCCTCATTTGTAAATTTTTCAAATGAAGATTCTAATTGATTAATAATATTTACCAATTTAGCTAACCGACGTAAAGTACGATCATTTCGACTACCAAAAATTTTTGTTAGTAACTGAGTTAACATAAATATTTTCTCAATAAAAAAACAGTAATATAAAAATATTGAATTTTAATTTTATATAAAAATAATATTTATAGTTATACTATCAGTTAATATAAATATATTAAAATTTTTATAATTTTTTGTTAAATGTACTCTAAAATATTTAATCATACATTTAAAAAATAAAATTAAATTAATAATTTTTACAAAGTGCATAAAGATTTTAACAAAAAAATATATATATATAAAAAAAATCAAACATATCATATTGAATACAATAAAAAGTATATTTTTATATTCAGAGAAATACTATTTTAAAAAAACAAAAAAAACTATAATTATATTTAATATAATTAATTATATAATGTATTTTTTCTTTATTTTTTTTATAATAAAGATTACTATTTTATAGTAATATTTAATTTTATTTTTAAAGTTATAATTACATTAATTAAAAAATATTAATTTCTTAAAAAAATGGAAAAAAAATGCAAAATAATTACCCACAATCTCTAAATATTTTATTTAAAAAATATCACTATAATTCTGATATTTTAAATAATATTCAAAAACACGCACAAAAAATAATTAATCTTAATAATATTATTTTAAATTTACTACCTCTTTCGTTAAAAAAAGAGTGTCGAGTTGCAAATTACAGAAAATTTATTCTTGTGTTAGAAATTTCTAATGCAAATAAAAAAATACAACTTCATTATGAATTACCTTTATTATTTTCAAAATTACGCAATAGTACTTTACCATCTTTGTCTAAAATTAAAATAATTATTAATCCATCATTATCATCTAAAAAATTGCAAAAAATTTAATTTATAAAAAAATATAAAATAATTCAAAAAATAAAAAATAACTTTTAATTTAATTAAATCATTTCAGTAAAATATAAAAAAATATTTAAAATATTAATAAATTCATAAAAAATATTAAAAATATAATAAAAATACATAAAAAATGTTTTTTAAAAAATAGACAACAATAATTCATTTCAGTTATAATATTTAAATAAAAAAACATCTTTCTATACTAAAAAAGGTGATGTAAATAATACAGGCATCTCAGATTCATCTTCAAAAGTTACCATATCCCAAGCAGATTCTGTTGCTAAAACGGCTTGCAACAATTTATTATTTAATGCATGACCTGATTTATATGCAGTAAAAGAACCAATAATATTATGATTGCACATAAATAAATCACCAATAGCATCTAAAGTTTTATGACGAACTAGTTCATCTTCGAAACGTAGACCATCTCGATTTAATATGCGATAATCATCTATTAAAATTGCACAATCGACGCTGCCACCTAAACACAATCCTTTTGATTGTAAATTTTTAATATCACGCATAAATCCGAATGTACGTGCACGACTAATATCTTTTATAAAAGATTTAATAGAAAAATCAAGTTTATAATGTTGACTTTTACTATTAATAGCAGGATGATTAAAATCAATAGTAAAATCTAAAAAAAATCCATTATAAGGTGATAATTCAGCGCATTTATCACCATCTACAACCCTGACACTTTCTTTAATACGAAAAAATTTTTTAGCACTGTTTAATTCTTTAATTCCTGCATCTAATAACAAAAATACAAAAGGCGCAGCACTTCCATCCATAATAGGAATTTCTGGTGCATCTACTTCAACAATAATATTATCAATCCCCAATCCCGCCAAAGCAGCATTTAAATGTTCTACTGTTGAAATACGTACATCATCTTCATTTACTAAACAAGTACATAACATAGTATCACGTACAAATTTTGCAGAAACAGGAAAATCGACAGATGGATTTAAATCTGTACGCCGGTAAATAACACCAGTATTTTCTGGTGCTGGTAGTAATTCTAAAGTAACTTTTCTTCCAGTATGTAAACCAATTCCTCTTGCTTTAACAATACGTTTTAGTGTTCTTTGCTTGATCATTATTTTATCTCATATCTTTATCAGTTTTCCTGATCGTCACTAAGGAACAGCTAAATATGTTATTGTTATAAAAAAATTTAATAAAACTCAATTAATCAGTTTGTTTTCTCAAAAAAGCGGGGATATCAAGATAATCTGATTCTTTATTTGATGATATATTATTTTTATTTACAATTTTAACTGTCGATTTTTCTCCTGTAAACGATGGTTTCCCTTTTATTCCAGATGAGATAGAACTACCTGGTACTCTATAACTCTGTTCTAAAGAAATTTTTTGATTTATTTTATTGGTGACAATATTTATATCTTTGCTCTTATCCATACCAATACCTGTAGCCACAACAGTCACCCTTAATTCATCATTCATATCAGGATCCAATGCAGTACCAATAACTACCATTGCATTATCTGATGCAAATGCACGAATTGTATTACCTACTGTTTCAAATTCATCAAGTCGTAAATCAAAGCCTGCTGTAATGTTCACTAACACTCCACGAGCACCTGATAAATCCACATCTTCTAATAATGGACTAGAAATTGCCATTTCAGCAGCTTCTTCAGCTCGATCTTCACCACGTGATATCCCAGATCCCATCATAGCATAACCCATTTCAGACATTACAGTTCGAACATCTGCAAAATCAACATTCATTAAACCAGGACGAGTAATAAGTTCAGCAATACCCTGTACTGCACCTTTTAATATATTATTTGCTGCTCCAAAAGCGTCTAATAAAGAAATTCCTCTTCCTAGCACTTTTAATAATTTATCATTTGGAATTGTAATTAATGAATCAACATGCTTAGAAAGCTCTGAAATTCCTATTTCAGCAAAAACCATACGTTTTTTACCTTCAAAATTAAAAGGTTTTGTTACTACTGCAACAGTCAATATTCCAAGTTCTTTGGCAACTCCAGCTACTACAGGAGCCGCACCAGTACCAGTACCTCCTCCCATTCCAGCAGCTATAAAAACCATATCTGCTCCATCAAGTGCATTACGCAACGCTTCACGATCTTCTTCAGCAGCATTACGACCTACCTCAGGATTTGCTCCTGCTCCTAAACCTTTAGTAATAGCATTACCTATTTGAATAATTTGTTCTACTGTTGTTTTACGTAATGCTTGAGCATCTGTATTAACAGCAAAAAATTCAACACCCTCTATGCATTCGCGCACCATATGTTCGACAGCATTACCACCACCGCCGCCAACACCTATTACCTTAATCACTGCATCATTGGTTAATTCTATTGATTCAAACATATTTTTTCCCCTTTTTTCTATCTGAAATAAAAAGTTTTTTATAATAGAAAATTTATGGTTTTTTACAAAATTAAAATTCCTTTCTCAACCAATTAGTGATTTTATTAAACCAAACACTTACTAATGTACGCTTATCTATTTCTAATTCATTTTCTAAATAATTTTGTTTACCGTAATGTAAAAGTCCAACAACTGTCGAATAATTAGGTTCTTGTGCATAATCTATCAAACCAGTTATATTTGACGGTTTACCAATACGTACTTGAGTAGAAAATACTTTTTTAGCACATTCAACTAAGCCATCAATTTGTGCTCCACCCCCAGTTAAAACAATACCAGCTGATAAATTATATTTCACTCCATTTTGACGTAATTGTTCTTGTGCTTTTAAAATTTCATTATTAACTAAATTAAATAACTCTACATATCTTGGTTCAATAACTTTTGCTAATGTTTGACGTTGTAATTTTTTTAAAGGACGACTACCTGTTATACTAAATAATTCAATATTTTCATCTTCATTGACAATAATAGCTAATGCACACCCATGACAAATTTTTAATGTTTCAGCATCATTTGGAGATGTACTAAATGCATAAGCAATATCATTTGTAACAATATTACCAGCATAAGGTATAACTTTTGTATGACGTAATGCGCCTCCAGTATAAATTACTATATCCATAGTGCCACTACCAATATCTACTAAACAAACACCTAATTCACGTTCATCTTCTGTTAAAACAGAATAACTTGAAGCTAAACCTGAAAAAATTAATTGATCGACTTTCACACCACAACGTTCAACCGCTTTTATAATATTTTTAGCCATATCATTATGACAAGTAATCAAATGTACTTTAGCTTGCATACGAACACCTGAAAGTCCAACTGGATTCTTAATACCTTCTTGATAATCAATGGAATATTCTTGAGGGATAACGTGTAAAATTCTATGTTCATCATGTACTCTAACAGATCTAGCTGTATGAACAACATTATCTACATCATATGAAGTTACTTCATCAGAAATTGGTACCATCCCAATTTCATTTTGGCAACTAATATGTTTTCCAGAAAATGATAGATAAACTGAAGAAATATGACAATCAGCCATTAATTCTGCTTGACTAATAGCTCTTTGTACACATTTAACAACAGATTCTAAATCATTTACATCTCCCTTATACATTCCTCTAGATGGACAATTACCAACACCAATAATATTTATTATCCCATCTGGTATAATTTCACCAATCAATGTAGAAATCTTAGAAGTACCAATTTCAAGACCAACTATTAATTTTCTATCTGTTGTTTTAATCATCGTTAATCTACCTGTTACTGATCAATTAGCGATATTAAATTATTTTAAATTCATAAGTTTTTAATAAGTAAATTTAGATTAAATAGATTTCCAACCTACTGCAGCATCACTAGCATACCGCAAATCTACATATTCAATACGTTTATTTTTTACTTTCTTCAATAATGGATAAAGTTTTATAAAACGATTTAATCTTTTTTTAATATCCTTTTTACCAATATTTAATTTAATATCATTTACTAAAACTAATTGCCATGCACGTCTTGTACTCATTGATAATGATTTAATAATAAAATTATGTTCTAATAACTGATTTTGCATAATACGATACATTTTTAATATTTCTTGCTGACTTCCTTCTGGACCATATAACATCAAAAATTTTTTGTTGCTATTGATTAATTTCGGAAAATTAAAAATAATTCCTTCTTCATTAATAAAAAAAATATCATTCCATTTAGCATAAGGTTGATGTTCTACTAAATCAATTTTTAATTCATTAGGCCATTTTTTACGCACTATAACTTTTTTTATCCATGAAATTTTTTTTATTTTATTATGCATGATGTTAATATCTATATTCATAAATGTACCAGGAATTTCTAATTCTAAAATGGCTTGTCTTATATGATCATCATTTGTATAATTACGTTCACCAGTAATTAATAATTTAGAAATTGGTAATCGATGAATATCTTTCATCCAATTTAATAATAAATATCCAGTAAATATTATAATAGTCAATACTATTAGAAAAAAAATAAAACCAAACCAATAATAAAAACTGTATACATTATCAGTTTTATATTTTTTAAACTCTTTATTTTGAACATTAAAAGATAAAAACATATTTTATTTTACTAAATTTAAAATTTTTTTAACTAATTCTGAAAACTTAAAACCAGCTACTTGCGCGGCCATAGGTACTAAACTATGAGAAGTCATTCCAGGTGAAGTATTAATTTCTAACAAATAAAAACCATTGCTATCTTTTATAATATCCAAACGTGCACAACCCTTACAACCAATAGATTTATAAGCATTTAATGCTAATTTATTTAAGAATAATTCTTCTTTTGAAGTTAACCCACTAGGATAAAAATATTGCGTTTCATTAGAAAAATATTTTGCATTATAATCATAAAAATCTTCTTTTGATTGAATACGAAGAATAGGAAGCACTAAATTACCTATAATTGCAATAGTATATTCTTCTCCATATAAATATTTTTCAATTAATACATTTTCGTTGTAACAAAAAGCTACTTCTAGTGCCATTCTTAATTCAGAAAAATCTTTTACTTTACTTATTCCAATACTGGAACCTTCAAAATTCGGTTTTACAATAATAGGCAATCCTAAATGATAAACAGATTGAAAAAGTACTTTATCAGAAATTATCTCTAATTTTTTTTTATACAATGATACAGAAGGTATTACTGGTAAACCTATTCCGCTCCATAACTGTTTAGTCCGAATTTTATCCATTGAAAGTGATGAAGCTAAAACACCACTTCCAGTGTACGGTAATTTTAAATATTCTAATACCCCTTGTATTGTTCCGTCTTCACCGCCTCTACCATGCAATGCAACAAAAACTTTTTTATAACCAGATTTTTTTAGTTGAATTAAAGAAAAATTTTTAATATCCACTGGATGTGCATCTATGCCAGAATTTATCAATCCATTTACTACAGCTTTACCAGATTCCAGTGATATTTTTCTCTCAGAAGAATTGCCACCTAAAAGTACTGCAATTTTATTATCCATAGTACTTTCCTTTATTTCTTCAAACTAAAGCGAAAATGTGTATTTGCTAAATGACGCGCTATTTTGGCAATATTTCCAGCTCCTTGTATAAGTATCAAATCATTATCCTCTATAATTGATGCTAATATCTTATTTATTTGAGCATGTTCAGAAACAAAAATTGGATTTAATTTACCTCGATTGCGAATTGTTTGACATAATGATTTACTATCCTTACTAGAAATAGGTTTTTCACCTGCTGAATATACATCTAATATTAACAAAACATCTACTTTTTCTAAAATATCAGCAAAATCATTATATAAATCACGTGTACGAGTATATCTATGTGGTTGAAAAACCATTATAACACGTTTATTACTCCAACCTTCTCTGATGGCTCTAATAGTAGCAGCAACTTCCGTTGGATGATGACCATAATCATCTACCAACATAACACTACCATGTTTTCCATTAATATTTATTAAAGGAAATTGACCTAAAAAATCAAAACGTCGATTAATTCCAGAAAATTTTTTTAATGCATACAAAATATTATTATCATCGATTCCCTCTTCTATTGCTACTGTAATAGCTGCAGTAGCATTTAATGCATTATGGCGACCAGGTGAATTTAACATAAATATCAAATCATTTTTATTTCTTCTAGAAATTGTAAAAAAAATTTGATTAGCAATTTGCTTATAAGAACTAATGCATACATCTGCATCATTACTAAAACCATAAGTTGTAAAAAAACAATTTATTTTTGGGATTAAAGAACGTATCACAGGGTCATCAATACATAATATTGCACGACCATAAAATGGTAAATTATCTAAAAAATTAATAAAAGTCTTCTTTAATATTTCAAAATTTCCACCATAATTTTCCATATGATCAGCTTCAATATTTGTTATAACCGCAACCAATGGTTTTAAATGCAAAAAAGACCCATCGCTTTCATCGGCTTCTACAATTAAATAACGACTATTACCTAAACGTGCATACATCCCAACTTCTTTTAATAAACCACCATTAATAAAAGTTGGATCCATACCTGCTTGCACATAAATACTAGCAATCATAGCTGTAGTTGTTGTTTTCCCATGAGTACCTGTAATAGCAATACCATAACGAAAACGCATTAACTCTGCTAACATCTCAGCACGTCTAATAACAGGAATACGCGCTGCTCGTGCTGCAATAATTTCTGGATTATCTGAAGATATTGCTGCAGAAACTACTATAACAGATGCATTTATAATATTTTCTGGACGATGATTAAAATATATTTTTACACCAAACTGCATTAATTGTTGAGTTATTTCATTAGGCAATAAATCAGAACCACTGATTTTATAACCTTCCTTGGCTAATACTACAGCAATTCCACCCATTCCAGATCCACCAATACCAACAAAATGAACATGCTTCACACAACGCATTTCTGGAACTATTTCTCTTAATTTAATTAATTGTTTTATATTTATTCCAACCATGTTTATTTTTTATTTTTTTATTGTCTTTAATAAAAAAAGTTTCATTTAACAATATTAATCAAAATTTCTGCTACAAGTTGAGTTGAATTTCTAATTGATACAATACGAGCCTTTTTAGACATTTCTAATAAATCCATACGATTCCATTTATTAAATAATTTTAACAAACAATCTGTTGAAAAATTTGATTGCTCAATGATTTTTGCCGCTTTTACTTTTTCTAATATAGCAGCATTCCAATATTGTTGGCGATCTTTATGTTGAAAAGGAACAAAAATAGCCGCTAAACCAATAATGGAAATTTCACTTACTGTTAAAGCACCAGCTCTACAAATAATAATATCAGCCCAAGCATAAGCTTCAGCCATATCATCAATAAATTCTGTAACTTTATAAATAACATTTTTTTTACATAATTTTTTATATAAAGATTTTGTAAATTCTTGATTATTTTTTCCAGTTTGATGAAAAATAATAATCTTTTTTTTTAATTTAACTGCCATTTTTGGTAATACTTGATTAAAAATACTTGCTCCTTGACTACCTCCTATTACTAATATTTGAATGGCATCATTACGATTAATAAAACGTTTTTCAGGGTCAGATAATCCTAATATATCTTCACGAATTGGATTACCTACTACAATTGCATTAGGTAAAGCCCCAGGAAACGCTTGTAAAGTACATTTTGCAATTTTTGCTAAAAACTTATTAGTTAATCCCGCTACAGCATTTTGTTCATGCAATACAATTGGAATATTAGATAACCAAGCAGAAACAATTCCTGGAAAAGAAACATACCCCCCCATTCCTAAAACAATATCAGGTTGATATTTTTTTATAATAAATTTTGCTTGTTTTATTGCTTGAATAATCTTAAAAAATGCAAAAAAAAATGCTAAAAAACTCTTACCACGTAAACTCGAAATTTTTATAAATTTAATCTTAATTCCGTATTTAGGAACTAAATCAGCTTCCATTCTATTATCAGTACCTAACCAACAAACATCCCAACCATGTAATTTTAAATATTGAGCTATAGTTAATCCGGGAAAAATATGTCCTCCAGTGCCACCTGCCATTAACATAAGACGTTTTGATTTTTTCATTTATCTTTTCCTTACAAAAGCTTGTATTTTTTTAATACGTGTTTCAAAATCAATACGTAACAAAATAGCAATAGTGATTATCATAATTGATAAACTAGAACCACCATAACTAATTAATGGCAATGTTAATCCTTTAGTTGGTAAAATTCCTGTAGCGGCTCCAATATTTAAGAATACTTGACAAACAAACCATATACTAATACAACATGCTAAATAACCTGAAAAACATTGATCTATATCTAAAGCCAATTTTCCAATTATCATCGCACGAAAAGCTATAAAAAACAGCATTAACAATACTAAAATTGCACCAATATAACCTAATTCTTCAGCTAAAATAGAAAAAATAAAATCAGTATGTGATTCAGGTAAATATTTTAATTTTTGGATAGAATTACCTAAACCCTCTCCCCAAAATTCACCACGTCCAAATGCCATTAAAGATTGTGTTAATTGATATCCAGTATCAAAAGGATCTGCCCATGGATTAAGAAAGGAAGTCATTCTGCGAAAACGATAAGGTTCAAAATAAATTAAAACAAAAACGCTTAAAATACATATAATAATACCTATAAGAAAAGGCATTAATTTAGCACCTGCTATAAATAACAATGCTAATGTTGTAACAACTAATATAATGACTGTTCCTAAATCAGGTTCTAATAATAACAAAATTGCTATTAAAATTAAAATACAAATCGGCTTTATAAATCCTAAGAAATTAGATTTTACCTCATCAATTTTTCTTACTAAATAACTAGATATGTAACAAAAAAATGCTAATTTAGAAAATTCAGAAGGTTGTATATTTAAAATACCAAAATTAATCCACCGTGAAGATCCATTAAATGAACGACCAATAATTATTACTATCAATAAAAATAATATTGAAATTATTAAAAATAAAAAATTGTATTTCTCCCACCATATTATAGAAATATTTAATACTAAAAAAGCTAAAAAAAATGATAATATTAAATAAACAATGTTACGTTTAGCAAAGAAAAAAGAATCTTGCATCAAATTTTCACCAATAGAAAGAGAAGCTGATGTCACCATAATAAAACCGATGATACTTAAAATTAATGTTAACCAAAATAAACTGCGATCATAAAGAATTGTATCAATAAAATTTTTATTAGATGAATTTATAAAAATTTTTAATTTTTCAAAATTAAAAATTAACATTTGTGTATTTTTTTACTAATTTAATAAATATTTCACCCCTTTGTTCAAAATTGTGAAATTGATCAAAACTCGCACAAGCTGGTGATAATAAGACAATATCACCAGATTTAACTTTTTTTATAATAACGCGTAAACATTGCTCTATTGTATCTAAAGATAAACTACCTTTTTTTAATTTAGCTAATTTATTTCCATCATAACCAAAACAAAATAATTGAATATTTCTATCTGCAACATAAGATTTTAATTGTGAAAAATCTGCTGATTTTCCTTGTCCACCTAATAATAAATATAATTTACCTTTTATTTTTAAACTTTTTAAAGCTGCTTTTGTACTACTTATATTAGTTGATTTAGAATCATTAATATACTTAATTCCTTTATGCTCATGTATTAATTGAAATCTATGTGGCAATCCTTTATATTTAGTTATTGCCATTAAACTTGATTTACGAGGAATTCTGATTGCATCCGATAAAGCTAATGCCGCTAAAACATTTAAATAATTATGTTCTCCAATTAAATATATTTTTTTTATATCTATAATAGGTACACCTTTTATTTCTAATTTTTTAGTAAAAGTGTTCAATTTATGAGTTCCAGAGTTAATACCAAAACTTAAAGAAGATACATGACAAAAATCTAAAGGCCAAGTTTTGGGATCTTGCTTATTAATAACAAAAAAATTAGCATTATTATAAATTCGTAACTTAGTTGCACAATATTCTGTAAATCCTCCTGGATAACGATCTATATGATCCTCAGTTATATTTAATATAGTTGCTACCGTTGGTTTTAAACTAAATGTTGTTTCAAGCTGAAAACTAGAAAGTTCTAATACATAAAAATCGTATTTTTTATTTAATAATGTTAAAACTGGAATACCAATATTACCACCAAGACCTACTCTAAAATTAGCAAATTTTGCAATTTCAGTAACCAATGTTGCAACAGTACTTTTTCCATTAGAACCTGTTATACAAATTAACGGTTTATTTATTTCTCGACAAAATATCTCAATATCACTAATAATTTCAATATTTTTAGAAGCTGCCATTTGTAATTCTAATGCATAAATAGATACACCAGGACTCACAACAATCAAATCGGCATTCATTAACCATTTTTTATTAAAACTACCACTATGCAACATTATTTTTTTAGATAAATTATCTTTGTATGGCGGGATTATTCTTGTATCTATTACACGTGGTATAATTTTACGAGCAAGAAAAAAGTTAACACAAGACAAACCTGTTTTACCCAGACCTACAATAACAATTTTCATACCATAATAATTTACCATAATTAACGCACCTTTAAGGTTATCAATCCAATTAATACTAATATCAATGATATAATCCAAAAACGTACAATAACTCTAGGTTCTGGCCATCCCTTTAATTCATAATGATGATGAATAGGTGCCATACGAAAAATACGTTGCCCATAAATTTTAAATGAAACAACTTGTAAAATTACTGATAAAGTTTCAATAACAAAAACACCACCCATAATTAATAATAAAAATTCTTGTCTAATTAAAACTGCAATAGTTCCTAATGCTCCACCTAATGCTAATGAACCAACATCACCCATAAAAACTCGTGCAGGATAAGTATTAAACCATAAAAATCCCAAACCAGATCCTACAATTGCAGAACAAACAATAACTAATTCAGCAGCATAATTAATATAAGGAATACTTAAATAATTAGAAAAATAAACATTACCTGTTGCCCAAGCTACTAAAGAAAAACCAAAAGCAATAAAAACTGTTGGCATAATAGCTAACCCATCTAATCCATCAGTTAAATTAACTGCATTACTTGTTCCAACAATAACAAAATATGTTAATATAATATAAAAAAAACCAAGTTGAGGCATCAAATCTTTTAAAAAAGGTACAACAAATACAGTTACTGAAGTATTATTTCCGGTAATATATAGTATCAATGCTATACTTAAAGATAATATTGATTGCCAAAAATATTTCCAACGCGCAATTAAACCTTTACAATTTTTAGAAATAATTTTTTTATAATCATCTATAAACCCAATAATACCATAACCTAATAAAATAAATAACACATACCAAATATAAGGATTATTTAACCTGGCCCATAAAAGTATTGAAATTAAAACAGAAAATAAAATTAATATACCTCCCATTGTAGGAGTACCGTTTTTACTAAAATGTGATTTTGGTCCTTTATTACGTACAATTTGACTTATTTGTAATTTTTTAAGATAAGTAATTAAATAATCTCCCATCAATAATGAAATACATAATGAAGTTAATAAACTGGTAATGGCCCGAAATGTTAAATAAAAAAAAAGATGAAATCCAGAAAAATACTGGATTAAATATTTAGCTAACCAAACTAACATAAAAAGTGCCTTTTTATAGAATTTACAATTTCTTCCATCCTTGTATTACGTGAACCCTTAATTAAAACAGAGACAATATCATGTTTTTTTATTAAAAAAATCAGTCTTTGCGTTAATTTTTCTTTAGAAGTAAAGTGTTCTCCAAAACAATTTTTTTGACTAATTAATATACTTTTGTATCCAAAACTTAAAACTATATTAATTTTCATATTGCAAATAGCTATACCAACTTTTTCATAATAAATGTTACTCTTATCTCCTAATTCATGCATATCACCAATAACTAAAATACGATATTCAGGCATTTGAGATAAAACATCAGCAGCAACAATCATGGAACCTATATTAGCATTATAAGTATCATCTAAAATAATTTTTCCAGGTTTTAAAAAAATAGGATATAATCGACCAAATATAGATTTAACAGAAGACAATCCAATATTAATATCATCAAATGTTGCACCAACAGATATCGCTAATGCACTAGCTGCTAAGGCATTAGAAATATTATGCTTACCAGGTAATGGTAAACATATTAGCATCAAACCTTTAGGAGTATGTAATTCAAATTTTGTATTAATAAAATTTATAGAAATATTTTTTGCATAAAAATTAGAATTTTCTTGTTTAATAATAGAAAAAAAATAAATAGTTTGTTTATTATTACAGTAATGTTGCCAATTTTTCCAATCATGACTAGATAAATTAATAACAGCTGTACCATTTTTTTTTAATCCTTTAAAAATTTCTCCTTTAGCTTTAGCAATATTTTCTAATGAACCAAACCCTTCTAAATGTGAAATAAATAAATTATTAACTAATACACTGTCTGGTTTAACAATATTAGTAATATATTGAATTTCACCAATATGATTAGCACCTATTTCAATAACTAAATACTGATGTTTTTTAGTTAATTGAAATAATGTTAAGGCTACACCAATAAAATTATTATAATTACCAGGAGTAAAAAGTGTTTTTCCACACTGAGATAAAATATTTGCTACCATATCCTTAACTGAAGTTTTACCAGAAGATCCTGTTATGGCAATTACTTTAGCTGTACTTTTTGATCGAACCCAAGCTGCTAATATCCCCATTGCTAGATATGTATCTTTAACAACTACTTGTGGACAGGAAACTATTACAGGACGATTAACTAATAATGCCACTACGCCCTTTTTTCTAATATTTTTTACAAAATCATGACCATCATAACGCATACCTTTTAATGCAATAAATAAAGAATTCAACGAATATTTACGGCTATCAGTTATTACTGAATTACAAAAAAGATTATCTGCTTCATGATCATTAATATGGTATAAAATACCTTTTGTAAGAATAGAGATTTTTTTTAATGAAATTGAGATCATCGAGTTAAATTACTCCCAATAATCGTGATACAGTTAAACGATCAGAATACTTTATACGACGTTTACCAATAATTTGATAACTTTCATGACCTTTACCGGCAATTAATATTACATCATTAATACTGGCCTCCATAATTACACTAGTAATAGCTTCTAATCTATCTACAATTTTTTTAACCCTTTGTGTATTATTAAAACCAAGAAAAATATCATTTATAATTACTTTTGATTCTTCAGTACGTGGATTATCATCTGTTAATATTACAAAATCAGCATATTTTTCAGCTATGCTTCCCATCAATGCTCGCTTACTTTTATCACGATCACCACCACATCCAAATACACACCACAAAATACCAGTAAAATGTAAACGAACTCCAATTAATGCTTTTTTTAATGCATCAGGTGTATGAGCATAATCTACAATAACAATTGGATATTTTTTTGATTTAAAAACTTCCATACGACCATAAATTGGTTGCAAAAAAATTAAAGATTTTATAATCATATATAATGGATAACCTAACATTGACAATGTTGCTATAGCCAGCATAATATTATTAACATTAAAAACACCAATTAATGGACTTTTTAGTATATGTCTCCCCCAAATTGAATTAAAGCAAATAATAGTTCCATTTTTATGGTAATGTATTTTCTCTACTGATAACCAAGCTCCACGCCAATCTTTAGGTATTCTGTTCTTTATTGAAACTGCACATGCTTTAGGAAGTTTTTTTAACCATTTTAAACCAATATCATCATCTATATTAATAACTTGTTTATCAGATTGATGAGTAGAAAATAATAACCATTTTGCTTTTTCATAATTTTTCATATTACCATGATAATCAAGATGCTCATGACTTAAATTACTAAACAATGCAACTTTAAATGGAATAGAAGAAACACGACTTTGTACTAAAGCATGAGATGATACTTCCATTGCCACAAAAGTAGCTTTTTTATCAACTAATAATTTTAAATCAGATTGTACATCAATTGCTGAACCTGTCGTATAATTTTTTGGTACAATTTTAGTTAATATTCCGTTACCAATCGTACCCATAACTGCACTAATTTCACCTAATCCTTGGGCTAATTGTGCTATTATATAACTAATAGTTGTTTTTCCATTTGTACCAGTTACACCAACTAATTGAAGTTTTTTTGCAGGATAATCATAAAATTTTTCAGCTAAAAGTGATAAATAATTTTTCAAATCACTAATATAAATAATTGGAACATTATTTATATATTGAACAATTTCAGATTTTTTATTTTCTTCTTTTTCAGCAATAATTACAGATGCACCCTTTTTTATTGCCTGAGAAATATATTTTCTTCCATCAGTTTTATGTCCCTTAACAGCTAAAAACAAATATCCAATTTTGACTTTACGACTATCGAGAGTTATTCCTCTTAATATTTTATTTGGCAATTTAAAGCCAATTAAAGGCAATAAATCTTGTAAATTACGATTTATTAATTTCATTTTTTTCTTTATTATAAATTATTATTTCATTATTGTCACTTAATGCATCAGGCTCTATATTCATTAAACGCAAAACACTGCTCATAATACTTCCAAAAATTGGTGCTGAAACTGCACCACCATAATATTTTCCAGCAGTAGGTGTATCAACAATAACAACAAGCGCATATCTGGGATTACTAGCAGGTGCAACTCCAGCAGCATAAGCAATATATCGATTTATATAACGACCATTATTTCCAACTTTTTTTGTAGTACCTGTTTTAATTGCTATTCTATAACCTTTAACTGCAGCTTGAACTCCAACACCACCAGGTAATGCAACAGTTTCCATCATACGTACCGTTGTTCGTATAATTTTTTTAGGAAAAATACGAACACCCAATGATATCATCGATGGATCAATTTTTATAATTGATAAAGGACGATAAATCCCAAAACTACCAATAGTTGCATAAACACGCGCTAACTGTAATGGTGTTACCATTAATCCATATCCAAAAGAAAAAGTAGCCTTTTCAAATTCAGACCATCGAATTTTTTTATCAGGAAAAATACCATTACTTTCTCCAACTAAACCTAAATTAGTTGGTTTACCTAATCCAAAACTAGAATAAATATCTATCAATTCTTTTATAGGAATTAATAATGCTAACTTTGAAACACCTACATTACTGGATTTTTGTAAGATACCAGTAATAGATAATTTATCATAGCTTGAAACATCTTTAATTACATGACCATTTATCATATAATTTTTAGTATTTAATACAGTATTTTCTTTAATAATTCCTTTATTTAAAGCAGATAAAATAACCATTGGCTTAACTGTAGAGCCAGGTTCAAATAAATCAGTAATTGCACGATTTCTCATAAATTCGATTGGAGTATTAATAAGATTATTTGGATTATAAGATGGGCTGTTAGCCATAGCTAATATTTCACCGGTATTGATATCAATTAAAATACCAATTGCAGATTCTGCTCGATGTTTTCGCAAACTACGCGTTAATTCACGATAAATCAAAGATTGTATACGTATATCAATACTCAATATCAAATCATGTGCTATTTTACTATCAATAAATGAAATATTTTCTATTATTCCTCCATCACGATCTTTACGTATTTTTTTTTGTCCTGGTAATCCAGCTAACAAATGATTAAAACTTTTTTCTACTCCTTCAATTCCTTGACCATCAATATTAGTAATACCAATTAAATGAGCTGTTACTGAACCAAATGGATAATAACGACGAGATTCTTTACGCAAGTAAACACCTGTAATTTTTAGTTCTTTAATATATTCAGCTACAGATTGATTTACTTGTCGAGCTAAATAAACAAAACGGCTTTTATAATTAAAACAAATTTTATAATTAATATATATTAATGAAAGTTTAAGTTCTTGTGCTAATACTTTCCAACGTTTGTCTTTAATAAAAATACTATTTTTAAGAATTATTTTTGGATCAACCCAAATAGCATAAACTGGAACACTTACTGCTAATTGACGACCTTGACGATCTTTAATCATACCACGCACAGCATTTATTTTCTGTACTCTAAGGGAACGCATATTACTTTCTTTTACTAATTTTTCTGGATTAATAATTTGTAAATAAGTAATACGTATAACTAATCCAATTAAAATTAAACCTATACTAATATACAACAAAAAAAATCGCCATTTGACATATCTGACTTTTTTTTTGTACAATCTTTTATAATTCAAGGAATATAAAAATTTCATTTATATAATAAAAATTATTTTTCAATTACAATATTTTCTTGTATCGGATCTACATGTATCATTTGTAATTTTTCTTTAGAAATACGCTCAATACGACTATAATTTCCTAGTACATTCTCCTCTAAAATTAAATTACGCCATTCGATATCTAAAGATTCTTTTTCTGTTAAAATAATATTTTTATGTATTATTAATATTCGAGTTTTATGACTAACAATTATTACTAAAATCGCTGATATCATGATAATTATTAACAAAATTAATTGAATATTTCCATACTGGAAAATATCATTTTTAATAATTTTAATTAAATTATCTGTTTTTGATACCATCAAAATTATTCCAAAATTTCAGCACACCGTAAAATAGAACTTCTTGCTCTTGGATTTTTAAAAATTTCTTCTTGAGTCGGTTTTATTTTACCTAACATTTTTAGAACCGGATTGGTACTTATCATTTTTAATTCTATCTCAGTTAATGGTATTTTTTCGAGAAAATATGACCTCTTACTATGTTTTTGCATAAAACGTTTTACTAATCTATCTTCTAATGAATTAAAACTAATAACAGATAACCTTCCTTTAGGTGCTAATATATTTAATGCATTTTCTAATAATATTTTTATTTCTTCTAATTCATTATTAATATAAATACGAATAGCTTGAAATGTTCTAGTTGCTGGATGTTTACAATGTTTTTTAAATGGAACAATTCTTATTATTAATTCTGATAATTGTTTTGTTTGAGTTAATACTGTTTTTTTTGAGTAATGATTATGAAAAAAAATAGCTTTAGCAATTTTTTTTGAAAATCTTTCTTCACCGTATGTTTTTAATACCCAAGCAATATCTAACTCGGAAGCTCTCATTAACCATGAAGCTGCAGATTGACCTTTTTTAGGATTCATTCTCATATCCAATGGACCATTTTTTAAAAAAGAAAAACCTCTTTTTGGATCATCTAATTGTGGTGATGAAACACCTAAATCTAAAAGTAATCCATCAATTTTTCCTATTAATCCTTTTTTTTTAATTAACGATGATAATTGAGAAAAATTTATATGTTTTACAGAAAATCTAATATCATTAATAATATTTTTAGCGATCATTATTGCTGTAGGATCCCGATCTATTGCTATGAGACGTCCTTTCTGACCTAATTTAGAAAGTATTAGTTTAGAATGTCCTCCTCTGCCAAAAGTAGCATCTATATAAATTCCATTTTTTTTTATTTGTAATCCATTAACTGCTTCTTCTAGAAGAACAGTGATATGTGATAATTTATAATTTATCATAAGTTTTATCAAAAAAAAATTAAAATTATATAATACAAGTTTTTACTTAAAACATTGTTGAAATATATTTATTTTTTTATAAAAAATAAAAATCAAATATATTAATATAATATTTTTTAAATAACATATTTAATTTTTAATTTATATATATTAATATTTTTTTATTTTAAATCTAAAATTTATAAAGATATAAATATGATAAACAATTTTTTTATATTAATTATTTTTTCTTATAATAAATTTTTAAGTAATTAATAGTTATTTATGAAATGATTTTTAATAATATACAAGAAATTTGTTAAAAATACATAAAAAATTACAAATTCCAAAAAAAATAAAATCAACAAAAAAAACATATTGATTTTTTATTTTATATCAATATTTTATTAAAAATAAAGTATTTCAAGTATATAATCATTTAATTGCAAATAAAATTAAAAAAAAATTAAAAAAAAATAAAATTATAATTAATTGTTATTATAAAATTTTTGAAAGTATTAATAAACTATTCTAAATAAAATATAAAAAATAATATAAAATTCAATATTTTTATAAAATATTTTTTACAAAAAATATCTTTATTTTATTATTAAAAATTAAAAAATATTTTTTAAAAATAAACTATAGAAATATTATAAATAATTTTATAACTTTTATTTCTGAAATTATATTTTGCATTTCTTAAAACATAAAATATACTCTAAATATATTAATGCGTATTAATTTAATGCATATTAATTATAAAAAAATTTTAATATATTATTTAATACATAATATTTTAATAAAAAATATTTAAAGATATCTTCTTAAATGAAATATAAGTTTTTATTTTTTAATCATGCAATTTAAAAAATAATCTATTTAAAATAAATTAAAATTTAAAAAACATAAAAAATCATATTAGAAAATCTTATAATTTTTATTTTCATTTTTTGCATTTACAAAAAAATAAAAAAATATTAAATAATTTTTAAATTATTAATACCTATAAATAATAAAATTTTAAAAAAATTTATGAACAATTATTTCTTCTAGCATAATTAATTTATTTTATAAAAAAAATATTCAACAAAATTTTTTTGTTTTTTATAATAAACACAAAATAATCTAATAATAAAAATCCTAAATATTTATATATTTTTTTAAAAATATAAATTTAATATCTCAATAAACTATCTATATTAAATATATTTTATGCCAATCACATAAGAAAATTATTTAAATTAAAAAAATAATAAAAAATAATTGATTTTTTTAGAATATAAGTTCTGCTTTTCTAAAGCATTGCAAATATCAAAATAAAAATAGTATTATTAATTTTTAAAAAAATATTATTTTTATCTTTATTTATTATAGAAAATTTATTAAATAAAGTTAACAAACTATTTTTTATTTATCTGCTTTTAACTAAAAATTTTGTTATAACTAAAAATATATAAAATATTTCTTATCTATATTTTATTTTTCTTTTGTAAAAAACTATCTATTTTAAAAAAATATCAATTTATTTTTAAATTAATATCTTATCAATAGATTTTTAATATAAAATATATTAACAAATATAATTTTTAAAATTATTGATTACATCTTAATTTTAAACCTTAATTTACAGAAAATTTTTATAAAAAATATTTTTTTAATAAAGTTAAATAAAATTTAATACTGATATTTTTTTAATTGCAAATATTAATTAAGAAACTATACTTTAATGATTATGCAAAAAACACAACTAAATGTTTTTTATAAAAAATTTTTATATTAATGTAAGAATATAAAAAAAATTAATTAACATCATTAAGAAAATAAATACAAAAAATAAAAAAATAATAATATAAATATTTAGTCACTATAATTCTAAAAAATATATTTTTTAATAAATTATTTTTTTAAAAAAAAGAGAAGTTTTATATTGTGATATTATCAAAATTTAAAAAAAAAAATCATCAAGAATATCTTGATAATTTAGTAAAATTATCCCAATTTCCAAAAGAAATTATTACTCTTTACGATACAAAATCTTTTCGAAAAATACTTTTAGATAAAATTAGCAAGTCTCAAAATCACATATATATTACTACACTTTATCTAGAAAACGATGATGCAGGACAAGAAATATTAAATACTCTTTATCAATCAAAAACAGCATGTCCAAAATTAGATATAAAAATTATGGTAGATTGGCATCGTGCACAACGAAATCGTATTGGAAATAAAAAAATTATAACGAATGCCGATTGGTATTATCAAAATTCACTTTTATCTCCAGAAATAAATATTCCTATTTTTGGTATCCCAATTAATACACGTGAAGCTTTAGGTGTTTTACATCTAAAAGGATTTATATTGGATGATACGGTTATTTATAGTGGAGCTAGCATTAATAATGTATATTTACATCAGCATCAATATTATCGCTATGATCGGTATCATATATTAAAAAATATACAATTAGCTAAAACCATGAAAAATTTTATAGATAAAAATTTATTATCTTCACCTGCTATTCAACGTTTAGATCAACCTAGTCTTCCAAAAAATACCAGTATCAAAAGTTTAGTAAAAAAATTTCGTAATAATTTAAAAAGTGCTAATTATCAATATCCAAAAAGTGCAACAAACAAAGAATTAGGAATCACTCCATTAATTGGTTTAGGAAGAAAAAACAAATTAAATAAAACCATTATACATTTAATGTGTAGCACAGAGAATCAAATAACAATCTGTACACCTTATTTTAATTTACCAAATATTTTAACTCGTATAATTATAAAATTATTAAAAAATGAAAAAAAAATCGAAATAATTGTAGGAGATAAAACTGCAAATGATTTCTATCTTCCACCAGATGAACCTTTTAAAATTATTGGCGCATTACCTTATTTATATGAAATTAATTTACGTAAATTTATTTACCGATTTCAATATTTTATAGACAAAAAAAAATTAATTATCAGATTATGGAAAAATGATATCAATAGTTACCATTTAAAAGGAATTTGGATAGATAATAATTGGCAATTACTTACAGGCAATAATTTAAATCCACGTGCATGGAGATTAGATTTGGAAAATGCAATTTTAATTCATGATCCAGAAAAAACATTAATAAAACAAAAAAATAAAGAATTGCAATATATAAGGTTTCATACTAAAATTATAAAAAATTATAAAGATATTGAAAATATACAAAATTATCCAAAAAAAATCAAAACACTTCTTCGTCAATTAAGAAGAGTTCATATTGATAAATTAATACGCCGTATAATTTAATTAAATATATATGTAATCTGTTATTAAAAAATATATTTAAAAAATTATATTTTTACAATCTATAATTATTTTTTTAAACAACTAATTGTGTAATATTTTTATTATTTTTAATGTATATTTTTTTTTATAAAAAATAATATTTAATGAATCTATTCTATTTTTATTAAAATATTTTAAATTCCTTTATTCAGTAAAATTGAAAACAATCTAATCGTTTATTTTTTTATTATTTTTATTATTAGTTTAATTTTATAAAATTATTTTTTAATAAGAAATAATTTTTTGATATTTTTTTAGAAAAAAATAGTGTCTTTAATTTAAAATTTTAATTTTTATTAAAAATACAGATTTTATTTTAAAAAAAATGTATTGAAATTAATATTTCAATTTATAATAATTTTATATCATTATTACTAAACTAAATAATAATTTTTTGAAATTTATAAAAACCTATCCTCGAAAATACTAAAAAAAGTTTTTTACTTTTATTATCAATTTTAGTCAAATAAACAATATTTTTCTCTTTTATTAACATATTTTTTTTTTTATTTATAATGAACTCTTTTTGTTTATTCATTAAAAAAAAAGCTCGTTTTGCAATTGCAGCGCTGGAATCAATTATTACAGTTTTTTCTGAAAAAATTTTTTTAAATTCTTTTAATAATAATGGAAAATGTGTGCACCCTAATATAATTGTATCAGGTGGTTTTTTCATCTGTAACCATGGCTTTAATATAATCATTAATCTTTTCTTTGAAATACTTTCTCCATGAATTTTTTTTTCTGCTAATTGCACTAATTTTGATGAAGCAAGCATTTTAACAGTAAAATTTGTAGCAAATTTTTTAATTAAATTTTTAGTATAAACCCCATTTACAGTTAATTTTGTTGCTAATAATCCGATAATTCCATTACGAGTTAATTGAATAGCAGGTTTTATTGCAGGAACAACGCCTATAATAGGAAATGAAAAAAAATTTCTTAAAAAAAACAAACTGGCAGTACTTGCCGTATTACAAGCAATTATTGCTATTGAAAAAAAAGTTTTTTTCTGAATTTTATTCAGCAAAACACTTAAACGTGCAGTAATAAATTCTGTTTTTTTATTCCCGTAAGGAAATGCTTCGTTATCTAAAACATAAATATAATTTATATCTGGTAATAACTCTTTTACTTCATAATAAATAGATAACCCACCAACACCAGAATCAAGAATTAAAATAGTAGGTGAAATAATATTCAATTTTATTAATTATTGTTTTTAATTTATAAATATTATTATAAAATACATTAAAAATAATATTTAAACAATAATTTTATATACATTAAAATTATAATTTATAATTATTAAAAAAATAATATTTATAATTATTTATTTTTAATTCAAAAAAAATAAAAAACTTAAATATAATAAAATTTATCACTACTCTCTTAATTAAGTTTTTTAGTAATTAAAATTATACAAGTTTATTGATTTATAATTTAAAAATTTTTTTGTAAAAAAAATTATTTTTAAATAATAGTAATACTTTAAACTTAATATTTACTTATTTACTGTGATTAATTATATTAGATTTTTTAAAATACACTAAAAATATTATAATTTTTATTAAATTAAAAATTTTATATTTTATCAATAAAATATAAAAATATTTTTAATATTGATGCGCTAAAATCTAAATAATATTATTTTTTATTACATATGACTTTAATATCATAATCGCTATCTATAACAATTTTTTGTATAATCAAAATATGAAAAAAATACTATCAAAGAATCAATTGCCATTAAAACTAATGTTTCTAAATGATTGGAATTTTATTACAATTAATGGTATTGATCTAATACAATATTTACAAAATCAATTCACTGCAGATATCTTATCTCTAAAAAAAAATAAACATTTATTTACTGCACATTGTAATCCAAAAGGAAAAATGCATAGTACATTACATCTCTTTCATTATAAAAAAGGCTTTGCTTATATTTTACGTAAAAGTGTAGCACAAAAACAAATAGATGAATTAAAAAAATATTCTATATTTTCAAAAATTACTATCCAAAAAGAACCTGATATAATACTATTAGGTATAGCAGGTGAAGATGCACAAAAAAAAATGAAAAAATTTTTTCCTCAATTACCTAATCAAGAACACTCAGTTGTTTCTTTTAAGGAAACAGTTTTATTGCATTTTCATTTACCAACAGAACGATTTTTAATTGCTACAAATAAAATAATTGCCAATAAATTAATGAAATATTTTAAGGTACACTCCAATAGCCAAGAATGGTTAGCTTTAAATATTTCTGCTGGTATTGCTAACATTGATATTGAAAATAGTCAAAAATTCATACCTCAATCTGCTAATTTAGAAGCATTACCTGATAGTATTAGTTTCCAGAAAGGATGTTACATTGGACAAGAAATAATTGCACTTACAAAATATAAAGGTGCTAACAAAAACAGAATGTTTTTTTTACAAGGCACTGCAAATACAACGCCAAAAATAGGTGATGGTGTTGAATGGAAATGCAAAAATTATTGGCGACGTATTGGAAAAATTTTAGCTGCTGTAAAATTCAATAATAGAAAAATTAACATACAAATAATCATGAATCATGAAATTTCTGAAAATAGTATTTTTCGTTTAATAAAAGAAGAAAACAGTCTATTAAAAATACATCCTTTACCTTATTCATTTAAAAAATAAAAAAATTTAAAAATATTATATATGATTAGTTTTTTTATAAAAAATATTATTAAAATTAAAAAAATTAAAAAAAATATTCAAAATATAATAAAATAATTATAATTTTTATTAAAATTCAAAAATAATATTTTATTATAAAAATTATAAATAATAAAAAATAAATGTAATATTTTATTTTTATAAAAAATTATTTTTAAATATTTTTAATAAATATTATTTTTTTAATTATTAAAGATATTTCGTATTTATTTTTATTAAAAAATAAATTATATTTAAAAAATATATTTTTTATAAATTAATAATAAAAATATTTTGTACCAAATATTTTATGAATAAAAATATCACGTATTAATGGTAATTTTTTCATGATAATAAATGCAATATTACGACTCATACTAAAAACTTTATCATTATTTGTAAATAAATAAATTAAGTTATCTGTTAATTTTATTACTCTTTTTCTATCATTATCACGTTGAACTTGATAATCCATTAAAATAGAATAATTACCGATATCACCACCATGATCAGCTACTCGACTAATTATTTTAGATAAAATTATTATATCACGAATACCAAGATTAAAACCCTGAGCAGCTATAGGATGTATAGTTTGTGCTGCATTTCCAACTAAAACAATTCTATGACTGATATTTTTTTTTGCTTGAGAAAAAAACAATGGAAAAAAAGAACGCTCTGTTACTAACTGAATTTCACCTAAATGCCAACCAAACAATTTTTGTAATTCTACAATAAATTTATTATCACACCATTTCATAATATTCTTTTTTTCTTTTAATGGATGACACCAAATTAATGCATTTTTATTTGCTGATAATGGCAACATAGCCAATGGTCCACTTTTAGTGAAACATTCAAATGCTCGACCATATGATAATTCACTAGTAAAAACGTTAGCAATAACTGCACATTGCTGATAAGATTTTTTTTTAAATTCAATTTTACTAATTTTTCCTATTATAGAATTACTACCGTCAGCACCCAGTAATAATTGACCTTTTAAAATCTTACCACTTTTTAATTTAACTAATACAAAATTAACTTTTCTTTCAAAAGAAATTACTTTATCAGGAGCATATAATGTAATTCCAGGATCTGTTTTTAATACTTTAAATAAATAGTTTTCTATATCATTTAATGCAACTACATAACCAAATGCAGGAAGAGAATAATCTTTTGAGTTTATATTCAAAACCCAAGAATGTCCATATTCAGAAATACAAATTTCAATAATTGGTGTAATATACTGTTTTAATGCAGACCAAATACCAATTTCTAAAAAAAATTGACACGTTCCGTAAGTTAATGCAAGAGTTTTACCATTAAAATTACTATATAATTTACCAGGTAAAACTGCTGTGATTACTGAAACTTGAATATTACCCTTACTAATTTTTGAAATAGCAAGGGCCAATGATGAGCCTACAACACCACCACCAACAACAATTGCTTTCATTTTGTAATGCTTCTCCATAAATTATCAAGCAAAATAATATCTTTACGTTATGTCTAAAAAATAATTAATTATTGAAGCACTTTATTAAAAATTGTTAAAAAAGCAAAATTTTAATAAAATTGGACATATATTAAATATCTAAATAAATATCCTATCTATTTCTATAAAATATTAATTTAAATATTTAAAAAAATAAAAAATTTATATTTTTTATAGAGTATTTAACAAAAAAAGAATATAAATTTTAAATAAATTTATTAAAATAAATCTATATAAACAAAAAATAAGTTATTATAATTAAATATCACAAAAAAAAATATAATTTTTATCTTATGTATAATGTTTAAAAAATATGTTGAAAAAATTAAATATAAAAAAAATATAATTAGAAAAAAAATAAGAAAAAAACGTCGAGAATTAACAAATTTAGAACGAAAAAAATCTGAATATAAAATTACAAAATTAGTATTAAATCAAAAAAAAATATCGTCTGCAAGACATATAGGATTATTTCTTTCATTTGATGGAGAAATAAATACAAATTTTTTAATCAAAAATCTATGGAAAAATAATAAAAAAATTTATCTCCCAATTTTAAATACTTATAATAAAGAAATAATATTTGCAAAATATTTTCCAAATACCATTTTAAAAAAAAACTACTTTAATATTTATGAACCTTTAATAAATAACAGAAATATTATATCAATAAAAAATATGGATATTATATTTGTACCATTAGTAGCATTTGACAAAAAGGGAAATAGATTAGGAATGGGAGGGGGATATTATGATAAATTACTTCGAAATGTTAAAAAAAAAACATTTCTGATTGGATTAGCTTATAATTTTCAATTCGTTAATAAGCTTCCTACAGAACCATGGGATATATCACTACCTGAAATTATTACAGAATTAAAAATATGGAATTGGTGATTTAAAAAAATAATTTTATAAATTTATAATTTACAATCACGTTCTAAGAAATAGTTTAATAAATACTTTTAAGACATTTTTTCAAAAAATTAAATTTAAAAAAATATAAAAATATAAATTTTATAATTCATTAAGAAATTTTTTTAAAACATTGTTTAGAAATAAATTTTTTTACTACACCATCTAATGTTGCCATTAAAATAATATCTGCTGAACGATTAGCAAATAATCCTACTGTTACAACACCTACAATGGCATTAATTTTATTTTCAAAATCAACTGGATCAATAATATTTAAATTATGAATATCAAGTATAATATTTCCATTATCAGTAAGAATATTTTTTCGATACTCTGGTAGACCACCTAATTTTATTAATTCACGAGTAACATAAGATTTCGCCATAGGAATAACTTCAACAGGTAATGGAAATTTACCTAAAATATCAACTTTTTTGGATTGATCTGCAATAACAATAAATTTTTTTGACATTGCTGCTAACACTTTTTCTTGAGTTAAAGCTCCTCCTCCACCTTTAATCATCATTAAATTTGAATTAAATTCATCAGTGCCATCTATATAAACATCAATACTATCCACTTTATTACTATCAATTATTGGAATAGATAAATGTCTTAATTTATTACTAGAATCCATAGAACTAGAGACCGCACCTTTAATTAAATGTTTTAATTTAGCTAAACTATTAATAAAATAAGAAACAGTAGAACCTGTTCCAACACCAACTATCATATATGGTTTTATATATTCTAAAACAGCACATCCAACTATTTTTTTTAAAATATTTTGTTTCATATAATTAATTTCCTTGTTATTGTAGAATATCAAAATTTATTAATATCATTATTTTTAAAGCTAAAAATAAAAATATATTACATAATTAAGAAATAAAATAACATCAAAAGTAAATTTTAAAGAGATTTTTTCGTGATTAAACGTCCTGACTATCGAGCATTACAAGCATTAGATATGGTAATCCATGAACGTGGTTTTGAACGTGCAGCAAAAAAATTATGCATTACTCAATCTGCCGTTTCACAAAGAATTAAACAACTAGAAAACTTATTTGGTCAACCATTATTACTAAGAACAATTCCGCCTAAACCAACTATAGAAGGACAAAAACTACTAGCACTCTTACATCAAGTCCAATTATTAGAAAAAGAATGGTTAAGTGATACAAATAATACTAATAAACCTTTGTTACTATCGATTGCAATTAATGCTGATAGTTTAGCAACTTGGTTTTTACCTGCTCTTCATTCCGTACTACACGACAATTCTATTCGACTAAATATTCAAGTAGAAGATGAAACAAAAACTCATGATAGTTTACGAAAAGGGGAAGTTGTTGGCGCTATTAGTATTCAATCAGAATCTTTACCTGGCTGTTTAATAAATCAACTTGGAGCAATTGATTATTTATTTGTTGCCGCACCAACATTTGCTAAACGTTATTTTCCGAGTGGCGTAAAAAAAAATTTATTATTAAGAGCACCAACTGTCGCTTTTGATCATTTAAATGATGTACATCAAGCTTTTATTCAAAAAATTTTTAATTTATCTCCTGGAAGCGTTCCATGTCATATTGTAAATACATCAGAAGCCTTTGTACAACTTGCTAAACAAGGATCAACTTGTTGCATGATCCCACACTTACAAATAATTAATGAATTAAATTCAGGTGAATTAATAAATCTTACTCCTGGTATATACCAAAGAAGAATGTTATATTGGCATAGATTCTCACCAGAAATGAGAATAATTAAAAAAATAAGTGATGCTCTTATAAAAACAGCAAAAAAAATATTAAAACAAGAGAATAATGATAAAAATTAAAATTATCATTTTTATCTTTAAAATATATTTTATATTACAATACATTTTCTAATTTAAAAATATGCGAAATAATTTTAATATATTTTAATTTTTAAAAATATTTATTTTTACAAACATTTTTTATTTTATTAATTTTTATTAATTTAAAATTATATTTTTATAACTTTATATTTTAAATAAAAACATAAAACAAATATATAAAATAAGATGTATAATAATTTTTTAATAAAAAAATATCATTTTTTTGTAATTTCAATTTTTTTAAAAAATATTATAAATATTTTGATAAAAGATATTTTAAAAAAAATATAATTTTACATTTAAAATAGATATTTTATCTTTTTTCAAAATTTATCTATAAAGATAATAATCTAAAAAATCCACATAAAAAAATGCTCTTAAATGATTTCTTTATAAAATATTTTTAATAAAAATTACAACTAACAGCATAAAATTATATCTATTTTTTGAAATGAAAAAATCTTATAAAAATATAAATACTATTTTTTTGTTAAATACCAATACACATCAATCATCGGCATTATTAGTTATAAAAAATGCATAACAAAATTACGTGAAAAATAACTATTTTATCACTAAATATAACATTCTTATATATTGAATAAATTTCTCTAAAGGAAATAAGAGAAACCTAATATTTTTAAATATTGTTACTATCAGAATTATAAAAATACTAAAAATATTTTTTTAAAAATATTAGGTTTAAAAAAATATATTAAGAATATTGTTTTTAATAACATGATTATTATGTATATTAAAATTATGCAGTCTTTATTAGTACATAATAAAATTAAAAAATTGCATATTTTTAACATTTCTTTTAAAATTATCTAAAATAATATTTTCTTCAAATTATAATTTATCTTTAAATAACTTATAAATTTAAAAAAAATAAGATAAAAACTCTGCAAAAAACTTAAAATAAAAAAATTAAATTAATGCCTCCTATAATAAAACAACCAATCAAAAAAAATTAGTCTAATTTTTTTAATTAATTTAATATTAAAAATGTCGCTAAACCAATAATACCATTATCTATTATTAAAAAAATTCTAATTATCTTATCAATATTTTTAAATAAAATTAACTTTATCAGAGTAACATATCTTAATTTTATAGCTAAAAAAACTAAAAAAATAAAATGAATAATACAAAAAGATATTAATATTATAAATACATCAAAAAATTTTTTAAATTTATAGTAAAAATTTTAAATTTTCAATTTTTTTCTAAAATACTATATTTTCTATTTTTATTACTATCTTATATAAATATTTATTGATAAATTTAATATTTTAATGTTAATTGTATTTTTTTAAAATTTTTATTTTTTATTAAAAAATAAAATTTTGATTTAAAAGATAATAATATTTTTTATTATTCAATATTTTTAATTTATGAATTAATATAGAAATAATTTATTTTGTAAAAAACAAAAAAACTATTTTTTCAGAGATTAAAAAAATAATATAATACATATGAAAACATATTTTTTATAAAAAAATTTATACATAAATTGATTTTAATAAATAATAACATTAAAATTTTTTATAAAATAATAAATATTTTATTAAAAAATATCTTGTGATTTTAAATAAAATTATTAATAGTTTATTGAAAACAAGAGAAATTATATTATAAAATAATATATTAAAAAATCTATACAATTAAAAATATAACATTTTAAAAAAAATAAGAAAAAATTAATATTTTATAATAAATAAAATTAATATATATTTAATATAAAATTATAAAAAATATAAAATATATAAATATATATAATGATTATCATTTTAATAACAAAATATTAAAAAATTTAAAAAATTTAAAAGATTTATTTTTTTATTAATACTAATAAAAAATAATAGTTTTTTTATTTTAAAAAAATGATAAAAAATACTATTTGATTAACTATTGAAAAATACTTTTCTTACAATATCTAATTCTTTCTGAGTATTTACTCCTGCTATCGGTATTTTAACAGCCATTGCTACATGAATTTTTTCACCATACCATAATACACGCAACTGTTCAAGCATTTCTATTTTTTCTAAAGGACTGATATTCCATTGAACATAACGACGAATAAAACCTGCTCGATAAGCATAAATACCAATATGACGAAAGTAATTCTTTTTTATTTTTTCTTTATTAAAAACAGAATGACTATTATACCATGGAATGGGAGATCTAGAGAAATATAACGCATTACTGTATTTATCAAGTACAACTTTTACAGTAGTAGAATCAAAAAATTCAACTTTATTTTTTATTGGAGTTGCTAATGTTGCAATACCAACATTATTAAACATAATATTTTTAGCTAATTGATTTATTAATTCTGGTGGAATTAAAGGTTCATCACATTGAAGATTTACTATAATTTCTTGATCAGAAAAACGATAATTATTAATTACTTCACCTAATCTTTCTATTCCTGATTGATGATTTATATTAGTCATACAAACTTCACTGTCAACTGATTTTATAACATCAAATACTTCTTGCGAATCAGTAGCAACAATAACACGTTTTGCAGATGAAATTAATGCTTTTTCTAATACTCTTAAAACCATCGCTTTACCATGTATATCAACTAAAGGTTTTTTAAATAAACGGGTAGAAGCTAAACGTGCAGGTATAATAACAGTAAACATATTTTTATTCTTCATCTAACAAAGATATTTTTTTTGCTTTTTCTCGCAATAAAACAGGAATATTATTCAATATAGGATAAGCAAGATTATCAATTTTACAAATAAGATATTTTTTTTTTTATTATAAATTAACTTTCCATGACAAATAGGACAAGCAATGATATTTAATAACCGATAATCCATAAATTCCTTATAAAAATAATTTAAAATAAAATTAAAAAAAATAAATAAACATCAATATTAATTTATTTCTATATATTAAAAACATTGACATGCATACAAGGATAGATAACTTATAATATTAAAAAATCTAATTAATATTTTTAAAAATTTTATAAAATTTTTATTATAAAATTAATCATAATTTTAATAATTAATTAAAATTTTAAAATTATCATTTTTTTAAATAAACAGTTAAACCCGACATTAAAAATTAATTGATATGCAATGCTATAAAAATAAAAATTAAAAAATACAATAAACAAAATTAAATCTAATTTTATATCTATCATTATACATCTTATATATATAAAATAAAGTAGTATCTTACAAAAAAATTAATATAAAAAATAATTATAATATAATAAATAAAAAATAATATAATATTAAATGTTTTTCCTAAAATTTATTAAATCATAAATTTCTGAAAGAATTTTGTTAACACCAAATTTTGTAAGTTTAACATTTACTGGAAGATACCACCAATTTAATTGAGCAAAATCAAAACATTTTACTGCATCTTTTTCAGTCATTAATAATATCTGAGAATTAGTAACTAATTTTTTTAATTGAGATAATTTATAATTTTTATGATCAGCAAAAGAATAAGTTTTAATTAATTTTACACCTTTTTTTTTCAAACTAGAAAAAAAACGTAACGGATTACCAATTCCTGCAATTACAACTACTTCTTTTAATGCTAAAACATGTTTTTTTTCTCCTGAAAATAAATTAATAGCAATATTACCTATCAATTCCATATTTATAGCGTTATATTGAGAAATACCACCACCATTAATAATAATAGAATTTACAGTATTTAAACGATATTTACCCTCTCTTAATGGACCAGCAGGTAACAACCAACCATTGCCAAAATTACTTAAACCATCTATAACCAATATTTCATAATCACGTTTCAATGCATAATGTTGAAGACCATCATCAGTAATAATAAGATCTAATGCTGGATATTGCTTTAATAAAATTTTTACTGCTTCAACACGTTTTGGTGAAACTGCAACTGGCACTCCGGTTCTTAAATAAATTAATGCTGGTTCATCTCCAGTTTCTTTTATTGAAAAACTTTTATTCACTAATATTGGATAAGAGCTGGATTTTCCAGCATATCCTCGAGATACAACACCAACATGATAACCTTTTAATGTAAGTTTTTCTACTAACCAAATTACTACTGGTGTTTTACCATTGCCTCCAACGCTTAAATTACCAACAACTACAATTGGTATTGGAGCTTTCCAACTATTAAAAATACCAATATGATAACCAATATTTCTTAATTTTATAATTATTCCATACAATATTGAAAATGGTATTAATAAAATATATAACCAAGAATTTCCTAACCATATTCTTTTAATCATAATTTAAATTGCATACTATATAAATGAGAGTATACCCCGTTATTTTTAAGCAAATTATAATGATTACCTCTTTCAATAATTTGACCTTCTTGCATGACAAAAATTTCATCTACATGTTCTATTGTTGAAAGACGATGAGCAATAATAATAAAAGTTTTATTTTTCTGTAATTCATTTAATGCTTTTTGAATCGCTCTTTCTGATTCAGTATCTAAAGCAGAAGTAGCTTCATCAAAAATTAATATAGATGAATCATGTAATAAAGCACGTCCAATAGCAATTCTTTGCTTCTGCCCACCAGAAAGCATGACACCATTTTCTCCAATGATTGTATCTAATCCTTTTTCTAAATTTTGAATAAAATCCATTGCATGAGCCATTTTTGCTGCTTTTTCAATAGATTTTCGACTATAAAGTCCATTTGTTGCATAAGCAATATTATTTGCAATAGTATCATTAAAAAGATAAACATCTTGTGAGACCAGTGCAATTTGACTGCGCAAAGAATTTAATGTATATTCACGTAAATCATGATCATCAATTAATATTTGACCTTTATTTACGTCATAAAAACGCGTAATTAAATGTGCGATAGTCGATTTTCCTGAACCTGATCTTCCAACTAAAGCAATAGATTTACCAGCAGAAATAACAAAAGAAATATCATACAATGCAGGATTTTCTTTAGAAGAGTATTGAAAAGTAACATTTTTAAATTCAATTTTATTTTTAGGTTTTTTTAATATTAATTTACCTTGATCTTTTTCTTGTTCCATATCTAAAATAGAAAATAATGTCTGACAGGCAACCATTCCACGTTGAAATTGTACATTAACGTTTGTTAGGGATTTAAGTGGACGCATTAAAGCAAACATTGATGAAAACACAACACCGACATCTCCTGCAGTTAATGTTTGCATTATTTCAGGAAAACTCGATACATATAACGTAAAAGATAATGCTAAAGATGCTATAAATTGTATAATAGGATCAAAAATTGAAGATATAGTAACCATTTTCATATTTTGATGACGCATGTGATTACTTACTTTTTTAAAACGCTCTATTTCAATTTTCTGTCCACCAAAAATTAAAACTTCTTTATGACCTTTTAACATTTGTTCTGCACTAACAGTTATTTGCCCCATATCAGTTTGCATGTTTTTACTAATATTTCTAAAATGTTTAGAAATTGAACAAATAATAAAAGCAACAATAGGACTAATAATAATTAATATTAGTGAAAGTTTCCAACTATTATAAAACATCAAACAAAATAAACCGATAATATAACTACTTTCTCGAATAATAGTAATTAATGTACTAGAAGATGAAGATGCTACTTGTTCAGAATCATAAGTAATACGAGACAACAAATTTCCTGTAGATTGTTTATCAAAAAAAGTTATAGGCATACCCATCATATGTGTAAATAAACATCTGCGCATATTCATAACTACTTTACCAGAAACCCATGCCATACAATAATTGGCAACAAAACTTGAAATACCTCTTATTAACATTAATCCTAATATAGTAATTGATAACCATTTTAACATAATATGATCAGAATTCCCAAACCCTTCATCAAGCAAAGGTTTTAATAAAGCAATCATAGATGCATTACCGATAGCATTAATTATTAATGATATAATTGCTACAGTTAATCCAACTTTAAATGGCAAAATTATTGGAAATAACCGACGAAAAGTTTTCCATATAGATATTTTTTGTTTTTTTATTATCATTTTTTATTAAATACCTATAAAAATAAACCTCTCACTTTGCTTCTTTAAAGAGACAAAGAAAATACTTTTATCTATCAAAAAAATAACATATAACTATGTTTTATATCTACTTTTTATATCAAAATGAACTATTTTATAGTGTAATAAAAATTTATATTTTATTTTTATACGTTGAAAAAATATAAAATAATATTTCAAAAAATATAAAAAATCATATCGTATAAAGTTAAGATATACTTTTTTATTATATATAACAAAATATAATAAATATTACAATTTAAGATTTATTAAATATTTATTATCAACAATTATTAAGAATTTTATTTTAAAAAAATAATATAATGCCCATTACTATTTTTTAATAAAAAAACATATGGATATATTTTAAAAATTCTCTTATGAAATATATTTCATCAAAAAAAATAAATTATATTAAATATTTTCATGATTAATATATATTTTTTTAAAAATACTTAAAATATATAAATACTATAAATGATAAAATTGAATATTTCATATTTCATGAAATTATATATTAAAATAAGATTTGAGAATAATATAAAAGATATGATGAATATAGTGTAAAAATACTAGCTAAGATACTTAATAAAAACAATCCTCATATAAATATTTTTTTAAAATATTAATCAATATAATTTAGTTCTTTTTCTACAAATTCAGAATGAGGAATAAAAAATGATTGAACCTCTCGTCTTTCTGAAATAAAATTCTTATATTGAAAATACGTTTCTTTCATCATTAAATAAGGATCCAATGAATTTTGTAAAATTCCATCAAAATCTAAAAAAAGTGCACGTTTTTCTATTCCTTCTAATATCCATTTGATTATTAATGCCCAACAAGTAAGGTAACTTAAAATTGGATAAATCGTATCAATCAAATTACCAAAATCTTCTCGTAACGTAAAATTTCCATATCCTGGTAACACAATATATGGACCATAACTAATTTTATAATATCCCAAAGTATTACCAAAACGATATGGTTTTTTTTTAGACAAGTTAGGATTTGCCATTGAAGCAACATCAATAAATCCTCCCATACCAAAAACACTATTTAAAAAAAAACGATTAAAATTTTGCATACCCTGATAAATATTTCCACATAAAAAATTGTTTACCATACTGCTGCTTTCTTCAATATTACTAAAAAAATTTCTTAATCCATTGCGTACTGGTATAGGCATATAATTGCGCCAAGTTACTGCAATGGGACGAATAAAATTATAATCAAGAATATTATAATTAAAATAAAACATAGTACGATTAAAGTTTTCTAATGAATTAAAAGATTTTGATTTATGAATCACTGAATTTGAACAACTTGAAATTAATACTACCAGAAAAATTATTCCACATAATCGATATATTAAAAATTTGATATTTTTATTTAAAAACATTTTTATATAAAATAATATTAAAATATAAACATTTTTAGAATTTTACTATTTATTTAAAAAATAATAAACAAATATAATTTTTATTGGAAAAATATTATGTATTATAAATATAATTCTTTTAAAAAATATCTTTTTTATAAAAAATAAAAAACAATTCTAAAAATAATTATTATTTATAATATAATAAAAACCGATTAATCTGTTAAATACTAAAATAATTATAATAAAATTAAAAAAAATAAAATATCTTAATTTTACTTTATAGTTTTGTCCTCTTAGTTAAATGGATATAACAAGCCCCTCCTAAGGGCTAATTGTAGGTTCGATTCCTTCAGAGGACATTAATTCTTATATAAAACTATTAATTTTTAATGTAAGATTTTATTTTTATAATTACAAGCAATTAAATATTTAATACTAAAAAATCTATTAAAATCATATTATATTCTATCATAATATTAATATCCAACACCCTTTTTTATAAAAACAAAAATCTTAATAAATTACAAATTTTTTTAAAAAATAAACATAAATAATTATTGCTCAATAAAAAATTATACAATAACATTTCTAATAATATTTTTTTTATGATAATAAAAACTATTTTTTATAAAAAAATGCCTTCATGTACACAATTTAGTTTTATAATTAAAAAATAAAAATTTCATTTTACTAATGGATTTTTATTTTTTCCAAAATAAAAAAACAAAAATATATCATTTAATGTTTACAAAAAATAAATTTAATAAAATATTGCTTTTTTTAAAATTCTTATATTTATAAAATATTATTATTTTTTATCAATTAAAAATCAAATATTTTAATAATTGATTTTTTACATTAAAAAAATTAATATTTTTAGATATAATATTCTTTTTATAAAAAATAAAAAAATCTAATAAATTTTTGTATTATATTTATAATTATCATTTATTTTATATATACTTCATTTTTTTATTTATAATTTCTTTAAAATTAATTCATTCATGTATAAGAAATTATATTAATACTTTTTAAGTTATTTAATTACTTTATTAAAGTAAAGTAATTAAATATACAAAATCAATACCAAAATATAATATTATTTTATTAAATATTTATTTTTATAATTTATGAAAATCACAATAAATTAAAATAAAAAAATAGCTAAAAAGTATATTTTTATTAAAAAAACTTTTAAATAAAAAATATTTATAAAAAAATATAATAACTATCAAAAATTTTAATAAACACATAAAAATATACATTAAAATACCGATTTACTCAACATTTATAGAAATATATTTTTTATATATTATATATTACATAATCTTTTTATTTAATGAAATTAATAGTATTTTTTATAATTTATTTATTAATAAATAAAAATTATTTTCTCTTTTAATAAAAGCTTTTTTAATTATACATAAAATATTATAAATTAATATAAAAAACCATTTTTAAAACTTTATAAAAACTATTATTAAATAGTTGTCACCGTATGATATATTATTTATAATAATTTATTTTTTATTTTTATAAAAAATATAATTAATAATATAAAAATAAATATTATAATAATTAATTTTTTTTATAAAACAATTTTAACTATTTTTTAAAAAAGAAATAAAATCAAAATAATTATCTTTTTATAAAAATTTTAAAAATAATAAAAATTTATTTAAATTTACTCCATGAACGACTATCTTTGGTAATCATTACCACTGATGCCATGGGTCCCCAAGTTCCTGCTTGATAAGGTTTTGGAGGTTCTTGATCCATTGCCCAAGCATCCATAATCGAGTCTACCCATTTCCATGCTTCCTCTATTTCATCTCGACGTACAAACAATGCTGGAATACCACGCATTACTTCTAACAATAAACGCTCATAAGCATCAGATAAATGAAGTTGATTAAATACTTTAGAAAAACTAAACTCTAACTTTGTTGTTTTTAAATTCTGTTTCTCTTCAAGACCAGGAGATTTATTTAAAATTTCAATATCGATACCTTCATCAGGTTGTAAACGAATCGTTAATTTATTTTGTGGTATTTCATGATAAAAATCAGAAAAAATATTTAATATTGGTTTTTTAAAATATATAACAACCTCAGAATACTTTTCTGGTAATCGTTTACCTGTTCTTAAATAAAATGGAACACCAGCCCAACGCCAATTATCAATATCAACTCTAATCGCTACAAAAGTTTCTGTTTTACTGAATTTATTAGCTCCTTGTTCTTCAAGATATCCTACTACTCTTTTTCCTTGAATAAATCCTGATGTATATTGACCACGAACAGTTTTTTCATGAAAATTAGTATAATCAATACGACGTAGAGAACGTAAAATTTTAACTTTTTCATCACGTATTCTATCAGCACTTAAATCTGCAGGAGGTGACATCGTAACCATAGTTAAAATTTGTAATAAATGATTTTGAATCATATCACGCATTTGTCCTATTTGATCAAAATAACTCCAACGATCTTCTATTCCAATTTTTTCAGCAACTGTAATTTGAACATGATCAATAGTCCGGTAATCCCAATTATTAATAAATAAGGAATTAGAAAAACGTAATGCCAATAAATTTAATACAGTTTCTTTACCTAAATAATGATCTACACGATAAATCTGATTTTCTTTAAAATATTGAGAAAGTAAATTGTTTATATTTTGAGAAGAAATAAGATTATTACCCAATGGTTTTTCCATAACCACTTTATTATGAGATTTTTTATTTAAACCAACGTGCCCTAATCCATGACAAATAACACTAAAAGTTTTTGGTGGCATAGCTACATAATATATATTTGGTTTTTTATCATTTGCAAGATATTTTACTAATACATTAAATTTATTAATATCATTTACATCTAAATTTAAAAATTCTAATCTTCTACTAAATTTTTCCCATAAAAAAGGTTCAATTTCTTCATTCAAAAAAAAATTTAATGCTTCTCTTGCTAATTTAATATAATTAATCGTGTTCCGCTGAGATCTACCTATTCCTATAATTCGTGTATTAGGATGAATATAACCCATTTTTTCTAATTGATAGAGAGATGGCAATAATTTACGACGACTTAAATCTCCTGTTGCACCAAAAATAATTAAATTACATGCATGAATAACTTTATTAACAAGCATTATATATGGCACTCCTAAAATATAAATCCATAATACCTTATAATTTCAATAAAAAACCAAATGTAATTTTTAGTAAATATTTAATATATAAAATAAAAAATATTTATAAATTAAATAAATAATAATTAAATACATATATCTATATAATCAAAAAATAGTATTAAAAAAATATTTATATAATCATTAATAAAAAATTTTTTAAAAAAAATAAAAATACATATTTATAGTTATATTAAAAAATTAAAATTTTTTATTTAATGCTTAATAATATTAAAAAAATTGTTTTAATAATTTAAATATTATAGATATAAAAAATAATTTTTATTTTATAAATATATCAAAAAATAATAATATACTTTTAAATTATACATTATAAATTTTTCATATATATAAAAAATATTAAAAATAAAAATTAAAAAAAATAAAAAAATATTTTAAATACATGTAAAATATGTAATATTTTTAATAATTTATTGATAAAATCATTTAAAAAATATTGATATAATAATTAACTATATTTTTTTATAAAAATTATAAAATAGATTTATATTCTAAAATAAATAACTAAATAAAAATAGCAATCACTAAAATTATAAAAAAATATATTATAAAATTAATTTTATTTTTATAAAAAAATAAAAAATACAAAAAAACAATAAGATCAGAAAAATATCAAATAAATAATTTTTATATAATTTTTATAAATAATTTTTATATATTTTTTATAAATATTTTTTATTAATAAAGATCATCACGAAGATAAGGTTCTATCTCACCCAATTTTCTAGTTTTTAAAAATTTTAATATCCACGTATATTGTTCCAAATGGGGTTTTACTAAACATTCTACTTCTTCATTAATTCTACGTGCAATATATCGATTATTTTTTCCAATAATATCTCGCATTGGTTTTCGAATATAAATATGTAATTGATGAGTTTTATGATTATATACAGGAAATAATGGTACTATTTCTGCATTACATGCTTTCATTAATTTTCCTATAACAGGCAAAGTGGCTTTATAAGTACCAAAAAAATCTACAAATTCACTATTTTTTTTACCATGATCTTGATCAGGCAAATAAAAACCAAAAAATCCTTCTCTAACACTAGCAATAAATGGTCTAATACCAGCTTTACGAGAATGTAAACGACCACCAAAAGAACAACGCGCTTTATTCCATAAGTAATCAGCAAGGGCATTTTTTTGATGATGAAACATAGCCGCTATTTTTTCTCCTTTTTCAGCCAGTAACATTCCTGGAATATCAACAGCCCAACAATGAGGTACCATAAAAATAATATTACGTCCTTGTTTTTTTAATTCTCTAATAATTTCAAAATTATACCACTGTGTTCGAGCTAATATTTTTTCTGTGCCCCTTAATACCAACTCTGTTAATATTGCAAAAGATTGCGATGCAACTGAAAACATTTCATCAATATATTTTTCTCTTTCTTCTTCAGTAAACTCCGGAAAACAATATAACAAATTAATTCTTGCTCTTCTACGGGTATTCTTTGCTAATTTACTAATTAATTTACCTATTTTAGCTAAACATAAATCACGTACTGTAATTGGCAGATAAACCATGCTGACTAATAATAAAATTCCGATCCACATTACCCAATATTTAGGATGTAAATACATAAAATGAAAAGTAGGAATATAACCAAATTTATTCTTTTTATCCTGTTTTTTTTTCATTAATACACTCGAAGATAGAAGAAAAAATAAAAATTTATAGTAACTCATATTTTATTATGATAATTATTTAAAATTACATTTTCTTAATAAAAGAACAAAATAACCTATTACCAATAAAAAAACTATATTATCTATCTAAAAAAATAATATAAAAACTTTATTATCAATTAATCGTTAATTTTATTGTATTATCTTTTACTTTTTCTAAATAAAGTTGACGTTCTTTACCTTTTAATTTACCTAAATTAGGTAAATTAACAGTTAATGGATTTACTGCTTGCTTATTAAACCATAATTCATAATGAAGATGTGGCCCAGTAGTACGTCCAGTATTTCCTGATAATCCAATACATTCACCTTTTTTTATTTTTTGTCCTGGTTTAACCAATAACTTTCCTAAATGCATATAGCGACTTGTATATTGATGACCATGACGAATTGCAATAAAATTTCCAGCTGCTCCAGCATATTTGGCTGCAATAATTTTACCATCACTCACTGATAATATAGGAGTTCCTATTGGCATCGAAAAATCAACTCCTTGATGAGGAGCTAAACGTCCTGTTACCGGATTTACACGATGTAAACTAAAATGTGAAGATACCCTAAATTCTTTTCTTGTTGGATAACGCAAAAAATCTAGTTCTAAACTATTAGCTTCACTATCATAATAGTGGCCATTATTTGCTCGAAAAACATAATATTTTTTCCCATTAGTTAATAAATGAATGCCTAAAAAACGACTTTGTTTACTATAAATATTAAAAAAAATTTCACGATTTAATAATATAGAAAATTTATCACCATATTTTAATTTTCGTAAATCAATTTGTAATTTTAATATTTTAGAAACTTCACAAGCTTCTTTATAAGTTAATCCTGCATGCATAACACTATTAATAAAATTGTTAATTATTTTACCTTTTATAACTTTTTCAATCCAAATACCAGTACGAATTTTTTTTTCTTCATTAAAAATCTTAGACTCACCTTGACGGGTATACACTCTTATTTCTCGTTCAGAAATAATCCATGTTAATATTTGTAATTCACCATTTTTATTTAATTCCCAATTTAAAATTTGTCCAATTTTTAAATTACGTAACGCTTTATATTTATTAGATAATATAGCAATATCAATAACATCTAAACCATACTGAGTTAAAATACTTGTTAAATTATCACCATTTAAAACAACATGCTCATTAAAAAAATTTTTTCTTTTATTAAGAATATCTTCATCCGATAATAATTGATTATTATCATTATTAATTGTAATATTTTTATCTAAATTAGCACTTTTTCTTATATTTATTGAATTATTATGAGAACTATCCAATATAATCCCTGTTTTTATTGATGACTCTTTTTGTAAAGTATTTATATCTGTATCGTCAGGATAAATAACTACAGGTTTCCAAAAACCAACAACTACTGTTACTAAAGTCAATGTACCTAACATAATTTTATGTGGTTTAGGCAAATTACTATATACCTGAATGATAGTTTTCACCATCTGCTGCACGGTATTCAATTCCTTCTAATTTTTATCTAGACAGTTTTTAAATTGATGTGATAAAACCTTCAAAAATTCTACATAACTATTCTTACTCAAAGTAATACTACTCCCTAATGGATCTAAAATACCCATTTTGACATTTATATCTTTTATGATAGTAGTGATAACATTTGTTTTAAATTGCGGTTCAAGAAAAATACACATTGCATTTTTTTGAGTCAATATTCTTTTTATTTTATATAATTTTTTTGCACCAGGTTGAATAATAGGATTAATTGTAAAATAACCTAATGAAGATAAATGATAATGTTTTTCAAAATAACTATAAGCATCATGAAATACAAAATATTCTCTATCAACCACTGATCTTAACATATTAGCAATATATTTATCAGTTTCTATTAAATCTGAATAAAATTTACGAAGATTTAAATTTAACTGATTTTTATCCTTAGGATATAATATTATTAAACGATCATAGATAATTTTAGCCACAATCCGTGCAATATCAGGTGATAACCAAATATGTACATTATATGTACTATGCATATTTTCTTCATAAAAATACAAATTATGATTGTAAACACTTTTATTTTTTAATAATGGAATATTATTATTTTTTAATAAAATTTTTTTTATATCTAATTCTTCCATTAAAGTAATTCGTTTTTTATTAGGGAAATTTATTAATAACTTTCTTAAAAAAGATTCCATATCAGGGCCAATCCAAACGAAAAGATCAGCTTTTTTTATTTTTTTTATATCAGAAGGTCTTAAAAAATAATGATGCGGCGAAACCGTATTAGGTAATAATATTTCTACATCAGTTACATTATGAGTAATAGCAGAAGCAATAAAACCTAATGGACGAATTGAAGTAATAACATTTGCTTCTATAGTAAACACAAAAATTATTAAAAATAGAAAAAAAAAATTTTTTGTAATTCTTTGAATAATCTTAATTCTTTTATGTAACATAAAAAATTTCCATATATTAATTTTATTAATGTTATATTATAAAATTTTAAACATTCGGCAAAAAAATACTTATCATGCACACCCTACTAAGTTTGAAAAATATTACTGTTAATTTTAATTCTCATCAAATAATTAAAAATATTTCTTTTGATTTACATTCACTTGAAATATTGACATTATTAGGTCCAAATGGCGCAGGTAAATCAACACTTGCAAAAATACTTTTAGGACTTATACTACCAAATCAAGGAAAAATAATTTATCCAAATAAATTACGTATTGGTTATGTACCACAAAAATTATCTTTAGAACTAATAATCCCTCTAACAGTTAAACGTTTCATGACGTTAAAACCTAGAGTAAAAATTAATGATGTCATCCACACATTAAAACATGTCGCTGCCGACCATCTTCTTAACCAAGAAATGCAGAAATTATCAGGAGGTGAAACACAACGTGTTTTACTTGCTCGCGCATTACTTCATCAACCACAATTGCTTGTCTTAGATGAACCCACTCAAGGTTTAGATATCAATGGTCAAGTTATTTTATATAACATGATTCACAATATTCGTACAGAATTTCATTGTGCTATTTTTATGATTTCACATGATCTACACCTAATTATTAACATAAGTGATAAAATACTATGTATTAATAAAAAAATTTTTTGTTCTGGACATCCTAAAGATGTAGTTTTAGATCCAAAATTTATTGCTATGTTTGGTCATCATAATTCAAAAAAAACTTATATGCATAACTATAAAAAATCACTGTAATTTGAATTATGATATCAACAAGATATTTATATAGGAAAATAATATCAAAATGATTAAATTATTATTTCCTGGATGGTTAGCTGGTATTCTATTATCTATAGTATCAGGATTATTAGGTTCATTTATTATTTGGCGACGCATGTCTTATTTTGGTGATACGCTTGCTCATGCTTCACTTGTAGGTATTGCTTTTGGATTATTATTTAAAATGAATTTATTTTATTCTGTAATTTTTATTACAATTATTATAGCAATATTGTTAACTTGGTTAGAAAAATATCCGCAACTTTCTATAGATACTCTATTGGGAATAATGGCACACAGTACTCTTTCGATAGGATTAGTTATTATTAGTTTAATAGAAAATATACGTATGGATTTAATAACTTATTTATTTGGTGATCTATTATCAGTAACTAATGAAGATATTTTTTTAATTGCTATAGGTATTACTATTGTTTGCATAATCCTTATATGGCAATGGAGAAATTTAATCTCAATAACTATTAATCAAGATTTAGCTTTTATAGATGGCGTAAAAATAAAACAACTTAAAGCATTATTAATGCTTTTAACAGCAATTACAATAGGAATTGCAATAAAATTTGTTGGTGCTTTAATTATTACTTCATTATTTATTATTCCTTCAGCCACTGGAAGACAATTTGCAAAAACACCAGAACAAATGGCTGTTATTTCTATAATCATTGGTGTTGTTTCTGTAACTGGTGGACTACTAATATCTGCATATTACGATACACCAACAGGACCATCAGTTGTCATTTGTGCAAGTAGTTTATTTATATTGAGTTTATTATTAAAAAATAAAAAATTGATTTAAATATTATTCTATAATCAATATAAACTTTTTATATTTTTTTCTGAAAAATAATAAAAAATGTGTTTATGTTTAATTAAATAATTTATGTAAAATATTTATATAAAAATTTATAACTATTAGCATTTTAAATTTTTATATAAAAATTAATACAATGATATTAAATATTTTCTATAAAACTATTTTTTATTAACAACCAAAATGTAACTAAAAACGTTATATTTCATAAATAAATAACTTACAGAACCTCTGAAAAAATAAGAAAAAATTTAAAAAAATATTACATATATTAAAAATAGTAAAACTAAAATTATCATTCAAAAAAATCTACTATAAAAGTAATATAATTAAAAACTATAATCTTTTTATAAAAAAACATTTTTTATATTTCTAGTTTTTATAATTTATTACATTTTAATAACAAGCAAAGATTTTATCTTATATATCATGTTATTATAATTAATACTTTATTGATAGTAAAACATAATTGTGGATTTAATAAAATATTTAAAAAATAACTTAATCGAGTTTTTATTAAATACTTTATAAAATAATTTTACTAAATAATTTACTGCACTTAATAATTTACAAAAATTTCCTATTTTTATACTATTCTATTTACTTTAATCTACCATTTACAATCTCTATAAAATAATTTTAGAAAAAATATAAATATTAATTATATAAAATATTCTATATTTTTTTGATTAAACATTTATAAAAAATAAGATAAACTATCTCATTAATATATGAACAACTTTCCTATAATTTTTAAAAACATTTATTTATAAATTATTAATATTTATTTTTAATTAATTATTTATAATATTATCTCTTTAAAATATTTATTATTTTTAATATTTAATAAATTATATAATAATATTTATATAAAATAATGTATTAAAAAATAATTATTATTGTTTAATAAATATTAATAAAATCAATTATAAAAATAAAAAAATACTATTAATTTTAAATTAATTAATTAATCAATGGATATCACTTATTAATAATATTAATTGACAATTCATCTAATAAGAAAGAACTTACTGTACTTGGTGCCCCGGTCATTAAACAAGCAGCTGCTGTTGTTTTTGGAAATGCAATTACATCACGAATATTTTCTGTTTCCGTTAACAACATAACTAACCTATCTAAACCAAATGCCAAACCTGCGTGTGGTGGAGTACCATATTGTAAAGAATCGAGAAAAAAACCAAATTTCTCTTTTTGATCTTCTTTTGTGATATTAAGAATTTCAAAAATAGTTTGTTGCATTTGACTATCATGAATACGCACAGAACCACCACTTACTTCATAACCATTAATAACCATATCATAGGCATTTGCAAGAATACCCAAAGGATTTGCTTTTAATTCTTCAGGAGTACAATTTTTTGGTTCAGTAAAAGGATGATGCATTGAACACAATTTACCATCTAAATCTTTTTTAAACATAGGAAAATCAATAATCCATAAAGGTTTCCAAGTGTTATTTCTTATGATTTTTAAATCATATCCTAACTTTAATCTTAAAGCACCCATGGCATAATTTACAGTATTTTGTTTTCCTGCACCTAATAATAAAATATCACCAATTTTAGCTTTTGTTCGTATTAATAAGTTATGAATTATTTCTTGAGAAAAAACATTTTTTATCGAACTTTGAATTTTTATTATATTATTAATACATGCATTTACTTTAATCCACATTAATTTTTTTAAACCATGAAGAGAAACAAATTGAGAATATTCTTCTAATTGTGAACATGTTAATGTTATACCTCCCGGTACACATAATGCAACAACACGTTTATGACATTCATTTATTAATTCATTGCTAATAATTTCATCAAATAATTTATTACATTTTACAATTAAATCAATAATATCAACTAATTCTAAAGGATTACGTAAATCTGGTTTATCTGAACCATAACGTCGCATAGCATCAGAAAAAGTTATTATTGGAAAATTATCTAATTCAATTCCTTTGTTTTCTTTCCATAACATACAAATTAAACGTTCCATAATTTCACGAATTTGTTCTGCACTCATAAAAGAAGTTTCTATATCAATTTGAGTAAATTCAGGTTGACGATCTGAACGTAAATCTTCATCACGAAAACACTTAACTATTTGATAATAACGATCAAAACCAGAAATCATTAGTAATTGCTTAAAAAGTTGAGGAGATTGTGGTAATGAATAAAATTCACCTCTTCTAATACGACTAGGAACAAGATAATCCCTTGCTCCTTCTAAAGTTGTTTTAGTTAGCATAGGAGTTTCAATATCCAAAAAACCCTCTGCATCCATAAAGCGACGCACAAAACTAGTAATTTTTGCTCTTTCTATTAATCGTCTTGCTATTTCTGGGCGACGCAAATCGATATAACGATATATCAATCTACTTTCTTCTGAATTTTTTTTCTTATTGTCTATTGGTAAAGGTTTTGAAGGATTAATAATCCTTAATTTTTCAGCAATTATTTCAATATCACCAGTTGATATTTCCTTATTACTATTTAAACGTTTTTGAACCACACCTGTTATTTGAATGCAAAATTCATTACGTAATTTTAATGCTTGAGTAAAAAGTTCTAATTTTTTTTTTAAAAAAACAATTTGTACTAAACCTTCACGATCTCTCATATCAATAAAAATTAGTTTTCCTAAATTACGATGACAATTTACCCATCCACAAAGTATTACTTTTTTCCCAATTTGAGAAATATTTAATCTACCACAATAATCTGTCCGCATATAAAATATTATACCCTTTTTTATAATTAAATTATTATTAAAATTTTATTAAAAATAAATATTTACTAAATAAAATAAATTATTTTATATAAATTTCTTTCGATAAAGAAAATATTTTATTGTAAATAAAAAACTTTATTCATGGAATATTGATACATTATCTAAGAATAAAATATTATTAAAAAAAATGTAAAAAATATCAAAAATAATATAATTTTTAATATTTTAAAGAATGAAAAAATTTAAAAATATTATATATGATTAGTTTTTTTATAAAAAATGTTTTAATATAAATCTTATAAATAATTACTAATGCAAAAAAAATATTAAATATCTTGATATAAAATTAAATATATGATTTTTTTAAAAGTAAATTCATACTTTTAAAAAAAACAAAATATATATATAATAACATAAATATTATTTATTTAATTAAATTTTATTTTTTATCGAATTATTACCGAATACAAACATAAATATTGAAAAAATAAAAAATATTTACAATTAAAAATCAAAAAAATAACCATAAATTCAATAAAATTGATATATCAATAATAAAAAAATAGTAAATTTTATATAAAGTTATAAAAAATATTATTTGCTGAAACTAAAAAATATATTAATGAATAAAAAAATAAAAATTGTTAATAAAAAGTAAAAATATTATTAAAATATTTTTTATTACAGATATATATTTTTAAATTTCCAAAAACTTAATTTTTTATAAAATTTAATGCTTTATCCTTAAATAATATTTCAAAAAAAAATCAATAATATTTTAATATATTAAAATAAAATAATATAAGTTTTATAAGATATTAAAAATTATACAAAAATTAAAAAATAATCAATATTTAAAATTTTTTATTAATAAATATCCATAATATAAAAAATAATTCCTTAAAAATTTATAAAATATCTAAATACTTTTCTAAAAAAAAATAAAAAAATTATATAAATTTTTCCATATACCATATATTAAATATTTATTTTTTATTATTAATTATTATAAATAATAATATAAATTAAAAAAATAAATTCAATTATTAATTCGATAATTAAAAAAATATAAATTTATTCTTATATTTATTCTAAATTAATTTTGATTTTAGTTTTTTTATTTACACCAATGTTATTAGCTGTTAATATATAGACTTAATATTTCTACATTGTATAAAAAAAATTGATATTAAATATAGATTAATTAAAAATAAAATTAAATAAATATATTTTTAAATTTTCTTAATAGGTTAATTTTTTTTATTGTTTTATAAATAATAAAAATCCTATAACTGATAAAATTAATAGAAAATCTGTTATATTAATTAAATTAGGTTAATCATTTTTTAATTATATAAGCTATTTTTTCTTTAACCAATAAATAAAATTATTATTATATATTTTTAATAAAATTTAAAAAAAATAATAAAAATTATAGTTAGTGCTTTTACTAATAAAAAATATTTTTAACAAAGATATTTTTTAGAAAACATATTTTTTTATTATTTATAAAATAGTATTACTATATTAACAATAATTTTAGATGCTATCATTATAATTTTAATTTTTTTGCGTATAATTTTTTTATTTTTTTAATATTTAATACTCATAATTTCCATCGTTTTAAATTATCAAAAATATTAAATTTTAAATTTAAACTTAATTATTACAATATTTATTGTAAAAATTTAGATTATTTTAAATAAAATATTAAATGAATTTTTTATTTTTATAATTTTTATAACTATTTTATTGTAGTCTTATTATAATATATTTTAACAAAATAACTCTTATCTTAGATATTTTTTTTTATATAGAAAATATGATTTCTTATGTAATTAAAACTATATATTTTGAAACAAGCAGATGGTTTTTTATTATTTATTTTAATATTTTTTAATAATAAAAGAAAAATTAATATTATAACTTATCGAATTATTGTTTCTTTTTTCTATCTTATTTATTTTATTCATTAATTACAATAAAAATTAAAAAAATTTTAATTAATGTTATGTAATATTTTTAATATTATTAAATATTTTTTTAATTAAAAAATAAAATAATTTTTTATTTAAATTAATAAAATTTATTTTAATATAAAAAAATAAATAAAATTTTATATTAAAAATTCTATTAAAAATAAATTTTTTATATAACAATATTTTTAATATAATAAATGAATAAAAAAAATAAAAATTATACTTAATAATATTTTATTTTTATTATTTTTAAAAAAAATCTGATAAATATTTTATATAACTTAAAATAAATATATCTTTCTGAAAGAAAGATTATTTCTAATTTTATGAATTTCAAATAAAAATAATATTTTATATATTAAAAATATAACTCATATTCTTTTATTTAAAGAAATAAAAAAATTATTAATATTTAATATTTATAAAAATCTATAATATTTTATAGAATTTATGAAAATAAATATTAATGAAAAATACTAAAATTTCTTATAAAAAATATTTATATTTTTTATAAATTTATGCAAACATAAAAAATATATTTAACTATTAATATAAATATAATATATTTTTTATTAAAAATTACACTAATTTATACGCATAAATATATAAATTTTTATGAAAATTTTTAAAAAAAATAATAAAAATATTAATTTTATTTTTTTTAATTTATTCTTTAATTTAAAATAAAAAATCATATTAAAAAAAATAATTGGTGCCGGCTACCGGATTCGAACTGGTCACCTACTGATTACAAGTCAGTTGCTCTACCAAATGAGCTAAACCGGCAAACTTAAAAAATATTATAATTATTTTTAAAAATAATTTACACAAAAATTAAAAAACATATTTTATATAAAATTATAGATAATGTAAAATTAAATGATCACAAAATCTAAATATTTTTTAATTATTTATAGATTTAAAATTAAAATAAATCATTTAAAAATTCTAGAATATTTTTTAAAAATGCATATTTATAATGATTTTATGGGTATTTTTTATAATCAATAAAATATATTTTATTGATTATAAAAAATATATCTTCATCATAAAAAAACTATTAAAAATATATAAAAAAATATTTTTATAATAATTTTATATTAAAATAACAAATATAAAAATTTTATAAAATTGAATATATTTTTTTGATTATATTAATTTATTATTTATTATATTTAATAATATATAAATAATATTTTTGAATATATTACTAATTCTATAAGATTTATAAAAAATATTTATACTATAAAATAATTTTAATATTTTTATAATTATAAAAAAAATAAAAAATTATGATATTATTTTATTACATATTTTATAATTTTATAAAAAAACTACGCAATACAATTTTTAAAAAAAACATATAACTAATAAAAATTTCTCACTAAATATTAGTTATTTTTAAAATAAAGCACCATTTAATAAATAATTATTTAATAAAAATAATTAAAATATTTTTTAAATCTTATAAAATTATTAATCATGAAGAACTATAAATTAAAAATAATAAAAAATTTTTATTAAAATACAATACTTAAAATAATATCTGTTATAATTATGGAACATTTTTATGAAATTAATATTAATGTATAATTATCTTAAGTATCTTAAGAAATCATTTATTCTTTTTTTTGAATTATATAGATTCAATAACACGTTGTATGTCAACTACATTTTCATTTTCAGTAGTATGTATCAAAGTAACACCATGTGTATTTCTTCCAACAATACTTACTTCTAAAACACGTATTCTAACTAAACGCCCAGTATCAGTAATAATCATAACTTGATCTTTTTTATCAACTTCAATTGCTCCAACAACGTGACCATTTCGTTTATTTACCTTAATAGAAATAACACCTTGAGTAGCACGTGATTTTATTGGATATTCAATTTTTTCAGTACATTTTCCATAACCATTTTTTGTAATAGTTAAAATATTACCTTTACTACGAGGAATAATTAATGAAACAACTTTATCACCTGCTTTTAATTTAATACCTACGACACCAGCTGCTGTACGACCCATAGAACGTACAAAATGTTCTTGAAATCGAACTACTTTACCATTAGCAGAAAAAAGCATAACTTCGTTCTCACCTGTTGTTAAATCTACACCAATAAGTTCATCTCCTGCATTTAAATTAATTGCAATGATTCCTGAAGTTCTTGGATGACTAAAATTTTTTAACGAAGTTTTTTTTACTATTCCACTTGCTGTAACCATTAATACATAATGATTTTCATTAAATTCATATACTGGTAAAATTGCTGTAATACGTTCATTTTTTTCTAATGGCAGTAAATTAACGATAGGCTTACCTCGTGCCCCACGATGTGCTTCTGGTAACTGATACAATTTTATCCAATAAAGACGACCTCGACTAGAAAAACATAAAATTGTATTATGAGTGTTAGCTATTAATAAAGATTGAATAAAATCCTCTTCTTTAATTCTAGCTGCTGATTTACCTTTACCACCCCTTTTCTGTGCTTCATAAGAAGATAATGGTTGATATTTTATATATCCTTGATATGATAATGTAACCATGACATCTTCTCGATTAATTAAATCTTCAATATTTAAGTTAATACTATTTTTATTAATTTCTGTACGTCGTATATCCAGATATTTTGATTTAACAGCTAATAATTCTGTTTTGATCACTTTTATTAATTTTTGTGGATTTTTAAGTATATCCAAGAGTAATTCAATCTGTTTTAATAAATTATTATACTCATTTAATATTTTTTTATATTCTAAACTCGTTAATTTTTGTAAACGTAAATCAAGAATGGCTTGCGCTTGTATTTCAGTTAAATAATATTGGCTATATTTTATACCATATTTAATATCTATTACTTTTTTTATGTTATTCTGATTATTTATGTTTGCTAATATCGAAGAAAGATCACCTAATTTCCATGGAGTTTGCATTAAAACTAATTTTGCATTATGAGAATTCAATGCCTCTTGAATAAGAGGAATCATCACATTAATATTGACCAAAGCTACTGATAGCGCTTCTAATATATGAGCGCGTTCGCGCGCTTTACGTAATTCAAATATCGTCCTTCTAGTTACTACTTCTCTGCGATGCCGAATAAAAGATCCAATAATTTCTTTTAAATTTAAAAGCTTAGGTTGAGAATCACATAAGGCAACCATATTAATACCAAATGAAACTTGAAGTTGTGTAAGAGAATATAAATTATTAAGTACAATTTCTGCTACTGCATCTTGTTTTATTTCAATAACAATACGCATACCATCTTTATCAGATTCATCGCGTAATGTACTAATTCCATCAATACGTTTATCTTTAATCAATTCAGCAATTTTCTCAATTAAACGAGCCTTATTAACCTGATAAGGAAGTTCACTCACAATAATAGCATTACGTCCAATAGTATTAATTTCAATATTAGTTCGACCACGTATACAAATTGTACCACGACCTTTTTTATAGGCATCTATAATACCGGAATGACCATTAATAATTCCTGAAGTAGGAAAATCAGGACCAGGTATATATTTTAATAATTGTTCAATAGTGATTTGTTCATCATCAATATACGCTAAACAACCATCAATTACTTCACTAATATTATGCGGTGGAATATTAGTAGCCATCCCAACTGCAATACCTGAAGAACCATTAATTAATAAATTTGGAATACGAGTAGGCATAACATCAGGGATTTCCTCTGTTCCATCATAATTAGGAACAAAATTTACTGTCTCTTTATCTAAATCTTCTAATAATTCATGTACAATTTTTGCCATACGTACTTCAGTATAACGCATTGCAGCAGGCGAATCACCATCAACAGAACCAAAATTTCCTTGTCCATCAATTAACGGATAACGCATAGAAAATGATTGTGCAAGACGCACTATAGCATCATAAACAGCACTATCTCCATGAGGATGATATTTACCAATAACGTCACCAACTATACGAGCTGATTTTTTATAAGGTTTATTCCAATGATTACCTAAAAAATGCATTGCATATAATACACGACGATGCACTGGTTTTAATCCATCTCGTACATCTGGAAGAGCACGACCAACAATTACAGACATCGCATAATCTAAATAAGAATCTTTGAGCTCTTCTTCAAGATTAATTGTCATAATTTCTCTTACTTTCTCACCCATGAATCCTTTATCCTTTCTTTTCCTTTATTAAAACATAATATCATACTATAAAGGCACAAATTTATAAAATTAAAAATATTAATAAATTTGTGTATAAAAAATAAAAAATTAAATAAAATAAATAATTAATTTAGGAAATTAAAAATAACTATATTATGAAAAATAAAAAATATTCCGGAAAAAAAAATATTGATTATAATGAAATTAAAAAATTTAGTTCTATAGCATTTCAATGGTGGGATAATAAATTACCTTTACATCAAATTAATCCATTACGTTTAAACTATATATTAAAAAATACAAATGGAATTTTTGAAAAAAAAGTACTTGATATAGGATGTGGAGGGGGTATCTTATCAGAAAGTATGTATAAAGAAGGAGCAATTGTTACAGGAATTGACATAACACCTCAAATGATTAAAACCGCTAAATTACATGCATTAAAAAATAAAATGAAAATTCAATATGTGCAAGAAACAGCTGAAAAACATGCAAAAAAAAAACCAAAAAGTTATGATATAATAACTTGCATGGAAATACTGGAACATGTTCCTTATCCAGAATCAATAATTAAAGCTTGCGAAAAATTAGTCAAAAATGACGGACATGTATTTTTTTCTACTATTAATCGTAATAAAAAATCATGGTTATTTGCGATTATTGCTGCTGAATACATTTTAAATATTGTTCCTAAAGGAACACATAACATAAAAAAATTTATTCAACCTTCTGAATTACTCAACTGGATAGATAAAACTTCTTTAAAAGAAGAAAACATCATAGGATTAAACTATAATCCATTTATTAATAAATTTTATTTAGGAGAAAATATTGATATAAATTATATTTTACATGCATCAAAACAAAATATATAAGAATATTATAAAACTTTTTTATAACTTGATAAAATTTAAAAATTAAATTATATTATAAATTCAAAAAAATACAAAACATAATATTTTTTTAAAAATTTAAATATTATTTATAATACAAATCCCTAACCTTATAGGTATAATATCTACTAATATGCAAGAAAGTCTTTTAGTAACAAAACGCAATGGTAATAAAGAACCAATTAATCTAGATAAAATTCATAAAGTTATCACTTGGGCTTCTGAAAATTTAAAAGATGTATCTGTCTCACAAGTAGAGTTAAACTCACAAATTCAATTTTATAACGGAATAAAAACTTCTGATATTCATGAAACAATAATTAAAGCAGCAGCAGATCTTATTTCCTCTAATACACCTGATTATCAATACCTTGCAGCTAGATTAGCAATTTTTCACTTACGTAAAAAAGCTTATGGGAAATTTGAACCTCCTAAATTATATCAACATGTAAAAAAAATGGTTAATATAGGAAAATATGATCAACATTTATTAACAGATTATTCAGAAAAAGAATTTAATACACTTGATAATTTTCTAGATCATTGGCGTGATATGAATTTTTCTTATGCCGCAGTTAAACAATTAGAAGGAAAATATTTATTACAAAATCGAATCAATGGACAAATTTACGAAAGTCCACAATTTATGTATATTCTTATTGCAGCTTGCCTTTTTGCAGAATATCCAACAAAAATAAGATTACATTATATTCATCTTTTTTATGATGCTATTTCAACTTTTAAAATTTCACTACCAACTCCTATTATGGCAGGAGTACGTACCCCGACTAGACAATTTAGTTCTTGTGTACTAATTGAATGTAACGATACTATTAATTCTATTAATGCAACAACAAGTGCTATTATTAAATATGTTTCTCAACGTGCAGGCATTGGTATTAATGCAGGAAATATTCGTGCATTAGGTAGTCCTATTCGTAAAGGAGAGGCATTTCATACAGGCTGTATTCCTTTTTATAAACTTTTTCAAAGTGCCGTAAAATCATGCTCTCAAGGCGGAGTACGTGGCGGGGCCGCTACATTATTTTATCCACTTTGGCATTTAGAAATTGAAAGTTTACTAGTATTAAAAAACAATCGTGGTGTTGAAAATAATCGCGTACGTCATCTTGATTATGCTGTGCAAATAAATAAATTAATGTATGAGCGTCTTATAAAAAATAAAGAAATTACACTATTTAGTCCGTCCGATGTTCCCGGATTATATCAAGCATTTTTTAATGATCAAAATGAATTTGAACGTTTATACTTAAAATATGAAGGAAACTCAAAAATACGTCAAAAACGCATTAAAGCCATTAATTTGTTTTCCTGCATGATGCAAGAACGCGCATCAACTGGACGGATATATATACAGAATGTCGACCACTGTAATATGCATACTGCATTTAATCCTAAATTGGCACCTATTCGTCAATCCAATCTTTGCATGGAAATTCTTTTACCAACCAACCCTTTAAATGATATTAAAGATATAAAAGGTGAAATTGCACTCTGCACTCTTTCTGCTTTTAATTTAGGTATGATTAAATCATTAAATGAACTTGAAAAATTATCAGTATTAATAGTAAGAGCATTAGATGCATTATTGGATTATCAAAAATATCCTGTTCTTGCGGCTAAAAAAGCTTCTATGAACCGCCGTACTTTAGGTATAGGTGTTATTAATTACGCTTATTATTTAGCAAAAAATAAAGTACGTTATTCTGATGGTAGTGCCAATAAATTAACTCATAAAACTTTTGAAGCGATGCAATATTACTTATTAAAAGCATCAAATGAACTAGCAAAAGAAAAAGGACATTGTCCGCTATTTTGTGATACCACTTATGCTAAAGGTATTTTACCTATTGATACTTATAAAAAATCATTAGATAAATTAATATTAGAACCACTACATTATGATTGGGAAACCTTAAGAATTAATATCAAAAAATATGGATTACGTAATTCTACACTTTCTGCATTAATGCCATCAGAAACTTCTTCACAAATATCAAATGCCACTAATGGAATTGAACCACCAAGAGGTTATATTAGTATTAAAGAATCTAAAGATGGGATCTTACGACAAGTAGTTCCTGAATATAATAATTTAAAAAATAATTATGAATTATTATGGCAAATGCCTAATAATATTGGTTACTTACAACTCGTAGGTATTATGCAAAAATTTATTGATCAATCTATCTCTGCCAATACTAATTATGATCCAACTCGTTTTCCTAATAAAAAAGTTCCTATGAACCAATTAATAAAAGATTTATTAATAGCTTATAAATATGGTATAAAAACACTTTATTACCATAATACACGTGATGGTTCAGACGATTTTCATGGAGATCTTAAAAAGACGATTGAGTTTCTTGAAAATAATTGTAATAGTGGAAGTTGTAAAATATAGAAGGAAAATAACTTGAAATATCAATATACAACATTTTCACAAAAAAAAAATAACCAATTAAAAGAACCTATGTTTTTTGGTCAACCTGTTAATATTGTACGATATGACCAACAAAAATATCCAATTTTTGAAAAATTAATTGAAAAACAACTATCCTTTTTTTGGCGTCCAGAAGAAATAGATGTTTCTCGTGATCGAATTGATTACCAATCACTACCTGAGCATGAAAAACATATTTTTATTAGTAATTTAAAATATCAAACATTATTAGATTCTATTCAAGGAAGAAGTCCTAATGTTGCATTACTACCGCTTATTTCTATCCCAGAATTAGAAACATGGATAGAAACCTGGTCATTTTCAGAAACTATTCATTCTCGCTCGTATACCCATATTATTCGTAATATCGTAAATGACCCATCAAGTATTTTTGATGATATAATTACTAATAATGAAATTTTAAAACGTGCAAAAGATATTTCTGTTTATTACGATAATTTAATAAAAATGACCAGTTATTACCATATGTTAGGCGAAAACCAACACAATATTAATGGTAAAAAGATTTTTATTACTTTACATGATTTAAAAAAACAACTTTATTTATGCTTAATGAGCGCAAATGCATTAGAAGCTATTCGTTTTTATGTAAGTTTTGCATGTTCATTTGCTTTTGCTGAACGTGAATTAATGGAAGGTAATGCAAAAATTATCAAACTAATCGCTCGCGATGAAGCATTACATTTAACTGGTACTCAACATATTTTAAATCTTATGCGTTCAGGTAAAGATGATCCTGAAATGTTTTATATTGCAAAAGAATGTGAAGAAGAATGCTATGAATTATTTACAAAAACAGCAAAACAAGAAAAAGCATGGGCTGACTATTTATTTTCTGGCGGTTCTATGATTGGTCTTAATAAAGATATATTATGTCAATATATTGAATATATTACGAATATTAGAATGCAAGTAGTTGGACTAAAATTACCATTTCAAAAACGTTCTAATCCTATTCCTTGGATTAATACCTGGTTAATGTCTGATAACGTACAAGTAGCACCACAAGAAGTAGAAATAACTTCCTATTTAGTAGGACAAATTGATTCTCAAATAGATATCAACGAATTATATAATTTTGAATTGTAAAAAATATGAAAAAGCATAAAATTTTTGTTCTTTATAAACAAAAAATAAAAATTTTATTCTGCGATAAAAATCACGATAGCATTCTTGATACACTTGAAAAAAACAATATTTATATTAACTTTCAATGTCGAAAAGCATTTTGTGGTATTTGTCGCATTTATCTAAAAAATGGGAAAATAAAATATCATAATATACCTATTGCATTTATTGATAATCATGAAATACTACCTTGTAGTTGTCAACCAGTAACTGATATTTTTATTATTATATAATAAAAATAATTTAAAAAAATATATAAAAATAAATAATACACATTTATTTTTTATATCTCTGGAATTGATATAAAAAATATTAATAAATAATTTTAAGAAAAAACTTATAAATAATTATTTTTATAACTTTACTATATATACTATCATTTTTTTAAAATATTAATAATTTTATAAAATTAAAAAAATAAAAAAATTAATAATATATTTTTAAATATAAAAAATATTGCTCTATTTTTTTTAGAGATACATTAATAAAAATATTATTAAAAAATATATTAAAAATAATTTACTTATTTTATAATAATTATTAAAAAATTTCATAAAAAATCATTTAAATATCAAAATAAACAAAAAATAAAAAAGTTTTTAATATCACTAATTTATAAAAATTTTAATAATTAAAATTTTTTATATTCATATATTTTCTTTTATTTATAAAGTGGATTATTAAATTATATTCAATAAATTTAATATAAATATTATTATATTAAAATTATGAAACTATTTTTTTTACAATCAAAAATCAAAAAAACCAAAAATATTAAAAATATCTACAACAGTACATTTAATATAAGAATTATATTTTTTAATTTTTATAAAATGATAAAAAAATACTAAATTATAAATCATTATATAAATTCATGTTGCATTTAAATTTTTACTTTTTTATAAAAATAAAATTTTATTATAAATAAAAAAATAAAGAAAAAATATAAATTTTATTAAGTATTAAAAATATCATAATATATAAATTCACACCAAAATATATAGAAAATGAGTTTATGTTTACTTTTTTGATGATAATTTTTTTAAAAAAAGTGATAGAATAGATCAAATAAAATAAAAAAAACTAAATAATTATTTATGGTAAATATTGCTCATTAGAATATATATTCTAAATATATTTTTTATATACCTCTATATCAAAAAAATAATAAATTCTTCTTAATTTAAGAAGAATTGCATAAAAGAATCATAAATAAAAAAATTTGACTGTTATTAAATAATATTTATTTATCATTGGATATCTTATCATTTAGATAAGATTTATTTTTTTAATTAAATATATTTTTTATAAAAAAATAAAATATAAACATATATCTTCAATTTCATAAAATTGTAATAAAAATATAAGAAAAGAGTTTAAAAAATATTTTTATTTTGAGACTGTAATAATTTAACAAGTGATTTCATCTAAAGATAACTGAAATCCAGATATAAAATTTTTAATAAAATACTTTATTTCATCATTATAGGATTCAGACAATATTTTTTCAAGTCTTTTTTTAGCTAAATTAAATTCACTATTCCCAGCAGATAATTCCTCTAAACATTTTAAATATGCACAAAGCACATCTGCAGATTTAACAATGGTATATTCTTTTTCAGAAAAATATTCATCATTTAAAATAATAAGAAAATCTTGCTGTAATTCTTCTGGCAACATTTTAATGAGTTTTTTTTGCGCATATTTTTCAATTTTTTTATATTCATTAGAAATTTTAGCGTTATGATACTTAATTGGAGTAGGCAAATCTCCAGTAATAACTTCACTAGCATCATGATACATAGCTAAAACAGCAACACGTTCAGCATTTATATTTCCGTTAAATTTACGATTTTTAATACAAGCCAATGCATGAGCAACAAAAGCAACTTGTAAACTATGTTCTGAAACATTTTCTGTACGTACATTACGCATTAATGACCATCGATTAATTAATTTCATGCGAGAAAGATAAGCAAAAAAATAACTCATATATTTTCCTTTTATCTAAATTATAAAAAAATGTTGAACTTATTTTTTTAAATATTTTTTTAAAAAATATTTACATAAAGTTTATATATTTTCTGTAAATAAATATTAATTTTATTCATAAATAATTAATTTTTATTTTTTTATACTTATAAATCATACAAAATTTAATTTCAGTTATTTAAAAAAAATATGTAAAAATAAATAATTCAATAAAAACTATTTTATAGCATTAAAAAATATCAAATATTATTAAAAATAAAAAAATAATATTTCAATCTATACAAAAAAAATAAAAACTATTGATAACAATTTTTCTTTTTTTTAAAATTTAATAATTATGTACTAAAAAAATACTAATTCTTATGTTTTCTACTTTTTAAATATGTAAACATTTTTTATTTTTTTAAAATTATTGTTTAACAGCATAATATTAAAAATTAAATCATTCTTGATGTATTTTTTTTAAAATTAGATAACATGCAATTCGCTATGATCTCAAGCGAAAAACATATCACAAAATAAATTGCAGCAACAAATAAAAAGATTTCCATTGAATAAATCATTTCTCTACTATTTACTCGAGTTGCTAAAAATGATAACTCTGCAACACCAACAATATATGCAAGAGAAGTGTCTTTAATTAAAGCAATTAACTGATTAATAAATGATGGAACAATCATAATCAATACTTGCGGTAATATAATATTCCATAATACACCAAACATTGTAAATCCTAATGACATGCCTGCTTGCCATTGCTCTTTAGTAATAGCTGAAATACCGGTTTTTACCACATGCCCTAAATAAGCTGCATTAATCAAACTAAGAACAGAAATAACAGTTATTAATTCAGGAATATCAGTTCCTAATAAAATAGGCAATAAAAAATAACTCCAAAACATTAAAAGAATAATTGGTATAGAGCGAAAAAAACATAAAAAAACTACTAAAACATTTACCCATAAACTTTTTAATGTTGTTAATAAAACCCCAATAATAATTCCTAAAATAATAGATATACTTCCTGCTAATAAACTTATTAAAAAAGTTAATAGTACACCTTCTATAGGTCCATCAGGATATGTTCCAAATAAAATATAACGCCAATTGTTTATAATAACTTCAAAATTCATATGAATATTTCTTTATTAAAAAACGCCTTTGATACCATTGAGATAAAACTTCTATTATAAATATGATAATAATATAAAAAAATGTTGTAATACCAAAAATCAAAAATGTTTGAAAATTTTCATTCTCAATTTGACGAGATACATAAGAAAGTTCAGTTACACCTATTGCCATTGTTAATGAAGAATTTTTTATAATATTCATATATTGATTAAAAAAAAGTGGTATAGAAATTTTAAATGCTTGAGGAAAAATAATATAATACATTACCTGAAAATTAGAGAACCCTAATGCTAATGCTGCAAATTTCTGTTCAATCTTAACAGCATAAATACCAGATTTTAATTCTTCAGCAATAAAAGGAGCAGAATAAAAAATTAATCCAATCATTCCTGCTAAAAATTCAAATGATGGCCATGCTAATTGAACTCCAATAATTGAAATTTGATGAGGTGTATTTAACCATTCTATTATAAACTTAGGAAACATATTTATAGCGGCAAAATACCAAAAAAAAAGCTGTATTAATAAAGGAGTATTACGAAATAAAGAGATATAAATAATTATTAAATACCGAAAAAAAAATAACTGGCTTTCTTTAATTAAAACTAAGAAAAAACCTAATAAAGTTGAAATAATTATTGTATAAAATGATATCTGAATAGTAACAAGAAAACCTTGAAAAATTAAATGCAGATAATCAATTCCTAAAAATATTTCTAAAAAACTAATAGAAAAAAAATCAAACATTCTAAAAACCTATTCATTATTAATTTTTGTTAACTCGCAATAAAAAAATATTTATTTATTTAATACTGAAAATTTAAAATTACCACGAGATAATGCTGTTTTAGTATTTAATCCAAACCATCGATTATAAATTATATCTGCCTGACCATTATGTTCTAACTTTAATAAAGTATTATTTACAGCTTCAATTAATTTTTTTTCACCTTTATCTGCTACTAATGCTTGATATTCACATGTAATACTAAAAGATGATATTTCATAATCTGCTTTTATCTTTTCTGGCAAAGTACCTAATAAACCAATTAATTTAGCATCATCTTGAGTAATGGCGTGTACATTACCATTACGTAAAGCAGAAAAAGCAAAAGGAGTATCATCATAGGATATAACCTTAGTTTTTGGATAACGTTCACGCAATATAATTTCCTGTACTGTACCTTTATCAGCACCTATACGTAATGGAATAATATCATTAATTTCTTTTAATACACCTTTACGAGCGATAAATTTTTGTTGGCTTCTGAAATCAGGGATTGAAAAATCAACTTGATTAGCACGTTCATTAGTAATAGTAAAATTAGCACTAATCAAATCTACTTTACCAGATTTTAATAGTGCTATTCTATTAGCTGGATTAGTAGAACGTAAGAAAATTTTTACACCAAAATCTTTAGCAATTGCTTTTGCAATATCAATATCATAACCAACAATCTTTTTGCTTTTAGGATCTATAAAACCAAATGGTGGATTACTGTCAAAAACAGCAATACGAATAATACCAAGTTTTTTGATACTTTCTAATCGATCTGCTTTTAAAAAGCCACTAAAAGTGGTTATTATTACAGATAATAAAATTATAATAAGATAAATTCTCATTTTTAAATATTACCTTTTAATTTTTAAAAAATTAATGATATTTATATAAAAAATATCAAAAAATGATTTTATACAAACATAATACACAACTTTATATTTTTTAAAATAAAACAGCACTTAAAGAAGTATGAATAGTTCAAAATAATACAATTTATAAATAAATTATAGTAAATAATTTTTTAAAAAATTTTTATCAAAAAAATTTCTAAAATACTATACTTTAATAATGCATATAAAAAAAATTACTATCTTAAAAATAAAGCAATCTTAAAATTACTATCAAAAAATATTTTTTAACGTACTCTTAATTATAAAAATAATATTTTTATATTTTAATTACTTTTTTATTAAAAATTTCAAAAATATAAAACAAAAAATAAAAAAATTAAAAATATCAAATTACTAAAAAAATAAAATATTAAAATTTTTATTTTTTTCTTTCTTTATTATCGTAAAAAATAACATAAAGCTATTTTTTTAATTTATTTTTTAAAATAATGTATTTATTTAATAAAATATTTTATATACTCAATAATAAATAAAGTTTTTCTTTAAAATACTTTTAAAATAAAACCAGATATTTTTAAAAAAATGAACAAATATTATATAATAATTAATTTAACTGAAAATTTTAAAAATATATTCTTTTATTTTTTATAATTTTAAAAAATTATAAATAATATAATTAATATATAAGATTTTTTTTAAAAAATATTTATTATTATCTATGAAATAAAATAATAAAAAAATATTAAATTAAAAAGTTATATTTATATTTTTTTTAAAAAATACTACAAAAAATATATAAAATATTAGATTAAAATAAAAAAATATATTTTTTATATTAAAAATATTCTAAAATTAGATATTATTAATTGATAAAAATATGTATTATTTCATAAATAATAATTTTTTTTCAAAGTTCTGATACATACTGATAAATTGCTTAAAAAATAATATTTTTACTAATATATATTTTGATGCATTAATAAAAATGAATAAAAAACTAGAAAGAAGATAAATTAATTTAAAAAAATAACAACTTTAACTAAATATTTTCATATTAACACTAAATTTTTATGATAAACTATTATTTTAATATCAAGATGAAATCTATACCATCAAATTTTTATATAATTTAAGTAACTTATATTATATTTAACAATATAATATAAATTTATAAATCTATAGAAAAAAATAAATAAAAAATAGTATTTTCTATAATTATCTAAAATTTTCATATTTTTTAAAAAATTATTAACTTTGATTTTTTTTAATTTATAATCAATTTATTTTTTAAATATTCTTGTAATCATGATTGTCAAACTATAAAATTATTTTTAAACAAAAAAATCAAATAATTATTTCTTAAAAAAATATTAATACTTTAAAATTTTAAATATATTAAAATTAATAGCGTTAATTTTAAAATTCAATCTAATTTTTAACTAAAATATACTATAATTTTTAAAAAAACCTTTTATTGTATTTTTAAATAACTTTTAAAAAATATATCAATAAATATAATCTAAAATAATATTATCATTTTTTTATAAATTTTTAACTACAGGAATTTTTAAAATTAATATATTATAATATTTTTTAAATAAAAATTAAAAATAATTAATTTTTATTAACTTTTAAAAATATAATTTTCTGATATCCTTAAAATATATATTCTACTTATAATCTAATTATTAAATATTTAGAATTATTTATAGTATTTACTATTATTTATTATAGTACTTATTATATTAATATCCAAAATTATTTATAGTACTAATATATTTATTATAACTACATTATATTGATATATTGAATTATAAAAACTTTAAAATAAATATTACAAATATAATTTTAAATTTTTTAAAAATTGCTGCATAAAAATCAAAAATATATAAAATAAACTTTTTAAATATTTGTATAAAAAATAACATATAAAAATTTTATAAATACACTTATTATTTAAATATCATCATAAAATAAATTTTTATTTAACTATTGTAAATACAAAATATTAAAAAATTTATCACTAAATATTTGATGCAAAAATATTAATATAAAAAATATTTTTTTATATTTAAATTTAAATAATTTAGAAACATTAAACTTTAAAAAATAAATTAAGTATTATATTAAAATAAAATAATTAAAGACTTGTAATAAAAAAAATTAGATTTTTATAAAATTAAAATGATGATTGTTTTATAGTGTGTTTATTAACTTATAAAATATAAATACATAATTTATTATATAAATACATAGTTTATTATATAAATACATAATTTATTATACTTAATAATTTTTAGTAAAATAAGATTATAAAAACAAAATAATATTTTTTATATTATTATTCTTAAAGATACATAATTATAATTAAAAAAATATTAAAATTGCATTTATTAAATAATTTATATTAAATATAAAAATAAAATATTTAAATATTATTTTTTTATAATACCTTATATTTTTACAAATATTTAAATTTATTTTAAAAAATAAATAAAAATACACTATAAAAAATATAGCATATGATACTTATATAAAAATCTATGATTTTATTTTATATCATTTTAAAAAAAATTTTAAATTATTTTGAATAAATAGTTGTTATTGTAACAAAAAATAAACTACAAATGGTTTAAAAAAAATAATTGATATTAAATATTTATAATTTTAATTGATCCGAAAAATCTATCAATAACCTAATAAAATTATATGGATGAGAAATAAAAGGTGCATGAGCAGCATGTTTCATGATAATAGAAGAAGATTCTGGTAACCATTTATCTATAATTGATGATATTTTTTTAGGTACTAAAGTATCAAGATCTCCATAAATACGCAAAAAAGGTCTTTTAAAATTTAATAAAGATTTTCTTAAATCAGTTTTTTTTAGAATATTTAAACCTTTTTTTAAAACATTCGATGAAGGTAATGGTTGTTTTAAAATTAATGATTTTAGTAAATTTATATCTTCGTATACTGAATTTTTATCTAATATTTGAAATTCAAGAAACCGTTCAATAGTTGTATTAAAATTCATTCGTAATTGTTTTTCAAAATTTTGAAGAATTATTAATTTAATACCAGGCCAATTATTTTTCTGAACAAAACAAGGAGAAGAAGCTACTGTTATTAATCCAGAGATTTCTTTTGGATGCTTTAATGCAATCATACTAGCAATTAATCCACCTAATGACCAACCTAACCAAATAGAATTTTTTGGTGCTTTTTCCCAAATAGTTTCTGTAATTTCTTCTAATGAAAGAGGCGGAAACATATTATTGCGCCCATAACCTGGCAAATCAACAAAATGAAAACAAAAATTAGCACTCAATTCTTCTTTAACAATGGTTCTCCAAACTTCTGAATTTAATCCCCATCCATGCAATAAAATAATATCTTGTTTTCCTGTACCAACTTTCTCCCAAAAAAATGTGTTCATTTTTATCTTCTCTAAAATACTCTTCTTAATATATTATAAATTGCTTTGTTATTTATAAAAACAAAAATTTATATAATTCACTATTTAAATTCACTATTTATATAAAAAATTAATTTATTATATTTTTCTTTATATATTATATATTTCAAAAAATAAAAAATAATTTATTATACCTTAAAAAACAAATCATTTATTCATAATAATTATTATAATATTTTTTATACCTAAATAATTAATAAGATAAACATTTATAATACTTTAAAAAGTTTTTATTTTATGTTAGAATAATTTTTATATTTTTTATTTAGTATTTTTTTTATATTAAGATCATTATATATAAAAAATACATCTGAATTAATATTGATTATAATTTATAAAAAAATTAAAATAAAAAATAAAAAATACAAAACTTTTTTACTAATAAAGATTTATTTTTTAATATCTTTTAATCAAATTAATCTCCAATCATTTTAAAAAAAAAAACTTGAAAAAACAAAATAAAAAATCTTATAATTAAATAATATAAAAAAAATTAAATATAAATTATGATTAATATTACAAAAAAAGCACAAATGCACTTTATTACGCTATTGAAAAAAAAAGAAACTGGTACACAAATTCGCATATTTATTATTAATCCTGGCACTCCATCTGCTGAATGTGGTGTTTCTTTTTATCCAAAAAATTCTATAAAAAAAAATGATATAGAATTTAAATTTGATAAATTTTCAGCATATGTTGATAAAATTAGCTTGTCTTTTTTAAAAGAATCAAAAATAGATTTAATAAAAGATCAAACAGGATTCCAACTAACCATAACAGCACCATATGCAAAAAAAAATAAAATTTTTGATCAATTGACTTCATTGAGTGAAAAAATTAAATATGTTATAAAATTTCAAATTAATCCACAATTAGCATCACATGGAGGACACGTTTCATTAATAAAAATTAATCATGATAAATATGCAATTTTAAAATTTAGCGGAGGATGTAATGGTTGTAAAATGGTAAATTTTACCTTAAAAGAAAATATAGAAAAACAATTACTAAATATGTTTCCAAATGAATTAAAAGGCATAAAAGATTCTACAGAACATCAACATGGTAATCATTCCTATTATTAATATATACAAAAAAAGAATAATTAACAAAATTTTATAAAAATTTAAAATTACTATCTTTACAGATTTTTTTTCATTATTTTAATATCTAAAAAATAATTGTTCCAATCATTAATAACTTAAAATATATTTTTTTTAAAGAAAAAAATAATAAAAAGCAATAAATTCTTAATAAGAAATAATAAAAAGAACTTAATATAAAAAATAATTTTTATATTTTATAAGATTTTTATAAAAAATAATGTATTATTTCAATTGTAAATATTAATAATCTTAAGCAAGATAATATTAGATTTTTTTAATTTTTTTATAATTAATTGATTAAAAGAAAAATTACAAAATATTTTTTTGTTATGATTAATATATTTTCTGTAATCCTTATTTTTAATAAATAATAAATTTATATAAAATATATTTTTTAATTTTGTAAAAAATAATATTTATAAAAATATAATTTGTTTTATTTAATATAATAAAAATATTTTAAAAAATATATTTTAAAATTATAGAAAAAATTTATTTAATATATATAACAATATATTAAAAAGTTTTAAAAATTAATAAAGTTTTTTTGCCATATCTAACCAATTCTTTTTAAATTGACGTTTCATATTTTTTACCACATCAATAATATTGTGATGAACAAGTTTATCATTCTGAATCCCAATACAACGATCAGTATATCCTTCTAAAAGTAACTGAATAGAATAAGCTCCCATATGAGACGCAAGAACACGATCATTAGCTACTGGAGTACCACCACGTTGAATATGACCTAAAATAGTAGCTCTTGTCTCATGTTTTGTTGCTTTTTCAATATATTTTGCCAATTTATTAACATCATAAATATCTTCAGTAATAGCTACGATAGCATGACGTTTTCCCTTTAGTAATCCAGATTTAATTTCTTCTAATAATTCTTCTTTATAGAAAGGTATTTCTGGTAACACTATAAATTCACAACCTCCAGCTATAGCTGCAGATAAAGTTAGATTACCACAATGACGACCCATTATTTCAACAATAGAAATACGTTTATGAGAAGTAGAAGTATCACGCAAACGATCAATTGCTTCAACAATCGTATCTAACGCTGTAAAATAACCAATAGTATAATCGGTACCTGCAATATCATTATCAATAGTTCCAGGCAATCCAATACAAGAAATACCAGCTGTGATAATTTGCTTTGCACCCATATAAGAACCATCTCCACCAATAATTACTAAAGCATCAATATCATGTTTTTTTATATTAAAAATAGATTGATCTCTTATTTTTTTACTATTACGAAATTCAGGAAAACGAGCAGAACCTAAAAAAGTACCACCACGATTAATAATATCTGAAACACTAAAGCAATCAAATTTTTTAATTTTGTTTTTATAAAGTCCCATATAACCATCATAAATACCGTAGACTTCTAAACCTTCAGAAAGACCTGTCCTTACAACACTACGTATAGCAGCATTCATTCCGGGTGCATCACCACCACTAGTTAAAACGCCAATTTTTTTTATTTTTTTTTTATTCATAGTGACCTTTAAAATAAAAAATTATTTTAAATTTATAATATTTAATATTTATTCTTATAATAATCATTATAAATCAAATTAATTTCTTTTCTAGAAATAATAATAATATTACTAAGATAAAAAATATATTCATAGAATAAATATATACTTTTTAAGTATTATAATAAAAATTTATTTAAAATATTTTAAAAAAGTTTTTTTGTTTTTTTAAAAATCATACATACAAATATGATTTATCGAATTAATACGATGAGATTTAAACCTTATTTTTGATTCTAATAACATATACAAAAAATATTAAATATGTATTTATATTATAAAAAGTTAATTATAAATAATTACTAATTAATATAAAAAAATTTAATTAATTTTTTTCTAAGATGATAAAAATAATTTAAAATTATAATTTATCATGACATAAATATTATAATAATTTTTAGTTATTCTTATAAAAATATCAAACAAATATTTTTATAATAATTATAATTATATACTAATAAACTTATTACAATAATTTATTTTATTTAATAAAAAATTATTAGTTCTCATATTTTAAAAATTATTTATTTTTATAAGTATTTATTTTTAAATAATAATTTTTATAAGATAATAAGTATATCTCAAAGAGATAATATCTTCAAAATAGATAGATTAAAAAAACATATTTAATTAAAAATTTTATATTATTAAAAAAAATAGAAGTAAATTACTCAATATTTTGAATCTGTTCACGCATTTGTTCTACTAGTACTTTTAATTCAATCGCAGAGTTAGTAACTTCACTATTAATAGATTTTCCAGCTAATGTATTTATTTCACGATTAAATTCTTGCATTATAAAATCTAACCGACGACCTACAATTTTATGTTTGTTTAAAATATTACCAGTTTCTATTATATGAGCTTCAATTCTATCAAGCTCTTCATCAATATCAATACGTTGGGCCAAAATAATTATCTCCTGCACTAACCGATTATCATCTATTTGAATATTTGCTTCTTTTAACTTATTTAATAATCGTTGCTTATGCAATTTTAAAATCTCAGGCATATGAGAACGAATTTTTTTAATTTCTTTAAAAATAAAATGCAAACGTTTTTCAAGAAATTCTTTTAATTTTTTTCCTTCACTTTCACGATTATAAATTAAATTATCCAAAACAGATTCTAAATCCTCTAATAAATAAGAAGAAAGAACATCTAAATTTTGTGTTTTTTTAACTATAATTCCAGGCCAACGAAGAATTTCTAATGGATTTATATTACCTATATCAACATATTTTTTTATTTTATTAACTATATTAATTAATTCTTTTATTAATTTTACATTTAACATGAATTCATTTTTTTTATCTACATTCACCTCAAAATATAATTTACATTCTATTTTTCCTCTTGTTAACCTTTCACGTAAACGATTGCGAATTAATGGCTCTAAATTTTGCAAAAATTCAGGCAAAAAAATACATATTTCAAGATAACGTTGATTTAAAGACCGAAGTTCCCAAATGGCATGTCCCCATTTATTTTTTACATCTAATCGTACAAAAGCTGTCATACTGCGAATCATATAAATTTTCCTTAAAAAATTATTATAACATTATTAAAACAATAAACTTTAAATAACAGCATAACATAGGCATTTAATCTTTAAGAACGTATAATAACTAAACAATATATTATTAATAATATCATTTTTAGCATAGAGAGAAATACAATGCGTATAAAAAATCGAAAACCTGAACAAGTACGTCCTATCACAATAACAAGAGAATATAGCAAAAATGCTGAAGGTTCTGTTTTTATTGAATTTGGCAATACTAAAGTACTATGCAATGCAACAATTACAGAAGGTGTTCCAAGATTTTTAAAAGGACAATCACAGGGTTGGGTAACAGCAGAATACGGCATGTTACCAAGAGCAACACATTATCGTAATGTACGTGAATCCATAAAAGGTAAACAAACTGGCCGTACTATGGAAATACAACGTCTTATTGCACGTGCTCTACGTGCTTCAGTAGACTTAAATCAATTATTTGAACATACTATTATATTAGATTGTGATGTAATTCAGGCTGATGGTGGTACTCGTACTGCCGCAATTTCTGGGGCTTATATTGCTTTATATGATGCATTAAATAAAATGTTAACAGAGAAAAAAATAAAAAAAAATCCTATTAAATTCATGGTTGCCGCAGTTTCTGTTGGTATTGTAAATGGTCAAGCGATGTGTGATTTAGAATATGCTGAAGATTGTATAGCAGACACAGATATGAATATTGTGATGATAGATAACGGTAAAATAATTGAAATACAAGGTACTGCTGAAGGTAAACCATTTAGTCATAATGAACTCATGTTATTACTTTCCTTAGCAAAAAATGGTGTACAAAATATTTTTAAAGCACAGAAAAAAGCGATAAAAAATAAGCTAAATAATAACTAATTTTTTGAGATTTTTTATACTTCTTATTCTTATTAATTATTTTTGCTAATTTTATAAAAAATTAAGTTTAAAAAAATAATATTTTAAGAATATATTTTTTTAAAAAATATTTAACAATATAAAAATATGTTATTTTTTATATTTATATAATTGATGTTATTAATTTTATTTATTAGAATAAATTATCTAAATTTATTTACTTTAAATTTTTAAAAAAATATAAAATACAAAATTAAAAAAATAATATCAATATTATTTTATACTGCATAATAATTTTGATTATCTAAAAAAATGAATTATTTAAAAATTTAATAAAATTGCATTATATTTTATAATTTTATATTAAAAATAAATTTTATTATATAATATCTCATTTAATATTTCAATAAATTATGCAATTATACTTTAAGAATAATAAAAATTTTAATATATTTAATAAATCTTAAAATAACTAATTAAAAAAAATTATTGCTATTATTTCTATAAATTATATTTATTATAAAATAAAAAAATACATTTTTTATATTTTTATAAACAAAAATATAAATTAGTTATATTTTAAAAACAAAAAAATCATTGGCACCCTGAATGACCAAAACCATGAACATTACGTTTCGTTTTTTTAAAATGTTTTACAATTATAAATTCTACTTGAACAATTGGCACAAAAACCATTTGTGCCACACGTTCACCAGGTTCAATTATAAATTTTTTATTACTCCGATTCCAAACTGAAATCATTAATTCACCTTGATAATCAGAATCTATTAAACCAACTAAATTACCCAATACAATACCATGTTTATGACCTAAACCTGAACGAGGAAGAATTATTGCAGTTAATTCTTTGTCTGCAATATGTACTGCTAATCCAGTAGGTAATAACTTAGTATTTCCTGGTTTAAGACAGAAAACTTTGTTTATACAAGCTCGTAAATCTAATCCAGCAGAACCTTCTGTCGCATAAGTGGGTAAAGGAAATGAATCCCCTGCACGAATATCAAGAACTTTAATATTTATTTTTTTTTTCATAATGTTTAAGTATCTCATTAAGTAAACGATGACCAAGCTCTAATTTATGACTATATGGTAAATACATTTCTTTATTTTTCCAAAACAAATATAAAGCATTGTTATCCGAATTAAAACCATGCGAAGATAATGAAATATCATTTGCACAAATAAGGTCTAATTTTTTTTTTATACGTTTATTGCGTGCATATTCTTTTATATTTTCTGTTTCTGCCGCAAAACCAACAACATAAGGACGATTTTTTAACAATTTACCAACACTAGCTACAATGTCCGGATTTTTTATAAAAGAAAAGCTAATTTCATTTTCTTTTTTTTTAATTTTTTCTTTTTTAATTTTTTTTGGTCGATAATCACTAACTGCAGCACAAGAAATAAATATTTCTTTTTTATGAATAATGTTATGCACTTGATGATACATATCCAGTGCACTTACAACATTAATTCGTTCAACACCTACAGGTGTTGACAAATGAACTGGTCCAGTAATTAATGTAACTTGAGCACCTTTTTCTGCAGCTGCTTGAGCTATTGCAAAACCCATTTTTCCAGAACTATAATTGGTTATAAAACGTACCGGATCTATTTTTTCTTGTGTAGGTCCTGCTGTAATAGCAAAATGTAATTTTGAAATATTTTTTTGATATTGCAAATTATACTTTACTAACTTACCTATTATTAATGGATCTAGCATTCTACCAGGTCCATTATCACCACAAGCTTGATTACCTTCATCAGGACCCCAAACTAAAATATTACGATCTTTAAGTATTCTTATATTCTGTTGAGTAATCTTAGCTTGATACATATTTTTATTCATTGCTGGCACTACAGCAATTTTAGCTTTTGAAGCTAAACAAATTGTTGTTAATAAATCATCTGCCATACCAATAGATAAACGGGCAACTAAATCTGCAGTTGCAGGAACTAATATAATCAAATCTGCCCATTTTGCTAATTCAATATGATTGATTTTAGCATTCACGCTAGAATTAAAAAAATCATCAACTACTGGATAATCGGAAATACTTTGTAATGTTAATGATGTAATAAAAAATTTAGCAGAATGAGTCATTATGACTCTCACTTTTGCTCCATATTTACGTAAAAAACGAATTAATTCAGGTGTTTTATAAGCTGCTATACTACCACTAATACCAACGATGATATGTTTATTGAAAAGTTCTTTCATATTATTAGATATCCAAACAGATAATACAATTACTGAATATCCCATAATTTTTTATTTACTTCTAGTATCAAATGATATATTATTAGAAATAATAAAAAATAAAATATTATTTCATGTATGCTATATTAATAATACAAAAAAATAAATTTATAAATAAAAAATAATGTCTTATTTTTTTAATAAACTTTTTTAATCAAGCATTTATAATTTCTAGTAACTTCATTTTTTTAAAAAACATATATACTATTTTTATAAACAATATTACAACTATTTATTTTTTTATTAAAAACTTGAGAAAAATATAAAAACATGTATAATTTTTTTATCTAAAAATAAAAAAATTTAATTAAAAAAATAAATTTATTGAGTTATGTATTTTTTTAAATATATAATCAAAAAATAACAAATTTTAAAAAAATTACTTGGAGAAGTAATAAAATGTCACGAATTTGTCAAATAACTGGAAAACGTCCAATGAGTGGAAACAATCGATCACATGCTATGAATGCAACAAAACGCCGTTTTTTACCAAATCTGCACTTTCATAGATTTTGGTTAGAATCAGAAAAACGTTTTATAAAACTTCGTATATCTGCAAAAGGGATGCGTATCATTGATAAAAAAGGAATAGAAAACTCAATGAAGCAATATAATAATAATATTGAAAATAATAAAAATTATTAAAAGTAGAGATATTATCAAAAATGGCAAAAAACATTCGAAATAAAATAAAATTAATATCCCCAGAAGGTACAGGTCATTTTTATACTACAACAAAAAATAAACGTAGCATGCCAGAAAAATTAATAATAAAAAAATTTGATCCTATTGCACGTAAACATGTACTTTATACAGAAGAAAAAATTAAATAAAAAATATTTTTACCTTAAAAAATAAAAAAAATTTTATAAATAACTAAATATAATAAAATCTAATAAACATAATTTTATTTTTTTTATATAAAAAATATATTAATTATAATTGTACAAATCCTTAAAAAATAAAAAATTTATTTACTAAAAAATATTTTTTTCATAATTAAAATTATTAATTAACAATTAAATTAAAATTGACTAATATAAAAATAAATAAAATCAAAGTTTTTTTTATAAAAATTACTTCATGTATTTTATTTTTTAAAAAATAATAAAAAGTCTAAAATTTTATATTAATTTTTTATGGCGTCCCCTAGGGGATTCGAACCCCTGTTACCGCCGTGAAAGGGCGAGGTCCTAGGCCTCTAGACGAAGGGGACAAATATAAATAATTTATTATAAATAAAAAATTATAGAAATTATTTTTTTAAAAAAAAATTTATTAAATAAAAATGAAAATATTTATTTAATAATTATATAATTTAATAATTTATAATATTAATTTATTATTATCTTTTGGTCAAATAAAACAATTTTTAAATATTATTTTTTATAATTTTAAATAACGTTACAAAAAAAATAACGTTAAATTAAATATTATGCGATATATGAAATCAATAAACAACAAATAATCTCAATAAAAATTGTATCAAATTTTTTTTTAAAATGCAATTTTGTTATTAAAAATATTAATTACAAAATCTTTAATAAAGTAATTTTATATTCACATTTGAATTCATAAAAAAACTTCTTATTAAAATACTTTTATAAAAATATAAATTTTTTTATTTTTTTTAAAAAAGAAATTTTTATTAAAAAACAAAATTTGTTTTACATATTTTTGACATAAAAGAATCTAATTAATATCTTTTTATTCTTTATTTTTTTATAGATAAAATATTAAATTTATATTTTTTAAAAAAAATATTTCTTAAAAACTGCTACTTCAAAAAATATTATGCATGAATTTTAATAAATAATTAAATTATTAAGTCTTAAACACTTCTTAATAAATTTTTTAAAATCAAAAAAAATAATATCTTGTTAAAATATTGTGCAGAAAAAATATTTTAATTATTTTTAAAATATATAAAATATTTTTTTTAATTTCTTTATTTTTATTAAAAATAGTTTCTTAATTTAAAAGTAATATTGATTAAATAATTTATTAATTAAATCAATAAAAATTTTCTAAATTTTTAGGTATTATATTTTAACTAATTTCATTATATAAACTAAAAAATGTTCAATACTTTTTTTTAAATTAAAGTTATTTTAAAATTCATTGCAACTTCACACTCAATTCTCTCTAATAAAAAATATAATACCGAAGCTAAATATAATTACATCTAGCATAAAACTATTTTATTACTTACACAAAAAATGTATTATCTTATATATTATAGCATCTAATTAAATACTTAATACAATATAAATCATATCATTAACGATTAATTCTAACCATTTATCCAAAATATTTTGTAAATAAAGTAATATTTTATATCTCTTATATTCATAAAATAAACTTATCAATAATTTTTTTTAAATATAATAAAATAAAAATTTTTTATATGAAGATTTTATTGTACTCCACTAAAAATATATCAAAAATTATAATTAATTTAAACTTCTATTTTTATTTCATTATTTAAATAGAAAAATAATGCCTTGTAAATAATTGATCTAATTAATAAAAACAATATTTTTTCGTTTTGTTACATCATTTTTTAATATAACTAATCTGTTTATTTTTTACTATATAAGTGAATAATATCTATTTATTAACCAGAAAAATGATTTATTATAAATTAACCATCTAGTTTTTTTTTAAAAATAGCATATATAAAATATATGACATAATGCACAATTTCTGTTCAAGCAAAAGAGTAGATAATTTTATTAATACAAAAAAAATAACAAAAATAGGATGTTTAAAAAAAAATTTTTAAAAAATAAAGACTTAGTTTTTTTATATTTGCAATTATTAAAATATCTAAAAAAGTATTTCAATATCTAATAAAAAAATAAAAAAGGTTGTAATATTTTTTTATAAGCCAATGCAATATTGTTTTACAATAATAAAATCTACCATTTTTGATTTTTTTGAATATATAAGTAAATAAAATATTCAAATTCATAAATTATTTATATTTTAATTGTATTAAAAAATAAACTCTTCATAAAACTATATTTTTTATATTAAATTTTATTTATATTTTTCATGATTATATAAAAATATAAACAACATAAAATATCATTAAATAAATTTATTTTTTTTAAAAAATTTTATGATTTATATGAATATTAAAATTTAATATTTATTTTTTTAAAATAAAAAAAATCTAATCTAATTCTTAAAGAATATCTTTATTAGAAAATCCAGCATTTAATAGCTCAGCTAAATTAGCAGTTGCCTCATCAGCAGTTACTTGATGTTGTGATGAAGGGTTAATCTTACGTAAACGTCTTCTTCTATCTTGATGATATGCATATCCTGTACCTGCAGGAATTAATCGACCAACAATAACATTTTCCTTTAAACCACGCAGTTCATCTTTCTTACCAGCAACCGCTGCTTCTGTAAGAACACGTGTTGTTTCTTGAAATGATGCAGCAGAAATAAAAGACTCAGTTGCTAAAGAAGCTTTAGTGATACCCAATAAATCACGACTAAAAGTTGCAAGATTTTTACCTTCTTCTTTTAATTTTCTATTAGCTATTTTAACACGTGCATATTCAACTTGCTCACCTTCTAGAAATTCAGAATTACCAACATCAATTATGGTTACCTTACGCAACATTTGCCGAACAATAACCTCAATATGTTTATCGTTAATTTTTACACCTTGCAAACGATAAACTTCTTGTACTTCATTAGTAATATAACGTGCTACAAAATGAGCACCACGCAAACGCAAAATGTCATGTGGAGATTCTGGACCATCAGAAATTACATCACCACGCTCAACTCTTTCACCTTCAAAAACATTAAGTTGACGCCACTTAGGAATCATTTCTTCATATACTTCGCCACCAGCAGACAAGGGCATAATTACTAAACGACGCTTACCTTTAGTTTCTTTACCAAAAGAAATAATACCTGTAATTTCAGCTAAAATAGCAGCTTCTTTTGGTTTCCGTGCTTCAAAAAGATCTGCGACACGCGGCAAACCACCAGTTATATCCTTAGTTCCTCCAGATTCCTGTGGAATACGAGCTAATGTATCACCAATATTAATTATTGCACCATCATCCAATTGAATAATTGCCTTACCGGGCAAAAAATATTGCGCAGACATATCGGTACCTGGAATTAATACATCATTTCCATTTTTGTCAACAATATGAAGTGCAGGACGCAAATCTTTACTACCAGTAGGACGTTCAGCAGTATCTAAAACAACAATAGATGATAAACCAGTTAACTCATCTGTTTGACGTATAATAGATTGTCCATCTGACATATCAGAAAAACGAATAATACCAGAAACTTCACTAATAACAGAAATAGTATGGGGATCCCAATTAGCAATTATTTCACCACTATTTACTAAATCACTATTATCTTTGTTAAGTTGAGCACCATAAGGTACTTTATAGCTCTCTTTTGTTCTTCCAAATTTATCAACTATTCTAACTTCTGTATTACGAGAGGTAATCACCAAATTACCTGAAATATTTTTTACAAATTTAGCATTTACCAACTTAATATTACCTGTATTTCGTACTTGAATGCTAGATTCAGAAGCATCACGTGACGCTGCACCGCCAATATGAAATGTTCGCATAGTTAATTGTGTACCTGGTTCACCAATAGATTGCGCAGCAATAACACCGACAGCTTCACCTTTATTAATAATATGACCACGTGCTAAATCACGTCCATAACATTTTGCACAAACACCAAAATCAGTGTCACAACTTACAACAGATCGAACTTTAACGCTATCAATTGAATTTGCTTCTAATTCGTCACATCCTTGCTCACTTAATAAAGTATTACGTGGTATTAAAACATAATCTGTACCAGGAATTAATATATCTTCTGCTGTTACCCTTCCTAATACACGTTCACGCAAAGGTTCTTTAACATCGCCACCTTCAATAACTGGTGTCATTAAAATACCATCATGAGTATTACAATCGTCTTCAGTTACAACTAAATCTTGAGCTACATCAACTAAACGACGAGTTAAATACCCTGAATTTGCTGTCTTTAATGCTGTATCAGCTAAACCTTTACGTGCACCATGAGTAGAAATAAAATATTGTAATACATTTAAACCTTCACGAAAATTAGCTGTAATCGGTGTTTCAATAATTGAACCATCTGGTTTTGCCATTAATCCACGCATACCAGCTAACTGACGTATTTGAGCAGCAGATCCTCGAGCTCCAGAATCAGACATCATAAAAATATTATTAAATGAAACTTGTTTTTCAATTTTTCCAAAACGATTTATAACTGTTTCAGTTGATAAATTTTCCATCATTGCTTTCGCAACACGCTCATTAGCAGCAGCCCAAATATCAATAACTTTATTATAACGCTCTCCAGCAGTGACTAAACCAGATTGAAACTGTTGTTGAATTTCTGCAACCTCAGATTCAGCTTCAGAAACGATACTGACTTTTGTATCAGGTATAATCATATCATCAATGCCGACAGAAGCACCAGAACGTGTAGCATATGCAAATCCAGTATACATAATCTGATCAGCAAAAATTACAGTTGGTTTTAATCCTAAAATACGATAACAAGTATTTAACATTTTTGAGATTGCTTTTTTACCTAATGGTTGATTAACTAAAGAATATGGTAAACCTTGAGGAACGATCATCCATAAAATAACTCGACCAATTGTAGTATCAATTAACTTAGTTACATCTTTTATATTATCATTATCCCGTAATTTTTCTGTTATACGTACTTTTACTCGAGCATTTAATGATGCAAATCCTGTACGATAAACTCTTTCTGCTTCTTTAGGTCCAGATAATATCATACCTTCACCTTTTGCATTAACACAATCACGGGTCATATAATATAAACCAAGCACCACGTCTTGTGACGGTACAATAATAGGTTCCCCACTTGCTGGGGACAGAATATTATTTGTTGACATCATTAAAGAACGAGCTTCTAATTGAGCCTCTAAAGTTAAAGGAACATGAACTGCCATTTGATCACCATCAAAATCTGCATTATAAGCAGCACAAACTAATGGGTGTAACTGAATTGCTTTACCTTCGATTAAAATAGGTTCAAATGCTTGAATTCCCAAACGATGCAATGTTGGTGCACGATTAAGCATTACTGGATGTTCTCGAATTACTTCATCTAAAATATCCCAAACAACAGATTCTTCTCTCTCAACCATTTTTTTTGCTGCTTTAATTGTTGTTGCTAATCCATGCAACTCTAATTTACCATAAATAAATGGTTTAAATAATTCTAATGCCATTCTTTTAGGTAAACCACACTGATGTAAACGCAAATATGGGCCCACCGTAATTACAGAACGTCCAGAATAATCAACACGTTTACCAAGTAAGTTTTGACGAAAACGTCCTTGTTTACCTTTAATCATATCAGATAAAGATTTTAGAGGACGTTTATTTGAACCAGTAATAGCTCTTCCTCGGCGACCATTATCTAACAGTGCATCAACTGCTTCCTGCAACATTCTTTTTTCATTACGTACAATGATATCAGGTGCTGATAAATCTAATAATCTCTTTAAACGATTATTTCTATTAATAACTCGACGATACAAATCATTTAAATCAGAAGTTGCAAAACGCCCACCATCTAATGGAACTAGTGGACGTAAATCTGGTGGTAATACAGGGAGTACATTTAAAATCATCCATTCTGGTTTATTATCAGATTGAATAAAAGATTCTAATAATTTAATACGTTTAGTTAATTTCTTACGTTTAGTTTCAGAATTAATAAAATTAAATTCTTCACGTAAAGTATCACATTCTTTCTTTAAATTAAGATTTTTTAGCAAAGATTGAATAGCCTCTGCACCCATTTTAGCCTCAAATTCATCACCAAATTCTTCTAAGGCATCAAGATATTGTTCTTCACTTAAAATTTCTCTCGATTCTAAACTTGTCATACCTCCTTCAATAACCACATAAGATTCAAAATAAAGAACACGTTCAATATCACGCAATGGCATATCCAGTAAGAGACCAATGCGCGATGGTAATGATTTCAAAAACCAAATATGTGCTGTTGGTGATGCTAGTTCAATATGCCCCATACGTTCTCGACGTACTTTGCTTTGAGTGACTTCGACACCACATTTTTCACAAATTACACCTCGATGTTTTAATCTTTTATATTTACCACACAAACATTCATAATCTTTTACTGGTCCAAAAATACGTGCACAAAAAAGACCATCACGTTCAGGTTTGAAAGTTCGATAATTAATAGTTTCTGGTTTTTTCACTTCACCGAATGACCAAGAACGAATCATATCTGGAGAAGCCAAAGTAATTTTAATCGCATCAAATTCTTCAATTTTAGTTTGTGCTTTTAGAAATTTTAATAAATCTTTCACGAAATGGGCTCCTGTCGGAGTTAAACCTGCTAGGAAGTGATTTTTAAAAAAATCACTTCTTCCTTAAAAACTAACCATAATAATTTATAAAAAAATATTTAAAACAATTTATTATATCACTAATTAATCATCTTCAAGATCAATATTAATACCTAATGAGCGTATCTCTTTTAGTAATACATTAAAAGATTCTGGCATACCTGGTTCCATATGATAATTACCATCTACGATATTCTTATACATTTTAGTACGTCCATTAACATCATCAGATTTAACTGTAAGCATTTCTTGCAAAGTATAAGAAGCACCATATGCTTCTAAAGCCCAAACTTCCATTTCACCAAAACGTTGACCACCAAATTGTGCTTTACCACCTAAAGGTTGTTGAGTGACTAAACTATAAGAACCTGTTGAACGTGCATGCATTTTATCATCAACTAAATGATTTAATTTTAACATATACATATAACCAACAGTTACTTGACGTTCAAATTTTTCACCGGTACGTCCATCATATAATGTAATTTGACCAGAAGTTTGCAATTCTGCTAAATTTAATAATTCTTTAATTTCTTTTTCTTGTGCACCATCAAAAACTGGAGTAGCAATTGGCATACCTTTTTTTAAATTATGTGCTAATCTCAACACTTCTTCATCTGAAAAAGTATTAAGATCAATTTTTTGACGAGGATCGTCTCCTAAATTATAAGCTTTTTGAATAAAATTGCGTATTTTTGTTACTTCTTGTTGTTCTTTTAACATTATATTAATTTTATCACCAATACCTTTAGCAGCCATACCCAAGTGAGTTTCTAAAATCTGACCTATATTCATACGAGAAGGTACACCTAATGGATTTAAAACAATATCAACAGGATTACCATATTTATCATAAGGCATATCTTCAACAGGATTAATTTTTGAAATAACTCCCTTATTACCATGCCTACCTGCCATCTTATCACCTGGTTGAATTTGACGTTTTACCGCTAAATACACTTTAACAATTTTTAATATTCCAGGCGCTAATTCATCACCTTGAGTAATTTTACGACGTTTAGCATCTAATTTTTTTTCAAACTCAGCTTTAAGCTCATTATACTGTTCACTTAACTTTTGCAATTCATATTGTCTTTCTTCATTTTTTAAAGATATTTTTAACCAACTTACATATGGTAATTTTTGTAATTCTTTTTTTTCAATGCCACCAGAAATTAATACTGTTTTTATACGAGCAAATAAACCTGATTCAAAAATGCGTAATTCTTCTGTCAAATCTTTTTTTACATCTCGCAATTGCATCTTTTCAATTTCTAGAGCACGTTTATCTTTTTCTACACCATCGCGGGTAAAAACTTGCACATCAATAACTGTTCCAGATACACCATTTGGTACTCGTAATGAAGAATCCTTAACATCAGAAGCTTTTTCTCCAAAAATTGCACGTAATAACTTTTCTTCCGGAGTTAACTGAGCTTCACCTTTTGGTGTCACTTTACCTACTAAAATATCACCACCATTAACTTCTGCACCAATATATACAATACCTGATTCATCTAATTTAGATAATGCAGCTTCACCAACATTTGGAATATCTGCAGTAATTTCTTCAGGTCCTAACTTAGTATCACGAGAAATACACGCTAACTCTTGAATATGAATAGTAGTAAAACGATCTTCTTGCACCACTCTTTCAGAAATTAAAATAGAATCTTCAAAGTTATAACCATTCCATGGCATAAATGCAACACGCATATTCTGACCGAGTGCTAATTCGCCTAAATCTGTTGAAGGACCATCGGCCAAAACATCACCACATTCAATTAATTCACCTAAAAAAACACATGGTACCTGATTAATACAAGTATTTTGATTAGAACGCGTATATTTAGTTAAATTATAAATATCAATACCAGCTTCACCCGAATAACTTTCATCTTCATTTACTTTGATAACAATACGTGAAGCATCAACATATTGCACTTTTCCTCCACGTTTTGCCACCACTGTTACCCCTGAATCAACAGCAACAGCACGCTCCATGCCGGTACCAACTAAAGGCTTATCAGCACGCAAAGTCGGTACTGCTTGACGTTGCATATTCGCCCCCATTAATGCACGATTTGCATCATCATGTTCAAGAAATGGAATTAATGAAGCTCCAACAGAAACGATTTGTTGAGTAGAAACATCCATATATTCAACTTGATCACGATTAAATAAACTAGATTCGCCTTTGTTACGACAAGTAATTAATTCTTCAAGAAATCTACCATCATCATCTAAAACAGTATTGGCCTGCGCAATAATATTGTTACCTTCTTCAATAGCTGATAAATATTGAATTTCATTAGTCACTATACCATTTTTAACCAAACGATAAGGTGTTTCTAAAAAACCATATTCATTTGTTTGTGCATATACAGATAAAGAATTAATGAGTCCAATATTTGGACCTTCAGGTGTTTCAATTGGACAAACACGACCATAATGAGTTGGATGTACATCACGCACCTCAAATCCTGCTCGTTCACGTGTAAGTCCGCCAGGACCTAATGCAGAAATACGACGTTTATGAGTAATTTCAGAAAGTGGATTATTTTGATCCATAAATTGTGATAATTGACTAGAGCCGAAAAATTCTTTTATTGCAGCAGAAATTGGTTTAGGATTAATCATATCTTGAGGCATTAAAGCTTCAAGATCTCCTAAAGATAAACGTTCTTTAACCCCACGCTCAACACGTACTAAACCAATTCGAAATTGATTTTCAGCCATTTCACCTACTGAACGAACTCGCCTATTACCTAAATGGTCAATATCATCCACTTCACCTTTACCATTACGGATATCAATAAGTCTTTTCATGACATCAATAATATCTTGTTTATTTAAAATATTTAATCCTCTAATTATATTACGGTCTAAAGATCGATTAAACTTCATTCTACCAACAGTAGAAAGATCATAACGGTCTTGAGAAAAAAATAAATTTTCAAATAAATGTTCTGCTGCTTCACGAGTAGGTGGCTCACCTGGTCGCATCATACGATAAATTTCAACTAATGCAGTTAAACGATCAAAGGTTGGATCAATACGTAAAGTTTCTGAAATATATGCTCCATGATCTAAGTCATTTGTAAATAAAGTATCAATATTTTGATAACCTGCTTGCTTTAAATGCATTAATAAATCTAAGGAAATTACTGTATTAGCTTTACAAATTAATTCATTAGTTTTTTTATTAATATAATCTTTTGCAATAACTTTACCTAAAATATATTCAAAAGGAACCTCAATGCATCTAATTTTATCATTTTCTAAATCACGAACATGGCGTATAGTAATGCGCCTACCTTTTTCAACATATATTTTATCATTTACTTTAATATCAAAAGAAGCTGTTTCTCCACGCAAACGTTCAGGTATTAATTGCATTAATAACTTATCTTCATATAATTCAAAAATTGTTTTTTTAAAAAATATATCAAGTATTTCATTAGTACTATAATTCATTGCACGCAAAATAATTGTCGCAGGTAATTTACGGCGACGATCAATACGCACAAAAAGATTATCTTTAGGATCAAATTCAAAATCCAACCATGAACCACGATAAGGAATAATACGAGCATTATATAAAACCTTACCAGAAGAATGAGTTTTACCTTTATCACTATCAAAAAAAACACCAGGACTGCGATGTAATTGAGACACAACAACACGTTCTGTTCCATTAACAATAAATGTACCGTTTGCTGTCATAAGTGGAATTTCACCCATATAAACTTCTTGTTCTTTTATATCTTTTACTGTACCTTGTGGTGCTTCACGTTCATAAATAATAAGACGTAATTTAACCCGCAAAGGAGCAGAATAAGTAATACCACGAATTTGACATTCTTTTACATCAAATATAGGTTCACCAAGACGGTAACTAACATACTGCAATTCAGCATTGCCACTATAACTCTGAATTGGAAATACAGAATAAAATGCGGCTTCCAGACCATTCTGTTTTTTAAAATCTTTTTTAATAAACTTAGCGAACGAATTAAGTTGAATAGATAAAAGATAAGGTACATTCAAAACTTGTGGACGTTTACCAAAATCTTTACGAATACGTTTTTTTTCAGTATAGGAGTAAACCATAGGGTTCCTCGTTTGCTAATTAGTTATTAATTATGTCCTCAAAAAAAAGACAACATCTATGATATTATTTTTTTTAAAGATAAATTATATTTTATAATATTTATTTTATTAATTGTGAATTATTTTAACTATATATGTGTTATATTTTTTTTGTATTATATAAATAAATAAAAATTATAACAAAAAATGATAATATAGTATATTTAATTGTTCATTTAAAAAGAAAGAAAGATAATAAAATACAACAAATAAATATTAACTTTATTTTAATATCCTAATGCATTTTATATAGCAAAAAAGCTGGTGATTTAAAATCACCAGCCGTCAGCCATTATAAAAAAATAAAAGCTGCGAACCTAAAATTAAATTCATTTAATCTCAACAACAGCCCCAACTTCTTCCAAAGATTTTCTTAATGTCTCAGATGCCTCTTTGCTTATTCCTTCTTTAATTGTAACTGGCGCTGACTCTACCATATCTTTGGCTTCTTTTAGTCCTAATCCTGTTATACTACGAACAGCTTTAATTACTGATACTTTATTAGTACCAATAGAAGATAAAATAACATCGAATTCAGTTTTTTCTTCAACAACTTCAGTAATACTACTGGAAGCAACTAAACTTGTATTCTCAGAAGAAACACCAAATTTTTCTTCCATCATTTTAATTAATTCCATAACATCCGTCACAGACATTTTTGAGACTGCATCAAGAATTTGCTCTTTAGTTACAAACATTAAAAGGGTTCCTTAAATTTAAAAAAATTTTATACATTTAATAAAAAATTAAAATTTTTTATTATTTTTTCTTATCATATATTACCATTAAAATACGAAATAATTTACCTATAGAAATTTCTTTCATAATTAACATTAAACGTTTAATCACTTCTTCATAAGTCTGAATACTTGCTAAACTATCAATTTCATTTCCTGGAATAAATTTACCTTCAAAAGCTGCTGCTTTAATTTTAAATACTGGATTTTCTTTTCTGAATTCTTTAAATAAACGGGCTGCTGTACCTGGATGTTTTGTAGAAAAAGCAATTAAAGTTGGACCAATTAATGCTTTCTTAAGACAACTATAACTGGTACTTTCAAGAGCGCGACACATCAATGTATTACGAACAACATTAAGATAAACATCAGATTCACGACATATTTTACGCAGTTTATTCATTTTATTTACAGATATACCACAAGAATTCGCAATAACTGCAGAAAGAGAATCTTTAGCTAATTTATTAACTTGAGCAACAATCGTTTGTTTTTTTTGAAAATTGATTCCCATAAAATTTTACTCCTGGATTTAACAAATGATTCCTGGACTTAGATATTTTTTAAAATATTCTATATTTTTTAATATTTGGCAAACAGATCAAAAAAATTAATATCGTCTTTCTATAATTTAAGTAAAACATTAAAATACTGATTTATGTTTAAAATCCTAAAAAAGAGGTTTGAAAAAAAAGATTTTTAATAAAAATAGTTTTTATATTACTAAAAATTTTTAAAAAAAATATAAGCACATATACAAAATTTTATACATATTTTACAAAAAGGTAAAGATAAAAATAATATTTTATATGTTTCTCTTACATCGAAAAACATTTTTGATTAATTATAATACTTGGTCCCATCGTTGTAGATAAACTAATTTTTTTTATATAAATACCTTTACTAGAAGATGGTTTGATTTTTTGCAAAGCTAATAATAATGCTTCAATATTTTCTTTTAAATTCGTATTATGAAAATTAATTTTGCCTACAGTTGTATGAATAATACCATTTTTATCATTACGACAAAAAACTTGACCAAATTTTGCATTTTTAACTGCTTCTTGGATGTTATTAGTAACTGTACCCATTTTTGGATTTGGCATTAAACCACGAGGACCCAAAATATGAGCCAATGGTCCAACAATTGTCATTGTATCTGGAGATGCAATAACAAGATCAAATTTTGTATAACCAGACTTAATTTTATCAGATAAATCTTCCATTCCAACTAATTCAGCACCAGAAGATTTTGCTTTTTCAGCATCAAGACCTTGAGCAAAAACTGCAACACAAATCTTGCGACCTGTGCCATGTGGTAACATAATTGCAGTACGAATATTTTGATCAGATTTACGTGTATCAATACCAAGGTTAACTGCAATATCAACACTTTCTAAAAATTTCACACATGATAACTCTTTTAAGAATACAATGCCTTCAGTAACATCATACACTTTATTTGAATTAATTTTTTGATAAATATTTCGCATACGTTTAGTTAATTTACCCATAAATTACTTGTCCTCTACTACTAATCCAATGGAACGCGCAGTTCCTTCAATTGAACGCATCATTGATTCAATATTTTTTCCTGTCATATCTTCAGATTTTATTTCAGCAATTTCACGAATTTGCATAAGAGTAATCTTACCTACTTTGTCTTTATTAGGTTGAGCTGAACCAGACTGAATATTAACCATTTTTTTTAATAAAACTGCTGCAGGAGGTGTTTTGGTAATAAAAGTAAAAGAACGATCTGAATAAACAGTAATAATTACAGGAATTGGTAAACCTTTTTCTAAATGATCTGTTTTAATATTAAATGCTTTACAAAATTCCATAATATTAACTCCTTTTTGCCCTAAAGCTGGACCAACAGGAGGACTAGGAGTTGCCATACCTGCTGCAACTTGTAATTTAATATAAGTTTGAATTTTTTTTTTAACCATTTTTAATTTTTCCTTATCTTTATATTTTTTATAAAAAAGAACAAAAATTTAATCTTTTTAAAATTATTAATACTTTTTCAAAAAAATAGAAGTATTGCTGTACATAAAATAAGAATATTTTTTGTACATATTAACAATATTTTACATTTTTTCAACTTGACTAAAATCTAACTCTACTGGAGTTGCTCGACCAAAAATAGAAACTGATACTTTAAGACGACTTTTTTCATAATCGACTTCCTCTACTACACCATTAAAATCTATAAATGGGCCATCACTAACACGCACCATTTCTCCTGGTTCAAAAAGTGTTTTTGGTCTCGGCTTATCTCCTATTTCTTGCAATCGATGCATAATTGAATCAATTTCTTTATCACTAATAGGAGAAGGACTGTCTGGAGTACCACCAATAAAATTCATAACACGTGGTACACTTCGCACTAAATGCCAACTATCATTATCCATTATCATTTGCACTAAAACATATCCTGGAAAAAATTTTCTTTCACTTTTACGACGTTGCCCATTTCTAATTTCCATTACTTCTTCTGTTGGGACTATCACTTCACCAAATTTATCCTCCATTGAATTTAATTTTATATGCTCTCGTAATGATTCTGCAACTCTAGTCTCAAAACCAGAAAACGCTTGAATAACATACCATCGTTTTTTAAAGCATTCTGACATTTTAAAACCTCAGACTTATAATAAATGAAACTAAACGTACCATTATACCATCTAAACCCCAAAGAATCAGTGACATAACAATAGTAACTAAAACAACAACTAATGTTGTTTGCAATGTTTCCTTACGATTAGGCCAAATAACTCTACGCATTTCCATTTTAGCTACTCGAATAAATCCTAAAATCTCTTTTCCTTTTTTTGTCCAAAAAATAAGCCCAATAGAAAAAAACGCCATAATTACTAATATAAAAATACGTAATATTATATTATAATCTCGGAAATAATAATTACCAACAATAGTAATAATTAAAAAACATCCTGCTAATACCCATTTTATTATATCAAAAATATGCCTGTTTTCTTTTAGTGTACTATTAAAACCCATAAAATCAACCTACTTACTATAATAGTATGATATGATGAATATTTATTTTTATGTGAAAATAATTTATAAAAAAATTATTGTTGCACAAAAAAATAAATTAATTTCGATTGATATGAAATGTTATATAATAAAAAATTATAACATGTATTTATTGGATAAACATGTAATAATTTTTATATTTAATAACAATGATTTTTAATAAATTTTTTATATTATTAAAAACAATAAAAAACAATTAATATATATTTTTTAAAAACTATAGAAAAATATAACGATATTCTCTATAAAAAATCAAAAAAATTTATTTAAAAAATATATTAAAAAAATTAAAAATACTATATTTTTTAATATAAAAAATTTAATAATATTTTTAGGAGATAAATAAATCATTATCATAATTAAATAATGATATTTTAATACTTTTCATATATTATTTATTAATAAATTCTTATTTACTTTACTTAATTATATAGGTTAAAATAATAAATTATATATTTTAAAATTATATATTTTAAATAAAGTATCTGTATACTAATCTTTTAAAATTTAATAAAAAAAATTATAAATCTATAAATATATAATTTGTATTTACAGATTTTATATAAAAAATCTATAAAAAACATATTACGCGAGGGGCATCATTTGATGCCCTTCTAAGAAATAACTTGTTTTTATCTCCTAGGAGATAATTTTAGCAACAATACCAGCACCTACTGTACGACCACCTTCACGAATTGCAAACCGCAATCCTTCATCCATAGCAATTGGTGCTATCAAAGTAACTTTCATATTAATGTTATCTCCTGGCATAACCATTTCAACACCTTCTGGTAATTCAATTGTACCAGTTACATCTGTAGTTCTAAAATAAAATTGTGGTCGATAACCTTTAAAAAATGGTGTATGACGACCTCCTTCATCTTTACTTAAAATATAAACTTCTGATTCAAATTGAGTATGAGGATTAATTGAATTTGGTTTAGCTAGTACTTGACCTCTTTCTACATCTTCGCGCTTTGTACCACGTAATAAAACTCCTATATTCTCACCAGCTCGACCTTCATCTAACAATTTTCTAAACATTTCTACACCTGTACAAATTGTTGTAGTGGTCTCTCTCATTCCTATAATTTCTACTTCTTCACCAACTTTAATTACTCCACGTTCAACACGTCCTGTAACTACTGTTCCACGACCAGATATCGAAAAAACATCTTCTATTGGCAATAAAAAAGGTTTATTAATTGCTCTTTCTGGCTCTGGAATGTAATTATCTAATGCATCCGATAAATCAATAATTTTTTGCTCCCAATTAAGATCACCCTCTAAAGCCTTTAATGCAGAACCTTTAATAATCGGAGTGTCATCTCCTGGAAAATCATATTGCGAAAGTAGCTCTCTAACTTCCATTTCTACTAATTCTAACAACTCTTCATCATCAACCATATCACATTTATTTAAAAAAACAATAATATATGGCACTCCTACTTGACGAGCTAATAAAATATGTTCACGAGTCTGTGGCATCGGACCATCTGTTGCAGCTACTACTAAAATAGCTCCATCCATTTGCGCTGCTCCAGTAATCATATTTTTTACATAATCTGCATGTCCTGGACAATCAACATGTGCATAATGACGTTTAGATGTATCATATTCTACATGAGAAGTAGAAATAGTAATACCACGCGCTTTCTCTTCCGGAGCATTGTCAATTTGATCAAATGCACGAGCATTACCACCATATTTTTTTGCAAGAACTGTACTAATTGCTGCAGTTAAAGTTGTTTTTCCATGATCAACATGACCAATTGTACCAACATTAACGTGCGGTTTTGAACGTTGAAATTTTTCTTTAGACACGACTTGTATTCCTTATAAAGTTCTGAATAATAAAAAAAGAACTAAATTAAAATAGTTAATATAAAAAAATCTGTTATTTAGCCTTACGTTCCCCAATAATTGCTTGAGCAACATTTACTGGTGCTTCATTATACTTTAAAAATTCCATCGAATAAGAAGCACGACCTTGAGTTTGTGAACGTAAATCTGTAGCATAACCAAACATTTCTGATAATGGTACTTGAGCACGAACTGTTTTAATATTTCCTGTATCTTCCATACCTTCAATAATTCCACGACGACGATTTAAATCACCAATAACATCACCCATATACTCTTCAGGAGTCTCAACTTCAACTTTCATTATAGGTTCTAGTAATACTGGATTAGCTTTTATAAAACCTTCTCTAAAAGCTATCGAACCTGCAATTTTAAACGCCATTTCTGAAGAATCAACTTCATGATATGAACCATCATATAATGCTACTTTTACACCAACAACAGGGTAACCAGCTAAAACACCATTTTTCATTTGTTCTTGAACCCCCTTATCTACTGATGGTATGTATTCTTTTGGAATAACACCACCAACAATTTCATTATGAAATTCATAACTAATTTCATAAACTCCTTCTAAAGGTTCAATACGAATCCATACATGCCCAAATTGACCACGACCACCAGACTGACGTATAAACTTACCTTCCTGTTCGATAGATTTACGAATAGTCTCACGATATGCTACTTGCGGTTTTCCAACATTTGCTTGAACTTTGAACTCACGACGCATACGATCAATTAAAACCTCAAGATGTAATTCACCCATACCAGCAATAATTGTTTGACCTGATTCTTCATCAGTTGATACACGAAAAGATGGGTCTTCTTGTGCTAAACGACTTAAAGCCATTCCCATTTTTTCTTGATCAGTTTTAGTTTTAGGTTCAATAGCAACCGAAATAACTGGTTGTGGAAAATCCATACGTTCTAAAACAATCGGCTTATCCAATGAACATAAAGTATCACCTGTAGTAACCTCTTTTAGTCCAATAGCAGCAGCGATATCACCAGCTCTCACTTCTCTTATTTCTTCGCGTTTATTGGCATGCATTTGCACAATCCGACCAAAACGTTCTTTTTTATTTTTTACTGAATTAAAAACAGTATCACCTGATTTAACTACACCAGAATATACACGAAAGAAAGTTAAATTTCCTACAAATGCATCAGTTGCAATTTTAAAAGCTAATGATGAAAAGGGTTCATTATCACTTGGATTACGTTCTGAAGAACAATGTTTTTTATCTATCAAATTACCTTTAATTGCTGGGATATCAGTTGGTGCTGGTAAATATTCAATAACAGCATCCAACATAGCTTGTACACCTTTATTTTTAAAAGCAGAACCACAAGTTATCAAAATAATTTCATTATTTATAACTCTTTGTCGTAATCCTTTTTTGATTTCTTCCTCAGATAATACTTGAAAACTAAAATATTTTTCCATCAATTCATCTGATGCTTCTACTGCAGCTTCAATTAATTTCTTACGCCACTGTTCGGCTAAAAATTGCATATTTTCTGGTATATTGTCATATACAAAAGTAACACCTTGATCACTATCATTCCAATGAATGGCTTTCATTTTAATTAAATCAATAACACCACTAAATGATTCCTCTTCACCAATAGGTAACTGTAATGGAATAGCTATTATCCCAAGACGAGTTTCAATTTGTTTAACAACTCGCAAAAAATTAGCGCCCATACGATCCATTTTATTAATAAATGCTATACGAGGCACTCTATATTTATTAGCTTGACGCCAAACTGTTTCAGACTGTGGTTGAACACCACCAACCGCACAATATACCATGACTACACCATCTAAAACACGCATAGAACGCTCAACTTCAATGGTAAAATCAACATGTCCTGGTGTATCAATAATGTTTATACGATGTTTATCAAATTGATTTCCCATACCAGACCAAAAAGCAGTAGTTGCAGCTGAAGTAATAGTAATACCACGCTCTTGCTCCTGCTCCATCCAGTCCATAATTGCTGCACCATCATGAACTTCTCCTATTTTATGACTGACTCCAGTATAAAAAAGGATTCGTTCAGTTGTTGTGGTCTTACCAGCATCAATATGAGCACTTATACCAATATTACGATAACGTGTAATGGGAGTTTTACGAGCCATATTTTTCCCTCTCGTGATTATTCAATGCGTATAAAATGCACATGCTATTCTCTAATTTCTCTAATAAATAAAATAACAATTACCAACGATAGTGAGCAAATGCTTTATTAGCTTCTGCCATACGATGAACATCTTCACGTTTTTTAACAGCATTGCCCTTATTTTCAATTGCATCACTTAATTCATTAATTAAACGTAAAGACATAGATTTATCAGAACGTTTACGAGCAGCTGCAACAATCCAACGCATAGCCAATGCGTTACGACGCACAGGGCGTACTTCTACTGGAACCTGATATGTTGAACCACCAACACGACGTGATTTTACTTCTACCATTGGTCTAACATTTTCAAGTGCTATTTCAAAAGTTTCCATATGTTTTTTTTTGGTACGATATGATAAAGTTTCAAGAACTTTATATACAATTGTTTCTGCAATAGATTTTTTACCATCAATCATCAAAATATTAATAAATTTAGATAATAATTCTGACCCAAATTTTGGATCTGGCATAATTTTACGTTGACCGATTACCCGACGACGTGGCATAAATATACTCCGTTTTAAAATATAGGGATTACAATAATCTTTATAGTTTTCTTAATATAAAATTACATATTTAATAAATTTATATTTTTATTGAATAGAATTCTAATTAAGTTTTTTGTTTTTTAGTACCATATTTAGAACGACCTTGTTTGCGATCTTTAACACCAGAACAATCTAATGTACCTCTAATTGTATGATAACGAACACCTGGTAAATCTTTAACTCGACCACCACGAATTAATATTACTGAATGCTCTTGCAAATTATGACCTTCACCACCAATATAAGAAGATACCTCATAACCATTAGTTAAACGCACACGACATACTTTACGTAGTGCTGAATTGGGTTTTTTAGGAGTAGTAGTATATACACGAGTACACACACCACGTTTTTGAGGACAAGATTCTAATGCTGGAACGTTACTTTTTATAATTTTTGAACTACGTGGTTTACGAACTAGCTGATTAATTGTTACCATTAAAAACTCCTAGTTTTTATTTAATTCTTTATTAGGAAGCATAAATACTTTTCTTACTTATCAAAATAAGAAAATCTAAACATACAAAATTTTATTGTTGACAAAAACAGGTGTCAAGATATACAAAATGATAATTAATCACCAAGAAAAATATTGTGTATGTTTTATAGTTAATTTTACAAAATCAATAAAAGATATTTGACATACATAGGATGATATATATGGGGTTAATCCTCTTGCTTCAACATCATCTTGTAATGCAAAAACATGAATTCCTTTATTTTTAAATTGCATTAAATAATAATTATCATTATTAGTTGAAAATGTTTTATGTCCCATCAAAACACCATCTTGCATTAATAATACTTCATCTTCTTTCATTACTAAGCTAATTAATGAATTTATATCAGTATAATAAGGAGAAGTGGAAATGCCATATAACATATATTAATCTTCTATTGCTATTTTTAAAAGCATTAATTAAAAAGTTAAAACAACATCATAACCTTTTAAGTTATGTTTAATCTGATCAACTGAAAGAATAGTTACCGGAAGAATAAAACAACTATTAGTAGAAAATCCTCTTTTTTCAAGATCTTCCTGACAAATGTAACGATTATTAATATTATAAAATGATAATAATTTATATGTTACAATATAATCACGCGATAAAATCTTTTTAGGATTCTGTTTTGCTAATAATTGACAAACACCATCAGAAATAAAAAAAATACCTATTTTTTCAGTCAACATAGAAGTTGCTAGTAACAAATCTAATCCTTCACGTCCACTAGAAACCCCATGAGGTACGCTCATAAAAATAAACGCTATTTTTTTCATTATTATTGTATTTTTTTTAAAATTGAACTGTACGATCACAAATAAGCATTGCTTCTACCAATTTTGTTAAACCACTTAACAAAAAACTTTTATCTAAGTTAGAATACAAATTAATATTTTTTATTTTTATTTCATTTACAACACCTCGTCTTGATGCGGCCGCAAAACAAATATGTAATGTACATCCCGTTTTTTCCATTAATTTTTTCCATCCATTTAATAAATTAAATTCATCACTAACTTGTAAATTTAATTTATTGCCATTATAAACTCCATCTTGATAAAAAAATACTGTTTTAAGTTTATTACCACTAATAAATAAAGCGTTTGCAAATTGCAAAGCATTAGTAGATTTCTGTGTGCCATATGGGGCACCAGTAACTAATAAACAATAAGTTAGTTTTTTTTTTAAAACAACGTTCATTTTAAACTCATCATAAAATATTAATTTAGATAAAAATTAAATAATAAAATATATAATATTTTTTTTAAAAAATACCAATACTATATATAGTAGATATTATTTTATAATAAAAAACAATAAAATAAAAACATCGGATAAAAAATACCAGAAATATTAAAAATTATATTTATAAAATATTAATATTTAATAATTTATATAAAAAATGTAAATTAATATTTTTTTGATAAATATATTTTTAAAAAAATAAAAATTTTTATACGAAAAATAAAAATTTTTTAAATAAATTTATTTTCTAAAAATATTTAATTTAAAATATAAATAAATTAATCATAAATTATACTTTTTTCTTAAAAATTTAATTAGATAAAAAAATAAATAATACTATGTAATATCCTAAAATTAACATTTTTACAATTACCTATTTTTTTATTAAAAATAGTTTCAAATTTATTAGTTAACATTTTATATCATCACTAAATAATACTTTATACTTGTAATATCATATAAATTTTATACATGTAAATTTCATCAATAAAAAACAAAAATTTATACTAAATTTTATATTCCTAAAATTTATTATTTATTAAAAATATATAATATATAAAAAAGAATAAAAAAATAAAATAAAGAAATTTAATCCGAAAAACTTATTTTAAAAAACTATAAAACCAAAAAAAATAACAAAAAAATATATTTTTATTAATAAAATGCTGTAATAAAAATTATTAAATAAATAATATATAAAAAAGAAACAAGTAATAGAGAATTAATAAAAAATCTGAGCATATTAATATTGATTATAAGATATATCATATATTTTAAATTTATATTACTAGAAATTTTATTAATTATATTTTAAAAAAAATATAAATTGATTTAAATAATTTTAATTATTAAACCATTAAATATAAATTTAAAAATATTTCTTTAAATAAATACTTTTAAAAAATATATAAAATCTTTCTTATTAAAATAGTTTGTTACCGATTTTACATGATATAAAAGTATAATAAAAATAAATAAAACAAAATTTTAATCAAAAAAAATAAATTTTAAAAATATCTAACAAATGTTTTAAAAAAAACAACTGATAGAATAATACTAAATTACTTTTTCATATTACTTTCTTTTGAACTTATTATCTAAAATATTCATTTATTATTTTTCTTTAAATAATTTTATACATTCACTTTCATTTAAAATTTTTATTCCTAAATTATCTGCTTGCTTAAATTTTGAACCATAATCTTTTCCAAAAATTAAAAAATCAGTTTTTTTTGAAACATTTTCCATAACTTTAGCACCAAAAAAAATTAATTTATTTTTTAATTGTTCGCGTCTTAAAAGAACAAATTTTCCTGTTAAAACTACTTTTTTTCCTAAAAAATTAATATTTTCTTTTTTTATAATTTTAGTTTTTTTAAGTTTTTTTAATGAAAAATTAATGCCAATTTTATAAACTAAATCATCAACAATATTGCGATTTTTTTTTTCGTGAAAAAAATTTATAATATTTCTAGCTACTATTTCTCCAACATCCTGCACTTTTTTTAATGATTCCATGTCTGCTTTCATTATTAAATCTAAAGAATTATAATAATCGGCTAAACGATCAGCTGTAACCAACCCAACTTCCTGAATGCCTAAAGCATAAATAAAACGTGCCAATGTAGTTCTTTTGGATTTATGCAGAGAATTAATTAAATTTCTTTGAGATTTTAAACCTATACGCGTTAATTTTGATAATATTTCAAAATTTAAATAATAAAGATCAACAACTGTATTGATATAATCTTTATCAACCAGTTGATTAATAATTTTTTCTCCAATACCTCTAATATTCATTGCACTACATGAAACAAAATGCCTTAATGTTCTTTTACGTTGTGCAGAACAGATCAAACCAGAAGTGCAACGAATTCTAACTTGACCTTTAATACGCTTAAGATTTGAACCACACACTGGACAAAAAACAGGAAAAATTATTTTTTTAGTATTAATAGGTCGACAAGAAGTAATTACATTAATAATTTTAGGGATTACATCACCTGCTCTACGAATAACAACAGTATCTCCAATTCGTATATTTAAACGTTTTATTTCATCAGAATTATGAAGCGTTGCATTAGTAATTATAACACCAGAAATTTCAACAGGTTCTAATCTAGCAATGGGTGTAATAATACCCGTACGTCCAACTTCAAACTGTACATCATTTAACACAGTCATTTCTTCTTGAGAAGGAAATTTAAATGCTATAGCCCAACGGGGGGCTCGAGATATAAATCCAATTTTTTTTTGTAATGTAAATGAATCTACTTTAATTACTATACCATCAATATCAAAACCCAAATCTAAACGAATATTTAACATTTGATTATAATATTCTAAAACTTCTTGACTATTTTTGCAAAATTTTATTTTATCACTAATTGGTAATCCCCATCTTTTAAGTTGAATTAAAGATTCATATTGACTTTTAAGTGATAAATTTCCAAGAAATGTACTAAAACTATAACAAAAAAAATGCAATAATCTTTTAGCAGTAACACTTGCATCAAGATGACGTAATGAACCAGCAGCGGCATTTCTGGGATTAGAAAATCTTTTTTTATGACATTCTTCTTCTTGATTTAATTTTTGAAAACTTTTATGCGTCATAAAAACTTCACCACGAACTTCAATGAATTTAGGAATATTATCACCTTTTAAATGCATGGGAATAGATGCTATTTTTCGAATATTATCGGTAATATTTTCACCTATTTTACCATCACCACGTGTTGCTGCTTGTATTAATTTACCATTTTTATATATTAAGCTAACAGCTACACCATCTAATTTAGGTTCACAACAAAAACTTAATTCAATATTATTTTTTAAATATGACTGTACCCTGTTATGAAAAACTAAATAATTTTTTTTATCAAAAACATTATCTAATGATAACATAGGTATTTTATGATGTACTTTTTTAAAAGATCTCAAAGGCAAAGCACCTACACATTGTGTAGGAGAATCACTCGAAATAAATTCTGGATACAAAAACTCTAATTGCTTTAATTCTTCCATCATCTTATCATATTTTTTATCAGATATTATTGGTTGAGCCAATACATGATAGTTATATGCATGATGCCGTAACTGTTCCTTTAAAATTTTAATTTTTTTTATATTATTTATCATAAAAAATATTTTGAAGTAGAAAAAATAAAAAATTTTATATCATCAAACTTATATTTGATCATTATAAAAAAACTTTAATCAACATTTTAAATACTTAAAAATTAATGTATTTAACATAAAAATATTGTTATTTTTTTTAATCATTAAATAATATTGATCTTAGCGTAATAAAAATAATCTTACTGATATAAGACTTTATTACACTAAATATATAACTTCTATATTATCACATATAAAAATAATATAATAAATAGATCATATATATACAAAACAGTTTTGAAATAAAATATTATTTTTATATTAAATAAATTTACTTTATATTTCTCTTTAAAATAATAAAATTATTAAAAAACACTGTTTTATAAAAAATTAACATAACTCTATAAAACATTTTATTTACATACTTATACTAAAATAATAAAAAACATTAATAAAAAAGATTATCATTAAATACTTTTAACTTACACAATAATTCAAATATAAAAACCTGCTTTATTATATTATCTAAAGTAATTTTTTTATTATACTATCTAAATAATCAATTTTTTAAAATCTACGTTTTGCAATTTCTAAAAATAAATTCTTTTTTATTATTTTTAAAAACTCTATACTTTTTTATTTTTTATTAAAAAATGCATAATGTTTATTATTATAATTTTATTTTTTATCTATAAAATCTTTATATAAAAATATTTTTATTAATTTTTGTTTTTTCATTAAATGATCAATATATTTTACTTAATAATTTTTTATTATACTTTTACTGAAATATTCACTATAAATTCTTATAAATATATATTTTAACAAAAATATAAATTGATTTAATCATTATTAAAATCTTTAAATTTTTTTAAAAAATATATCTTAACATTACTTATAAAAAATAAATACTCTTGATATTTTATACATTTATATAATATTAAAATTACTATTAAACAGTAAAACTACCAACTAATAATTATTACTAATATCATTAAAATAAAAATATTCTTTTTCTTTATGTTTTTTTATATTTTAATTATCACCATAAAAAACAATCTTTTAATATACTTATAAAGATATAACTACTAAGAAAGAAACAATATAAAAAATATTCATATAAAAATTTATTCAGATAAAAACCACAATTAAAAAAATCAAAAATTGTGTTTTTATTTTTTTAAAAATTCATATTAAATAAAATTTAAAAATGTTAAACTACGATAAATAAATATATCTTTAACATTTAAAATACTTAAATATTTAAAATACAAAAATTTTAAAAAATTAAAAAGAACATATACTGAGATTAAAAAATAAATTTATAATATTTTATATAATAAAAAAATATTAATATATATTTTATTATTTGCTTTTTTTAAAAAAAAGCTATTTTTTAACCATATATAACATTATTTAATATTTTAATTCAAAATACTTGAAAAAATATTTTTTAATTTTGACTAGAAATTTTAAAAAAATTTAATATAAAATTTTATAAAAAAAGAATATTTACTATATTTTAATATTATTCATATAAATTACAATAATTATAATTATATTAATATTAAATATTTAAAATTTAATTTTTAAGAAAAATTGTTTTATATTTTTAGTAAATATATCTAAAAATATCTGTATAATATTTAAATTTAATTTTATTTAAAACTTTGTTTTTTAATAAAATAATTATAGTCACTATATTTTTTCTTTTTCCAAGAGATTTTATATAAAAACATCAAAAAAATAAAAAACTATTTTTATATTTTTTTGAAAAAACCTAAAAATAACATTTATATTTATTTAATTATACTAACTAAGTATTTTTTAGTTACTTTTTCATAAAAAATTATTGCTTTATAAAAAGCATCATTGTAATAAAAATATACTAATAGGTATATAAAAATATTTATCAATATTTTTTTAAAATATATTTTTTTTAAAATTATATAAAATTAATTATAAAGTAATCTTTTTAAAAAATATTAAAAATATTATTTTTTATCACATGTAAACAACAATTTCTTTAGATCTAAAAAATATTATTTATAAAAATAAATTTTCAAAAAAAATGAAATATAAAAATTATATTAATTATACGATGATATTTAAAATCTTAAAAAGATAATTTAAAAAAATATTTATTTTTATAACTTTTTATTATAAATATTTAATAAATAATGACATAATAATTATAGAAATATATGAAAAACAAAACATTTTTTTATAAAACATAAAGATATTAAATATAAAATTTATATACAAATTAAAAAATAATATAATTCTAGCATTAAAATTGCAGTTTAAATAAAAACTGATATTTTAAAATAAAGAAAAAATATTTTTATATTGTTATATTTTACAGAAAAATATTCTTTTAAAAAAATAAAAAAAATAATATTTTTTTAAAAAAATATTTATAAAATATTTAATATATTTTTATATTTTAAATGTCATTTAAATTTATGCTAAAATCATTTTTTAAAATCATACTGAATCTTTAAAATATTTATTATTTAATAATAAGAATTAAAAAATATTTGAAATAAAGCAAAGAAATTATAATATTTGTATATAATTTTAATATTCATAACATATATATTTCATAATAAAAAAAACTGTTCTCGTATTTTCTTAAAAAAGCAGTACACAAAATTCAGATTTTTTTAATTAAAATATGTTATATTACCAAAAAAAATATTAAATTTTTTGAGGGGAAAATAATATGTTCCAACAAAAAGTCATCATAACCGCATCTCATGGTTTACATACTCGTCCTGCATCTCAATTTGTTAAAGAAGCCAAAAATTTCTCTTCTGAAATTACATTAAAACTTGGTGATAAATCTGCAAGTGCTAAAAGCTTGTTTAAATTACAAACACTGGAATTAATTAAAGGAGCTGTTGTAACTATATCAGCAGAAGGTGAAGATGAAAAACAAGCAGTAGAACATCTAGTAAAGTTTATGGCTACATTATAATCAAAAAGTTATAAAATAAAATCAATTTTCTTAATTTATAAATTAAGAAAATATTAAAAACAGGATCTATATTTAACTATTAATTTTACAAAAATAATCCTATAAGCTAAATATTGTCCGCTCATTGTTAATAAGGTAAGAATATTTATGATTTTAGGAATTTCAGTATCACCAGGTATCGCCTTCGGGAAAGCATTAATTCTAAAAGAGGAATTAATTGTTTACAATCAAAAAAAAATTACTGATAACCAAATTAACAATGAAATTAATCGATTTATTATTGGACGAAAAAAAGCAGTACAACAATTAAAAAACATAAAAAAAATAACTGAAAAAAAAATAGGTGAAGAAAAAGCAGAAATATTTGAAGGTCATATTATTTTACTAGAAGATGAAGAACTAGAGCAGGAAATTTTGTCTTTAATACAAAAAGAACATAAAACAGCAGATTCAGCAACTCAAAAAGTTATTGAAGAGCAGGCGATTGCATTAGAAAAATTAAATGACGTATACTTAAAAGAACGTGCTACCGATGTTAGAGATATTGGTGCACGTTTATTGAAAAATATTCTCGGATTACCAATTATTGATCTCAGTACAATTAATGAAGAAATCATTTTGGTTGCTAATGATCTTACACCTTCTCAAACAGCAGAATTAAATTTCAAAAAAGTACTAGGATTTATTATTGATTTAGGAGGAAAAACTTCACACACTTCAATTATGGCAAAATCTTTAGAAATTCCTGCTATCGTAGGTACAAGCAATGCCACAAATCAAATTAAACAAAATGATTATATTATATTAGATGCGATTAATAATCGTATTTATCAAAATCCATCTAAAAATCAAATTAATAAATTAAAAAATATAAAGAAAAAATATTTATTTGAAAAAAATGAATTAAAAAAATTTAAAAACCTTCCAGCTATTACTCTAGATGGGCATCAAGTAAAAGTTTGTGCTAATATTAGCAATTTTTATGATATGAATAATAATGAATGTGTTGGTTTATATAGAACTGAATTTTTATTCATGAACCGTAATACTTTACCAACAGAAGAAGAACAATTTCAAACTTACAAAACAATAGCAGAAAATATATATCCAAAAACTATTATCATTCGTACAATGGATATTGGAGGTGATAAAAATCTTCCTTATATGAATATACCAAAAGAAGAAAATCCTTTTCTTGGTTGGAGAGCTATTCGTATTTCTCTAGATAGAAAAGAAATTCTTCATACTCAATTACGAGCTATATTAAGAGCTTCTGTATTCGGTCAAATAAGTATTATGTTTCCAATGGTGATTTCTATAGAAGAAATTAGAAGTTTAAAAAAAGAATTACAAATTCTTAAAAAACAATTAATTAAAGAAAAAATAAAATTTAATAAAGCAATTGAAATAGGAATAATGATTGAAACACCAGCAGCAGCAATTATATCAAATCACTTAGCAAAAGAAGTTGATTTTTTTAGTATTGGTACTAATGATTTAACTCAATACACGTTAGCAGTTGATCGTGGGAATAAACTTATTTCACATTTATATAACCCAATGTCTCCTTCTGTATTAAAATTAATAAAAATAGTTATTGACGCTGCACATGCAGAAGGTAAATGGACTGGCATATGTGGTGAACTAGCTGGTGATGAACGGGCTACATTATTACTTCTGGGGATGGGATTAGATGAATTTAGTATGAATACTGTTTCAATTCCAAAAATAAAAAAGATCATTAGAAATGCAAAATTCAAAGATACAAAAAAATTAGCTAAAGAAGCATTAAAGAAATCAACAGCAAAAGAACTAATGGATGTTATTAAAGTATTTATAAAAAATAACATATCATAATTAAATTCTTCATCTAAAAATATTTTTAATAAAAATAATAAGGGAAACCAATGAGCATATTCAATAAAGTTAAATTATTCACTTCAGAAAATAAAAATAATATGATTAATATTATTGCGCCAATTTCAGGTCAAATTATTCATATAGAAGATGTTCCAGATGTTGTTTTTTCAGAAAAAATTGTTGGAGATGGGATTGCTGTTAATCCATCTGGCGATAAAATTGTAGCTCCAATTAATGGGACTATCAGTAAAATCTTTGAAACAAACCATGCATTTTCTATGAAATCAAAAAGTGGTATTGAATTATTTGTACATTTTGGTATTGATACTATTAACTTAAAAGGTGAAGGATTTTCTCGAATAGCAAAAGAAGGAAAAAAAGTAAAAATAGGTGATTTAATACTAAAAATTGATCTTCTTTTATTGCAAAAAAAAGCAAAATCTGTATTAACCCCTATAATTATTTCTAATATGGATGAAATAAAAGAACTAAAAAAATCTAGTGGACCTATTATTGCAGGAGAAACAATTATTATGAAAATAATAAAATAATTAATTTTATAAAAATACTTATTTATGATAATAATCTTTTTATATGCAAAATCATACACAAAGAAATAATAAATATTTTTGTATTATTTTATTTTTTTAAAAAAAGTAAATACAGTGCTTGTTAATTAATTTTGCATTAAATTTTAAATTATATTAAAAAGCTTTCATATAGAAAATTTAAAAATATTCCAAAAATTATAAATATACCTGCTATGTATAACTATTAAGTAATAAAATTTTTTAATAATATATAAAAATATATATGCTTTTAAAAAATATATATTTATTTAAATGATTAATTAATTTTTATTAATGTTATTTTTTAAATTTTAATATTAAAATATTTAATATTTTATCTATAAATAAAAAAAATTAAAAATATTATTTTTTTAATATATAAAAATAAAAATTTATTAAAGTAATCCAATTAAAAAATAACTTTTAAATATAATTTTTAAATATATCAAATAAAATTTTTACTTATCATACAACATTAATAAACACATAAAACATTAAAAATTTTATAATATAAATAAATATTAAAAAAATAATAATTTTATTTATAATTTTATAAAAACAAATCAATTAATTATTTAAGGATATTTAAGAAAATACAAAATTGGTATTTTTAAAGATTTATATAATTTAAGTAAATTAATATATTTTAAAATTATATTAAAAAATAATTTTTAAATAAAAATTTATATTTACCAAAAATTAATATTTATATTTTTTATCTTCAATGTTCAAATATATATTTAAAAATTTTTCATAAAAGATCAAAAATCATTAAAAAATTTTCTTAAAATTATTAAATAAAAATATTTATTTTTTTAAATAAAAAAATAATTTATTTTTTATAAAAATAATAATTAAATTATCAAAAACTATTTTTTTTATTAATTTTTTATATAATCAAAAAAGCAAAATTTTATTTTATTATAAAAACATTTTTTTATAATACATAATTTAAATTAATTAAAAAATATAAAAAATTATGTTTATACATATTTGTAATAAAAAAAATCATTTCTATTATTTTTATAATAATCATAATCTATTTAAAATATTTTTTTATAAATAAAAAACAAATAAATAATATAATCTTTATAATTAAAAAATGCAATTTTATCATTAATAATTTATTTATGATAGATGAAAAATATTAAAAATTTTAATTTTTTCTTAATTTATAAAATATTTTTTTAAAAATTTAAAAATATCACAAAAAAATTAAAAAATAAAAAAATATTAATAAAAAATAAATTCATTTTTTTAAGGTAATAACTATTAATTTTTCATATATAAATTTTAAAAAATTATCATCTTTTTTGCAAAAAAATCTTTATCTTTAATTAAATACAAATATTTAGCGATAACATTTTTTTAATTTCATACTTAAATAATATTTATATTTCCATAACTCATTGAAATATTTAATTTTTTATTATACAAAAAACAAAAATTTATCATTAACATGGTAAGTTATTAATAAATTTGATCTAACATCCATACTATAATTTTGAAAAAAGATATAAACAAAAATAAAATCAAAAATCTTTATGCAAATTTTATAAAAAAATCTATTAAATTTATAAAATTGGTATAATTAATATTTTTTTTATTAAAAATCCTAATAAAGAAACTGGAGTATCGAATTATTTTTTTTAATAATTAAAATTAAAATAATTTTAAAACTTGTTTTAATTTTATTAAAAACTTAAGTAATTAATTTCTTAATATATATTTACTAATTATAAAAAATAATATGAAATAACTATAAACATTAATTTTAATGTTATCTAATAGTTTATTGCATAAACTTTAATTTAATAAATAATCATAAAACTATATTTAGATTACAAAAAAATAAAAAAATCAATTTTAATATCTCTGGCACCTTTAAAAAAATAAGAATATAATTTTTATTTAAAACTAAATTCAAAAAAAATAAAAAATGATATTTTTTAACAAAAAAAGATATAAAATTTTAAAAAATAATTTCTAAAAAATAAATTTTTATATTTATATTTTTTAAAGTAAAGTTACAATTATAAAATTAATTTTAAAATCCTTGTTTTTTGTATTAAAGATATGGATTATAATTCTTTTTAAATTTAATACAAACAGGAGTACCTATCATATTTAATTTTTTACAAAAATAATTACTTAAATAACGTTTATAAGCACTAGGAACATCCTCTTCTAATTGATTTCCATGTATTAAAATAACAGGTGGATTATAACCAATAGCATGTGCATATTTCATTTTCATTCTACGTCCTCTAATTAATGGCGGTTGATGTTTTTTTTCGGCTATATTTAGAATTTTGGTTAACAGAGAAGTACTTATTTGGCGTGTTGCAGATAAATATGATTCATTAATAGATTGAAACATATGATTAATACCACTACCTTTCAAAGCTGAAATAAAATGAATTTTAACAAATTTAATAAAATTTAACCGTAAATTAAGGATAATTTTAATAGATTCCCGTTCTCTCAACGATACAACATCCCATTTATTCATTACAACTACCAAAGACCGACCAGTTTGCAGAATAATATCTAATAAAGATAAATCTTGATCAAATACTCCATCTTTTGCATCCATTAATAATACAACAACATGAGAATATTTGATGGACTGTAATGTTTTTATAACTGAAAATTTTTCATATTTTTCAGTTATATTTTTTCTTTTTCTAACACCAGCGGTATCAATAAGTATATATTTATATTGTTTTCTTTGCATTGGAATATCAATACTATCAAGAGTTGTACCAGGCTTATCATAAACTACCACCCGATCTTCACCCAAAATACTATTAATTAATGTTGATTTTCCAACATTGGGTCTCCCAACAATAGCTAATTTAATTGGCAACAAAAATGGGTCAAAAGGATTTTCTTGAGTATTATTAATAATATTTTTTCTTTCTCTAGAAAGAGAGTTAAAATTATTACTTAATTTTAAAGGTAATTGTATTTTATCTATTATTTTTTTTTTATAACATGAAAAAATAACTTTTTTCATAAGTGAAAAAATACCAAAACCATACAATGCTGCAATCGGATAAATATTTTTTATACCTAGAACACAAAAATTACTGAATATATTATTAAAATTACAACCATCTGTTTTATTGACGAGAAGATATATTTCTTTATTAGAACTACGCAAATTTTTCATAAATTTATAATCTAATGGTATAATTCCAGAATCAATATCTACTAAAAAAAAAATAATATCAGCTTCCCGAATTGCTAATAAAGATTGTGAAAATATATGCAATTGCACTTTTTTTTCTGATCCATTTATACCGCCAGTATCGATAATAATAAATTCTTGCCCTAATAAAAAAGCTCTACCATATTTTCTATCACGTGTTAAACCAGGCATATCAGCAACTAATGCATCTCTACTTTTCGTTAATTTATTAAATAAAGTAGACTTCCCTACATTAGACCGACCTACTAATGCAATTATTGGTATCATTTTAAAAAAATAGCCTCAAAAAATAATAAGTATTCTTATTGAAATTTTAAAAACAAGTAAATTAAATTAAAAAAAATCTGATATAATTTTTAAATTATATATTTCATATAAAAAAATTAAACTATTACAATTGCATTAAATAAAGAGTTCCATCCTTCGCTTGCACTAACAATTTATTATTAGCCACAATCGGACGAATTAATAAACCAGAAGAATTTAATTTATTTTTTATCATCAATTGACCATTATAAATATTTAAAAAATAAAGATATCCTGCTCCATCACCTATAACCAAAAAATTACCATAAATACTCGGTGCAGTTAAATTACGGTATAATAAAGAATTTTGTACCCATAAAATAACACCATCACTTTTACGAATTGCAAATACAGAATCATTTTGATCAACTAAATAAATAGTTTTATCATCAATAGTAATATCATGAATTGACCCTAAATTAAGACTCCAGATAATTTGACTAGAATACAGATTAATTGCAACTAAATTTCCATTATATGCAATAGCAAAAACGGCCCCTATATTAACATCAATAACTGGTTTCATATTAATATCATGTAAAGAATTAATTTTATTTATTCCATCAATATTATTAATATATTTTTGCCAAAGAATTTCCCCTTGAGACAAAGTTACTGCAGTAATGCGACCATTATTACTACCAACAATTGCAACACCATAAAATATACTAGGAGCAGATTTACCTCTTATAGATAATTTTGAATAATTATCTAAATGAATACTCCATTTAATTTTTCCATTTTTTATATCTAAAGCTTGTAATACTCCATTACTAGTATGCGTTAGAACTAAACCATTACTAACTACAGGTTGCGAAATTGCTTCTCCAGCAACATCAGTCATCCATACAACTTTTCCATTAAACTTATTTAATGCAATTAATTGACCGGTTTCTATTCCTATATAAAGCTGATCTTTTGAAATAGTTAATCCAGAAGAAAGTAATATAGATTTATCACTTTTAAAGAAATTAATTTGATCTAACAAATTAATTGACCATAATATATTACCTGAATTAAAATTTATTGCTTTTATAATACCTCTACGATCTGATACATAAACAACAAAATTATCATAAACAGGAAAAATTTTTGAATAATATTTTCCAGTACCATTTCCTACTATATTTTTCCAAATAATAATAGGAGTTATTTTATTATTAAATTCAGGAATAGAAGAAACAAGTACCGTTTTTTTTTTACTTACACATCCAGTTAATAAACTGATGATGAATGTGATAATAAAAAATATTTTAATAACTTGCATTTCAACATTCCTCTTTCTATAACAAACTATTGATCTTTATTTTTAATATATTCTTCATATTTTCAGATCCATCTGATGCCAACCCTTTTAAATAAGCTGCACGAGCAGAAGAAATATCATTTTTTTTAAGAAAAATATCACCTCTTATATTCTCTACAATAATATTCCAACTTTTTTCATCTATTTCCATCAAATAAATCAGTGCTTCTTCGGTATGATTTAAAGCTAATTCTATACGAGCCAATTTAATATTAATTAAATTTTTTATATTTTTTATATTAGTTAACGTTAATGCTTTTAATAATGTTTTTTTTGCATTTAAAGTATCATTTTTTTCTACTAATTTTTTTGCTTCTTCTATTTTGCTTAAAACAGAATAAATATTTTTTTCTGCATTAAAAAAATTCTTATTATTAAAAAAAAATTGTTTAAAATTAAAATATGATTGAGAAGATTGTTTTCCAAAAAAATAAGCTTTGGTCCTTAAAAGAGATAAATATAATGATTCCCAATTATAATAACTAAAAATTAATAGATTAATTACAATAACAAATCCTATAATTAACATCTTTTTTTTATTAATAAAATAATATTTAATCATCTTTATTTTGTCATAAATCATATAAAATTTTATCAAATCTTTTTAACCTAAAATTTCTGTTAAACGTACAGTTAAATGTTTCTGCAAAATTGTTTCCTGTGCACCTGTATATAAATTTTTTATTATAACTGATTTAGATTCATATTCATGATCACCTAAAATAAGTGCAATTTTTGCTTTATATTTATTAGCTTTTGCTAATTGTTTTTTTAAAGTTCCACCACCATGATGAGTAATCAATGTCAAGTATGGCATCTTATCTCTTATTTTTTCTGCTAATTTTAATATTTCATATTGACTATTTTTTCCATAAGATATTAAATAAATATCAAGAAACTGAAACTTATCTATAAAATCTGGATTTGATTCTTTGACTAACAATACTGTACGTTCCATACCTATTGCAAAACCAATAGCTTTTGTTTTTTTTCCACCCAGTTGTTCTACTAACTCATCATAACGACCACCAGCACAAATAGTTCCTTTTGCGCCTAAAACATTAGTAACCCATTCAAATACAGTATAATTATAATAATCTAATCCACGCACTAAACGAGGATTAATTTGATATTTAATTCCTGCTATATCAAGTAATTTACATAATTTTAAAAAATGTTTTTTAGAAACATCATCAAGATAATCAAAAAGAAGAGGGGCATTATGCAATAAATCTTGAATTTGAAGATTTTTTGAATCAAATATACGTAATGGATTAGTAAAAATGCGACTCCGGCAATGTTCATCTAATTTATCTTTATTTTTTTTTAAAAAAGTTAATAAAACCTCAGAGTATTGCAAACGTGATTCTAATGAACCAAGTGAATTTATTTCTAAAGAAAGATATTTGCTAATGCCTAATTTAGACCAAAATCTTTTTGTCATTATTATAATTTCAGCATCAATATCTGGACCAGCTAAACCAAATACTTCGGCACCAAACTGATGAAATTGACGATAACGTCCTTTTTGTGGACGCTCATAACGAAACATTGGCCCTAAATACCAAATACGTTTAGGTTGATCATATAAAAACCCATGTTCAATTCCAGAACGTATGCAACCAGCAGTATTTTCTGGGCGTAATGTTATAAGATGACCATCTCGGTCGTAAAAGGTATACATTTCTTTTTCAACCACATCAGTAAATGTACCAATTGCTCTAGAAAATAAAATATTTTGTTCTACAACTGGCGTACGTATTTCAGAAAAACCATAACTAAAAAAAATTTTCTTCAATATGTTTTCAATTTTTTGCCAAAATTGAATATTAATAGGAAGACAATCATGCATACCACGAATAGATTGAATTTTATTTATCAAATTATTTATTTCTCTATAATAAAAATTAATAATTTTAATCAAAAAAAACAAAAAATAAAGTTTTAAAAAATAGTTTTTATTTAAAAAATAATTTTATTGCTGTTTTATATTAATTTTATGCTTTTTATTGAATATTGATACTTTTTTTCTAATTTTATCTTCTAATAGATCTATTATATTATTATTATCTAAACGCTCTTTTTGACGTATACCGTTTTCATAAAAAGCACTTTTTACTTTTGCTCCTGTAATACCAAAATTAGCTAATTCTGCTTCACCAGGTCCATTAACAACACAACCAATTATTGAAATATCCATTGGAATAACAATATCTTCTAATCTTTTTTCTAAAGCATTTACTGTACCAATAACATCAAATTCTTGACGTGCACAAGTTGGACAAGCAATAAAATTAATACCTTTTGAACGAATGCGGAGTGATTTTAAAATATCAAAACCAACTTTTACTTCTTCAGTAGGATTGTCTGCTAATGAAACACGTAATGTATCACCAATACCTTCAGATAATAAAATACCTAATCCAATAGAAGATTTTACTGAACCTGCTCGTTTTCCACCAGCTTCAGTAATACCTAAATGCAATGGTTGATCAATTTTCTTAGCCAATAAACGATAAGCATTTACCGCTAAAAATACATCTGAAGCTTTAACACTTACTTTAAACTGATCAAAATTTAATTTATCTAGTATATCAACATGACGCATAGCTGATTCTACTAATGCTTCTGGAGTAATTATTGCATATTTCTTTTTTAAATCTTGTATTAATGAGCCACCATTAACACCGATTCGAATGGGAATATTTTTATCACGAGCACAAGCAATAACTTGATTAATTCTTGTTTTATTTCCGATATTACCAGGATTAATTCGTAAGCAATCTATACCGTATTCAGCAACTTTTAATGCAATACGGTAATCAAAATGAATATCAGCAACAATAGGAACTTTCACTTCTTTTTTAATCAATTTCAACGCTTCAGCTGCATCCATGGTTGGTATAGATACACGGACAATATCTGCGCCAACTTTTTCTAATTCTTTAATTTGTTGAATTGTTGCAATAACATTTGTTGTATTCGTATTAGTCATAGATTGCACTGTAATTGGTGCACCATCACCAATAGCAACGTTACCTACATAAATACGTTTTGATTGGCGTCTTTTAATTGAAAATTTATACATCTCTTAATCACCTCTAAATATAAATGTTAATAATCACGTAAATTATAAAAATCAAAAAAATTTATAAATAATTATTATCATTTATTATATAAATATATTTTTGTTTTATGAGATATTATTAAAATTCTTGTAATAAAAATCCTGATTAATTCGAAGATAAGTCATATTTACCAATAATAAAAAACAAAACATCTGAGTTAATTGTTTTTTAATTACAATAATTAATAATTATCAATTATACCAAAATTAAATTACTAAAAAGGTGACTATTTATATATTTTTTTAAAAAAACTATACGTTTTATTTTTTTTAAAATATCTATAATACTTTAATTATAATATTTTAATTTAAATAAACCGCTTATCAAGCATAATCTTATAAAAAATAATACTACAATTTTTTTAAAAAATATTTTACTGCTAAAATCTCTTTGTTAATAGCACTAAACTAATATTATTTATTTTTAAAATTATCTGATAAGACTACTTTTTTATGTTAAATTTTTATCAAGATATATTTTTATAAAAAAACTAGTATCTATAATTTTTAAAAAATTATATCAAAAAATATTTTGCATTTATTTTAAATAGATATTAATATTTAAATATTTTTTAAGTTATAGATATCTCTATTTTTATATAATCCTATCCATAAAATAAAATGTTTCTAATTTATTTTTTCGTATTTATCGATTTACTTTTCATTAATTAAGAAGCAAGATGATTTTCAAAATCAGAAACACCAACTTGATTTTTTTTAGCCATTACTTTAATTTCTTGTTTTTCAACTTTATAATCTTGCCACCACCAAATACTTATCATGGTAATAATCATAGCTATAATTAACCAAGTAAACTTCATTAACCAACCTTCTCCTTTTTTCTGTATTTTTCCTAAAGAATAAGTATGCACATGTGACATGCTCATAGAATTTTTTGGTGTACTAACTTCTAATAAATTCAGTATTTCTTTTTCTGGAATTTTAAGTAATTTCGCATAAGAACGAATATAACCCCTAAGAAAAGTCGGATCAATATCATTAGAATTATTATCTTTTTCTATTTCACGTACTACACATACTTTTAAACATAGTTTTTCAGCAACATTTTCTAATGAAAAACCGAGAGCTTCTCTTTCTTTTAATAAACGTTGCCCTACGGTAATTGCTGTTTTTTCTGTTTTAGATTTAATATTCATATTTGCAAAAAAATGGATTTTATAAATTTTTTAAAAAAATAATTTATTTCAATAAACTATATTATATTACAATTACTAAAAATTTGCACAATAGTATTTTATAATTTTTATTTTAATTATTAAAATAATTAAACATTACATAAAATTTTTATATAATTTTATTAAAAAACAAAAAATATTTTAGAAAAAATAAAAAGAAATATTTTTAATTTTAAAAAATATTTAAAATTATTTAATTACCCATATGGACAATTAATATTTTATTTTAAAAAAAATAAAGTTAATCTTTTTTAAATTTATTGATTAACAGTACAATTACTAAAAAATAAAAATTTTATTATATATAAACTAAAACAAAAAAATTATTATTTTTTGATTAAAATAGAGTGAATAAGATTTTTTTTTAATGTACGTTTTGTTCGATCAATAACATCTCCAGATAACTGACCACATGCTGCATCAATATCATCACCACGAGTCTTACGAATGACAGTAATAAAACCATTTTTTATTAATATTTTTGCAAAATTTTTAATACAGTTATTAGAAGTAGGCGTATATAATACCCCTGGAAATACATTTAATGGGATCAAATTAATTTTACTAGGGATGTTTTTAAGACATTTAACTAATTGATATGCATGTTTAACTGTATCATTTATATCTTTTAACATTACGTATTCAATAGTAACACGTCCTTGATTAGCATTTGATTTTTTTAAATAACGTTTAACACTGGCAAGAAGAGAAGCAATATTGTATTTTTTATTAATTGGCATAATTTGATTACGTAATATATCATTAGGTGCATGTAAAGAAATTGCTAAAGCAATATCAATCATATCACCTAATTTATCAAGCGCAGGTACAATACCAGCAGTTGATAAAGTCACCCTTCGTTTTGATAAACCAAAACCAAAATCATCTATCATAATTTTTATAGCTCTTATAACATTTTTTATATTCAATAAAGGTTCCCCCATTCCCATCATGACAACATTAGTAATATTGTTCTGATTTTTAGAAAAATCAATAATTTGATTCGCTCTCCATAATTGTCCTATAATCTCTGAAACAGATAAATTGCGATTAAAACCCTGTTGTGCTGTTGCGCAAAATTTACATGCAAGCGCACAACCAATTTGAGAAGAAACGCAAAGAGTTGCACGATTTTTTTCAGGAATATAAACTGTTTCTATTTTTTGTTGACCTACACTAATTCCCCATTTTATTGTACCATCAAAAGAACGCTGTTCTTGCACAATTTTAGGTATACGAATTTCGGCAACTGATTGCAACTTAATTCGTAATTTTTTATTTATATTAGTCATTAAATTAAAATCATCACAATAATTATGATAAATCCATTGCATTATTTGATCGGCTCTAAATGCTTTTTCTCCTAAATATATAAAAAACTTTTGCATTTTTTTACGATCCATATCCATTAAATTAACTTTGTTAATACCAGAAAAAGAGATGGAATTTGTAAGTTCTTTAAGTTTTATAATTTTCATGTTTTAATTTATAAAGTATTTATTATTATTTAATTAAAAACAATCATAGAATGTATCAATCTATCATTTATTTAATATTTAGTTCTTTTAATTTATAACTATATTTTTTATATTAATAAGGATAAATTTCATTTTCCTTAAAGAAAAAATTAATTTCTCTTTCTGATGAAATAATGGAATCTGAACCGTGTACTGCATTTTCACTTAAACTATCTGCATAATCAGCACGTAATGTTCCTATTAATGCTTTACTTGGATCGGTATTTCCCATTAAATCACGGTATCTTTTTATGATATTTTCAGCACTTAAAACTTGTAACATACTAGGTCCTTTAACCATACAATTAATTAAACTGTTAAAAAATATTTTATTTTTATGTTCAGCATAAAAAATTTTAGCTGTTTTACAATTTAAATATACCATTTTAGCAGCAATAATTTTAAAGCCAGCCTGTTCAAAACGAGAATAAATTATACCAATCATATTTTTTTTAACCACATGTGGTTTAATAATAGATAATGTACGTTGAATAACCATTCTAATTCTCCTAAAAATTAAATTTTTAAATAAAACTTTAATTTATAAAAATAAAAAATTGATATTTATTTTAAAAATAAATTGATAATTTTATTTAAATTTTTTATAAAAAATTATTAATTTCTATATTATATAAAAATTTTATACTACTTTTCTTAATAAAAAAAAATAATAAAACAAAAAATATATTTTTTATAAAAAATATTATTACTATTTTATAGTAGTAATTTAAAAATATTAAAATAAATCATTATTATTAATTACATAATTAACAAAAATTATTTCATTAAAATTATTTATTAACATTTTTTTAATATATAATAAATTATTTTAATAATAGAATATTAATTTACTAATTTAAACATTTAATAAAATTTTTTTGTATTTTGTAAAAATATCTATTTTTTAATTTCTAATTTATACTTAATATAAAAAATTCATTTTTTAAAAATATAAAATAAATAATTGTATAATGTAAGATAATTTAAATAAAAATTAATATTTTTAATATATAAAAAATTATTTTATTTAATAAAATTTTATTAACTAATTTTATAAAAGCTTTTATAAAAAAACAAAATAATATTTATAAATAATAAATAAAAAATTAAAAATAAGTTATTAATAATATATCTATAAATATTTTATAAACTAATTATTTTACTCTCTATACTAATTAATTTATATATCACATTTATTAAATAATAAGAAATTCTATAATTTATTATATTTTTTCAAAAAATTATAAATTATAAAACTAATATTTAATAAAATATTTATATTAAATGAACTATCATAAAAAGATATAAAAATTAAAATTATTAATGAATATATCTGATATAAAAATATTTAAATTAAAAAATACAATTAATAATAACATAAAGATATTTTTTGTGCATATAAAAATATTTAAACATTAAATATGCAATATAAAAATAAGAAAATATTTTTTATTCTACAAAATTAAGAACAAATATTTAAATAAATTAAAAAAAATAAAATTATAATTATAAAATAATATAATAAAAATATCATAAAAAAATAAAAGATTAAATACAATCAAATATTTTCTTAAAATATTTATATTTAATAAAAAATATTTTATTAAAAGTATAAAAAACACTTATATGGTGATTATTAATATATATTTTTTTAAAGAAAATGCAATGTATAATTTTATTATAAAAATAATTATTTTAAAAAAATGAAAAATACAAATAATTATAAATCATTATTTATTCTTATAATACATTGATTATCTGATTTTATAATATTTAATTCAGTAAATGATTTTATAATCATTGAAATTTCTGATTTTCTCGATATATCCAATTGCGTATTAAGAGCAATAACTTTACATCCAGCATCCAATGCAGAATAGATTCCAGCTTCTGCATCTTCAAATGCAATACAAAAATTAGCAGGCAAACCTAAAAGTTTTGCACCTAATAAGAAAGGATCTGGATATGGTTTACCTTTTTTTACTTTTTCAACCGTAACCCAATGCAATGGTTCAGGCAATCCTGCAGCTTTAATGCGATTAACAGCAATAGACATTGTGGCAGATGTAACAATTGACCATGGAATAGAAAATTTATTTAACTTTTCAAGCAAAGAAATTGCTCCTGGCATTGCCACAATATCTGACATATTTTTTTTTTCCATATTTTCTAACCAAGAAAAAATTTCTTTAATATCAGTTTCATCTGCATTAGGCATAAAATGACGAATAGAAGTTATCGCAGGTTTTCCATGAATATATTTTAAAACATCTTTTTCCGCAATACCAATCCGATTACTAAATTTTTTCCAACAAAATTCAACAATTGATAAAGAATCAACTAATGTACCATCTAAATCAAATAAAAATCCTTTACAAGTCAATATCATTTTTTATAATTTCTCCTAAAAAAATAAACTATATATATCTATATAATCTTCAATTAATTTTTATATTTCAAAAATATTAAAATTAATGCTAATATATATGATAATATAAATAAAATTGATATTTTTATTTATAATTACAGTTTATAATACTTCTGTAAAAAATATTATCATATGTAATATCAATTTATATATTCTAAACTAATTAATAATTTTACGTAAATCAGTTTTATAAAATAAAATTTTTGCAAAAATTAATAAAAATATAATTTTTTTATTTTTTTATATCAATTAAAAAAAATATAATATAAATCTGCAATTTTATAAAAAATATATTATATCATAATATTAATAAATTTCAAAAAAAATGCTAAATATTAGGAAAAATAATTTTATACTTACTTTTCAAATAAAAAAAATATAATTTTAAAAATTTATAGAAATAATAACTTAATGAAAATAATTTAATAATAAAATAAAATTAGAAGATTTTTAATCTTACAATAATTTTTATAAAATTTAAAAAAATACTTTATACTAATTGTATTAACCTTGATAATTTAAATATACTTTATAAGTTTATTAAATAATTTTTATTTATCATAAAATTATATTTTTTTAATATTTCAATTTATAAAAAATATAAAAACCTAAAAAATGAACAAAAATATTTATTTTACAATAAATTTTTATAAAAATTTAAAAGCAAAAAAAATTATAATTAATACAGTTTATATTTTGTCTATTTTTAGATATTAATTCATATAATATTAATAAATTAAAATTTTGATATATGATGCTGAATTTGAATTAATAAATATTTTGATTTTTTTTAGACCCATACTAATAAAAATAATATGAATAATTAATCATTAACAATAATACTAAAAAATAAATTACTAAAGTTATCTTATATAAATATATAAATTTTTATTAATTTTAACTTCCTATCATCAAATTTTTAAAAAAATGTCATAAAAAATAGGAGGAAAATATGTCAAATAAATTAATACTGGTTTTAAACTGTGGTAGTTCTTCACTTAAATTTGCCATTATAAACCCGATAAATAGTCATCAAGAGCTATCTGGTATAGCAGAATGTTTTTATTCAAAAAAAAGCAAAATAAAATGGCAAATAAACAGCATAAAATATGAAGTTTCTTTAAGTGAAAAATCTGGACATAATGAAGCAATAGATTTTTTTACAAATACAATTCTTAATAAACAAAAAAAAATAATACAATCAATTTTTGCTATTGGACATCGAGTTGTACATGGTGGCGATAAATTTCATAAATCAACTCTTATTAATCGTGAAGTTATTAAAGAAATAAAAACATTTATTCCATTTGCTCCATTACATAATCCAGCAAGCATCATTGGAATTCAAAAAGCTAAAAAAGCATTTCCACATTTAAAAAATAAACACGTTGCCGTATTTGACACTGCATTTCATCAAACTATGCCTGTTGAATCCTATTTATATCCTCTTCCATATTACCTATACAAAAAACATGGTATCCGTCGTTATGGTGCTCATGGTATTAGCCATTATTATGTTACAAAAGAAACAGCAAAAAAACTTAATAAATCTATCGATGAATTAAATATCATTACATGTCATTTAGGAAATGGATCATCAATTACTGCCATACTGAATGGAAAATCAGTTGACACCTCAATGGGACTAACACCGCTAGAAGGATTAGTAATGGGCACACGCAGTGGAGATATTGATCCATCCATTATATTTTATCTTCATAACGTATTAGGAATGAATCTAAAAAAGATTCATCTTTTATTAACAAAAGAATCTGGTATACTTGGATTAACTACAGTAACTAATGATTATCGTTATGTAGAAGATAATTATTATAAAAAACCAGAGGCAAAACGTGCAATGGATGTTTATTGTCATCGTTTAGCTAAATATATTGCAAGTTATTCTACATTAATGCAAGGAAGATTAGACGCAATTATTTTTACTGGAGGAATTGGTGAACATTCCTATATTGTAAGAGAGTTAACATTAAAAAAATTATCTTTAATTGGTATTAAATATAATCATGAACGAAATTTATCCATACGTTGTGGTAAATTAGGAAAAATTACTACTAAAGATAGTATTCCCGTTTTTGTTATTCCAACTAATGAAGAATTAGTTATTGCTCAAGATACCAACCATCTAATAACATAAAAAATAAAATTAGCTAATATTGCTCATTATTAATATTGCATTAAAGATATGTAAATATTAAACTTTTTAAGAGGTAACCGTGTCTCGTACAATAATTTTAATACCAACTGATATTAATGTTGGTTTAACTAGCATTAGTTTAGGACTCATTCGGGCATTGGAAAAAAAAGGAGTAAATGCAAGTATTTTTCAGCCTATTGCCCAAAAATACTTTAAAAATAAAAATCAAAATACTAAAATATTACACGTACATTCTAACAAAAAAATCAATAATCCTTTAAAAATGAATAATGTAGAATCATTGTTGGCTAATGATCAAAAAAATATTCTAATGGAAGAAATTGTAGCTCGTTATTATAAAAATACCAAACTTTCTGAAGTAATTTTAATTGAAGGTTTAATGCCAACCAGACAACATCCTTTTGCTCAAGCCTTAAATTATGACATTGCTAAAACACTTGAAACTGATATTGTTTTTGTAACAATTCTTAATCATCATACATCAAAACAATTAAAAAAACATATTGAATTATCCTGCTTAGAATTTGGTGGTTTAAAAAACAAAAATATTACTGGAATCATTATTAACAAATTTAATGCACCTATTGACGAAAATGGTTATATACGACCTGATTTAGCGGAAATATTTGAAGGTTCTAATATAAAAAAAACAAAAAAAGAAAAAATAGATATACATCATTTTAAAAAAAATAGCCCATTACCAATATTAGGCTGTATTCCTTGGAATTTAGATTTAATAGCCACACGCGGTATTGATATTGCTAATCATATCAATGCTAAAATTATAAATGAAGGAGAACTAAAAAAAAGAAGAATAAAATCAATTATTTTTTGCACAAATGGTATATCTAATATAATTCATTTATTTCGTCCAGGTTCATTACTGGTAATATCTTCTGATCGTCATGATATAATCATATCCGCTTGCTTAACCGTTATGAATGGTATAAAAATTGGTGCATTATTATTAACTGAAGGTTATATAATTAACAAATCTATAAAAAAATTGTGTTATCCTGCCTTTCAAACTGGATTACCCGTATTAATGGTTAGTATGAATACTTGGAATACTTCATTAAGTTTGCAAAACTTTAGCTTAGAAGTATACGCTGATGATCATGAAAGAATTGAAAAAATAAAAAACCATATTGCTTTATATATCGATAAAATATGGATTAATTCATTAACTGCCAACTCTAATAAACCTAAACATCTCTCCCCTCCTACATTTCGATATCAATTAACAGAACTAGCTCGAAGAGCCAATAAACGTATTGTATTGCCAGAAGGTAATGAACAACGTACTATAAAAGCTGCTGCTATATGTTCTGAAAGAGGTATTGCTACATGTGTATTACTTGGCGAACCAGATGAAATTAAAAAAATTGCTGCAATACAAGGTATTAAATTAAAATCAAATATTGAAATTATCCTCCCTAAAGTAGTACGAAAAAAATATATTAAACGTTTAGTAGAATTGCGAAAACATAAAGGAATCACTGAAATTATTGCAGCTACACAATTAGAAGATAATGTAGTTTTAGGTACAATGATGCTAGAAAACAATGAAGTTGATGGTTTAGTATCGGGGGCTATTCACACTACAGCTAATACAATTCGTCCAGCATTACAATTAATTAAAACTTCTCCAGGAAATACACTTGTTTCTTCTATATTTTTTATGTTATTACCTGAACAGGTTTTAGTATATGGTGATTGTGCTATTAACAAAAATCCTACGGCTGAACAGTTATCTGAAATAGCAATACAATCTGCTTATTCTGCTCAAGCATTCGGTATTGAACCAAAAATTGCAATGATTTCTTATTCTACTGGTAATTCTGGCAATGGTAGTGATGTAGAAAAAGTTCGAAAAGCCACAAAATTAGTACAAAAAAAACATCCTAATTTACTAATTGATGGTCCATTGCAATATGATGCAGCTATTATAGCAGATGTTGCTAAATCAAAAGCACCAAATTCACCTGTAGCAGGCCAAGCAACAGTCTTTATTTTTCCTGATCTTAATACTGGTAATACAACCTATAAAGCAGTTCAACGTTCAGCAAATTTAGTATCTATTGGACCAATGTTACAAGGCATGCGAAAACCAGTAAATGATTTATCTAGAGGGGCATTAGTAGATGATATAGTTTATACTATAGCACTAACTGCTATTCAAGCATTAAAAAATTAAAATTTTATATTCTCTAATTATTATAAAATTTAAAAAATATTAATATTTTTTTAAAAACTGGAATATTCCATATATTTTTTTAATTTTTATAATCAATAATTTTTAATATTGTTTTTTTTATATTAAATTGATAGTTTAAAACTATTTTTTAAAAAATAGTTCTATAAGAATTTTGATAAGTTATATGTTATAATGCAATCAAAATAAAATTACAAAAAATAATATAAACTATTAAAAAATATAAATTTATATTTATAAAATATATATTTTATATTTATGTTCAATCAATATACTATAATCAGCATATTTAAAATATTTAACACTAAAATTTCACTAAAAATAAAATATCAATTATTTAAGATAATTTTTAAAAATAACATTTAAATATAAAAAATAAAAAATGATTAAATCATTATAAATATAAATGGATAAATAAATGAAAATTTTAATTGATGAAAACATAACTTACGGAAAAAAAATATTTAAAAAAATTGGTGAAGTTAAAACAATTCCAGGTCGTTTAATCTCTCATTCTATATTAAAAAATTTTGATGCTTTAATGGTACGTTCTGTAACTCAAGTTAATAAAAAATTATTAGAAAATACAAAAATAAAATTTGTTGGAACTGCAACAGCTGGATTTGAACATATTGATAAAAAATGGCTAAAAAAGGCAGGAATAAATTTTATTGCTGCTACTGGTTGTAATGCTATTTCTGTTGTTGAATATGTTTTTTCTGCTTTACTAGTGATGGCTCAAAATTATTGCTTTGAATTAAAAGAAAAAACAGTAGGCATTGTTGGAGTAGGAAATATTGGAAATCTTCTTAATAAATATTTAACAACATGGGGAGTACAGACATTACTGTATGACCCTCCTCTTGCAAATATAACCAAAAATAACAAAAAATTTTGTTCATTAAAACAAATAATTAATGAAGCTGAAATTTTAACTTTTCATCCTAATTTAAATAAATCATCACAAAATTCATCATATCATTTATTGAATAAAGAATTACTGGATTCTATACCAAAAGGTCGTATTTTAATCAATACCAGTCGTGGATCCGTTTTTAATAATCAAATATTATTTAATAGATTAAAAAATGGAAAAAAAATACATATTATATTAGATGTTTGGGAAAATGAACCTTCTTTCTTATTACCTTTATTGACTTATACTGATATCGCTACTCCACATATTGCCGGTTATTCTCTTGAAGGAAAAATAAGAGGAACACTACATATATTTAATGAATTTAATAAATTTTTAGGACAAAAATCATATTATGTACAATTAAATGATTTATTACCTACTCCAGATTTTTATCAAATTAATTTGAACGGAGAATTAACACAAGAAAATCTAAAACGTTTAATACATTTAGTATATGATGTACGTCGTGATGATGCTTGTTTAAAAAAAACTGCACATATTGATGGTGCATTTGATAATTTACGCAAACATTATCCTAACCGAAGAGAATGGTCATCGCTTACTGTTAATTGCAATAATAAATATACAGCTAATACATTAAAAATGTTAGGATTTACTACAAAATTACTTTTATAAAAAATTTTTAATAAATAAAAAATATTTTATATTTATTTATTTTTTATAATTTTTATTATATTAATTATTAATTGCACTTAAAAAATATTTTTATTGAATAATATTATTAATCTAAATAATTTTTAGTATTTATAAATATATAAAAATTAAAATAAGCATATAAATATTAAAATATATTAAATATTTAATTTTTCATATTTAAAATAACACAATAAATTATTTATTAAATGAAACAAAACTAAAAACATCAAAAATAAATAATAATTTTAAAAGTAATAATTTATAATATTTAACTAAATATTAAATTAAATTTTATTAAAAAACTAAAAACTATAAAATATTAACATATTAAAGAAATTACTATATTGTCAAATAAAAAAATTGCATTAGGTATTGAATATAATGGAAGTCATTATTATGGTTGGCAACGTCAAAAAAATAAGAAAACTATACAAGAATGTTTAGAATTTGCACTAACAAAAATTGCTAATCATTGTATTAAAACTTATTGTGCTGGACGTACTGATTCTGGCGTACATGCCACAGGACAAGTTATACATATTGAAACATCTGCTATACGAATAAACTCTGCATGGACAATAGGAGTTAATAAATATTTACCACATGATATCACAATAAAATGGGCCAAAATTGTCACCTCAGATTTTCATGCAAGATTTAGTGCTACAGCACGTCGATATCATTATATCATTTTTAATGATAAATATAGACCAGCAATATTAGCAAATAAAGTTACACATTATCATATTCCATTAAATGAAAAAAAAATGCACACTGCTGCTCAAGAATTGATTGGTGAAAAAAATTTTTCTTCATTTAGATGCACAGAATGCCAATCAAAATCTCCTTTTCGTAAAATTACAAATATTCAAGTTAATCGATACCGTAATTATATTGTAGTTGATATTACAGCTAATGCTTTTCTTCATCGTATGGTACGCAATATTGTTGGTAGCTTAATTGAGATAGGTTGTGGTAAGCAAGATATTACTTGGATAAAAGAACTTTTAAAGTTAAAAGATAGAAAAAAAGCAGCGGCAACTGCAAAAGCAGAAGGACTTTATTTAGTTGATGTTGATTATCCATTAAAGTATCAATTACCAAAAAAAATAATAGGAACACTTTTTATACCAAATTAATCATTATATTGTTTGTATAAAAACTATAATTTATTATTAATAATTTTTTATTATAAAATTATATAATTATAAACTTATTGAAATATTTTTTAAAATATTTTAATATTTTCTCTTATAAAAAATATATTTTTAAATCAATTTTTTAATAAAAAATTTATTTTTTTATTTATAATATTTTTTTTACTGAGTATTTTATTTTATTTTGTTTATTAATAATCTTCATAAGAAAATAAATATGTTATAATACATAAAAAACATTTTATTTAAAATATCTAAAATAAAATTATTAACAATCGTTAATAATAAATATTATACATACAATATTATATATTATTTTTTAAATAATACTGAAAAAATAAATTAGTATAATAATACTAAATTTATAAAAAATAAAAAAATAATGATTTAATCAAATATAAATCTATATATTTCAAATATAATTAAAATTAATAATATTATGGTAAGGTTTATAAAAAAATTGAATCAAAAAGGTTAATTTATGAGCTGGATTGAAAAAATTCTCAATAAAACTAATATTACCAATCAAACACGTAAAGCAAACATTCCTAAAGGAATCTGGACAAAATGCGATAATTGTAATCAAGTGCTTTATCGAGCTGAATTAGAAAGTAATTTATTAGTATGCCCAAAATGTGACCATCATATGCATATTCCAGCACGAAAACGTCTTTTATCTTTTCTTGATAAAAACAGTACAAGTGAGTTAGGTATTGAATTAGAACCAAAAGATATTTTAAAATTTCGTGATTCAAAAAAATATAAAGATCGCATATCAGCCGCACAAAAAACAACACATGAAAAAGATGCGTTAATTGTAATGCAAGGAACTCTTAAAGGAATCTTGATCATTGCAGCTGCTTTTGAATTTTCTTTTATGGGCGGTTCAATGGCATCAGTTGTTGGCGCCAGATTTGTATGTGCTGTTAATAAAGCATTAGAAAATAATTGTCCATTAATTTGTTTTTCAGCCAGTGGCGGCGCTAGAATGCAAGAAGCATTAATATCTTTAATGCAAATGGCAAAAACCAGTGCAGCACTAGCAAAAATGAAAAATAAAAAATTACCATATATTTCAGTGCTAACTGATCCAACAATGGGGGGGGTATCAGCAAGTTTAGGAATGTTAGGAGATATTAATATTGCAGAACCAAAAGCACTTATTGGTTTTGCCGGACCTCGTGTTATTATGCAAACTATGCATGAAAAATTACCAGATGGATTTCAAAAAAGTGAATTTTTAATTGAAAAAGGGGCAATTGATATGATTATAAAAAGATCCGAAATGAGAGATAAATTAGCTGAAATAATCGCTATTTTAACCCATAAAACAATCAAAAACACAAATAAAATGGATATTGTTAATGTGTTTGATCATCTAGAATCATCATATTCTGATAAAGCAGAATTAGATAAATAAATTGATTAAAAACAAAAAATAAAATATTTTATAATGCCTAATCTACATTCTTCTTTAAATATTTGGTTAACTTATTTAAACAAGCAACATAAAAAAAAGATTGATATGGGTATTGATCGAATTAATGTTGTTGCTGATAATTTAAATCTTTTAAATCCTGCACCTAAAGTTGTTACTGTTTCAGGAACAAATGGAAAAGGCACAACTTGTCATATATTAGAATCCATTTTAATTGAAGCAGGATTAAAAATCGGTGTTTATAGTTCTCCTCATCTTATAAATTATACTGAACGCGTCAGAATACAAGGTAAAAATTTGTCTGAAATAGAATTTTGTCGAGTTTTTTCGTATATTGAATCTAAACGTGATAACATAACATTAACTTATTTTGAATATGGAACTTTAGCTGCTTTACAATTATTTAAAGAAGCTAAATTAGATCTTATAATTTTGGAAGTTGGATTAGGTGGACTATTTGATGCAACTAATATCATTGATTCTACTGTTTCTGTTATTACAAATATTGCAATGGATCATATTAATTGGTTCGGCAATGATCGTGAAAAAATCGGATATGAAAAAGCAGGTATTTTTCGTAAAGGAAAATATGCAGTTATAGGTGAATTAAATCTGCCAAAATCCATTAAAAAGGTTGCTGATACAATAGGCACTAAATTATTTTGTTATGGAATCGATTGGAAATTTAAAAAAGAAAAAAATCAATGGCAATGGACATCTATTAATCATAATTTCCAACAATTACCTTTACCAAATATTCCACTAATAAATGCTGCAACAGGATTAGCTGTCCTTTCTTGCTTAATGAAAGAAAGCAAATATATTGCAAAAACTGTATCATTAAAAGCTATTAATAAAGGAATGATTAATGCAAAATTACCTGGACGTTTACAAGTAATTTCAAATCAACCGTATATTATTTTAGACGTTGCTCATAATCCACATGCAGCACATTATTTAGCAAAAAAAATATCTAAATTACCAAGAAAAAACAATACTAAAGTTTATGCTATTGCAGGAATGTTAATAGACAAAGATATAAAAGGTACATTGTCTTGTTTAAAATCACAAGTAGATAAATGGTATTTAACTTCATTAAATGTTTTACGTGGGGCTAATGCCGAAAAATTAGCAAAATATGTTCAATCTCCATATAAATTTAATACAGTAAAAAATGCTTGGTTACAAGTTAAATTAGAAGCCACTAAAAAAGACATAGTGGTAGTATATGGTTCTTTTCATACTGTATCTGAAGTTTTGATATTACACAACAGGAACCTAAAAAAACAATGAAACATAAATTTAAAAATCGTTTAATAGGATTAATTTTTGTTGTCACAATAAGTACAATATTATTACCTATATTTTTAGATGTGAATAAATATAATAAAAATGAATTTGCTGTAATTCCCGTAATACCAAAACTTCAACAAATAAATAATATAAAATCTATGACAGAAATTAAAAATAAAATAAAAAACACATCAGAAAATTTTTCTTCAGATATTATTTCTGAAGAAAAATCTGTTGCAAAATTAAACAAATATTTTGATTTTCATCAAAAACAAAAAAAATTAAATATCAAAATTCAAAAAGATGCATTAGAAAAAAAAGAAAATACTAAATTAAATACAATGCCTTATCAAAAGCCACGAGGCAAAGCTTATATTATTCAATTAGGCGTACTAAAAAATATAGAAAAAGCAAAAGAAATTCTTAACACATTACGCATATATGGATATCAAGTTTATAGTAAATCGTCTTTTAAAAATAATAATCAATTAACATATATTTTTATTGGACCAAATTTATCTAAAAAAAAATTACAAATTGATTTACCAAAATTAAGAGATTTAACAGGATTAGAAGGTCAAATACATTTTTATACACCATAAATTTTTATATCAATTCTTAAAATTATAATTAATAATAAAAATTAATAATGTACATATTAAGAAAATTTATTAATATATTATTATAAAGATTTATAATAATATATTATGTTATTTATAAAAATTTATTTAACATATAAAAAAATATTTTTTGAGATTAATGCTATGGTTTGGATTGACTACTGTATTATTGCTATTATTTTATTTTCTGCATTTTTAAGTTTAATTCGTGGTTTTATAAGAGAAGCCATGTCACTTATAACATGGGGTGGAGCTTTTTTTATCGCTAGTCAATTTCATAATAATTTATCTTATTATTTAATAATTATTCAAGATATTTTTATAAGAAAAGCCGTTGCAATCACAATTTTATTTATTATAACATTAATCATTGGATCAACAATAAATTACCTGATAAATACTATAATAAAAAAAACTGGCTTAAGCAGTACAGATCGTATTTTAGGAGTATGTTTTGGAACTTTACGAGGCATATTAATCGTATTAGCTATTTTATTTTTTCTAGATACTTTTACTGCTTTTCCAAATCATACAGTGTGGAAAAATTCTGAATTAATTTTTCAATTTAATGATATTATTCAATTATTTTTTAATTACTTAAGAAATAATTCTATTTTTTTACAAAAAATATTACTTAATTAAATTCAAAAAAAATAATAAACATGAAATTTAATTATATTAAAAATTCTTTTTATTATCTTGATATATGATAATCTGTTAATTTTAATTAGAAATTTTAAAAAATATTAAATAAAATATTCTATTTTTTATTAAAATTTTTAAAGAATATCCATAAATTTTATTTTTATTTATATATAACGATATCATAATTTTTTTAAAAGAAATATTTGATATAAAATATTATATATTTTTTTTAAAAAACATGATTAAATTAATAATAATTTTTTATAAAACTAAGATTTTTTTTAAAACAAAACAAAATTATTTATAAAATATTAAAATTATAATTTCAATATTTATTTATAATTAATAAATTAAAAAAATAATATTTAAACCAATAAGATTTTTAAAAAAACAAAATTAAATATATTTTTCAAAATATATTATTTAATAGTTTTTTTAAATAAAAAATATTTTTTAAAATTAAAAAAATTACTTATATTAATATAATTTTAAGACAATACTCTAAAAAAATAAACCTAAATATATTAAAAAAAATTATTGACTTATATTAATAATGTAAGATATAAAATATTCATTAATTAATCAGATTTATTAAATTAAAAATCATAAAATATTAAAAATTATTATTAAAAAAATAATGAAAATTATTTACTTATAAAAAAAATAAAAAATAGACTATGATTACATTTATTTTTTTTATAGAGCTCAAAAAAATTAAATTATGAAAAAAATAATTATTGGATTTACAGGTGCCAGTGGTATTATTTACGGTATTCGATTACTAGATATTTTATCTTCTATTGATAATATTGAAACTCATTTAATTATTAGTTCAGCTGCTAAACAAACATTAAATTTAGAGACAACTTATAGTTTACGTAATGTTCAGAAGATGGCGAATATTATATATGATAATAGAGATATTGCAGCACCAATCTCTTCAGGTTCATTTATCACTTCTGGTATGATTATTATGCCATGTTCAATAAAAACTTTATCCTCTATTGCTAACAGCTATAATAACACACTAATTACTCGTGCGGCTGATGTAGTTTTAAAAGAAAAACGTAAATTAATATTAGGTATTAGAGAAACACCTTTACATTTAATACACCTTAAATTAATGCAGAAAGTATCAAAAATAGGCGCAATACTTTTTCCACCAATGCCTGCATTTTATCATAAACCAAAAACAGTACAAGATATAATAGATCAAACCATTAATCGTATATTAGATCAATATGGAATAAATTTATCAAATACTTTGTTCACGCGTTGGAAAAGTATCTGATACTATTTTTTATTTTTTAAATATTGTATATTAAAATAATTAAAATCAAAAAATATATAAAAATAATTTATAAATATGTAAATAATATATAATATTAATAATAAAAATATATTTATATTATTTTTATTTTTTTTATAGTTATTTTGATATGCTAATAAAAAAAGAATTGTATTACAAAATACATATACTAAAGAACTTTTAAAATATTATTAGATATTTATAAATATATTATTTTAATACAATACATAAGTATTATTGATATTTTTACTTTAAATAATTAGAAATTTTTTATTTTAAAATAATTATAATTTTATAAAATTATTACTTAAAATTTATTTAATAAATCAGATAAATTTCTATATATTTATTAAAATAAAAAAGAATTTTTCTAATTCTTTATAAAAATTAACCACATTTTATATTATTATTTTAATAATATTTTTAGCAATTTTAAAAAGTTTTTATAAAATTTTAAAAATAATCATTATATTTTTGCTTATAAAATATTTTTCATAAATTTTTAATAAATTTATGAAATAAATTAATGCAAATATTTTAAAAATAAAATTTATTATATAATAATGATTATACAACAATTTACTTAATAATAACAAAATATATTTTTTAAGTTTTTAATATATTAACTATTTTATATTATCAAATTAAAAAAATACAAAAAACAAAATTTATATAATATAAACATTAAATATAAAAAATATATTTTTGATATATTTTAAATTTTTATCTAAAAAATATATTTACTTAAAATGAAATTATTACTTGATATATTAAATATCTTTTTGATATTACATAATAATTTTTAATATTTTTATTACAGTAATAAAAACATATGCCGATAAAATAATTTTATATTAAATATATTAATAAGATAAAAAAAATATTATTTATAATATTTTCTCATTACTAAGGATGCATTAGTTCCACCAAAACCAAAACTATTAGACATTACCGTATTTAATATATATTTAGTTGTTTTAGTGATAATATTCATTCCTTTTGCTTTTTCATCCCAAGTTTCAATATTAATACTAGCTGCAATAAATTCATGCTCTAACATTAGCAAACTATAAATCGCTTCATGTACTCCTGCTGCACCTAAAGAATGACCAGTCATAGCTTTAGTTGCAGAAATTGCTGGTATATCATTACCAAATACTTCGGTAATCGCTTCTAATTCTTTAGTGTCTCCAATCGGAGTTGATGTACCATGAGTATTGATATAATCGACTTCTTCAATATTATTTAATGCCATTTTCATACATCTTATAGCTCCTGCACCAGATGGAACAACCATATCATAACCGTCTGAAGTTGCACCATAACCAACAATTTCAGCATAAATATGTGCACCACGTTTTAATGCATGTATTAATTCTTCTACTACGACAATACCTCCACCACCAGCAATTACAAATCCGTCACGATTTTGATCATAAGTACGTGAAGATTTTTCTGGAAAATTATTATATTTAGTAGATAATGCATTAATTGCATCAAATTCACAAGCTAATTCCCAACTTAATTCTTCACCACCACCAGCAAAAATAATATCCTGTTTATCCAATTGAATTAATTCAACTGCATGACCAATACAATGCGCTGAAGTTGAACAAGCAGAACTAATAGAATAATTAACTCCTTTTATTTGAAATGGGGTAGCTAAACAAGCTGAAACACCTGACGCCATTGCTCTTGTTACCATATATGGCCCGACACCACGCAATCCTTTAGCACGCATTCCATCAGAACCAGCAACTTGATTACGAGGTGATCCACCTCCAGAACCAACAACTAAACCAGTACGAATATTTGAAACTTGTTGTGATGTTAATTTAGCATCCTGAATGGCCTCTTCCATAGCTAAATAGGCATAAATAGAACAATCACTCATAAAACGAAGAATTTTTCGATCAATTTTTTCTTTAATATAATCTTCCGATAGCTCAATATTACCCCAGACATGACTGCGTAAACCCATTCTTTTAAATTCTTTTGAAAATCTTATACCAGATCGACTAGTTTTTAAAGAATTTAATACTTCTTGCTGGTTATTACCTATGCTGGAAATTATTCCTAGACCAGTGATAACTGCACGCCTCATTGATTATATTACCTCATAGTCAAAATTTATTTACTAAAAAATCTTAATTCTTTAATTTTGAGTTATATTTGTAAATCAAACAATCTCGATTAGATAAAATTATAAAAAAATAATACTTTCTATAATTTTAACCATAACTATATTAAACCAGTTAAATTACATATTTTTTAATAAAATCAAATATTTTTATAAACTATTTATTTGATATAAAATAATACTTATAATTTTATATCGAAAAAATAAATAAGCAGATCAAATATAGAATAAATAAAAATTTTATATTTTATTCAAAAAATAATTTGTTTCCTTATATATAAATTATATAATACATCCTATCAAGTATTTTTATTTCATACTATAGTTAGAACTTAAAACATTATTTTTTATTAAATACTGATTTATATGAATAACATATTTTTAAAAAAATAACTCATAAAAATAATAAAAATTTTATTTTAAAGTATCTATAAAAATATTTATAAGTTTATTATATATTAATATATAATATATTTTAGTTGTTAAAAATAAAAAATAATTTATAACCATTTATTATAAAATAACAAAAAAAATTAAAAAAATTTAATAAAAATATTATTCTTATAAATTGTTCTTAACATAAAAATTACAATATAACAATTAAATAATATTTTATAAATTTGAACATAAAATTATAAAAAAACTAAAAATTATATAACAGTAAAATAATATTTCAAAATAATTAATTAAAGTATTCATGCGTTATAAATATTAATTGTTAACTTTATGATTTTTTAAAACAATATTAGTAATAAAAATTTTTTGTTCTTTAAAATTATTACAAAATAAAAAATACTAAATATATTAATAATAATTTATTTATTTTTATATTCATATTTAAATGTAATATTAATAAAAAATTTTATAAAAAAAACTTATCAATTTTCTTTAAAATTTATAAAATATATTTTATGAATTTTCAAGAAATATTTCATATATAAATATAACGTTTAAAAAAAATAACTAACTATTGTTCTAATAAAAATAAAAAAATAAAAAATACTGAGTAATATAATAAAAAATAAATTATTTTAATTATATTTTAAAAAAATAAAAACAAAAAAAAATGAAAAATAATACAATTTTTAAAAAAAATTTTATAACTATTTATAATTTTTTGCTATATATTCAAAGAAATAGATAAATCATTTTAAAATAAAACCTTTTTTTAAAAAATGATATTATATTATTTAATTGAAAACCATAAAACAAAAAAACGCATAAAATATAAAATGAATATTAAATTTTATTATTAAAAATAATCATCATAAAAAAATAAAATTTTGATAAAAAATATAAAAAATAATTTTATTTAAATTATCAATAATAAAATATTATCCATTTTTTTTATTATCCATTGTGATCCAAATACAATAAATTTTCTTTTATATAAAAATTATAAATCTTCTAAAAATAATTTAAAAAAATTAAATTTTCATATATTTATAGTAAAAGCTGTAAATTATTATAATATAAGATAAAATTAAATATTTCCACATTGAGCTTGATTTCGCAAAAAATGGTCAATAAGTACTATGGCCATCATAGCTTCTGCTATTGGTACTGCTCTAATACCAACACAAGGATCATGGCGCCCTTTTACTACTACCTCAACTTCATCACCTTGTTTATTAAGACTTCTTGCAGACAAAGCAATACTAGAAGTGGGTTTAAAAGCTAAATGAACAATAATAGGTTGACCAGTACTAATACCACCTAAAATTCCACCTGCATTATTACTAAGAAAACCATCACGAGTTAATTCGTCTCGATTTTGATCACCTTTTAAATTCACCACTTTAAAACCAGCACCAATTTCTACTCCTTTAACTGCATTTATACTCATCATTGCATGTGCAATATCTGCATCTAATCTATCAAAAACAGGCTCTCCAAATCCAGCTGGAACATTATTAGCTATAACAGTTATTTTTGCACCAACAGAATTACCTTCTTCTTGTAAAGAAGATAATAAAATACTTAAAGCTTCTAATTTTTCTATATCTGGACAAAAAAAGGGATTCTTTTCAACTAGATTCCAGTCTTTTAATTTGCAAGAAATATTTCCCATTTGACTCAAATAACCACGAATAGTAATTCCAAGTTTTTGTTGTAGAATTTTTTTTGCAATTGCCCCCCCTGCAACACGCATAACTGTCTCACGAGCGGAAGATCTACCTCCACCACGATAATCAGTAAAACCATATTTTTTATAATAAGTGTAATCTGCATGACCAGGTCGAAAAATAGTTTTTAACTGATTATAATCTTGAGATTTTTGATTGTGATTATTAATTAACAAACCGATAGGCGTTCCTATAGTAATACCATTAAAAACACCTGATAAAATCTTAACCTTATCAAATTCACAACGTTGAGTGGTATACTTTGAAGTACCAGGTCTACGTCTGTCTAAATCAATTTGTAATTCTGTTTCTGATAATTTTATTCCAGGAGGGACACCATCAACAATGCATCCTAATGCCATACCATGAGATTCACCAAATGTAGTAAAGCGAAAAAGTTGACCAATTGAATTTCCTGCCATCTCCTAATTCCTATTTTATTCATAAAAAGTTGATATCACTGAAATAATAGATCAATAAAATAATATATTTATTATATGATATGCTATTCTTTATCAATCAATATATTTTTTAAATTCATTTTCATATTTTATTAATTGTTTTTTTGTAAACATAAAAACTCCTTCTCCTCCATATTGTAAATTTAACCAATTAAAGTGAATCCCAGGATATTGATTAATAATATATGACATATTATTGCCAACTTCACAAATCAAAATACCTTTTTTTGTTAAAAAATTAGCAGCATTAGCTAAAATTCGTCTAATAAACTTTAAACCATCTACGCCACCATAAAGAGCTAATGAAGGCTCTGATAAATATTCAGCAGGCAAATCTAACATATCTTCTTCATTAACATAAGGTGGATTAATTATTATTAAATCATATTTAAATAATGGTATTTTTTGAAATAAATCAGATTGTAACGGTATTATACGATCAAAAAAACCATGAAATGTAATATTTTTTTCAGTTACAGATAAAGCATCAGTAGAAATATCAACAGCATCAATTTGCGCTTTAGGAAATTTATAAGCACAAGCTATAGCAATACATCCACTTCCAGTACACATATCTAAAATAGTTGATGGATTTTTGTTTTTAAGAATACCTTCAAAACGTTTATTAATAAGTTCACCTATAGGTGAACGGGGGATTAAAACACGTTGATCAACATAAAATTCATATCCACAAAACCAAGATTTATTAGTTAAATAAGGAACAGGTATATGATTATAAATACGACGCAAAACTTTTTGAAGAATACAATACCTTTCTTTTATAGTTAAACGAGATAATAATAATTGTTCAGGTATCTCTAATGGTAAAAACAACAAAGGCAAAACAAGCTGCAATGCTTCATCCCAAGCATTATTAGTTCCATGACCATAATAAATATTTGTTGTATTAAACTGAGTAAACGTCCAACGTAATATATCTTGAATTGTATATAATTCTTCAACAATTTTATCAATAATAATTTTTTTCAATATTATTCCTATCAAAAATAATATAAAAAACAACTTAAAAAAATAATAATTCTTACAAAAATTGCATAAATTATTTTTTAATAACTTATTAAATAAAATAAATATTTTAATTATTTTTAATTGTAATAATTTTTATAAAAATCATAAAATTATTAATAATTATTATTACATGCATAATCAGTATTTATATACTATAAAATACTTTTAAAAAATTATTACTAAAAAAATTATTACTATATTAATAAATATTTAAATTTATTAAATAAAAATAATCTATAAATAAAATTATTATATATTATAAAAAAACTAGAAAAAAATTGTTTTTTTAAAAAATATTAAAAATTATTTTAAACTAAATTATCACTAAAAAATGAAAATATAATAAAATTATAAACATATTTAGATTATTAAAATAATATTTAAAAATATAATTAAAATTAATTAAAACAATAATTGAAAATACAACAAATTAAAAAATATATATTTTCTAAATAATTATATTATAAATCTTAAAATATTTTTATTTTTTTTATAAATACAATATATGTTTTATTTTGCTATTATTACATAAAAATTATTAAAATCATTTTATATAAATTATGAAAAGTATCAAAAAAATTATGAACAAAAAATATTAATCAATACATTAAACATAACAATAATTATCATTACATTATATTTGAAGCTTATTAAAATACATACTTAATTAATAAATATCAATTAACAAATATTATAAAAACAAATTGATACATCAAAAATAATAATTAAAAATTTTTTTTATTAAACAAAATTTTTTATTAAAAAATGAGTAAAAATTTTTTAAAAATCTAAAAAAATAGTTTTTTTTAACATAATTTTTATTAAAAATTTATAATAAAAATATAACATATAACTTAATATTTTATAAAATAGAAAAATTATTTTAATATTAAATTTATCAATCACTATTTTTAATATTTAATTTGTCTATAAATAATAAAAAATACGATTTTTTAATAATTAAATTTAAATTATTCTTTTTATTTCTATAAATAAAAAACAATAAAAAATATACTATTAATCCATTATAATTTTTTATAAAAAATCTTTTATTTAATAATATAAAATTATTAAATAAATTTTATTACTTTAATAATTTTATAAAAAAAAGAAAAATTATTTATTTTTTATAACTCTAATGATACTTTATTTAATAAAAAAATATTACTATATTGAAGTTATATGAGATAAATATGCAAAAATCCGATGAGTTGAAAAATGAATCTCTCGATAACCTTATTACACTTCAGGCACTTATAAATGAATTTCCAATATCTCAAAAAAATACTGAACATATAATACAATCACGCAAAAAAATTCAATCTATTTTAATTGGTAAAGATAAAAGATTATTGGTTATCATCGGACCATGTTCAATTCATGATACTAAATCAGCACTTGAATATGCAAAAAAACTTATGCAATTACATGTTAATTATGAAGATTATCTTGAAATTGTTATGCGTACTTATTTTGAAAAACCACGTACTGTAATTGGCTGGAAAGGATTTATATCTGATCCTGAACTCAATAATTCTTTTAAAATAAATAAAGGATTAAGATTAGCTAGAGAGTTACTAGTAAATATCAATAAACTTAAACTACCCACTGCAACTGAATTTTTAGATACAATAATAAGTCAATATTTAGCAGATTTAATTAGTTGGGGAGCAATAGGAGCAAGAACCACAGAAAGTCAAATTCACAGACAAATGGCATCGGCGCTTCCATGTCCAATTGGTTTTAAAAATAGTACTAATGGTAACATTGATATTGCCATTAATGCCGTTCGTGCAGCATACACTGAACAAATATTTTTATCTCCAAATAAAAATGGAGAAATAACGATTTATAAAACTAAAGGAAATCCTTATGGACATATAATTATGAGAGGAGGAAAACATCCAAATTATAATAAAAAAAATATCAATATTGCATGTAACCAACTAAAAAAATTTCAATTACCTCAAAAACTAATTATCGATTGCAGTCATGGAAATGCTCAAGAAAAACATTTACTTCAACTAAAAGTTGCTAAAAATATTGCCAAACAATTAAAAAATGGATCTAAAGCAATTGTTGGAATTATGGTGGAAAGTTTTTTAATAGAAGGAGCCCAAAAATTAATTAGAAAAAATTTATTAACATATGGTCAATCTATTACTGATCCCTGCTTGGGCTGGAAAGATACTAAAAAATTATTACAAATAATAGCTAATGCAGTAAAATATCGTTTTTAATTGATATATAAATATATTATTTTCATAGAAATTATAAAAAAAATAAAAATTTTTTAATAAATTTTATATATTAAAATTTAGATTATAATAACCAATATTTTTATAAAATAAACAATAAAATTTAATATGAATTATTGCTTTATTTATATAAGATAGAAAAAAACACAGTTAATATTTATAAATATTTTAATAAAAAAATCTGTAATTCAAAATAATTTTTTAACATATTAAAAATTTAATATTTTAATATATGTAATAAAATATCATTTAAAAAATAATAGTTATTACATATAAAAAATTATAGTCATATTTTTATATTATTAACATTAATTTCTTATTCCCATTCTATAGTTGCAGGCGGCTTACTACTAATATCATAAACTACTCTAGAAATACCAACAATTTCATTAATTATTCTATTTGAAACCCTAGAAAGAAAAGAATAAGGCAAACGTGCCCAATCAGCTGTCATAAAATCAATTGTTTCTACTGCACGAAGTGATACCACCCAATTATATGTACGAGTATCGCCCATTACACCAACAGAACGTACAGGTAAAAAAACAGCAAAAGCTTGACTAATTTTATAATAAAGGTTTTCTTTATACAATTCTTCAATAAAAATAGCATCTGCCTGACGTAATAAATCACAATACACTTTTTTTACTTCACCAATTATTCTTACTCCTAATCCAGGACCAGGAAATGGATGACGATACAAAATATCATAAGGAAGACCTAATTCTAACCCCAATTTACGTACTTCATCTTTAAATAAATATTTTAATGGTTCCAGTAATTTTAATTGCATATTTTTTGGTAAACCACCAACATTATGATGAGATTTAATTAAATGTGATTTATAAGATTTTGAGAATGCTGATTCAATTAAATCTGGATAAATTGTACCTTGTGCTAACCATCTTACTGCATTTTGCTTACTAGCTTCTTCTTCAAATACTTCAATAAAAACGCGTCCAATTATTTTACGTTTTAATTCTGATTCATGAATCCCCGATAAAGCATTTAAAAAACGCGCTTCTGCTGATATTTTAATGATATTTAAATTAAATTTCTTAAACATTTTTATAATTTGCTTTTCTTCATTTAATCTTAATAAACCATTATCGACAAATATACAAATTAATTGTTTACCAATAGCACGATTAAGTAATACTGCCGCTACAGATGAATCAACACCACCTGATAACGCCAAAATAACTTTATCTGAACCAATTTTTTTCTTTAATTGTTGTATTTTATCATCAATAATCATCATAGGAATCCAACATCTTTTACACTTACAAATATCCAATATAAAACGCTGAAAAATAGCATTTCCTTGATAAGTATGTGTAACTTCAGGATGGAATTGAATTCCATAAAATTTTTTTATATCATTAGCAATAATGGCACATTGACAATTATTAGTAGTACCAATAATTTTAAAATTATGAGGGATAACAGTAACAGTATCGCCATGGCTCATCCAAACATCAAGTAATGGTGTACCTGTTTTACTTAATCGATCATATATATTATGTAATAATTTACAAGATTTTTCAATAAACACTTGAGCATATCCAAATTCACGATCAGAAGACTCTCCAACTTTTCCTCCTAATTGTACAGACATAATATGCATACCGTAACAAATACCTAATACTGGTACTCCAGACTTAAAAACATATTCTGATGCACGAGGACTATCATATTTTATAGAACTATTAGGACCACCAGAAAGAATAATTCCATTCGGATTAAATTCACGTATCTGATTTTCAGAGGCATGCCATGGATAAAGTTCACAATAAACACCAATATCACGAACGCGACGCACTATTAATTTCGCATATTGTGAACCAAAATCAAGAATTAAAATCTTATATTTATAAATATTACTTATCATTTTTTATAAAAAAAATATATGAAAATATACAATATAAAATCAGTAATATGATATCATTAACTTGAATTATAATTAGGTGATTCTTTTGTAATTATGACATCATGAACATGATTTTCTTTAATTGCTGCACGCGTAATACGAACAAATTCTGTTTTTGTTCTTAATTCTTCAATATTAACACAACCAGTTAATCCCATACAAGAACGCAAACCACCCATTTGTTGATAAATAATATTTTTTAACAATCCTTTGTAAGCAATGCGACCCTCTATTCCTTCAGGGACTAATTTATCTACCATGTCATTACTTTGAAAATAACGATCATAAGAACCTTTTGACATTGCTCCTATTGACCCCATTCCACGGTATGATTTATAAGAACGACCTTGAAATAAAATTATTTCACCTGGCGATTCTTCAGTACCAGCAAACATTGAACCAACCATAACAGATGATGCTCCAGCAGCTATTGCTTTAGCAATATCACCAGAAAAACGAATCCCCCCATCCGCAATTACCGGAATATTAATTTTTTTTAATGCATCAACTGCATCAGCAATAGCTGTAATTTGAGGTACTCCAACACCTGTAACAATCCTTGTTGTACAAATAGAACCAGGACCGATACCTACTTTTACTGCACTCGCTCCTGCTTGCGCTAAGGCTTTTGCACCTTCACCCGTTGCTACATTACCACCAATAATAGGTAAATCTGGATATCTTTTACGTATTGTAGAAATGCATCTTAAAACACCTTCAGAATGTCCATGAGAAGAATCAATTAATAAAACATCAACTCCTGCTTTTATTAATGCTTCTATACGTTTTTGACTATTTACGGTAACACCAATAGCAGCACCTACTCTTAAACGACCTTTTTTATCTTTACATGCATTTGGTTTACGTTCTGCTTTCTTAAAATCCTTAACCGTTATCATACCAAATAAATGAAAATTATTATCAACTACTAATATTTTTTCAATACGTTTTTCATGTAATTTTTGTAATATAACATCATGATCTTCACCGTCTTTTACTGTTACTAAATTATCCTTTGTTGTCATCACTGCAGTAACAGGTTGATCAATATCAGTTACAAAACGAATATCACGTCCAGTAATAATACCAATTAATTCTTCTTTTTTATTAATAACAGGATACCCAGCAAAACCATTTTTTTTAACCATTTCATGAATTTTACGAATTGTTGTTTGAGGCGTGACTGTAACTGGATCAACAACAATTCCGCTTTCATATTTTTTAACACGACGAACTTCTTCTACCTGTTTTTCAAGTGACATATTTTTATGAATAAAACCAATTCCTCCTTCTTGAGCCAAAGCAATGGCTAAAGATGACTCTGTTACAGTATCCATAGCAGCAGAAAGTATTGGAATATTTAAACCAATATTTTTAGTGAGTTTTGTTGATAAATCAACAGCATTTGGTAATACAGTTGAATGCGCAGGAACTAATAATACATCATCAAATGTTATTGCTTCTTTTTTTATACGTAGCATATGCAATATCTCACCGAATAAAATTTATAGAAAGATAAAATATTGCGATCATATTCTATATGATAAAATATATTGACTCCAGCACATTTTATTAAAATCAGTGTTTAATAATAAAAAATTTTTTATTAAAAAGTAATATATCATAACAAATATTTTTTTTATTTGCGCAATATGCATTTATTTCTAAAAATATTTAATAAAAATATACCTGAGTAATTTTAATTTTTTATATTTTTTTACCTATATTTAATTTATAAAAATTTATTAAAAATAAGATATTTTTAAGTTATGATTTGCTATATATCATATCTAAAAATAATAAAAAATTTTCTTTATAAAATTATGATAAACTATAAAATTATTTCATTTACAAAGTATATAAAATTTGAAAATTAAAAAAAATATTTTTTTATTTCATTAAAAAAGATTTTTTAAAATATAAAATATATTGTAAAAAAAACTTTTTTAAATAAACAATATTTTTTATGAATACAATACTATAATCAAAAAAATTTTATATAAAAAAACATTTATTACATATAAAAAACATTTATGATTAAAAAAATACAGGTAATTTAAATATTAATGTATAAAAATTAAAATTTAAAAACTAATATTATATATTAAAATATTTATGTAAAAATATTTTATTTAGATTATTAATAATATATATCACAATTTTTAAAAATAAACGATTATTTTAAAAATATTTATGAAGTTATTATCTTATTTTAGTATAAAATTTATTAAAAAATAAAATAACTTTTATTACTCATTTTATTTAAAAATACATTTAAATTAGAATTAAGACATTAATAGTAATCTATTATAAATTTTATTAACAACATTTTTAATAAAGAGACTTAAAAAATATAAAAAACAATAAAATTTTTTATATCTTAATTTTTTATTTAAAATTTTTAAAAAATAGTATTTTTTATTAAAAATATAAAAAATGAAAGTAATCAAAAATAATAAATTAAAATTTATAAAATAATTATTAATAAATTTTAAAAAAATTAAACAATTAAAAAACAATCAATAGAAGTAATATTACCTTAAAACATTTTTCTGTACAAATTATTAATAAATAATATTATTTTATTTTATAATAAAACCTAAAAAATATATAAAATAAGAAAATATATAATATAAATAATTAATTACGAATTTTATTCAACTATAAAATATATTTTTTTTAATATAAAATTATTAAAAATAATATTTTTCATAAAAAAATTAAAATTACCTCTTCTAGTAATATTAATAATAAATGTGAAAATTAATAATAAATATTATGCAATATTTATTATACTTAAATTTAATAATGTATTTTTTATATATCAAAAAAAATATTAATAATTTATTTCAAAAAAAAATATGAGAATTTACCCTATTATTCAACTTGCAAAAGAACTTATTCAAAAACCATCAATTAGCCCAAATGATCATGGATGTCAAACCATTATAATTAAACGATTAAAAAAAATTAATTTTTTTATTGAAGTCATGTTTTTTAAAGATACTACAAATTTATGGGCATTTCATGGGGCCAAAGGAAAAACTTTAGTTTTTGCTGGACATACAGATGTAGTGCCAGCAGGTAATATAAAAAATTGGAAATTTCCTCCTTTTCAACCAACATTGAATAATGGATTTCTTTATGGAAGAGGAGCTGCTGACATGAAAGGTTCTCTTGCTGCAATGATTATAGCTGCAGAAAAATTTATTAAAGATTTTCCATGTCATCCAGGTAGATTAGCTTTCTTAATTACTTCTGATGAAGAAGATAAAGCTACTAATGGTACAAAAAAAGTAATCAATGAATTAATACAACGCAATGAAATAATTAATTATTGTATAGTAGGAGAACCATCTAGTAAAATAAAAATCGGTGATACCATAAAAAATGGACGCCGTGGATCGCTGAATGCCAAACTAATCATTAAAGGTACTCCAGGACATATTGCTTACCCTAATGAAATAAATAATCCAATTCTTATTGCATTACCTTTTTTAAATAAATTAACAAAAAAAAAATGGGATACTGGAAATATTTTTTTTCCACCTACAGGAATGCAAATTTCAGGTATTCATTCAGATACTCAATATAATAATCTTACTCCAAGTGAATTAATAATAAAATTTAATTTTCGTTTTAGTAATGAATTAACTGCGCAACAAATACAAAAAAAAATTGAAATAATATTAAAAAAATATCAATTAAATTATAAATTATACTGCTCATTATCTGCTCAACCATATTTAACAAAAGAAAAAGAATTAATAAATATTGTTTGTAAGGTCATAAAAAAATATTGTGGTTATGAACCTAAATTATCAACTGATGGTGGAACATCAGATGCTCGTTTTATTATTAATATCGGAGCACAAGTTATCGAATTAGGACATTTAAATAAAACTATTCATAAAGCAAATGAATGCATCAGTATTAAAGATTTAAAGAAATTAAGTATTATCTATTATAAAATTATAAAAAAAATACTTTTAAATTGAATTTTTAATATTATAAAAAACAATAATGCATATCAAAATTTTAAAAGGCAATCTTTTATTATCTATATAAATAGATAATTTTTAAAAAATCTTAAAAATAAATATAATTATTAAATATAAAAAAATACAAAATTTTATTAAAAAATATAATAAAATTTAATACAGAGAAATTTAATTATTATTTTTATAAAAATATTTATTAAAAATGATATATTAAGAAATATAAATATAAAAAACAAAGAAGTTATTTAAATAAAAAATATAATAAAATTAATACATTTAAAAAGAAATTTTTAAAAATTTTATTTAATAAATAAAAACTCTACTTTTTTTTAAAAAAATTAATTACCACTCTATAAAAATATAAAAACTTTTATCAAAATCCTAAAAAAAATGATCTTATAATAATTAATATTTTATTATAGATCAAATAAATACTTTTATCTCCTATCTGTAATACTAAAATTTTAATAAAAATTACTAATAATGATTCCTAATGTAAAAAATAATTATATATTTTAATAAAAAATATCTAATATAAATTGTTGTTATTATTATTCCGATAATCAAAATCAGAATAAAAATGTTATTACATTTTTTTAATCTATAATAAAAAAATTTAGCAATGTAATATAAATAATAAAAAAAATAAAGTTTTAATTATTATAATTATATTATAAATAATTTTTATAAAAATAATTAATATAAGTAAAATCACCAGTATTATATTAAAATTACTTATAATTATTTTTATTTATTAATAATTTAAAAACAATAAAAATATATTTTTTATTAAAATTTACAAATATAATTATATTATTCTTGAATTATAAAATTATAAAAAATAATATATTATTTACAATTATAAAATATTTTTTTTAAATACTAAAAAATACAAATAAAATTAGTAAAAAAAATAAAAAAATATAATTATCTTTTTAAGGTTAATACATTCAAGTTATAAAATAATATATTGTATTTTTTTAAAATTATTTAATTTAATTATTTGATAAATAATTAATAAAAATATTTTTTAATAAAAAACATATTAAAAATATTTAATATTTAACAAAAAAATTTTTAAAAACATAATACAATATAATATAAAAATATTAATTACATAATAAAGGTATTTTTTATTTACAAAAAATAAAATATATTAATAAATAAGTTATTATTTTTTTTAAAATACATTTTTAACATAATATATTTAAAAATAAATAGCATAATATTTTTTATTGAAAAATATATAAAAAATATTTATATCTAAAAAAATATTAAAATATTTATTATAAATAATTATAAAATAAAGAAAAATATTAATTTTAATATAAATAAAATAAAAAAATAATTTCAAAACTAATTAAAAAAATGATTACCCAAAAATAATTTTAATAAAATTTAATTTTTTTATAAAAATTATAAAAAATATTTTACAAAAAATTCTTTAATTTATAAAAAATAAAAATTAATAAACCATAAAAAATCAATAATTTTTAAATTTTATAAATTTTAATAATCTTTATTACTAAAAAAAATAAGTTATATCTTAATAAAAAATACAATCAATCACATAAAATAAATAATAATTAAATTTTTTAAAAATTATAAAAAAAACAAATTTTTTATAAAATATATTGCACACAAAAAATAAAAAACAAATTTTTCTCAAATATATAAAAAATATCATCTTTTTTTTGATATATAATTAATATTTTAAATTTACTTTTATTTTAATTAAAATTATTAATAATTTTAATTTTTAAAATAAATCTGCTAATTTTTAATTATTAATATTATATTAAAAAATATTTCTATACACCTATAATTTAAATTTAAAATAAATTATTAAAATTAATATTTTATAAATATTATGTTAATTTATTTGTTAAATATTAAATATTTTTTAGCAAAAATTGTTTATCCAGATAAATAATTTAAAAAAATATTTTATTTTTTTATAAAAAAAATAATTTTTAATTTTATTAAAAAATACTATATTTAATATTTATTTTTTTAAAAAAATATAATCTACGAATTTTTAATATTTTAATTTAATAAATTATCATTAAAGATACTAATAAAAATAATTTAATTAATATTTTTAAAAAAATATTTCTTCAGAAAATTAAAATAATAATATATAAAAATTAATACTTTAAAAAATTATTTAATAATTTGTGCCCTTGTTCAGTTAAAATGCTTTCTGGATGAAATTGAATGCCTTCAATATGTAAATTTTTATGTCGAATACCCATAATTTCATTAATTTTTCCATCATATAAGGTCCATGCTGTTATTTCAAAAACATCAGATAATGTTGTAATATCAATTACCAAAGAATGATAACGCATGACTTGTAAAGGATTTTTTATGTTTTTAAAAACACCGTCTTGATTATGAAAAATTTTAGATACTTTACCATGCATAACTTTTTGCGCTCTTATGATAGAAGCACCAAATACTTGAGCGATTGCTTGATGACCAAGACAAACACCTAAAATTGGGATAATACCAGAAAAACATGAAATTACATCTAATGAAATACCTGCTTTATCAGGAATTCCTGGACCTGGTGAAATAATTAAATGCGTTGGTGAAATTTTTTTTATTTCTAAAATAGTAATAGCATCATTACGCTTTACTAAAACATCCATTCCTAATTCACACAAATATTGATAAAGGTTATAAGTAAAAGAATCATAATTATCAATTATTAAAAGCATATTTTATTGATCACATAATTTATAAAAAATTAATAATTTTATTTTTTTTAAATAAAGATTATAATATATATTATAATTAAATTAACTATAAAAAGATATAAAACTTTAATATTTATATAAATATATTATCTACCTTATTATTTATAATAAAATTATTATATTATATATTTAAATATACAATATAATACATTGCTAATATTAATTATAATTTATCAACTAAAAATAAATTATAGTTTTAATAAACTAAAATAATAAAAAAATTATTTTTTCTGATGACAATTAACTTTAAAAAAATCATTGCTTTTTATTTGTGATAATTAAATTATAAAAAATTTGTGTTTTTTAAATTATTTTTTATTAATAAAAATAATATTACAAAATAAATATTTTTTTAAAAAATAAATATTTTAAAATTATTATAAATCTTTATATTTTATTTATTTTAAAAAATATTTTTATATAGCTAAAAAATTTATAAAAAATCATTAACACCTTATTACTATTTTTATTGCTTTAAGTAATATTTTTTTCAAAATCAGTCAATATTTTATTTTTTGTAATTATAGAAAAATATCCCAGATGCGATAAATATTAAAATAAAATATTAAGAAAATATAATAAATTCTGTATTTAAAATCTATTCATTTTTTATTATTATGATATAAAAATATTATATAGCTAATATATAAAAATTATTTTTTTATTAACCAACAATTGCATGTTAAACGATTTAACCATCTGATAAATCCATAATAATTGCATAATTGATATATTTTTTCAAAATCACATTCTTTAAGAACCAAATTATGGTAATCTTTATTGAGTTTAACATTTGTTTTAATTGTTGCTAATTTATAAGACAAAAAAGCAATTTCTTTATATTCCGACATTTTTTTTATTAAAATATTTGAATTACGAATTTTTAATAAATTAATTACTGATAAATCTTTATAGATAGTCATTAAATTTCCAATATTTTGTAACAAGGATATTGCTGTTTTTTTTCCTATACCAGGTACTCCAGGTATATTATCGGAATAATCTCCCATTAAAGCAAAAAGATCAATAATTAAGTGAGGAGGGACGCCATATTTGTTAATTACTTCTTTAGGCCCTAAAATAACATTTGTCATAGTATTAATTAATTTAATATCACTTGTTACTAATTGAGCCATATCTTTATCTCCTGTACTTATTAATACAGGAATACTATTTTTAGTTGCTTGTAAAGCTAATGTACCTATTACATCATCAGCCTCTACACCGGAAATAACAAATAAAGGAAACCCCATAGCTATAATCAGTTCATATAATGGTAATATCTGTATACGCAAATTCTCTGGCATTGCCGGCCGTTTAAATTTATAATTATTAAATAATAAATGACGAAAAGTTTTTCCTGGTGCATCAAATACTACTGCAATATTAGTCGGAGCATATTTTATCATTAAACTGCTTAACATATTAATTACACCGTAAATAGCACCTGTTGGTTTTCCAAGAGAATTCACTAATAATGGAAAAGTATAATATGCTCGATAAAGATAAAAAGATCCATCAATAATAATAAATAATTTTTTTTTATTTCCAGACATACTTTTTACAAATATGATTAGAGTGAGTGAAAATTATATAATCTTTTTTTATTATAATTTAGAATATAATAAATTTAAAGTAATTTAATAAAATTTATTTTATAGGTATTTATATATATTAAAGAAAAATATAAAAATTAATAAATTATAAAATATAGTTTTAATTTAAAATATAAATATTTTTTAGATATTAAAAACATAATAAATATTTATTAATACATACATTTAAAATATGTAGAATTTTATAAAAACATTGGTTTTAAGAAAATTAATACATAAAAAACAAAAAATATTACAAAAAAATCCTTTAAATATACATACAATTGCATTTTTTTATAATTTTTTATTATAACATTATGCTTATATAATTTTTTATCAATCAATTAACAATCGCAAAAAAAACTTTTCAAAAAAGTTATTAATTTTTATTTTTTTTAAAATATAAACTTAAGTAATATTAAAAATATTTTTTAAATACAATAAAGAGACTAAGATGCTATAATAGATTTATTCCAACTAAAATATTTATATTAAAAAATAAATATTAATAATTTAAAAATTAGTAAATATTAATTTTCGAATTAAAAAATATTTTTTATATTAAATTATTTATTATATATTTTCAAAAAATAATCTTTATATTTTTTAAATATCAAATAAATAAGTTTATAAAAAAATTAATTCTTTATTCTTTACTAAAATTATTGATTTCTATATAAATTATATCAGTAAATATTAATGCAATTATTTTCATGTTCTATTTATGATAAATTAAAAATAAATACAAATATTGTTTATTAAAAATTAATAATGAATATATTTTAAATAAATAAACATAAAAAATAATCATATTTTTTATAAAGAATTAAAAATTTAATTATATTTTTTAAAATTTTAATTTCATATAAATTACAATATCAAAAAAAATAATCATGAAATACAAAATTTATAATTATAATAAAACAAAATTTTTTATCAGTGCACCTAATATTCATTTTTTACCAAATGATGACAGTATAGAAATTGCATTTACTGGAGCTTCTAATGTCGGTAAATCAAGCACCTTAAATGCACTTACATTACAAAAAAAATTAGCATATACAAGCAAAAAACCTGGAAGAACACAATTAATTAATGTATTTGAAGTTGAAAATAAAATTAGATTAGTAGATTTACCTGGATATGGCTATGCACAAGCACCTATATTTGCGAAAATACAATGGCAAAAATCATTAAATGAATATTTGCATAAAAGAAAATCTTTAAAAGGTTTAATTATTTTAATGGATATTAGAAATCCCTTAAAATATATGGATATAAAAATAATTAATTGGTCAACTAATATACATATGCCTACATGTGTTTTATTAAATAAAGCTGATAAATTAACGATTAATAAACAAAATTCTCAAATTAAAAAAGTACGCCATAAATTAAAAAAATTTTCTAAAAAAATAGAAGTTGAGATATTCTCATCACTTACAAAAATAGGAATTAACTTTTTAGAGTACAAACTAAATACTTGGTTTAATAAAAATTAAACCATATATTATTAGTATTAAGGAATAATATTTTTTATTACAAAACTATTTTTTATTACTAATTTAAAATCAAAACAATAAATTAAGATTAAATATTGAAAAAATATACTTAATAAATTATTTTATTATATATTAATAAATCAATTGTTATTTTTTAAAAAATATTTTTATTTTTTAATTAAAAAATTTATTATTTCAGAATAAATTTGAGGATAATTATAATTTTTAGTAACCTTTATATTATTATTACATAACATATACTTTCCATTTACAAAAATTGCTGGTACTCCAATTAATTGAAAATCTTTTACTGCTTTTTCTTGTTTCATAAATAATGATTTCACTAATAAACTATTTATCAATATATCGTATTCTTTAATTTTTATACCTAATTTAAAAAATATATTTTTAATATCATTTGATGTATGAATTGACTTTGTTTTTTGTATTCCTTCAAATAAAAAAGGTATTACTTTTTCTTCTATTGAAAATATTTTTGCTACAATCCAAGCTTTTGTTAATTCAGAACCTAATTCACCTAAAAAATTAACATGATAACGTTCCATCACCGTATTTTGCGGCAAATTTTCTTTTACTTTTTTAGATATATTATGAATATAATCAAATTCATAACAATGTGGACAATAAAAAGAAAAAAACTCTAATACTGTAGGTGCGTCTTTTATACTTTTATTAATTTTAACAAACTCAATACCTTCTTTATAATGCATAGCAGAGACATCAAAAAATACCAGTAAATAAATACAAGTTAAAAAAATTTTATTCATATTTACTCATTAATTATTACGTTATAATGTTATTATAAAATATAAAAAAACAAATATACAAAATATGTATATGAAAAATTAATAAATATAATTTTTATTAAATTTTAAAATAAAAAAATATGTTAACTAATTTAAATATTCATTTTTATATTTAAAAAAAATAAAAAAATAATATATTTTAGATAATTTAAAATATATATTAAAATTTTAATCGACTTATTAATATTTAATAAATACTTAATAATTTTTTATTCTAAAAATATAAAAAATTTTTATAAAATAAAAAAATATTTATTGAATAGTTACAAATTCTTCTGCCACAGTAGGATGAATGGCAACTGTATTCTCAAAATCTTTTTTAGTTGCTCCCATTTTTAATGCAATAGCAAAACCCTGCAAAATTTCCTCCATTCCAAAACCAAAACCATGAATGCCAATAATTTTTTCTTTTTTTCCAAAACAAATTAACTTTATATAACAAGATTGATTATGATTAGTAACTGCTGTATACATTGAAATAAAAGAAGATTGATATATTTTTATATTATCATTACCAAATTTTTCTATTGCTTCTTTTTCTGTTAAACCAACCGAACCAATTGGAGGATGCGTAAATATTACTGTAGGTACATTATTATAATCTAAATATTCATTGGATTTATTGTTAAACAAACGTTCAGATAATCTACGACCAGCAGCTATAGCAACTGGAGTTAAATGAATTCTATTTGTATTATCACCAACTGCATAAATTCTATTTATATTAGTATTCTGAAATTTATCAACTTTAATATAACCACTACTATCTAATAAAATACCTGGTATAGAAAGATTTAAATTATCTGTCATAGGTTTACGACCAACAGCCCATATTAAGATATCAATAATTATTGATTTACCATTTTTTAAATACAAAGTAAGTGTTTCATCATAATTTTTGACAACAGAATTAACCACTGATTTAGAATGTAATATTATTCCTTCATTTTTCATAATATTTAAAAATGATTCACTAATCATAGAATCAAAACGACGCAAAGGTGCACGATGACGAAATAACAAATGCACTTTGCTACCAAATCCATTCAAAATAGAGGCTAACTCAACAGCAATATAACCAGCACCAACAATTGCAACTCGACTTGGTAAAGATGTCAACTTAAAAAAACCATCTGAATCTATACCATACTCTGCACCTAAAATATTAGGTCGAATCGGGCGACCACCAGTAGCAATTAATATATGATCAGCAGTTAATTTATTACCATTAACTTCAATTATTTTATCACCAATAAAACGGGCAAATCCATTAATAACTTTAACATTATTCATACGTAAACTGGATTCATAAGATTTATGCAAAGCATTAATATATTTTTGACGATTTATAATTAATTTTTTCCAATCAAATTTATTAGTAATATCATAAAAACCATAACCAGACATATAAGTTTTTATATCTTTTGCAATCTGCGCTGCATACCACATAATTTTTTTAGGTACACAACCAACATTTACACAAGTTCCACCTAAAATATTTGATTCAATAAGAACACATTTTTTTCCATATTTAGCTGCACGATTTATTGAAGCAATTCCAGCGCTACCACCACCAATAACAATATAATCGTAATGATTATTTATCATTTATTTTATTCCATTTTATTGATTCAAATTATAAAAAACAATTTATAAGTAATTACTATTAAACACAAATTTTATTTTTTATAAAAAATCTTTACAAAATTTACTAAGATTTTTTATATGAAATTAAAATATATTTATTATATAAAATAATTTTTAATATTTTTATTAAATAATTTTATAAATCTCTTTTTAAAAAATAATTACTAATTTACATAACTTTAAAAAAATATTTTTAAAAAATATTTTTTATAATTAAAAGTATTTGTTATAAGTAAATAATTTTTATTTATTTTTTTAAAAATTCTTATATTTTCAAATAATATTAAACATAAAAATATAAGTTTTAAAAAAATATAAATTTTAAAATAAAAGAAAATTATATTCATATTTAATAATTTAATTTACTTCAAGTTAATTTATTAAATATTAATTAAAAAATCAAAAAATTTATTATAAATGTTAATAAAATACTTAATGGTTCTTTATTTTAATAAAGAAATATCTCCTACTTGTAAAAATAATGCACGTAAATGACTTAATAATGTTAAACGATTAATTCTTACTAATTTATCACTATCCATCACCATTACATTATTAAAAAAATTATCAATTATTTCATTAAGTAAAACTAATTCCATTAATACATCTTGATATTTATATTCTGACAATAATGGCAATAATCTATCTTTTAAAATACATATATTAGCGGCCAAAATAATCTCTTCTGGCGCTTTTAAAAAAGAAGTAATAACATGTGTATTTAATTTTTCATTTGTTTTTTGTAAAATTTTCGATACTCTTCTATTTATTATTATTAATCTTTTGGATATTGATAAAGTGCGAAAATAAGTCACTGCTTTTAATCTAGCATCAAAATCTTTAGGTTTAGTTGGGAAAAGAGCTAATACAGATTGAATAACATCTACAGAATATCCTTGTTCTTTATACCAAACAATAGACCTTCCTAATATAAATTTAACAACATCATCAACAATATTTTTGTTGATTAATTTACTTTCATAAAGCTTAACAGATTCTTGTGTTAATTGCAACAAATCAAGATCATAAGCATTTTCAACAATAATGCGAAATATACCAAGTGCAATACGTCGTAATGCAAAAGGATCTTTATCACCTTTAGGATGCTTATTAACCCCTAAAATACCAACTAAAATATCAATTTTATCAGCTAAAGCTACTGAAATAGAAATTTTAGTAGACGGTAAAGAATCACCAGAAAAACGAGGTTGATATTGTTCTTTAATAGCCAATGCAATTTCTTTTATTTCACCATCTAAAAGTGCATAGTGCATTCCTATAACACCTTGTAACTCAGAAAATTCAAAAACCATATGACTTATTAAATCACATTTAGATAATAAACTAGCACGATGAACATAATTAATATTTGCATTAATTTTTTTTGCAATAATAACGGATAGTATAACTAAACGATTAGTTTTATCTAACAATGTACCAAGATTTTTTTGAAATAAAACATTTTTTAATAATATAAAATTTTCTTCTAATTTTTTTTCGCGATCTTTCATAAACAAATATTCAGCATCTGCTAATCTTGAACGAATAACTTTTTCATTTCCTAAAATAATTTTTTTTGGCTCTAAAGATTCAATATTAGCAATAAAAATAAAATCGGTTATCAAATCGCCTAATTGATTAAATACTGGAAAATATTTTTGAATATTTGTCATAATATAAATTAAAACTTCTTGAGGAAGTAATAAATACTTTTTTTCAAATTTTGCACTTAATACTACTGGCCATTCCACTAATGCTGTTACTTCTTCTAATAAATGATCTTTATATTTAACAAAACCACCTAATTTTTTAGCAATTTCTTGTATTTTATATTTTATTAATTTCTTGCGTTCTTTGTAATCAACAATTACTTTACCATATTCAAATAAAATACTCGGATATTTTTTAGCAGAATCAAGACTAATCAAATATTTACCCATAAATCGATGACCATGTACTATTCTTCTGCTTTTGATACCAAAAACTTCACCTTTAATAATATCTTTACCTAATAACATAATGACAGTATGCACAGGACGAATAAATGCTATTTTATTTTTACCCCACCGCATCATTTTCTGAAATGGAAAATTATTTATTGATTTATTAACAATAGTGTTTAATAATTCCTTAGCCGCTTTTCCCTTAATCATAGTACGATATAGTAACCATTCACCTTTATCAGTAATCAATCGTTCTGATTGATCAAGGGTAATTCCACAATCTTGAGCCCATCTTTCAGCTATTTTAGTATATTTACCCGTAATACAATCAAATGAATTCATTATTGAGGGTCCGCGTTTTTTTATTTCATTATTTGTTTGATATAATGCCAAATTAATTACTTTAATTGCTAAACGACGAGGAGATGCATACCAAATGACTTCTTTATATTTAAGGAAATTTTTTTTTAATTCATTTTCAAAATTTTTAGAAAATGTTTCAGCCAATAAACGAAGAGATTTTGGTGGCAACTCTTCTGTGCCAATTTCTACTAAAAAAGTTTTTTGCATAATGAATTAACCTTACAGTTTTCATGTTTAATTCATAGAAATTTTTATTGCTTCACGCGAATCGTAATAAGCTTTTGCAACCATCTTTGTTAAAGTACGAAGCCTTAGAACATAATTTTGTCGCTCAGTAACCGAAATTGCTTTACGTGCATCTAATAAATTAAAAATGTGAACAGCTTTTAGAATTCGCTCGTAAGATGGAAAGACTAATGGTATTTTTAGTGATAACAAATATTGTGTTTCTTTTTCATATTCTTCAAAACATTTAAATAAAAATTTAATATTAGCGTATTTAAAATTATAAACTGATTGTTCAAATTCATTTTGTTGATAAATATCACCATAAGTAATGTTTCCTAAAATACCTGTAGACCATAAAAGATCATAAACATTATCAACATCTTGAATATACATAGCTAAACGTTCAAGACCATAAGTAATTTCACCTGTAACAGGGTTACATTCTAATCCTCCAACTTGTTGAAAATAAGTAAACTGAGTAATTTCCATACCATTTAGCCATATTTCCCAACCAATTCCGCATGCGCCTAAACTTGGATTTTCCCAATTATCCTCAATAAAACGAATATCATGAATTTTAAGATTTAATCCCAAATATTTTAAAGAATTAAGATATAATTCTTGCATATTATCCAGAGAAGGTTTTATGATAACTTGAAATTGATAATAATGCTGAAGACGATTAGGATTTTTACCATATCGGCCATCAGTCGGCCTACGACATGATTGAACATAAGCTAGAGCTATAGGATCCTTTCCTATAGCTCTTAAACAAGTCATAGGATGCGATGTTCCTGCGCCTATCTCCATATCTAATGGTTGAATAATAGTACAACCTTTTTTTGCCCAATAATTTTTTAATGCAAAAATTAAGCCTTGAAAAGTTTTTATATCAAAATGTTGCATTTTATAGATTTAAATTCGAATAAATTGAAATTTGGTAAAATTAATTGTTTCTAAATAAGAATTAATATAATTATAAGATAGATATTTATAATTTATTTGTAAAAAATATCAAAAATAATTATTAATTTTGTCATTTTTAACATTTTTTTTATAATTTTTTTAATATAAAATAATAAGTTATAAATAACAAAGATTTTTATATAATATTTTAAAATTATTACATTATCAAATCATCAAAATATTCTATGAAATTTTTATAAAAAGAATTACTATTTTATATATTGCACTATATAATTATAACAAAACCTATATAAAATTAATATCATAAATATGATTTTATCAATTAATCTTAATTCCATGCCTAAAATATAATATAAAAAATATTTTTAGGATTTTTATTAAAAAATGATTAAATATCTTCAAGATATACAATAAATCATATAAAAAATAAATATTTATTTTTTAGTAAGATAGATTTGCATAATTATTAATACAATAAATAATCATTCTTTTAATCACTCTTAATTATAATTATAAATTATAAATTTATTAAAATTAATACCTTTAAAAAATTAAAATATAGTTTTTAAATTAAATAACAAAAAAATATGCAAATATTTAAATTTATATTTAAAATAACAAATTACATTTAATTTATATAAAAAATATCACAAAAAAATTTATACTTTTATAAAAAATAATATCAACAACAATTTATTTTTAAGCAATATTATTAAATAATAAACACAAAAAATTTAATATAATAATCAGGAAAAATATTTTTTTATTTATATAATTTTTTTATTAAGATACTATTTATTTTTAAATATAAAAATATAAGAAAAATATTTTATAATTTTATAATATAAAAATATTAAATATAAATATGAAATATATTGTTATAATCTTATATTTAATTTCAAAAATAGAATTTTTATTCTATATAATTATTATTTAATATAATATTAATATTCTATAATATTTTATTATTTAATAACCTAAAATAAATATGAAAAATATTATAAATTCTAAATTTATTAAAAATTTTCTAATCTATCTAATATTTATAATATTATGAAAGATCTACATGAAACAGTTTACATGAAATCAATATCATGGATTCCAACTGAAAGCAATTCTTCAGATATTCCTCAAATCGACAAATATTTTCAAAAAAAAATTAGTAAATATAGGTATTAATTAACAATTTAATAGAGTATTTATAAAAAATATTATCAAAAAAATAAAAAATAATTTAAACAAATATTTAAATCAGAATATCAATAATATTACATTAAATTATTATAAATTTTTTTTTAAATAATAGTATAAAACACAAAATATTTTTTTTTGCTTTAATATAAAAATATGTGAATTATTCTTTAATAATAGATCAGAAAATTATGTATTTATTTAGAAAAAAATAAAAATATTAACTAGATAAATACTTTAAATATAACATTAATTTTAAATCTTTAAAAATTACCGATGATATTGATGTAATCTTTATTTTATAAACAATTAATCCAACTGAAAATATAAATTACAAACAACAAATTCTTAAATTAGATTTTTAACTAAAAAATTCCTCTTTTAATTAAAAAAGCTTATAAAAATCGAATATCCCAGTATTATTTTTTTATTAAGAAACATCTACGTGAAATTAAAAAAATATTCTCTTTATGAAACCTATCAAAATTCTAACTAACAATTTATTGTTTTCAGTATTTTTGTAAATAAGTAAATTATAAATATTAGATTAATAAACAATATAATAAATTTATTTTCTAGTAGTTTATAAAGAACTATATAAATAGCAGAAAAACTTAAAAAATAGTTTTTTATTCTATACTAAAAAAATAATAAAACCATTTTAAAAAAGTACATTAAACCATAAAAATTGTTCGTCATTATATATTAAAAATTACTGTTTAATTCATAAAAAAAGAAAAAGTTTTTTTTGTTTATAATTTAGAAATCTACCCATTAATTTAGAAATTTACCCATTAATAGAAAAAACACTCTATAAACATTTAAAAAATAATATTTTTTAAAAAATAAAAAAATAAAAAAAATAACATTATTTAATTTTAACATTTATATAAATATAAGAAAAAATATTAAATTTTATAAAATATTATCAGGTTAAAAAAATAAAAAATATTTTATATTTATTTATCTATCAAGATAAAAACAAAAAATAAAAATATTTTTATAAAATTAATGAAAATAAATAAATCATCTAATTTATAAAAATTATAATATTGAAAAATAAAAATTTTATAATTAATTATTAAAATATATAATTTGTTTTTTTAAAAAAATAATTGAATAATTTTAATAAAAATCAATAATTTTATATAAAATTATTTTTTTGTTATATCCAAAAATATTTGTTATCTTAAAAAATAAACATTATAAAATTGTTTAACATTTATAATGATATCAAATTACTTCTATATTTCTTAAAGAAAATATACTTTAATATTTTTATTATCTAAAATTATAGATCAATAAAAATTGATGTATTATATAATAATTATTTTAAAATTAATAATTATTTTAAAATCATTCTATTAAAATATTTTTTCAAAAATTATAAAGAAGTATATAAAAAATATATTTATAAACTATTTTAAAAAAATAAAAAATTATGATTATTAAAGGAAATTTATATATTATATCTGCACCTAGTGGTGCAGGTAAATCAGCCCTCATCAAAGCTTTATTAAAATCTCATTTTTTTTGCGATATACAGGTATCTATTTCTTATACAACAAGAAAAATCCGTCCTGGTGAAAAACATGGTCAACATTATTATTTTATTAAAAAAAAAGAATTTTATAATATGATAAAAAATAATGATTTTCTTGAATATGCCTATGTTTTTGGTAATTATTATGGTACGTCTCGCATCCTTGTTGAAAAAAAAATCAACAATGGCATAGATTTATTTTTAAATATTGATTGGCAAGGATCACAACAAATTCATCAAAAAATAAAAAATACTCCCAGTATTTTTATTTTTCCTCCTTCAAAAAATGAATTACTTCGTCGTTTACATTTTAGAGGACAAGATATCACAACAACAATTGATAAACGCATGGCACAAGCAGTCGATGAAATAAGACATTATAAAGAATATGATTATGTCATTATTAATGATCATTTTAATACTGCATTAAAAGATTTACAATCTATTATTAGATCTGAAAGACTACGTTTAAAACGTCAAATTATAAAACATAATACTTTAATTAACAAATTATTAGCAGAATAAATACAGGTTTTAATATCATTATTTATTTATTATTTTGTTTTTTTGAAATAATTTTATGACAAATGTAACAATTCAAAATACTGGAAAAAATTAAATAATCATTTTAGCTTCATTTGAGTAACAACACATTTCGCACATCAATATACAAATGTATAATCGAATGAGACTAAAAAAATAAAAATAATAAAGTATCTCCCTATTATCTCTTTATATAAAATATAATTAAATTTAAATAAATTAATAATATTTAGTTTTTAAAAATACTGAAAACTATAAAAAAACAAAAAATAAAAAATAAAATTTAAAAAATGTTATTTTTACATTCTTATAAAAAATTTAAAAAAAATTAGGTAACAGATAAAATTAAAAAAAATTTATTAAAATTATTAAAAAAATAACTCTTATAAATTAATTTACAATTAAATTTTTAAAAAATATATATTTTTATCTAAAAAAATTAAACAAATTATTTGATATAAATATACAAATTTTATATGTTATTTTACATTAATAGCATAAATTTAGCTTTTAATCTTATCTTTTTAAAAATTAAATTTTAAATACTTAAAAAATAAGAAAAAACCTATTATAAAATTTAAATCCTATTATATATTTATAAAATTTTCAGTTAAAATATAAAACTAAAAATAATAAACAAATAACAAAAAAAAATTAAAAAGAAAGTGCGATTCATATATAGATAATTAATTAATTATTATTTAATAAACTAAATTAATATAAGAAATTAAAATATATTAAAATATTTAAATCATCAAAAATAATTAAAAAAATCATAAAAAATAAAAAATATTTAAAAAATAATTTATACAAAAAATAGGAAATATAAAAAATATTTTTATAAAAATCAATTTATAAAAAATATCTTTATCGATATTTAAAAAAAATGATCAAGAATTATTCAAATAAATATATATCAATGTATTCTTATTAAAGAAATATAAAAAATCTTATTTTTTTATATATTATTTAATATTTACTGATTTATTAACTCGCTTTTTAATTTAAAAATATCACAAAAAATTAAATAGCAAAAAAATAGAAAAAATATTATAACTATACAAAAAAAGATAATCTGATATACCAGAATAATTAGATCATTTAAGTAAAGTAATTAATAATATTTTATATTTTAGTACTTAAAAAATATAAATACTAAAAAAGATAAATAAGTTTATTTTTTATTAATTTTTAAAATAAAAATATTACTTAACTTATATTTATAAAATAAATAGTATATTTTTATTGTTTTAAAAAAATATATTATCAAAAAAATTTAATTGATATATCAATTAAAATAATAAAATTTAATGCTTATTTGTTAATAAAAATATATAAAAAGTAAAATTATAATAACTTTTATTTAATAACTTTTATAGTCCATCTATTAAAAATAGATTTGTTAAAATTAAAAATATTTATTATAAATCTATATTTTCTTAACTTAAATTTATATTAATGTGATAATATAATCATAATGCATTAAATATAGGTAGTAATAAATAAAATTTAATAACTAAAGCATTAAGAATATCTATGAAAAAAGCACCAACCATAGGTACTACAAGAAACGCTAAATAAGAAGGACCAAATTTTTTTGTAATTGCTTCCATATTAGCAATTGCTGTAGTAGTAGCACCTAACCCAAATCCACAATGACCTCCTGAAATTACTGCAGCATCATAATTTTTTCCCATAATTGGAAAAGTAACAAAAATAGCATATAACCCCATTACAATCCCTTGTATAATTAAAATAATTAATATAGGTATTGCTACAGAAGAAAGTTCCCATAACTTTAAACTCATTAGAGCCATCCCTAAAAACAATGATAAACTAACATTACCCAAAAAAGAAACTACATACTTAAAATATTTATGACAACCTAAAAATCGCCAAATAGCACTTAAAATCACTCCAGTAAACAATACAGAAACAAAAGTAGGCAAAGTAAAATTGTAGCTTAATTCCAACCATTGAGAAAAAAATTTACCTATTACTATACAAATAGTAATCATAGCTAATGTTTCTATAAAAACTAAAGAACTAATGAATTGTCTTTTTTGCATTTTTTCAAATACCGTAAGTTCTTTATTAATATGATTATTATTTTTTTTTGCAATATTATTTTTTTTTATATTAATCATTAAAAATCGTACTATCGGGCCAGCAATTAATCCACCAAAAACTAAACCAAATGTTGAACAAGCCATAGCAATTTCATTAGCATTCTGAAGTCTATAATATTCAGAAAAAATTTTACTCCAAGCAGCACCTGTACCATGTCCACCAGATAAAGTAATAGAACCAGATAATAATCCAATTAGTGGATTTAAACCTAATAAATTAGATAAAATAATACCTACTGTATTTTGAACAATTAATAAACCAAAAACAACAAAAATAAAAGTTAATAATGTTTTACCTCCTATTTTAAAATTAATTAAATTTGTATTTAGACCAATTGTTGCAAAAAAACACAACATCATTGGTTCTTGTAAAGACAATTCAAAATTTATTTTCCAATCAAAAAATATTTGCAATAATAAAAATACTAATGCAAAAAATGTTCCACCCGCAATAGATTCAGGTATAGTATATTTTTTTAAAAAAGCAATTGATTGAAGTAGTTTACGACCAAATAACACTACTAAAATAGTGGCTAAAAACGTATCATAAATATTAAAATAATACATTCACATACCTCATTTTATTGTTAAATTTTATTTAATAACAAAAAATGTGATAAATTTTATATAACAATCACAAAATAAAATTATTCATTTTAATAGTTAATATTCTATACAAATATAATTAATATTCTATATCAACAAAAAAAATAAAAAATAAATTAAAATAATAATTTTATTACTAAAAAATTCAAAATTATATAAATTATAAAATTTTATGACCAATAATTTACTATTTATATTACATTTTTTTAAAAAAATATCTAAATAAAATATTATTGATAACTTTTATAATTTATAATCGCATGAATTCACAAAAAAAGGGAATGAATATAAAAATATATATATTTTTAATAAATTATTTAAGTAATACTGAAAATATAAAAATAATAAAAAACACTTATATGATAAAAATAATTTAAAATTGACAAAAATAAATTATAAATAATATATCATAAAAATTTTTATTTATAAAAAAATAAATTTTGCTCTAATATATTAACATTCAAATTAAATTTTATTTTATATTCAATAAAAAATATTTTTATATATTACGAATAAAATATAAAATTAAAAAAATAAATTTATTTTTTATTAATATTTTTTTTAAATCAACTTTTTTATTTTAAAAAAAATAAAGAATAATTTTAAAAATTTAATTTTTTGATATTTCTGATTAATATAATTATCCATATTATAACCTTATATATATTAATATATATATCTTAAAAATAATATTTTTACTTAAAAAAATAATATTATTATTTAATATTTATTTTTTTATATATATAAAAAATATTTTGTTCTAATTAAATAAAAAAAATTAATCTTACTCTTATTTAATAAAGTTAATTTAAAATATTTTTTTAATAAAAATAAACTTTTATGTAATTCTCGCACTAAATATAATGTTTTATTGGTACTTAAAACTGCAACTAAACTGATATCTTTTTTAGAGTGCCAAAAAAATTCTACTGGTTGATTTCTTAAATGTTGATAAAAACAATTTTTATATAAAGAATTTTTACAAATTCCAGTACCTACGATTGCCACTAAAGAAAAACAATCACGTAAAGATATATTTTTTTTAATTATAGCAATTTTACTTAACTCATACATAATACCATGCGCTACTTCTTTGGTATAGCATAACTGAATTAATTTATTTTTCAAATTTACCCTTTCTGCTAAAGGAAATATTTGATTTTTTTTTAAAAATAAATTAATTTTTTTATATACTTTTAAAAAATTTTGATGCTTAAACAAAATTATTTCTATTAAACAAACATTATCATTACTGGTAATAATTTTTATATCTTTATTAGATTCTACTGTACGAGCTATTTTTGTTGATCCTTTATCAGGATCATAACTACATCTAAATTGCAAATCAATATTTGTAGAAGAAATTGGTTGCAAAGTTCTGGAATGCAATACTTGTGCTGCTAAACGTGCTAATTCTTTTGCTTCATCAAAACTCAATAATGGTAATAAATAGGCATCTTTTACTTTATGAGGATCAGCGCTATATATTCCAACAACATCACTCCAAATGGTTATCTTATTAACTCCAGTTAATGCACCAATTTGTGTTGCCGAATAATCACTACCATTACGACCCAATAATACTGTTTGACCTTTTTTATTTTTAGCAATAAAACCTGTAATCACTAAACGTTTATTATAATATTTTTGTAAATATTTTTCTAATAATTGTCTTGAAGCAATCTCATCTATTTTTGGGTGAGAAGAATATTCTGCGCGTAAAAAAAGCCTAGCATCTAACCACTGACTAGATATTCCAAATTCTTCTAATATAGCAGACATCAAACGTGCTGACCAAATTTCTCCGTGACCAACAATTTCAGAATAAACACAATTATCAATTGGTTTATTTAATAATTTAATTAAATGAGTAAAATCACTTAAAAAAAATAATTTTAATAAATTAGCTTTTTTTTTACTTAAAAGTTTAATAATAAGATTCTCTTGATAAGAGCGTATTGATTCTTGAAATTTACTAGCTAAATTATGATTAATTTTACTAAATTTTAACCAATTAATTAATTGATTAGTAGTTATTCCTGCAGCAGATACTACAATTAAATCACCTGGTTTACTACATTTCTCTATAATATTAGCTACCCGTTTATAACATTTTACATCAGATAAACTACTGCCACCAAATTTATGTAATTGACGATTTTGATATCTTATAATTTTTTTTTTAATTTTATTCATTATATAACATTACCTCTTTATCTAAGCATATAAAAAATATTATTTAATATCTTTATATAATTTTCTATTACCTAAATTTTTAATATATTTTAAAATTTGTAAATAAAAAAATTATTAAAATTTTAAAAAATAACCAATATAAAAAATAGATAAATAATATTTTAAATATATAAAAAATAGATGATTTTTTATCAAAAAAAATTTAAAATATTTAATTTTATTAAATTATATAAAACTAACAATAGTATTAGTAAAGAGTAATTTAATGTGATTTATTTTATGATTTATTAATTGAAAAGGAAAAAATATTGCTATTTAATTTATTAAAAATTGTAATAAATAGTTATTATACTTTAAAAATATTTATTTATAATATCAATCGTTAAAAAAATAATAATCGCAATTATTATATTTAACAATCAATGTTAATTGTATGAATAAAAATTAAGTTTATTTTTTAGCTATAAAAATAAAAACGTTTTCTAAAAAAATAAAAAAACACCTGAAGCTAAAAATTTTTATAATAAAAAATTTACTAAATTAATAAAAAATAATATAATAATTATTTTTTAAGTACTGACATATTAAATCTTTTCTTGAATCTATCAATACGACCTCCAGTAATCATATTACGCTGTTTACCTGTATAGAATGGATGACACTTACCACAAACATCTAAATTAATATTGTGATGTAAAGTTGATTTAATTAACATTATGTTCCCACAAGAACAAGTTGCAGTGATTTTGTGATATTTAGGATGAATATTTTTTTTCATACAAAAATCCTTTAAATTGCAATTTTAATAACATATCATAATCATTAAAATCTAAAAAATAATTTAAAATTTTTATTATAAAAAAATAATATAAAATTTTGCTTTTAAGCACAATAAAATTTATATTTATTTTTTTATTATTAAAAAATAATTAAATATATCTAATTATAATTATTTGGAAATAGTAAAAAATGATTATCGTGAAAGTTGCACTTCCTATTCATTTTATGCGTACTTTTGATTACAAATTACCATCTAATTCCCCAATACCAGAAAAGGGATGCAGGGTATTGGTACCATTCGGTATATATATATATATAGGAATAATAGTAACATATAAAAAAAATAATAAAAAAAATAATCTAAAATTAGAATATATTAAAAAAATCTTAGATAAAAAATCATTATTTTCAGATAACTTGTGGTCATTATTAATTTGGGGGTATCAATATTATCATTACCCAATTGGTAAAGTTCTTTTTTATGCATTACCTGTGCTATTAAGAAATGAAAAAAAAATAAATCATATTTCAAAATCCCAATTGAAATTTAGAAAAAAAAACAAACAATCTAAATTAAAATTAATTTATAAATTAAAAAAAGAAAAAAAAAATTTAATAAAAAATTGGCATCTTGATCTAAAAAATTTTATTAAAAAAAAACTAAATGAAAAACAATTATATGCAATAAACAAAATTAATTCTAATCAAACATTTAAAGTTTGGTTATTAATTGGAGATACAGGTTCTGGTAAAACAGAAGTATATTTAAATGTAATTGAGAAACTTCTAAGTAAAGGTCAACAAATATTAGTTCTGATACCAGAAATTAGTTTAATACTAAAAACTGTTACAGAGTTTAAAAAAAGATTCAATATCCCAATTGATGTTCTACATTCATCATTAAGTAATACTGAAAAATTCATAATTTGGTTACGCACGAAAAAAGGTAAAAATGCTATCATTATTGGTACTCGTTCAGCATTATTTACTTCTTTTTTTAATTTAGGTTTAATTATCGTTTGTTCAGAAAACAATCATTCTTATAAACAACAAGAAGGATGGTGTTATCATGCACGAGACCTCGCTATTGTTTTAGCAAAAAAAACAAACATTCCAATTATTTTAGGCACAGAAACACCTTCATTAGAAAGTCTGTATAATATTGAAAAAAAAAAATATCATCGCTTAGATCTTACTTGTGAAATTGCTTATAAAAAAATTGTCCAAAATTTAATCACTTTAACAGGACAACCATTAAAATATGGAATGTCAAAACTATTAATAGAATCTATACAAAATCATCTAAAAGAAAACAACCAAATTATACTATTTTTAAATCGAAGAGGCTATTCACCAACATTAATATGTCATCGATGCAATTGGATTGCAAAATGCTTAAGATGTGAAAAATATTATACAGTATACCGTAATCAAAATCAAATAAAATGTCATCATTGTAACATTCAAAAACCTATTCCAACAAAATGTTTACTATGTTATTCAAATCATCTTTTTCCTTTTGGTTTAGGAACCGAAAAACTAGAAGAAGCAATCAAAAAACTTTTTCCTAAAATACCAATTACACGCATTGATAAAGATACGACAAAATTTATATCTAAAAATAAATTAGAAAAAAATATCTATAAAAAAGGCAACCATATTTTTATTGGAACAGAAATATTAATAAAAAAATATCGTTTTCCACATGTTACTTTGGTAGCATTACTAAATACAGATTATCCACTTTTTTCTAGTGATTACAGAGCTACTGAAAAATTTGCGCAAATATACACTAAAATATCCAGATATGCTGAAAATGAGATAAAAACAGGAGAAGTAATTTTGCAAACCTATTATCCTGACAATCCATTAGTATTAACTTTATTAAAAAAAGGTTATAATGAATTTGCAAAAGAAATATTAAAAGAAAGATGTAATGTTTTTTTGCCACCATATACAAATCATATAATAATCCGTTCAGAAGGTTATCATAAAGAATCTGCAATAAATTTTTTAAAAAAAATACGAGAAAATATCATGGAAAAATATAATAATCATGATAAAAATTTTTTTATTATAGGTCCTATACCTGCACTTTTATCTAAAAAAGTAGGACGTTTTCGTTGGCAATTATTATTACAACATCCTTCAAAGTCTTATTTAAAAATAATATTATCAACAGTATTACCTACAATTATAACATCTCCAGAAAGTTATAAAGTAAAATGGACTATTGATGTCGATCCAATTAAATATTAAAATTGGAATAGAGTATTAACTTATAAAAAAATATTTATTTTTACAAAAACAAATTTTATGAATCTTAATTTAAAAAATAAATTTATAAAAAAATTAATTAATAGCTGAAGCTTAACAAAATAAAAAAAATATATTTATTAAAAACATTAAAAAATAATTTTATTATTAATAATTGAATTTAATATTTAAAAAGAAAATATATTTAATAAATAAAAAATATTTATAAAAATATAAAAAACTTAATAAATAATTATCTATAATTTTTAATAAATTTATATATTATTTTATTAAAAAATAAAATTATATTAAAATAATAGTATTGTGATATATATAATAGTATTATGATGTATAACTTGCACAAAAATATATAAATATAAATTTTAATCAATTACATCTCATAAATATGATAATTACTCAATATTTGTTATGTTAAATACTGATGATAACTGATAAAAATAGTAATATAAAAATAAATTAAAAATATATTTTTATTAATTATTAGCGAATATAAAAGTGATACAAAAAGATTACATAAATAAAAAATACAAAACATCTCGTAAAAAAAGAGTTGAGAAAAATAAAAAAATTAAAAAATATTTTTTTTTAAAGTTGGTATTATAATAAGCATTTGTATAATTAGCTTATATTATCTATCAAATAGAAAAAAAAATCATATAATAAATAAATCTTCTTTAAATAAATCAATAATTTATAAATATTCTTTAAAAAATACAGATATGTTAAATATGGATAATCTTTCACCAAAACCTAAAGAACGCTGGAATTACATACAAGAATTAAAAAAAGATAGTGATTTTAAAAATTCATTTCACTAATTAAATAAAATCAAATATAAATAATACTAATTATCTTATTTAACTGATAAAAATAATTAATTAATAAAATAAATAACAAAAAATAATGTTCCTAATGAAAATTTTATATACAATCAACAAAAAAATATAAAAAACAAAAAAATAAAAATTATTTTTTTATCAAAAAATACTTTTATATAACAATCTACTTTAAGGAAACAAAATAGAATTAATAAAAATTATTTAAAAAAAATAAAATATCTATTATTTAAAAAAATAAACCAATAAAATCTATTAAAAACAATGTAATATTTTTAGGTTTAAAAAAACAATATAATAAAAAATCAGATTATATATAAGAAAAATAGTTCTTTATCACTAAAAAATAAGAAAAATTATAAATAATCAACTAAAATCTATAGATTTATCAAATTGCATTCTTCATAATACTAAGGGTTGAAAAATCATCTTTTCCCACTCGATTTACATTCCTAATAATATAAATGTAAACTTTATTCTGTACCATAATGAAAAAATATAATCAAATATTTTTAATTACAATAAATATAAGGATAATGAATGACTACAATTTTAAGTGTTCGTCGTAATAATCAAGTCGTCATAGGAGGTGATGGACAAGCAAGCATGGGCAATACAGTCATGAAAAGTAATGTCCGTAAAGTAAGACGTCTTTACAATGATAAAATTATTGCTGGATTTGCTGGAGGTACTGCTGATGCGTTCACATTGTTTGAACTTTTTGAAAAAAAAATAGAAATTCATCAAGGTAATTTAATCAAAGCAGCTGTTGAATTAGCAAAAGATTGGCGCACCGATCGCATGCTAAGAAAACTTGAAGCACTTTTAGCTATTATAGATTTAAAAAACTCACTAATTATTACAGGAAATGGTGATGTTATTCAACCAGAACATGATTTAATTGCCATTGGTTCTGGCGGACCATATGCACAAGCTGCAGCGCGTGCTATGCTGGAAAATACAGAAATGAATGCACGTGATATTACAGAAAAAGCTTTAAATATAGCAAGCGATATCTGCATATATACCAACCACAATTTTAACTTTGAAGAACTTTCTTCAAAATCTTAAGGATTTAAAAATGTCTGCAATGACACCTAATGAAATTGTTACTGAATTAAATAATCATATTATCGGCCAAAATAAAGCAAAACGTTCTGTTGCCATTGCATTAAGAAATCGTTGGCGTCGAATGCAACTTAATGATATATTACGTCAAGAGGTAACACCCAAAAATATTTTAATGATTGGGCCAACTGGTGTTGGTAAAACTGAAATTGCCCGTCGATTAGCAAAATTAGCAAATGCCCCATTTATTAAAGTAGAAGCAACAAAATTTACTGAAATTGGTTATGTTGGTAAAGAAGTCGATTCTATTATCCGTGATTTAACTGATGCAGCATTAAAAATGGTACGTCTACAATCTATAGAAAAAAACCGTCATCGAGCAAAAGAAATGGCAGAAGAACGCATTTTAGATGTTTTAGTACCACTTTCTAAAAATAATTGGGGAACCCCAGATATACACATAGAATCTTCTACAACACGTGAAACTTTCAAAAAACAATTAAGAGAAGGAAAATTAGACAATAGAGAAATTGAAATTGAAGTTGCTGCAACAGCAGTTGGTGTTGAGATTATGGCACCACCTGGCATGGAAGAAATGACCAGTCAATTACAATCTATATTTCAAAATCTTGCAGGACAAAAACATAAAAAACGAAAAATGAAAATAAAAGATGCTTTTAAAATTATTATAGAAGAAGAAGCATCCAAATTAATTAATCAAGAAGAATTAAAACAAAAAGCAATTGATGCAGCAGAACAAAATGGTATTGTGTTTATAGATGAAATTGATAAAATTTGCAAACATGGACAAACCTCTGGTCCAGATATTTCAAGAGAGGGGGTACAACGTGATTTATTACCGTTAGTAGAAGGTTGCACAATTTCTACTAAACATGGCATGGTAAAAACTGATCATATTTTATTTATTGCTTCTGGTGCATTTCAAATTGTTAGCCCCTCTGATTTAATTCCTGAACTACAAGGAAGGTTACCGATCAGAGTTGAATTAAAAGCATTAACAACAGAGGATTTTGAACGTATTTTAACTGAACCAAATGCCTCTTTGACAGTTCAATACAAAGCATTGATGGCTACTGAAGGTTTAAAAATTGAATTTACTCCAGATGGTATTAAAAAAATCGCACAAACAGCATGGAAAGTTAATGAAAAAACAGAAAATATTGGTGCCCGTCGTTTACATACTGTACTAGAACGTTTAATGGAAGATATTTCTTTTAATGCTAATGAACGTCAGGGACAAAGTATTACAATTGATTCTGATTATGTATCTTTACATCTTGATGAATTGGTTGCTGATGAAGATTTAAGCAAGTTTATTTTATAATTTATGATATAAAAAATTATAATAATCATTATTTTTATAATCATAAAAATAATTTTTTAAATTAAAAAAAAATTATATTATATAAAGCTATAAATAAAAAAATAAATTTATTATAAATATTGCAAAAATTAAATTTTTTTATTAGATAAATATAATACATTGTATTTATTAATTAATAATTTATTTATTAATTAATAATACTTATAATGTCATAGTAAGAATTTAAAAAAATAAGATTTAAATATTATTATAGAATACTACAAATACACATATAATAATTAATGAATAATTAATGAATAATTAAATAAACTTATAATTTATGCGTATTTTGTATGTAATCATTTGTATTAGAATTTTTTTAAAAAAACATATGATATTTTTTTATTTATAAAAAATATCTTGCATTTTAAAAAAATATTGTTTTTAATAATATCATTACTATATTCAATAGTATCGACTATAATTATAAAAAAATACATAAAATATTAGTTAGTTAATTTTTTTAAAATATAAAAAAATATTTATAATCCTAAAATATTTTATAAAAAATATATAAAATTTTAAAAAAAATAAAAACCGTATAATAAATTATTTTTTTAAATTTATTTATAAAATACGTCTTTTCAATAAACAATAAAAAATATTAAAAATCTTTTTATATTCTTTTTTTTATTTTAAATAATATTTTATTAAGATATTTATTTTTAAAAAAAATATTTTATCTTTTATAACTTGAAATTATCATATAATATTTTTTTAATTTTATAAAAATATTATAATTTAGTATTAAAAATAATTTTTATTAATAATTTTTATTAATATTTATTTAATTATAAAAAAATACAAATATAAAAAATACTACATTATAAAAAATACTACATTATGATAAATAATTATTAAGTTATAAAAATAAACAAAAAAATAGTTTATTTTTATATACTTAAAAGACTAAAAAATATAAAAAATATATTTTTTAATACTGTGTTAAACCAGAAATATTTACCTTTTTATAAATAAAAATTATTTTTTTAAGAAATTAATTTAAAAATAATTTAAAATTATTTAAATTTTATTACAAGAAAAAAAAATACAATTAATATTTAAAAATATAAATTATAAGTTAATATGTCTTATTTTTAAAATAACTAAATTATATTTTTTTATTTTCTTTGAAACTATAAATATAATAAAATAATTAAAATTATAAAAAATTATTTTTATATATTTTTTTAGAATTATTTTTCCAGATTAAGAATAAATGACTTTATAATTTTATACAACTTAAAAAAGTTTTTTTAAAAAATATTTTATATAACAATTATTTTTTTAAACTATTTTTATAATATAAATAATTTAAATGGTAATTTCTTAAAGAAAATATTTTTTATAATTAATATTTTTTAATTAAAAAATATATTAATTTTAATATTATAAAACTTTATAATTATAATTATTTTTTTATCTAAATTTTATTATATTACATCTTACAGAATAAAATAAAATAAATTTATATTATATTTTATTCATTTTTTATCTAAAACCAATAATTTATCTTACTGATTAAATTAATATTTCTATAAATAAAAATTTTTAATTATATACCTCTTCTCCTCTAAAAAAAATAAGTTGCTATTATTGCATACATTTATAAAAAATTAATTTATATTAATTTACCATACCAATCAAAACGTAAAAATATAAAATAATGATACATAATTTTTTAGTAAATTAGGTAACTATAAAAAATGATCATATCAAAAAAAAAATATATCATAGCACTTGATCAGGGAACAACAAGCTCACGTACTATTGTTTTTGATCATGATGCCAATATTATTAATATTTCTCAACGTGAATTTTTGCAAATTTACCCAAAACCTGGTTGGATAGAACATGATCCAATAAAAATATGGGCAACACAAAGTGCTACTCTTACTGAAGCATTAGCAATTTCTGATATCAGGAGTGATCAAATTGCAGGAATTGGAATAACGAATCAGCGAGAAACTACTATTGTTTGGGAACAAAAAACTGGTAGACCCATTTATAATGCAATTGTTTGGCAATGTAGACGTACTGCTGATTTCTGCACTCAACTTAAAAAAAATAATCCAAAACTTGAAAAATATATTCGTGAAAATACAGGCCTTGTTATTGATCCATATTTTTCTGGAACAAAACTAAAATGGATTCTAGAAAATATTGATGGTGCCTATGAAAAAGCAAAAAATGGTGAATTACTCTTTGGCACTGTAGACACCTGGCTAGTATGGAAGATGACACAAGGACGTGTTCATATTACTGATTTTACCAATGCATCCCGTACTATGCTATTAAATATTCATAAATTAGATTGGGATCAAAAAATTTTAGATGCCTTTAATATTCCAAAAAATATGTTACCAAAAGTATGTCCATCTTCAAAAGTATATGGACAAACAAATATTGGTGGTAAAGGAGGAGTGCGTATCCCAATAGCTGGAATTGCCGGTGATCAACAAGCAGCATTATATGGGCAATTATGCGTACAACCTGGTATGGCTAAAAATACTTATGGAACAGGTTGTTTTCTATTAATGAACACAGGTAAAAAAACTCAAATTTCTAATCATGGGTTATTAACAACTATTGCTTGTGGACCTAAAGGTGAAGTAAATTATGCCTTAGAAGGTGCCGTATTTATGGCAGGTGCTTCTATACAATGGTTACGCGATGAGCTAAAATTAATTGATGATGTCAATGATTCAGAATATTTTGCTAATAAAGTAAAAAGTAATAATGGTGTTTATGTTGTTCCAGCTTTAACAGGATTAGGTGCACCATATTGGGATCCATATGCTCGTGGTGCTATTTTTGGTTTAACACGTGGCACTAATCGTAATCATATTATTAGAGCTACATTAGAATCAATCGCTTATCAAACACGTGATGTATTAGAAGCAATTCAAAAAGATACAAATACACAATTAAAATCATTACGCGTTGATGGCGGTGCAGTAAAAAATAATTTTTTAATGCAATTTCAATCTGATATATTAGGGACTTGTGTAGAACGTCCTATAATTCGTGAAAGTAGTGCTTTAGGAGCAGCTTTATTAGCTGGCTTAGCAATAAATTTTTGGAAAAATTTAGATGAAATAAAAGAAAAAATGAATATAGAAAAAACTTTTACTCCTGAAATTGCAACTACTGAAAGAAACTACAGATATAATGGATGGAAAAAAGCAGTTTTACGTGTTAAAGACTGGCAAAAAAACACTTAAATTTATCTTTATAAATTTAAATAAAAAAATAAAAATAACTTTAATAATAACCATTTTAAAAAATGATAAAAAATTTATTAAAATTAATATCAAATTAATTAAAAAAGTTAAAATAATTTAATATAAATTATTTTTAATAATTACTTTTTATAATTAATTTAAAAATATTTTTAGTAATAATAATCATTCTTAATATTTTTAATTATATAATAATACAAAAAATATATCAAAATATCAAATAAAATTACAATATAGAGAAATAAAGATATGACAAATTGGATAAAAGGAAACATTATTAAAAATCACAAATGGAATAATTATTTATTTAGTTTAACAATTAATGCTGCAATTGAACCATTCATTCCAGGACAATTTACTAAACTTGCTTTAAAAATAAATGGTCAGCGCATACAAAGAGCTTATTCCTACGTTAACGCTCCAAACGAGAAAAAATTAGAATTTTATCTGATAAAAGTACCATATGGTAAACTGAGTCCACATCTTGCAAAATTAAATACAGGTGATTCTATTTATATAACCAAGAAATCTGCTGGATTCTTTCTATTAGAAATATTACCCACTGCAAACACTTTATGGATGCTATCCACAGGAACAGCTATTGGTCCTTTTTTATCTATTTTACAATTTGGCAAAGATTTATCTCGATTTAATAAAATTATTCTCGTACATGCCGTACGTTATGCTAAAGATTTAAGTTATTTACCATTAATTAAAAAATTAGAAAAAAAATACAAAGGAAAATTAAAAGTTCAAACTATTATAAGTCGAGAAAATATAAATGGAACATTAAAAGGTCGCATTCCAACATTAATTGAAAATGGACATTTAGAAAAAGCAGTAAAAGCAAATCTTAATCCATTAAACAGTCATGTTATGCTTTGTGGCAATCCGAATATGGTTAAAGATACACAAAATTTACTAAAAATACAAAGAGGAATGAAAAAAAACTTACGCAGTCAAATTGGACAAATTACTAGTGAACAATACTGGTAATTCTATATTTATCAAAATAACATTAAATATTTTTAAAATATTATAATTTTATAGATATAAATTTTTAATTTAAAAAAAATATCCTTATATTTTAAATATTTAAATATATTATTTTTTTTAATTTTTAAAAAAAATATATTTTTTTAAAAATATAAAAAATATCTTAAAAAGATTAAATGTTTAATACATCTTGCATGCTATATAATCCCACTTTTTTTTCTTTTAACCATAAGCACGCTTTTACCACTCCATATGCAAAAATTGTACGATTTAATGCTTTATGATTAATTTCCAGTCTTTCATTAATTGTAGAAAAAATAACCTTGTGTTCACCAATAATATTTTCAGATCTAATACTTACAATATTAATATTATTTTTTCTTTTGTCATTAGAAAAAATTATTTTTTCATTAATACAAAAACTTTTAGAGTTCACTTCAATATTATTACAAATAATTTCTTTTATTTGTAAAGCTGTTCCTGATGGTATATCAACTTTCTTTTTATGATGAGTTTCAACAATTCTTGTATTATAATCACCAATTAGTTTTGCTGTAATCGCCAATAATTTATACATAACATTAATACCGATACTAAAATTTTCAGATAATACAATTGGAATTGCTTTTGAAGTTTCTTGAATATTTTTTTTTTCAATTTCATTAAATCCTGTAGTACCAATAATCATACTTTTTTTATATTTTTTACATACTAATAATAAATATTTTGTATTTTTAGGATTAGTAAAATCAATTAAAATATCAAAATCATTTAATACATTAATCAGATCGTCTGTAATCATAATATTTAGAGGATTTACACCCAATAATTCACCAACATCAATTCCAATTATATTAGAACCTTTTTTTACTAATGCTGCACCTAAAAAAACTTTTTTATTTTGCACAATAAATTTTGTTAACATACTTCCCATGCGCCCTTCAACACCTGCGATAGCGACACGAACATTTTTTGCAGTAATCATTTTTTTCTCATTTTAGATAAAATATAATACATAAATAATTTATTTTAAAAAAACTTCAATTATTACTTAAAATATAAAAATTTTATTAAATCTATTTTAAAAAAAAATAAAAAAACTTATTGTAAATAATGTCATATATAAAAAATATTATGAAATACGAACTTTATAAAAAATATACTATCTTAAATAATATTTATTACTTGTATTATTCGTTAATTTTTATACGTAACTCTTTTGGAATCTGAAAAAATTTTTTTTCTTTATGACCATAAAGTTCTTTTATTTGATAAACACCTAAAGTTTTTAAGTATTTAATCACATTATTAACAAGAATATCTGGTGCAGAAGCACCAGCAGTAATACCTATAACACTTACATTATTAAACCAATGTTTTTTAATTTCATTAACAGAATCAATTAAAAAACTTCTTTTGCCTATTCTTTTTACTAATTCATTAAGACGGTTAGAATTTGAGGAATTTTTAGATCCAATAACCAGTACAATATCAACTTGATAAGATAATTTACGTACTGCTTCTTGACGATTAGTTGTTGCATAACAAATATCATTTTTATGTGAACTAATAATATTTGGAAAGCGATTTTTTAATTCCTCAATAATACAAGAAGTATCCTCAACTGATAATGTAGTTTGTGTTACAAAACAAAGGTTGTTTTTATTCTTTAAATTTAATTTTGGAATGTCTTCTTTGGATTCAATTAAATATATACCACCAAAAGGATTACTATATTGTCCCATCGTACCCTTTACTTCTGGATGACCTAAATGACCAATTAAAATTACTTCCTGCCCTTTTTTACTGGCACGAATAACTTCCATATGTACTTTAGTGACTAATGGACAAGTGGCATCAAATAACATTTTTAAATTACGTGATTTGGCTTCTTTACGAATTTCTTGCGACACACCATGAGCAGAAAAAATTAAAATAGCACCATAAGGTACTTCAGATATTTTTTCAATAAATTTTACACCACGTTTACAAAAATCTTCAACTACATAACGATTATGTACTACTTCATGATGTACATAAATTGGAGAACCGTACAAAAATAGCGCACGATTCACAATCGTAATAGCACGATTTACACCAGCACATAAACCTCTTGGGTTGGCTAGCAATATTTTCATATGTTACTCCAATTTCTGATTTTTTGAAATTTTAATTTTACAAAAAATATTTCTTTATAAAATATTATTACTTCTTCTTTTAAAAGAAATATTTATCAAATATTAACTAAAAAATCTAAATTAAAGTTAGAACAATGTAAAATATAACGATTTTTAAAAAAATATTATTTTTTAAATATTCTTTTTTATCAAAATAATATAATCCTTATTAACTGTAATATAATAATAAAAATTATTACATAAAAATTTTTTTAAAAATTTAGTATAAAAAAATAAAAAAAGTATGATTACATTATATCAAAAATCTATCACATGATCTAAAATAATTAATCCAGCACCAATACAAATTGCTATATCAGCAATATTAAATATTGGCCAATGTAAATTATTTATATGAAAATCAATAAAATCAATAACAAATCCATAAACAATACGATCATATAAATTACCTAAAGCACCGCCTATAATAATTGAATAAGCAATATTATTTATTTTTTTTTTAATTTCTTGATAATACATTATTAGAATTAATATTATACAAATTATAATCGCAATTAATACAAAAAAATAAAATTCCCAAGTTTTTTGATGAGCTAAAAAACTAAATGCAACTCCATAATTTCTTACATAAGTAATATTCAAATAAGGCATCAATTTTATATATGAATATAATTCAAAATTATTAAAAATTATTTTTTTAGTGAAAATATCAATAAAAAACACTAAAGCACTTAACCATAACCAAAACAATCCGTTAGAATGAATATTTTTTTTCATTAAGCAAATTTACGTATTTCACCATTACCAACTATATTGGTAATACAGCGACCACACAACTCCACATATTTTTCTACTTGACCAATATCCGTAGCATAATGCCAACAACGAGGACATTTATTACCATTTGCTTTTTTAAAAGAAATTTTTAACCCATTAATTTCACTGTTTTTTGCTGAAAGGGGAGCTTTAGAAATATCAATAACTTGAGTTTCTGAAGTTAACAATATAAAACGTAATTCATTTCCAAAATAATTAAGTATTTCAGCAAATTCTATATTTACATATAAATTAACTGAAACTTCTAATGAACTGCAAATTAGCTTATCTAAACGAGCCTTTTCAAAAACCTTATTAACTTCACTACGAATAATAAATAATTTATTCCAAAAATTATCACCTAGTTTTTCAATAATATTTAATTCAAATAAAGTATTATAATATTCTTCAGTAAAAACATATTTTGCATGTTGACCTGGCAATTTATCCCAAATTTCACTTGCAGTGAAAGAAAGAATTGGAGAAATCCATCGTACTAAAGCTTCTGCTATATGAAACAAAACAGTTTGACAACTTCGACGAGCTAAACTATTACTTTTTCCAGTATATTGACGATCTTTTATAATTTCAAAATAAAAAGATCCCATATAAATTGAACAAAATTTCATTAAAGATTGAACTACCTCATGAAAATTATAATTAGCATAATGTTTTATAATTTCTTCTTGAATAAACTTCGCTTTTCCTATTGCCCATTGATCTAAAATTATCATTTTTTCTGGTATTATTTTGTCTACTAAAGGGTTAAATCCTTTTAAATTTGCCAATAAAAAACGAGCAGTATTGCGAATGCGCCGATATTGATCTACAGAACATTTTAAATTTTTTTTTGAAATAGAAATTTCACTAGTATAATCAGTTGATGCAACCCATAATCTTAAAATATCAGCACCTAAATCATTCATTATTTCTTGTGGATTAATTATATTTCCTAAAGATTTTGACATTTTTTTTCCTTGTGCATCAACTGTAAAACCATGCGTTAAAACTTGCCTATAAGGAGCCTTATTTTTTATAGCAGTTGAAAGAATTAAAGATGATAAAAACCAACCACGGTACTGATCAGATCCTTCTAAATACATATCAACAGAACGACCTTGAAATTCAGTACGTACATCTACAATTGAATAATGCGTTGAACCAGAATCAAACCATACATCAAGAATGTCATTAACTTTAATATAATTTATTGCATCTTTTCCTAAAATAGTAAAAGGATCCAAATCCCACCATATCTCAACACCAAATTTTTCAACATTTTTAGCAATTTTTTCAATTATCTCCAATATATTAGGATGCAATACTTTTGTTTTTTTATGTACAAATAATGTCATAGGTACACCATAAATTCTCTGACGAGAAATACACCAATTAGGACATTTTTCAATCATCGATTTAATTTGTGTCGCTCCCCATAAAGGAATCCATTTAACATTTTTAATCTCTTGTAATGTTTTTTTTCGCAAATCATTTTTTTCCATGCTAATAAACCACTGCGGTGTTGTACGAAAAATAACCGGTTTCTTATGCCTCCAACAATGTGGATAACTATGTTTAAAAACTTCTTTATGAAATAACATATTTTTGCTTATTAAAATATTTATAACTAATTTATCAACTTGAAATACAGGTATACCATTTAAATCAGGATAAACATTTTTTGAATAACAACCATTTGAATCAATTAAATTTACAATTTCTAATTTATATTTTTCAGCAATTATATAATCTTCAGGACCATGTGCTGGTGCAATATGTACAATACCTGTACCAGAATTTAATGTTACATGATCACTTAAAATAATAGGTACAGAAAAACTCATAAATGGATGCCAAAAGCGCAATGATTCCAATGAACAGCCAAAACATTCACCTAAAACTTTCCATGTTTTCGGATGAAGATACTGAATTAGTGATTGAACAAAAATTTTAGATACAATAAAACATTTATCGGTATTAATTTGTATTAATTGATATTTAAAATCAGAGTTAACAGCAACAGCACGATTTGCAGGCAACGTCCAAGGTGTTGTTGTCCAAATAATTACTGAAACTGACAATATTTTTGATTGCATTCCAAATATAGAATAAACACTCTTCGGATCAACTGATTTAAAACAAACATAAATAGAAAATGATTTTTTATTATAATACTCCACTTCAGCTTCAGCTAAAGAAGACCTACAAGAAATACACCAATGTACCGGTTTAATACCTTTAAGCAAATAACCATTTTCAATAACTTTACCTAATGTACGAATAATATTTGCTTCTGTTTTAAAATCCATAGTTAAATATGGATTTTCCCAATCACCTAATATTCCCATTCTAATAAAATCACTTTTTTGGATTTTAATTTGTTTTTGAGCATATTTACGACATTCCTTACGAAAAACAACTGGCGATATTTTCTCTCCTACTTTACCTATAATTTTTTCTACTTGATGTTCGATTGGCAAACCATGACAATCCCAACCAGGAACATATGGTACATCAAAACCTGCAAGTCCTTTAGATTTTACAATAATATCCTTTAAAATTTTATTAACTGCATGACCAATATGAATATTACCATTAGCATATGGCGGACCATCATGCAATATAAAAATTGGTTTACCGATTTTATTTCGACGAATATTTTGATACAAACCTTCTTTAAACCAACGCATTAATACTTGTGGTTCTGTTTTAGAAAGATTGGCCCGCATCGGAAAATCTGTATCTGGCAAATTAAGTGTATTTTTATAATTGTTCATGAAAATTATTACTTCCAGTTTTCTGCTAAATATTTTTATTAAAAAAAATCAAAAAATTTTTTTGCAACAATAATATCGTTTATGATTTGTTCTCTTAAATCATTAATACAATTAAATCGTTTTTCTTCTCGTATTTTTTTACGTAATACAAGATCAATATGAAATCCATATATATTTTTATCTGTATCGATTAAATGTACTTCAATTTGTTGTTTGATTCCATTTACTGTAGGTCGTGTACCAATATTTGTAACTGCTTTAAATGGTTTCTTAGATATTCCATATACTTCTGCTATATAAACACCTTTAACAGGTATTATTAAAGATTTTAATTGTAAATTTGCCGTTGGAAAACCAATTTTACTACCCAACTTTCTACCATGAATAACTCGACCGCTTAATCGATAAGGATGGGCCATAAGATGCTCAGCAAGATTAAAGTTATTACTTAATAATGCTTGTCTTACATAAGTACTACTAATACGTTGATCTTTAATGCAAAAGCTTTTTGTATTAATTACCTTAAATCCATATTTTTTTCCAGCTTTAAGAAGATCTTGGAAATTACCCTTTCCATCTTTACCAAATCGAAAATCATCGCCAATTACCAAGAATTTAACACCTAATTTTTTTACTAAAAATTCAAAAATAAACATTTTAGGAGTTAATATGGAAAATTTATAATTAAATTTAATACATAATAAATAATCAACTCCATATTCAAAAAAATATTTTATTTTATCACGCAAAGGTGTTATACGTACTGGTGAATTGCTTCCACAAAAAAATTCTAATGGCTGAGGTTCAAAAATCATTACCATAGTGGGTAATTTAAGAAAATTAGCTTCTTTTTTTAAACATTTTAATAATACTTGATGCCCTTTATGAACAGAATCAAAATTACCAATAGTTAAAACACAACCGTAATGATTTTTTTGAATATTATATATACCACGAATAAACTTCATAATTGGCTCAATATAAAAAATAAATTTTTTACCTCAAAAATCAGAATAAATTTTTTAAAATAAACTAAAATTCTTAAAAATATAATTTTATAATAATTTTTTTATATTACATACAAAATTATATAGAAAAATAACAAAAAATATAAAATTAGTGATATTATTATACAATGTATATAAATTAATTAATTGACAAATGAAAATTTAATCGTAATATTTCTATATATTTTGCATTTTTTTTAAATAAATATTTTGGAGTGTAAATTTTGGCTAATATTAAATCAGCTAAAAAACGTGCTATACAAACAGAAAAACGTCGAAAACATAATTCAAGTCAACGCTCTACTATGCGCACTTTTATAAAAAAAGTATATTTGGCTATTTCTTTAGGTGATAAAAAAGCAGCCAAACAAGCTTTTCATAAAATGCAATCCATTGTAGATAGTTATGCCAGTAAGGGATTAATTCATAAAAATAAAGCTGCACGTCATAAATCAAATTTAATAGAACATATCAAATCTATGTAAATTTTTATTTAAAATTTTTTTTAAAATCTTGTTTTATATGATAATTTTTTTATAAAAATAAAAAATATAATTATTTTATAATTTTTTTGTTAAAAGAAATTAAAAGATATTATTTTTTAATCATTCTTTATTAATATATAAAAGATAATTAAAATAAATTTTATTTTTAAAAAAAATATACAAAAAATATTTATATTTTTTAAAACATAAAAAAATCGTAACACTTTTAAAATATTAAACTTATCAAAATACTTTAAAAAATTTTTTATTTGTTAGTATTTAATATAAAAAAATAAAAAATAAAAAAATACCATTAAATTTAAAAATTAAAAAATATTATAAAAAATAATTTTTATTTATAAAAAATAAATTTATTTTTTATGATTATAAAAATAAAAATATTTTTTATATGTTTTTTAAAACATTCATCAAATATTATTTAAATTATTTTTTTGGCAAAACAAAATTTAACAAAAATAATCCAAAAATCGCTGATAATGTCGATCCTACTAAAATTCCTAATTTTGCATGATTTTTAAGACTTTCCAAATCTTCAAATGCTAAACTAGCAATAAAAATAGACATAGTAAACCCGATACCACATAATACTGAAACAGCAAATACATATTGAATATTAATTTTTTTTTGTAATTTTATCACTTTTAATTTTATAGCTATCCAAGTAAAAAGAGAAATACCTATGGGTTTACCAAATAATAAACCTAATGCCACACCTATCGGTAAAGTGTTAAAAAGATCTCTCAAATTACCAAAATAAATTTCTATTCCAGAATTAGCAAATGCAAATAATGGCAAAATTAAATAAGAAATCCATGGATGTAAAAATTTTTGCAAACATCTAGAAGGTGAGTAATTTTTATGACCTTTTAATGGTATTACGCAACCAACTATAAAACCTGATAATGTTGCATGAATACCGGATTTCAAGATAAAAATCCATAAAATTATTCCAAAAAACAAATAAATAAAAATATTTTCTACTTTACGCCAATTTAACCATACCATTATTAATATAATAAGTATCCCTAAACTTAATCCTTTTAAAAAAATAAATTTTGTATAAAACAAAGCAATTATAAAAATTACCCCAATATCATCAATAATCGCTAAAGCAAGCAAAAATACTTTTAATTCTGTTGGCACACGTTTTCCTAATAATGTAATTACACCAAGTGCAAATGCAATATCTGTAGCAGTAGGAATAGCCCACCCATGTCGAATAATTTTATTATCAGCATTAAAAAATAAATATACCATAGCAGGAAATAACATACCTCCTATCGCGGCAATAACAGGAAATAGAGCTTTATCACGACCAACTAATGAACCTTCTATGAATTCTCTTTTAACTTCAAGACCTACAACTAAAAAGAAAATAGACATCAATCCATCATTAATCCATAATAAAATAGATTGATCAAAATTTAAGATACCAATTCTAAATGATAAAGAAATATTTAAAAATTGATAATAAATATCCTTTAAAGGTGTATTAGCCATAACCAAAGCTAAAATAGCAGCAATAATCAGCAGAATACCTCCTGCTGTTTCTAATTTTAAAAATTGTCTTATGATTGCTGTCATTTTAATAACCTCAAATATTAATTAAATAAATTATTTAAAACTTATATAAAATTTTTAAAAATCATTTTTATAAAAAATTATCAATAATTTAACTTTATGTTTAAAAAACATTACTAAAAAATATTAAATTTAAAAAATATAAATTTATTAAAAATAATATTGTAAATAAATATAATACGTAATATATATTTGCATATTATGAAAAATATTCATGAAGCTTTTTAATTAAAATTTCTTTAATATCTTAAAATATTCAACTAATTTACTTTTACTATTGTTAATATTTAAAAATTTAAAAAATAAAAATAAAAAAAAGATTAGCATTAAATATAAAAAGTATAATTTACTTTATAAATTATTTATTTTTTAACAATTCAGAATAAAATAATTGATTACTTCATTTAAATTAATAACTTTAATTATTAAAAATTTATTAAAATTAATATCTGAATATCAATTCAATATATCACAACTACATATCAAGATTTTTTTAAAAAATGCAAAATTTATTTATATTAAAATATTTCAAAAAAAACAATTAAATTATATTGTTGCAAAAATAAAAATTATTATTATTTTTCATTAAGAAAAATCTTAAATATACTTATATTCATTATTAAAAAAAATATAGCATTATAACCTTTAAAAAAAAGATAAGTCATGATTATTTTATTATTTATAATAAAAATAATTCTTGCATAAAAATAACAATTTTTTTTATTTTTTAATATTCTATAAAACATTATTTTTAAATACATGAATAATATAAAATTTAAAATAATAAATTATCAAAAAAATAAAACTATTAATAAATTATATTATCTTTATAAGATAATCTTATAATAATTTTTAAACTTATAAACATAATCTTTACTTTTTCTATACTCTCAAAAAATATTTTCTGATTTTAAATATTTATATAAAATAAAATTAACAAAATTTTATTTTGCTATATAATTTTAAATTAAAAAAATCTATACACTACAACTCCAGTTTTAAACTATTTTTCTATAAAAACTAAAACTGAAGTTGTAATCTAATATTTATTCTATTCTTAAAAAGAATTTAAATATATAAAAATTAATATATTAATTAGTTAAATCATCAAAAAATTTTTTTACACTATCTAAAAAACTTTTACTTCTAGGACTATTTTTATTACCATTATCTTTATTTAAAAATTCACCAAATTCTTCTAATAAAGCTTTTTGTTTGTTATTAAGTTTTACAGGAGTTTCAACAACAATACGACACATTAAATCACCAGTAGTACCACGAATAGGTTTAATCCCTTTTCCTTTCATGCGAAAAATTTTTCCTGTTTGTGTTTCAGCTGGTATTTTCAAGCTAACTCGACCATCTAATGTTGGCACATCTATTTCACCGCCTAATGCTGCTATTACAAAATTAATTGGAACCTCACAATATAAATTATTGCCATCAGGTTTGAATATAGCATGTTTTGCTATATTTACTTGTACATATAAATCTCCAGAAGATCCTCTATTTTCACCAGCTTCTCCTTCACCATTCAAACGAATCCGATCACCAGTATTCATTCCAGATGGGATTTTTACTGATAACGTTTTATATTCTTTTCTTCTACCATGTCCATTACATTTAACACAAAATTCTTTAATAATTTTACTTCTTCCATGACAACTGGGACAAGTTTGCTGTACAGAAAAAAATCCTTGTCTAATTTGAATTTGACCTGTACCATGACACGTTGAACATGTCTCTGGTTTTGTACCAGCTTTTGCACCACTTCCATTACATGACTTACATTTTTCTAAAGTTGGGATACGGATTTCTTTAATTACACCACGAACTGCTTCTTCTAAAGTTAATGTAATATCATATTGAAGATCAGAACCACGAGCTGCTCTTTTATTTTTTCCACCAAAAATATCGCCAAAAACATCACCAAAAATATCACTAAAATCAGTACTAGAAGTAAAACTTCCACTAAATTCACTGCTACCCATATTTCCTTGTTCAAAAGCAGCATGACCATATTGATCATATGCAGCACGTTTTTGTGAATCAGTTAAAATTTCGTAAGCCTCTTTAATTTCTTTAAATTTGTTTTCTGCTTGTTTATTACCTGGATTTCTATCTGGATGATATTTTATTGCTAAACGTTTATAGGCTTTTTTTATTTCTTTTTCATTAGCTGTTTTAGTAATACCTAAAACATCATAATAATTTTTTTTTGCCATATTTATTTTATCCTTACATACACAAACGGGCGTAAAGTTTCCTTCAACGCCCGTACTCAATTTTTATAATAATAAAAAATAAAACCTTCTTTTAACTATTTTTTCTCATTAAACTAAAAGATACTATTTTTTTTCTTTTTCATTCACTTCTTCAAATTCAGCATCAACAACGTTATCATCTTTTTTAGAATTAGTATTGACATTTTCTGTATCTGATTTTGTCTGATTTTTTGCTAAATCTAATAGTTTAGAAGAAACTTGAACTAAAGCTTGAATTTTTGATTCTATTAATGCTTTCTCATCACCTTTCACAGCCATTTCAAGTTCAGAAATAGCTTTTTCTATTTCATTTTTATTATCAGAAGTTAATTTATTACCAAATTCTTTAATTTGTTTACGTGTACCATGAACTAATTGATCAGATTGATTGCGTAATTGAACTAACTCTTCAAATTTACGATCTGCTTCTGCATTTGCTTCTGCATCATGTACCATTCTTTGAATTTCATCTTCTTTTAAACCAGAAGATGCTTTAATCGTAATATTTTGTTCTCTACCAGTATTTTTATCTTTTGCTGAAACATGTAAAATACCATCAGCATCAATATCAAAAGTCACTTCAATTTGAGGCATACCACGCGGTGCTGGTTGAATACCATCTAGGTTGAACTGCCCTAAAGATTTATTATCATGCGAACGTTTACGTTCACCTTGTAAAACATGAATTGTCACTGCTGACTGATTATCTTCTGCTGTTGAAAAAACTTGACTATGTTTAGTAGGAATAGTTGTATTTTTAGCGATTAAAGTCGTCATTACACCACCCATAGTTTCAATACCTAATGATAATGGGGTTACATCAAGCAATAAAACATCTTTAACATCACCAGCCAATACACCACCTTGTACTGCAGCCCCTATAGCAACTGCTTCATCAGGATTAACATCTTTACGAAGTTCTTTTCCAAAAAAATTAACCACTGCTTTTTGAACCATAGGCATACGAGTCTGTCCACCAACAAGAATTACATCATTAATTTCATTAACAGTTAAACTGGCATCTTTTAATGCAACTTTTACTGGTTCCATTGAACGTTTAACTAAATCTTCTACTAATGATTCAAGTTTTGCTCGCATTACTTTAATATTCATATGCTTAGGACCACTTGCATCTGCAGTAATATAAGGCAGATTAACATCTGTCTGTTGAGCAGAAGAAAGTTCAATTTTAGCTTTTTCTGCTGCTTCTTTCAAACGCTGCATAGCTAATGGATCATTACGTAAATCAAAACCTTGTTCTTTTTTAAATTCATTTACTAAAAAATTAATTAAACGATTATCAAAATCTTCACCACCTAAATGAGTATCACCATTAGTAGCTAATACTTCATATGTTTTTTCACCATCAACATCATCAATTTCAATAATTGATATATCAAAAGTTCCACCACCTAGATCATAAACTGCAATAGTACGATTACCAACTTCACGATCTAAACCATAAGCCAAAGCTGCTGCTGTTGGTTCATTAATAATACGTTTTACATCTAAACCGGCAATTCTACCAGCATCTTTAGTAGCTTGACGTTGAGCATCATTGAAATAAGCAGGAACAGTAATGACAGCTTCTGTGACTGATTCACCGATATAATCTTCTGCTGTTTTTTTCATTTTTTTTAAAACCTCAGCAGAAACTTGAGGGGGAGCCATTTTCTGTCCCTTTACATCTAACCAAGCATCACCATTTTTTGCTGCAACTATTTTATAAGGCATGATAGAAACATCACGTTGTACTTCTTCATCTTTAAAACGACGACCAATTAAACGTTTAATTGCAAAAAGTGTATTTTCTGGATTGGTTACGGCTTGACGCTTTGCCGGTTGACCTACAAGAATTTCACCATTTTGCGTGTATGCAATAATAGAAGGTGTAGTACGGTCACCTTCACTGTTTTCTAATACACGTGCACTACTACCGTCCATAACAGCTACACAAGAGTTAGTTGTACCCAGGTCAATCCCAATTATTTTACCCATCTAAAGCCTCCAAAGGGAATTGTTAACTACTTTAGTTACCAAAAAAATATATGAGGCTTAAAAAAAACTTTTTTCAAGGATTTTTCCCTGACCTCAAAAAATCTACCTACGAATACTCTGCGATAAGTTGATAGATTGACCAATTAGTAACTACACTTTTAAATAAAGTGGGGGCATAAAAGTATTCATCAAGGGGTTAGGTAAAAAATATTTTTTTCTGCATACTTTTTGTGTATTTAAATACATATATATTATTCTCAAAAAAAATATTTTAAAATATTTTATTTTAAATTATAAAATTTTATATTTTTTATTATAATTTTGAATCATTAATTTAAAAACTATTTTAATAAATAATTATTTAAAGGTTAAGTGCAGACATAAAAATAAAACTTAAAAACAAAATAATAGTTTAAAAAAATAAAAATTATTTTTTAACATATTAATATTTTATAGAAAATTATTTTTATAAAAAATCATATTGCTTTAGCTAAAATGTTTTCTAATTTTTCTTGATCAACAGCAAATTTACGAATACCATCAGCTAATTTTTCTGACGCCATCGCATCAAAATGATGTTCCCAATAAAATTCTTCTTCTGTTATCGAAGACTTAAGCACTTTATTAATTTGTCTATTCAATCTCAATTGAGGAATTACTTCACCTTTTGTATTAGACAGTTCTTTAAGTAATTTCGGGGAAATAGTTAAATAATCACAACCAGCTAATTGTAAAATTTCATTGCTATTACGAAAACTGGCTCCCATAACTATAGTTTTATATCCGTTTCGCTTATAATAATCATAAACTTTTTTTACAAAAAAAACTCCTGGATCTTCTTTTAAAACAATATCTTTTTCTTGATACCAATCAAGAATACGACCTACAAATGGTGAAATTAAATAAACACCAGCTTCAGCAGCAGCGCGTGCCTGAGCAAAAGAAAACATCAAAGTTATATTGCAATGAATATTTTCTGTTTCTAATTTTTCTGCAGCACGAATTCCTTGCCAAGTTGCAGCTAATTTTATTAATATACGATCATTATTAATTCCTAAATGATTATAAAGTTCAATGATACGACGAGCTTTTTTTATACAAGCATTCTCGTTATAAGAATAACGAGCATCGATTTCTGTTGAAATTTTTCCTGGAATATTTTTTAAAATTTCTACACCAATATTTACCGCTAATTTATCACATGCATTAATTATACGTTCTTTATTTGAAAGACTACTTTTATGTGCCCATTTAATTGTTTCATTTATTAGTTTTTTATATTCCGGTATTTTAATTACGTTTAAAATTAAAGAAGGATTTGTTGTTGCATCTTCTAGCTTATAAGTTTTTATATCAATAATATTACTAGTATCAGCTACAACTTTGGTTATTTTACGCAAAGATGTTAATTTATCAATCATTTTTTAAATCCTATTCTTAACATAAAATTTAAAAAAAATATCTTATGTAATCATAATATATATTACAACTTAATATCAAAAAAATATTCATCAAAAAATAAAAAAATAATAGTAATTTTATGAAAAAGTATTCTTATTTTTTAAATATTTTAAAAAATTAATTTTTAAAAAATTATTTGTTATATTTTTCTGTAAAAATAAATCTATATTAAAAAATTTTATATAATAAAAGTTTTTTTAAAAAAATTATAATTCTTATCTTTATCAAAAAAATCTAAAAAAATTGTTTTATTTATAATATTTTTTAAAAAATATGAAAAATTTTTATCATTTTTATAATTTAAATTTTTAACTCAATATAACCTAAATAAATTTATAAAAAATAATTACCTAACGATATTCTATAATAAAATTTTACATTACATTCTTATCTAAAAAAATCATAAATAAAAAAACAAATGCTATTTTATAAAAACTATATTTTCTATTTTTTAAGAAAAATAATATTCTTTTAATTTTAATTAAAAATAATACATTTTATTTATGAAAATAGCAAATAGAAAAATAGATTTATAGAAATTAATTTATAATATTAAAAATATTTTTTAATTTTTTTGTTAAATCAATTTTAAACTATAAACAAATCAAAAAATATTCATAAATAAAATTTTTATACATAAATAAAAATTTATTATAATTAAATAATATTTTATATATTTGTAAATTTTATATTTTATAAATTTTATATTTACCATAAAAAATAATAATACAAATTATATTGATATATTAAAAAAATAAAATAAAAATTTATCAAATACTTTACTGATACAATAAACATATTAATTATTAAATTTATATTTTTTCAAAACATCATTCTTCTAAATGCGAAATATCTCCTGCTGTTTCTAAAATCCATGTATATTGCAACCAAGGTCTTTTTTGATAATCTACTTTTGAAAGAGAACAATTACGCAAACGTAAGCTTCTTTTAGCATTAATTGGTACACCAAGTATATAATTTAATAATGCACCTAATCCTATTCCGTGACTTACCAATAAAGGTTTGCTATTTACTGGTAATAAACGGCATTCCTCTAAAGTAGAAAACATTCTTTTTGTTATTTCTTCCATAGATTCCCCTTCAGGGATACGTGCTCCAGGTAATCCATTAACTAAATTATAACACCAATTTTTTTCTTCATCATTCAAAGAATTCATTAGCCGACCTTCAAGTACTCCCATATTTAATTCTCGTAATCTTGGTTCAAAAATAACATTACAATGACAAAATTTTGCAATAATTTCTGCTGTTTTTTTAGTACGTTCTAAATCACTAGACAAAATATGAGTTATACCAATTGATTTAATTCTTTTAGCAACTAATTGAGCTTGTCTTAAACCAACTTTTGTAAGAGGGCTATCAGATTGCCCCTGAATACATTTAGCAACATTCCATTCACTTTCTCCATGACGAACAAGATAAACTTTTAACATAATTATTTTCCATATAAATAAAAAATACTACTTTATTGATAAACTGATAAAAAATATAAATTTGAAGCACTTTAATATTTAATATATTTTGAATTATAATTTATAAAATTAACATAAATAAATTTAAAAATACCAATTTATTATATATTTTAATATGGAAATATATCTTTATTTATTATCAAAATTTTAAAAATTTTATAAAAAATTAAAACGTGATTACTTTTAATGTTAATATAAAAAAATAAAGTAAGAAATTTAAAAAAAATCATTTATAATTTTAAAAAATTGATTTTTATAAAAAATAAACTATTTTTTTACATTGCTTAAATAAAACACTTAAAATAATACTGATCAAAATCATACTAATAAAAAATAGCACATTTACATTTTATAGCAAAAAATGGTTATATTAAAAAATAAAAAATATTTTTAAATAATTTTATTCTAAATTTATTATTATATATAATATTTTTTAATTTCATTATTTTTTATTAAATTTTATTTTTATATTTAAAATTTAATAAAATAAAAAAATAATATTTTAATATTTTATAAAAAATAAAAATTAACATCAAATTAATATATTTCTTTAAATTTATTATAAATATTTAAATTATTAAATTAATAAATTTAAATATTTATAATAAATTTAAATAATTTCAATAAAATAAATAAATATAATATTAATATTAATAAACACTTTAATGAATAATCTTTATACATCCTTTATTTATTAACAAAAAAATACCTAAAAAATTCATAAAAAAATTAAAAATAAAAAGTTTTTTTTTAATATAAAAAATATAAAAAATATTACTAAACTTAATATAAATTAAAGATCACTTTTTTATTAAATTAAGAAAAATATTTTAAAAATTAATGATTTTAAAACTTTTTTAAAATAACTCTTTATTTTAATTTTTATTTTTTAATTTATATTTATTTATTAAACATAAGTTAATTTTATAAAAAATTTAAATAATATAAATTTTATTAAATATTTTTTATCATTTTTCTTATATCAAAAATTTTAAGTTAGATCATTATCATCAAAAAATTTTTGTTTTTAAGAAAAATTTGCAATCAGAAAAATTTGATCTTTTCAAAAAAATATATTTGAATTATTTAAATTTCATAAAATAAACTGTTGTTGTTTTTTTTAGTATGATTCTTCATAATTATTATTAAAAAAATATACTTCAAAATTAAAAAATTATATTTTAAAAAATATATTCTAAAATCTATTCAAAAGGAAATTAGATGGATTATTCAGGAACAGCTCTAATTACAACAATTATTACTGGTTTCGCTCTTGCATACTTTTTAGGTATGATCACACAAAAATTAAAAATATCACCTTTAGTAGGTTATTTATTTGCTGGTGTTCTTATAGGTCCATTTACACCAGGATTCGTTGCAAATACCAATTTGGCAAATCAATTAGCTGAAATCGGTGTTATATTATTAATGTTTGGAGTCGGTTTACATTTTTCATTTAAAGATCTTTTATCAGTAAAATCTATTGCAATACCTGGTGCCATTATCCAAATATTTACTGCAACTTTATTAGGGCTAAGCTTAGCAATATTTTTTAGTTGGGAAATTCTTAGAGGCATTATTTTTGGTCTTTGTCTTTCAACAGCCAGTACCGTAGTTTTATTGCGTTCTTTAGAAGAACAAAAATTAATTAATACAGAAATAGGAAAAATTACAATTGGTTGGTTAATAGTCGAAGATTTATTGATAATATTAATACTCATATTACTACCTGGAATTACTGGAATTCTAGATCATCACCTCAGTTTTAAAGAATTAATAATTCAATTAACTTTTCCTATCTGTAAAATTATTATTTTTATAATAATCACGCTTTTAATGGGTCGAAAACTTATTCCATGTATATTAAGACATACTGCAGAAACCGGTTCTCGTGAATTATTTACATTAGCTGTATTAGTTCTAGCACTAGGAATTGCTTATATATCTGTAACATTATTTAATTCTTCATTTGCACTAGGAGCATTTTTTGCTGGAATGATGTTAAAAGAATCTAAACTGAGTCATCGTGCCGCACAAGACACCATGCCTTTACGTGATGCATTTATGGTTTTATTTTTTGTTTCAGTAGGAATGTTATTAGATCCCATAATTTTTTTAGAAAATCCATTAGCTATTTTTTTCACATTGTTAATTATTACCATTGGTAAATCACTTGCTGCATTAATTTTAATAAAAGTCTTTACTAAAAATAGTCATTTTGCATTAACAATTTCTATAAGTTTAGCACAAATAGGTGAGTTTTCTTTTATTTTAGCAGACATGGGACGAACACTGAATGTATTTGATCATCAAACTTCGAACTTAGTTTTATCGAGTTCTATTATTTCTATTATGATTAATCCATTATTATTTAATTTTCTCAATTGTTATTTTAAAAAAACGAAAAACAAAAAAATTAAGAAACATCAAAAAAATATATAAAAACATTTTTAATTAATTTAAAATTACTATTTATGTAATATTTTTAATAAATTTAAAAAATATTTTAAAATTTCATCTACAGATACTTTATTGAATAATTTTTTTATTTAAAAAATATTTTAAATAATAAAATATCAAAAAACCAAATTACAATAAAACATAAAATAAATATTTTTTAAAATAATATTTTTAGGATTATATATAATTAGCAATTAACTCATACATTAAAATAATATAGCTATCAATAGCATTCAACGCAGGGATATAAAATACCCCCCCACAGCTGCATAAAATATTTTTTTATTATCTACTGCAATTTCTATTAAAGTTTCTAAACAATCTACTGAAAAAACCTGGACATAATAATTGAACATGTTTAATATCATTCTTACCTAATTTTTTTAAAGTAACATCTGTGTGTAAGGTTTAAACCAAGCTTCCCATCCAAAACGTGATTGATAAGTCATTATAATTTTATGAGTAGGAAAATTTATTAATTTACCTAACAAAAACGTTGTTAACTTACATTCTTTATGGTAAATATCGCCGGATTCTACATAACGTTTAGGAATAACCATGATAAGAAAGCAACAATCTGTCAGGTATTCCATATCTGGCAAAACTTAACTCAACAGAATATTTTAATGCATTCACATAATAAGTATGATTTGCATAACTCCGAATAAAATTTAATTTAAGTATTGTTCAATAATTCTTAAATACTAAACCTGATAGAATCAAAAACATCTGCTGTTGTTGTGCTAGAATATTGCGGATAAAGTGGTAAAACAATTATATTATTAATATTATTTTTTAATAATGTATTAATTGCTTGTGAATTATAGAAGGAAAACCATAAATCATCTCTAATTCAACAGGAATACAAAAGATAATCTTTTTTTGATAATGCTATCTTCTGTTCAATACTATAAAATAAGAGTGGAGAATTAAATTTTGTCCAAATTGATTGATAACATTTTACTAACTTTTTTAAACGCAATGGTAAAATAATAAAGTATAAAAATGATCTCCAAATAATTTTAGAAAAATCAATAACCCTTAAAGCACTAAGAAAATCAATTAAAAAACGTTTAACAAATAATCGTGTAGGTGCAATCGGGGTACTTATATTAACTAATAATACACCATTTTTTTAATTGTCATATACTTATAAAATTCCATTTTTAATTACAATTCATAATTATACTATAGTTTTTTATATACTGTATTAAATAAAAACAAGAAAAATAATATAAAAAAAATAAAATGTATTTATGACATATTTAAAAATATTTATAAATAAATCAACCAAAAATATTTATTAATTGTTTATTTATTTTAATAATTTCACTACTACCATTCAATCTAATAAAATTAGTGCGTCCATTAATAGATTCCTTGCGATAATAATCAATTACAGGTTTAGTAAACTTATGATATTCCATTAATCGTTTACGTATTATGTCTTCTTTATCATCATCTCTAATAATTAAATCATCACCAGTAATATCATCTTTATTTTTTATTTTGGGTGGATTAAATTTAATATGATAAATACGACCAGATAATTTATGAATGCGACGACCGGTAATACGTTCAATAATAGTATCGTCAGATACATGTAATTCTAAAACATATTGTATACAAATACCTATATTTTTTATTACTTCTGCTTGAGCAATAGTTCGAGGAAATCCATCTAATAAAAATCCCTTTTTACAATCATTTTCTATTATACGTTTTTTAATTAAAGAAATTACTACTTCATTTGTAACAAGTTGACCATTATTAATTAATTTTTTTATTTGTATACCTAATTTTTTGTTTTTTTTTATTTCATTTCGTAGAATATCTCCAGTTGAAATTTTAGGTATTCCATACTTTTTTACAATAAAATAAGCTTGAGTACCTTTACCGGACCCAGGTGCACCAAGTAAAATAACAAACATTACGTAAATCCTTTGATATCTTATATAAATTACATATTATGAAAATATACATATTCTATTAGATTGCGTAATTAATGATTTTCTAATTTATCTATATAAAAATAATTAACGCATATATTGCCAATATAAATATCAAACACATAAAAAATAACCTTTATTTTAAAAGCAATTTATTAATACGATGAATAAATTGATTGGGGTCTTCCAAGGAACTTTTTTCTACTAATAATGCTTGTTCCAATAATACTTGTATCCATTCAGAAAATAATGTCTCATCTTTGATATTAATAACTTTTTTAACTAATGGGTGATCAGGATTAAATTCAAAATTATATTTTATTTCTGGTGCTGGTTGACCAGCAGCAGAAAAAAGTTTTACCATTTGAGTGCTAATTTCATTAGCATCTGTTGTTAAAACAGTAGGTGTATCTGTTAAACAAGAAGTTAACTTCACTGTTTTAACTTTTTCACCTAATATTTTTTTTACTCTCTCAACAAAAGGTTCTAATTTTTTTTTCGTTTCTTCTTGTTCTTTTTTATCTTGCAAAGAAAGTTTTTCTAATGATTCATCTTTTTTATTAATAGATTGAAAAGATTTTCCTTTAAAATCAGATAAATAATTCATCATCCATGCATCAATACGGTCAAATAATAACAAAACTTCAATATTTCTCTTATTAAAAAATTCTAGATGTGGGCTATTTTTTGCAGCAAGATAACTATCTGCAATAATATAATATATTTTTTCTTGATTATTAATCATTCTATCAACATAACTTTCTAAAGAAACATTTTGCACATTATTATCGTTAATAGTAGATGCAAAACGCAATAATTTAGCAATAGTTTCTTTATTAACCATATCTTCTGCAGGACCTTCTTTTAAAACTAATCCAAACTCCTGCCATAATTTTTGATAATCTTTATCTTTATTTTTAGCCAATTTTTCTAATATTTGTAATACACGTTTTGTAAGTGCATTTCGTAAATTATGAATGATATCGCTGTCCTGTAATATTTCTCGAGAAATATTTAATGGTAAATCATTTGAATCAACTAATCCACGAATAAAACGTAAATAATGAGGCATAAATTGTGCAACTTCGTCCATAATAAAAACACGCTGAACATAAAGTTTTAAACCATGTTTGTTGTCACGATTCCATAAATCAAAAGGTGCTTTAACAGGAACATAAAGTAAACTAGTATACTCTTGCTTACCTTCGACATGATTATGACTCCATAATAAAGGATCTGCATAATCATTTGAAATATATTTGTAAAAATTTTTATATTCTTCAGGAGAAATATCATTCTTATTGCGTGTCCACAACGCTTGCGCTTTATTAACTTTTTCCCAAATTAAAGTATTATCTTTTTCATTTTTAGTTTGAATTTCTACTGGAAGCGCAATATGATCTGAATATTTACTAATAACAGAACGCAAACGTTCAATATCTAAAAATTCTTCTTGATTTTTACGTAAATGCAATATAATTTCGGTGCCTCTTTGTGTTTTATTAACATCTGCAATTGTATATTCACCTTCTCCTGTTGATTCCCAAAAAATAGATTTGTCAATAGGTTCAGAAGCTGCTCTAGTACATACCGTCACCTTATCAGCTACAATAAAAGCTGAATAAAAACCAACACCAAACTGACCAATTAATTGTGTATTTTTTTCTTTTCCTAATGAATTTAAAAAATTTTTAGTACCTGATTTAGCAATAGTTCCTAAATTTTCTATAACTTCTTCACGATTCATCCCTATTCCATTATCACTAATAGTTAAAGTTTTTTTCTTTTTATCAACAGAAATTCTAACTTTTAAATCAACATCATTTCCATATAAATCTGGTTCTGAAAGTGCTTGAAAACGTAATTTGTCAGCTGCATCGGATGCATTTGAAATTAATTCCCTTAAAAATATTTCTTTATTAGAATAAAGAGAATGTATCATTAATTTTAATAATTCTTTTACTTCAGATTGAAATCCACGAGTTTCTTTTTTTTTCATACTTATAGTATAGCCTCAAATTTTAATTAATTAAATAAAAAGAAATTTAAAAAAAATATAATAATATGTATATATAAAAAAAATCAAGATCATGAACATAAAAAAAATCAAATACCATAATATATTTTTTATATAATATATTTTTAGAATTTTTATATTTAGTAAAAATATAATAAATCTAACAATTTTAAAATTATTAAAATTATTTTTAATAAAAATATTTATATTTTAAAAAATACTATTTTAAACAACTTCTTACTTTTATTTCTTAATTCTTTTTTTTAAATAAAAAATCTTATAATATTTATTCAATATTTTTTTAAAATCTAAAAAAATTCATAAAATTTATTTTTTATATCAAAATTATTTTTTTATTTTTTAATATTTATAATATTAAGAAATTAATAACCGCAATAAAGTCATTTCAACTCCAATACGTTTTTCTGGTGCATATTGAAGCTCTTTACGTCCAATTAATAAGGTGCGATAATAAAATTGTAAATCCTCTGGTTTAATAGAACTAGCTAAACAAGATAAACGTTCTTCTACTTTAGATTGCATATTTTCTAAATCTAACGTTATTACCTGAATCATAGCAATACGATGTAATAAAGATAATATTCTAACAAATACCAAATCCCAATCCGTTCCGCGCAAAGAGAGATTTTCTACTAAATCCAGCATTTTTTTGGCATTTTTACAAAAAATTGCTTCAATGATATTTAATGGTTGCTCATCATCTAGTGTTCCTAACATTTTTATAACTAATTCTTTAGATACTACACCCTTTCCTATTGCAATTGCTTGATCAGTTAACGTTAACGCATCACGTAAACTTCCTTCTGCAGCTTTTGCAATTAATGTACAGGCGACATGGTCACTTGATATTTTTTCAGCAACCAAAATACGTTCAAGTTGATCAGTAATTTGATTAACGTCTAATGATGTTAAATGAAATTGTAAACAACGTGATAAAACTGTTATTGGTAATTTATGTGGATCTGTTGTTGCTAATAAAAATTTTACATGCTTCGGTGGTTCTTCTAAAATATTTAACAAAGCATTAAAACTATGACGTGAAAGCATATGCACTTCATCTATTAAATATACTTTAAAGCGACCACGTGTTGGCAAATATTGAACATTATCTAATAAATCACGCGTATCTTCAACTTTTGTGCGTGAAGCAGCATCAATTTCAATAAAATCAATAAATCGACCTTGAGCTATTTCAAGACAATTAACGCATTGACCACAGGGATTATTAGTAATTTTTAATATACAATTCAAACCTTTAGCAAAAAGACGTGCAATAGTTGTCTTTCCTACACCACGTGTGCCAGAAAATAAATAAGCATGATGAAGACGATTTTTTTGTAAACTATTTTCTAAAGCAGTTAAAACATGTTTTTGCCCAATAACATCAACAAATGTTTGTGGGCGCCATTTTCTTGCAAGTACTTGATAAGTCATAGTTTTTTAAAAAAATATACTTTAAATTTAATATTACTAAAAAAATATTTTTTTAATTATACCAAATATAAATAAAAAATAATATTTAAGTATAAAAAAGATTAATATTTTTCCTTTATTTAAAAAAAACAAATTTTCTATATTATATAATTTTATTATTTTTATATATAATTGATATTTTTTGCAAGACTTTCTTTTAAAATTAAATTTTTATATTAAAAAATATTATCGAATTATCTGCAATTTTTATCAAATGACATTTATAATTTTATAAAAATATTTTTTACCACATTATATAATTAATAATATAAAATCAATTAATTTTACTATATAAAAAAACTAGACATTTATTTAAAATAAAATAATATATAAAAAATAGTTTTTATAAATTTTTATATTTTTAAAAATTTTATCATAATGCAAATTAAAAAATTCTATAAAAACTTCAATATATTAAAAATAATGAATATTTAAAATACTTATAAAAATAATTTATGTTATTTTTTTAACTGAAAAATTATTTTTTTTAAATATTAAAAAATATTATTTGAGTCTTTGAACATAAAACAGCGGTCATAAAAAATTTTATCTAATTCTACTATCTTTTAAAATTAATTATTAAAATTAAATAAAAAATGCTAAAAAATAAAAATAATAACTAAAATATTTTATAATAAAAAATCATATAAAAACTTTTATATTTAATTATTTAAAAAATAAATCCTATAAATTATAAAATTTAAAAATAAAAAAAAATACCAAAAAAATTAAAATATAAATATTTTTTAAAAAATTACTTTAACAAAATTAAATAAAAAAATATAACATATTAAATTAATACTTTATTAATATATTAAAAAATATCTTATTTATGAAGTATAATTTATAATAATTAAATAACAAAAAAATTATTTTTTATTGACAAATATTTAAATAAAGATATAGGCTATCTAATATTATTTCTATAAAAACAATTTAGAAAATATTTATAATTATAAAATATTTTCTTAAAAAGTAAAACTTAAAATAATACAATTAATGACACTCATATTTTATATCTATCTTATTTTATATTTTTTATATTCATGACTTTAAAGAAAGAACATTATGACTAAAATGGACTATCTATTACGTTTAAGAAAATGTACAACTATAGAAACATTAGAAAGAGTAATTGAAAAAAACAAATACAAATTATCAGAAGATGAATTAGAATTATTTTATTCTGCTGCAGATCACAGATTAGCGGAACTTACAATGAATAAATTATATGATAAAATTCCTTCATCAGTTTGGAAATATGTAAGATAAAATATTTAATATAAATATTTTTACGATACTTTTCTTCAAATATCAGTCTATATACTTTTTATCTAGTATTATGGATAATTAATTTTTTTAAAAAATTTTAATAAACTTATATAATTATTTTAATAAAGTTATTTATCTTTATAAAAATTTGAAATTATTATTATTTTTTTAAATATTTTTATTTAAAAAATAATATAATTTAAACATCTATTTAATATATTTAATAGTTTCTTATAAATATAAAAAAATAAGAAATTATTAAATTATTAATTTTTTTAAAATAAAAATAATCTATATGAAATTAAAAAATATTTTTATCATTTGTTAACTCATAAATATTAATAAATATTTTATTTTACTTTTTTAAAATATTTTTTAATTATTTTTTTTATTTACTTAATTTATATTATTTAATCTATTAAATATAATTACACAATAAATTATCAAACTTTTCCTAAATTTATTGTCGCTTTTTTACGTAAATTTGAAATAAGTGATTCCATCATAGTATTGCCAATTATATATTTATAATGTTCTGAAAAAAAATCAAATTCATTATTTTTTGGTTTACTATAAATACATTTAATCAATTTAACAATTATAAAATTATCTTTTTTATCTTTTACGAAAAAAAATTTTGGTTTATTTTGGTTACTATTCCATTCTATATTAAAAATTTTTTCAGTCAAAAAATCTTCTTTGTTAAAACGATCAAAAATTTTTGATTTACCAAAAACAATACCTAATTGCTTTAAAGCAACTTCATTATTTTTAGTATCATTCAAAACAATAAGCATTTTCTTAACTTCTTCCTCCATTATTTTTATAGCTTTCATGCGTTTTACTGATTTAATTATCGATTTCTTAACTAAATGAATTTTTTTTACTGCTTCTGGTTTATAATCTTCAATTCTGATAATAAAAACATTATTATCATCAATATTAATAATCCCAGAATTAATGCCTATTATTTTATTTTTATTTAATAAATTTCCATTAAAAATTGCATCAGAAATTTTTTTAAATTTTATTTCAGAAGGAAGATTATCACGATTAAACCAATCTGTTTTTATTGCTTTAATACCAGTAACTTTTTCAACTTCATTTAAAGATTCATTATTATTTATTGCCGCATTTTTTGCAGTCTCTTGTAATAAATAAAATGAATCAATTTGTTTTTTGTTTTTTAAGATTTCTTTAATTTGATTTTTTACTGAATCAAAAGATTGTACTATTTTAGGTTTAATGTCATCAAGACGAATTATTAGGTAATATTTTCCTAATTTTATTATACCTGAAATTTGTCCTTTATTGATTAAATTAGCATTATTAATTTCAATAGGTGTTAAATTAACTGGTATCCAACCAATAGCGCCATGATTTTTTATACTAGACTGATCTGTAGATTTTTTATTAACTAATTCATTAAAATCAACACCTTCAGATAAAGCCTTAATCACTGCATCCGCTTCTTTTTTTGTTATTAATTGAATTATACTATAATGTTTTTTTTCTGGTTCTGTAAAATCAGCAATATTTTGTTCATAATATTTTTGTATTTCATTATATTTAATATCTGCATTAATTTTTTGTAAAGCTATATCTAATTTAATATAACTAATTTTTACTTCTTCAGGAATCAAAAATTTATTTTGATTTCTATTGTAATAATTCTTTAATTCTTCATCTGTAACAGATTGTTTTAATTCATATTTATCTATTGATAATATTGCTTTTTTTATTTCTCTTTTTTCTAAAATTAATTTAACATAAGTTTCAACTTCTTGAGGTAAAACAAACTCATCATTAACATACATTTTATAAACTTTCTGATTTAACATATTTTGACGTATTTCTTTAGCAAGATCATCAGAATTAATATTATTTTCTAACAAAAGAGCTTTATATTTTTTTTGATCAAACTTATTATTTGTCTGAAATATACCCATATTATAAATATTGTTCTTAATTTCATTATCACTGACAGTTAATCCTAAATCATTAGAATATTGATTTAATAATGTAACTCTAATCAAATGCTCTAATGCTTGATTACGCAAAATGTTCATTTTTTTTTCATTATTAATTATATCATAAAAATGATCACTAAACCTTTCTTTTAATGCCATCTGTTTTTGTTGCAATACTCTTTGCAATTGCAATGAAGTAATTATTGAACCATTAACTTTTGCAACATAATTATTTGCATTGTTGATTAAATAATTACCCATACCAGCAAAAAGAAAAGAAATAATAATAATTATAAATATTATTTTTAAAAAAAAACTATTGGCCATTACACGTAATTTATCTAACATTAATATGTTAATCTCCATATTTATTAAATAATTTTTAAAAAATACAAAATTAAATTAAAATACCATTTATATAATGAAAAATAATTTAAATAACCAATAAAAACATTACTAATAATTTTTAATTAATACATTTTTTTAATAAAATATTAAACTTAGTATATAAAAATTTAGCTATTTCAATTTTATCTAAATACTTTTAATTAAATATAATACATAAAATTTATATAATTATTACTTAAATATATAAAATAAAATACAATATGCAATATTGATTATTTTTTTATTATTAAAAGTATTGAAGATTAACAAATGAATACATTATAAAAATATTTGAACTACTTTTATACCATATCAAAAGGCAGCTTTTGAAAGGCAATTGAAAAAATCTCTTCGATAGTTTTTACTGGACAAATTTTTAAATCTTTAACAATATTTTGTGGTATTTCTTCCAAATCACGACGATTTTCATCGGGAATAAGCACAACTTTTATTCCACCGCGATGGGCTGCTAATAACTTTTCTTTTAAACCACCAATTGGCAATATTAATCCTCTTAGTGTTATTTCACCTGTCATTGCAACATCTGCCCTTACAGGATTATTAGTTAAACAAGATACTAATGCTGTACACATAGCAATACCAGCACTTGGTCCATCTTTTGGAGTAGCACCTTCAGGTACATGTACGTGTATATCTCTTTTTTCATAAAAATTAATGTCTATACCTAATTTGTCTGCTCGAGCTCGCACAACAGTTAATGCTGTTTGAATAGATTCTTGCATAACTTCTCCTAAGGAACCAGTATAAGTCAATTTTCCTTTACCAAGTACACAAACAGTCTCAATAGTCAATAAATCACCACCAACTTCTGTCCAAGCTAACCCGGTTACTTGACCAATACGATTTTCGGTTTCTGCACGACCGTAATCTACTCTGCGTACTCCAAGATAATCTTTTAAATTATCACCATGAATAACTATATTTTTTAATGAATCGTCCATTAATAATGCTTTTACTGCTTTACGACATAATTTAGAAATTTCACGTTCTAATCCACGTACACCCGACTCGCGAGTATAGTAACGAATGATACCCATTATTGCACTATCATCAATTGTTAATTCATTTCGTTTCAAAGCATTACGTTGAATTTGTTTTGGCAATAAATATTTTTTTGCAATTTTTAATTTTTCGTCTTCAGTATAACCAGAAAGACGAATAACCTCCATACGATCTAATAAAGGTGCTGGGATATTCATAGAATTTGAAGTAGCAACAAACATTACATCAGAAAGATCATAATCCACTTCTAAATAATGATCATTAAAAGCAATATTTTGTTCTGGATCAAGAACTTCTAATAAAGCTGATGCAGGATCACCTCTCATATCTGAAGACATTTTATCAATCTCATCTAACAGAAATAAAGGATTTTTAACACCAATTTTTGCCATTTTTTGAATAAGTTTGCCAGGCATAGAACCAATATAAGTACGTCGATGTCCGCGAATTTCTGCTTCATCACGAACACCACCCAATGCCATGCGAATATATTTCCGTCCTGTAGCTTTAGAAATAGATTTACCTAACGATGTTTTACCAACACCAGGAGGTCCAACTAAACATAAAATGGTACCTTTTATTTTACTAATGCGACTTTGTACTGCTAAATATTCTAAAATACGTTCTTTAACTCGCTCTAAACCGTAATGATCGCTATCTAAAGTTTCTTGAGCTTTTACTAAATCTTTTTTAACTTTACTACATGTATGCCAAGGAACTTGTATCATCCAATCAATATAACTGCGTAATACTGTTGCTTCAGCAGACATAGGTGACATCATTTTTAATTTTTGTAATTCTCCCTCTGCTTTTTTACGTGCTTCTTTTGGCATTTTAACATCTTTAATTTTTTGCTTAAAGATTTCATACTCATCTTGTGAATCTTCCATTTCACCTAATTCTTTTTGAATGGCCTTCATTTGCTCATTTAAATAATATTCTCGTTGACTTTTTTCCATTTGTTTTTTTACACGATTACGAATACGTTTTTCAACCTGCAAAATATCAATCTCAGATTCCATCATTGCCATTAAATATTCAAGACGTTCCACAACATCAATCATTTCTAAAACACGTTGTTTATTTGTTAATTTTAATGGCATATGAGAAGCTATAGTGTCAGCTAATTTATCTGATTTTTCTATTGAATGTAATGAAGTTAACACTTCAGGAGGAATTTTTTTATTTAATTTAATATAACCTTCAAACTGATTAATTGTTGTACGATTTAAAACTTCTTGTTCTTTTTCATCTAAAATAGGATGAGTAAAATACTCTGCTTTAGCAATAAAATATTTTCCATTATCTGTTAGTGTTGTAATTTTTGCACGACGTAAACCTTCAACCAAAACTTTTACAGTGCCATCAGGTAATTTTAACATTTGTAAAATAGACGCAACTGTTCCTACATAAAACAAATCGTTAATATTTGGTTCATCAGTAGATGCTTTTTTTTGAGCTACTAACATTACTTCTTTATTATGATCCATAGCAGCTTCAAGACAATGAATTGATTTTTTTCGACCAACAAATAAGGGAATAACCATATGTGGATAAACCACAACATCACGCAGAGGTAATACAGGAATTTCAATGCGTTCACAACGCTCAAGATTCATAAGCCTTCCTCTTTCGTTTAGCTCATACCAATTTCAAAATTTCATAAGAATTTTAAGAAATTCAATTTAGATTATATAACTATTATGATATAAAATTTTAACATGTAATAATTTTATTATATTAAATATATCATCAAGATAAAAATATTTAAATATCAAGATATTTTCTATATATAATCCTTACTAAAAATATTTCTTTTGATTTTTATTTAATACTTTTGCATCTTTTTTGGAATGAATTATTAAGGGTTTTGATTTTCCCATTATGACCATTTCATTAATTAATATTTTTTCTACATGTTTCATTGATGGTAAATCATACATTGTTTCTAATAACACTGTTTCTACAATAGAACGTAAACCACGTGCTCCTGTTTTTTTAATTATTGCTCTTTTAGCAATTGCTTTTAATGCTTTTTCATTAAATTCAAGATTTACACCTTCCATCTCAAAAAGTGTTTGATATTGCTTAATTAATGCATTTTTTGGTTTTGTTAATATTTTAATTAACATTTCTTCATTTAATTCATGAAAAGTTGTTATAACAGGTAAACGACCAATAAACTCAGGAATTAAACCAAACTTAATTAAATCTTCTGGCTCTACTTGAGTAAATAACTTACTTTCGATTGACTTATTATCTGATTTGCTTTTTAATTCAGCAAAAAAACCAATACCAGAATTTATATTCAAACGATTAGCAATTATTTTATCAAGACCTGAAAACGCTCCTCCACAAATAAAAAGAATTTTAGATGTATCAACCTGTAAATATTCTTGCTGTGGGTGTTTTCGTCCTCCTTGAGGAGGAACAGAAGCAATTGTACCTTCAATAAGTTTAAGCAACGCTTGTTGGACTCCTTCTCCTGAAACATCTCGTGTAATCGATGGGTTATCAGATTTACGAGATATTTTATCAATTTCATCTATATATATTATACCATGTTGCGCTTTTTCTATATCTAAATCGCATTTTTGCAAAAGTTTTTGAATAATATTTTCAACGTCCTCTCCAACATATCCAGCTTCCGTTAATGTTGTTGCATCAACAATGGCAAATGGTACATTTAAACAATGCGCTAAAGTTTCTGTTAATAAAGTTTTACCACTACCTGTTGGCCCAATCAGCAAAATATTACTTTTACTTAATTCTACCTCAGAATTAAGTTTTTTATTAAAAATATATCTTAATCTTTTATAATGATTATAAACTGCTACGGCTAATACTTTTTTAGCATTTGATTGACCAATAACATAATTATCGAGATGATGATAAATTTCATGTGGTGTTGATAATTCAATGCTTTTATTATTCAATGAAATATCTTTAATTTCTTCTAAAAGAATATCATTACATAACTCAACACATTCATTACAAATATAAACTGAAGGACCAGCAATTAATTTACGAACTTCATGCTGACTTTTTTTACAAAAAGAACAGTAAAGTAACTTTTCTGAAATTTCTTTTTGTTTATCGGTCATTAAAAATAACCTCACTTTTAAAAATTATAATTTTAGAATTAAAAACTGTATCACAAATAATTATCAGTATATTTTTTATAATCATTATAAGATATACCATACATTACATTAATATATATATTAATCACATACGATTAATATAAATTTTGTCTATCAAACCATAAATTACCGCTTCTTCTGCAGATAAAAATCGATCTCTTTCAGTATCATTTTCAATATCTTTAATTTTCTTACCTGTATGTTGAGCCATTAATTTATTGATTTTTGATTTAATAGTTAAAATTTCTGTAGCATGAATTGCAATATCAGAAGCTTGCCCTTTAAATCCTCCTAATGGCTGATGTATCATAATACGTGCATTAGGTAAAGAATAACGTTTTCCTTTACTACCAGAGGCCAATAAAAATGCTCCCATCGAACACGCTTGCCCCATACAAAGTGTACTAACATTCGGTTTAATGAATTGCATAGTATCATAAATTGACATTCCTGCGGTAATCACTCCACCAGGAGAATTAATATAAAGATATATATCTTTATCTGGATTTTCTGCCTCCAAAAAAAGCATTTGAGCAACTACCAAATTTGCCATATATTCTTCAAGCATACCTGTTAAAAAAATAATTCTTTCTTTTAATAATCTCGAATAAATATCATAAGAACGTTCACCACGTGAAGTTTGTTCAATAACCATTGGCACTAATGATGCCATATTTTGAATAAATTGATTTTTATTATTATATGACATTTATATCTCCAAATTATGAATTACTGCATAAAATACAAAAAATAAATTACTTTTAAAAATAAAGATAACTAATAAATAAAACTGTCTTATAAAGACATTATAAAGACTATAATATACCAAATATAAATAATAAAAATAAAAAATATAAGCAATAATACAAAAATTTTTTATAATTCAATTCTTTTACAGTAAAAATTTTAAATTCTTTCATTAATATGAAAATTTATTAAAAATATTTTTTAGATCTTTTTGAATTAATACATACTAATGCATTCAATTAATTATTTATAAAATTATAACATATACTGATTTGTAATTGATTCTTGTAATTAAATATAATTTATTTTTATTAAATTAAAAATTAAAACAAAAAATAATATTTCTATTAAAAACATAAAATATATATTTTTATATCAAATAATTTAAAAATTAAAAAATATATAATATTTTTTTGTTTATTTAGTTGATAATTTTACTATGTATAATTAAATAAATTTATATATATTTATTTACTATGTATAATTAAATAAATTTATATATATTTATTTTTAAAAAATATATTTTTTATTTTTAAATTTTTTTAATATATTTTTTAAATAAATTATAATTTTATAAAAATTTATTATGTTACATAATTATAATATTTTAAATTTCTTAAATAAATTCAAATATAAATAAAAAAATTAAAAAACAAAAAAATATTATAAATAAAATTAAATAAAAAATATCTAATTTTTAATTTTATCATCTATCTTAAAATATAATGACCTTATTGATTGTAAATATTTTAATTTATTTTTATTAAAAAATAAATTGTTAATCTAAATCTAATAAAAAAATATTAATAACATTTTTTTAATTTTAATAAATTATTTTTAATAATTTTTAAAATAAAATTTTATAATAAACTTTATAATAAGAATATAAGAATATGAAAAATTATAAATATTTATTAATAATCTTATTATTCACTATTATATTATTAACTTTATTTATAATTTTTACTTAAAACTAAAAATATTATATTTTATCATTAAATTTTTTTATTTTTTTAATTTTTTATTTTAAAAATAATTAATTTTTATTTAAATATATTAAAAATCTATAATTTATACATAAAAAAATCTATAAAAATTTTAAATTTTTTATATTTTTTTATAAAAAATCTAATTTTATATTTTTATATTTCTTTTTACAAATTTTTAATAAAAAAATAAAAAACTATAAAATAATTTTTTAATAATTTCTGATAAAAAATATTTTGTTTTCTTATAATTAAAAATTTAACTAATATATTTTTCACAAAAAATATAATAATTTATCAATAAATTAAAAAACTTTTATTTTTTCTATTAAATAAAAATTATATAAAACTTTAAAACACATAAAACAAAAAAATATTTATTTTTTTAGTTCCTTTAAAATATTTATAATTAATATTTATTTCAAAATTAAAAAATTTGGAAATAAAAATATTTTTTATAATTTTTTTCTTCTTTAAAAAAAGAATTTATCTAGTAAATTTTATAAAAAATATTTTATGTTTATTTTCTAAAAATTAATTACATTTCTATTTTTTTAATCAAACTTTTAAATTTAAAATATGATTTTTTTAAATTAAATTATTTAAAATATTAAAATTTTTTTAATTTACTAACTGTTTAAAATATTTTAAAATGTTTATATATTATTATAAATATTTTCTTAATGAATAATAAAATTATTTTTAATTTAAGAAAATTATTAATATATTTTTAAAATATTTTTTAAAACTTACACATTTTTAAAATATTACAAAAAGTAAGAAACATTAATAAAAAAATCAGATTTTTTAAAAAATACTTATATATTCAAAAAAATAAAAAAAATATTATTTATTAGTCAAATAAGTAATAAATAAATTAGCAAAATACTAACATATTTTTTAATAACATTTTTGGTACTACCAATCTATCAAAAAAATTAAGAAAAATATAAATTATATAATGGAAAAATGTAAAAAAGTAATAAAAAGTTATATTTTATAATACTTGAATATATCAAAAAACAACTAATTATTTTTTAAAACAACATGGTGAAAAAAACTTCATATGAAGATATTTATTCCATTCGACTGGAGTATAAGTATGAAGGTTCAGTGCATGAACGCCATTAGATAACTCTTCTTTTAAAATAAGATATACAGTTCTATGACGCTGCAAAAGTTTTTGTTGAAAAAACTTTTCCGTAACTAAAATAATTTTAAAATGAGTCTCCATATTTTTTGAAAAATTATGTTTAATACTTTCATCAGTAACTGCTAAATACAAGGGAAGAAAAAAAAAATTAAGTTTATTTTTAATTTTTATAGAGATTTTAGACATATTATTCATCAATATTTTTAGTGAAAACTATTTTTTATTTTTTTAAATAAAAGTTTACATTCTTAAAAAATATATTACTCAAAAGTTATTACTATATCGTGCTAATAGTTAATTAATTAAAAACTATAAAAATCAAAATAAATTTTTATTATTTTTATTTTTTTTAAAATTAAAAATATAAAAAAATTAATGATAATTTACAAAAATCTAAATATTAAATAAATTTATAAAGTTATTCATAAAAAAATAGATAAAAATTTTAAAAAAATATTTATATCTCAAATATCTATACTTTTTTGTATTAAAAAATATTCTAAATATATACAAAATTTACTAAATTATACAAAAAATACTAAAATAATATAAAAAACTATATTTTTTAATGTTATTTATTAAAAAAATAATATTTCTTTTATAAATATATATAAAAATAATTATTATTAAAAAATGAAAATCATAAAAATAAAAAATAGTATCTTTTATAAGATTGCAAAAATACAGATAATTTTTTTAAAATTTAAATAACACTAAATAATACACAGTATTATATATATTACAATAAGTAAAATGAGATAAACTTAAAGATAATAATAAAAATAATTTTATTAAAAATATCATATAAATAAAAAAATATCAACTTTTTTTAAAAAAACTATATTTATGTAAATATTAAGATTAATATAAAAAATCAATAAAACATTTTTATTAAAATATATTTATTAAAAATAATAATGAAAAACAATATTACATCAATTTTTTTTAAATAAATACATATCATAATTTTTTTGTTTTTACAAAATGAATAATCATATCTAACAACCAAATAAAAAAATAAATTAACATAATTTGTAAAATTGGAGTGACCATAATGAGAATCATAAAATATAAAAAAAGCATTCAAATTATCTCATTAATTACTATTTTTTTAATACTAACTGGTTGTAATATAACATTAATGGATCCAAAAGGAACGATTAGTATCGAACAAAAAAAACTCATAATAACATCACTTATTTTGATGCTAATCATTGTTATTCCAGTAATTTTTATGACTATTTTTTTTGCAATCAAATACCGAGAAAATAATAAATATGCCACTTATCAACCAAATTGGGAAAAATCAAATAAGATTGAATTATTTTGTTGGGCAATTCCTATTGTCATCATCTTTATTTTAGCAATCATTACTTGGAAGACTACTCATATATTAGATCCTTATAAACCACTTATTCACAAAAAAAAACCCATTACTATTCAAGTCATTGCCAGTGATTGGAAATGGATATTTATTTATCCAGAAAATAACATAGCTACTATTAATGAAATTGCTTTTCCTATAAATATTCCGATTAATTTTAAAATTACATCAGTTTCAGTTATGAATTCTTTTTTTATACCTGATTTAGGAAGTCAAATTTATGCTATGCCAGGAATGCAAAGCAAATTACACTTAATGGCTAATCAAGCTGGTATATATAAGGGATTTTCATCCAGTTATAGTGGTCATGGATTTTCAGATATGAAATTTAATATTATTGCAACTGATAATATAAAAAGTTTTGAAGATTGGATTGAAAAAGTAAAAAAATCCAAAAAAAAAATAAATAGTATATCTCAATTTAATAAATTAATAAAACCAAGCTATAATGTAACTGCAACTTATTTTTCGAGTGTAAAAACAAATTTATACAAAGATATTGTATTACAATTTAATCATATACATCATATTAAAAATACTAATCAAATTATAAATCCCTCAAAACATTCTTTACAAAAAAAATAATCAAAAAGGAATAAATAATATGTTGGGTAAATTAACAATAGATGCAATTCCTCTTCATGAACCAATCATTATCATAACTCTTATTATTACATTATGCATTAGTATTGTTATTTTAGGAATAATAACCTATTACAGAAAATGGAAATGGCTTTGGAGTGAATGGTTAACTACAGTAGATCATAAAAAAATAGGTATAATGTACATTATCACTGCAATGATTATGTTACTCCGTGGTTTTGCGGATGCAATAATGATGCGAACACAGCAAGCATTAGTTGCATCTGGTGAATCTGGGTTTTTAACACCACATCATTATGATCAAATTTTTACTGCTCATGGTGTAATAATGATTTTTTTTATGGCAACACCTTTTGTAATCGGACTAATAAACTTAATAGTACCACTACAAATTGGTGCGCGAGATGTAGCATTTCCATTTCTAAATTCCATTAGTTTTTGGTTGTTTATTGTTGGTGTAATATTAATTAACTTATCATTAGGCATAGGTGAATTTGCCCAAACAGGTTGGTTAGCATATCCTCCATTATCTGGAAAAGAATACAATCCTGGAGTTGGAGTAGATTATTGGATATGGAGTTTACAAATATCTGGAATTGGAACCACACTTACAGGTATTAATTTTTTTACAACCATTTTACGAATGCGCGCTCCTGGTATGACAATGATGAAAATGCCTGTTTTTACCTGGACTGCACTTTGTACAAATGTACTCATCATTGCAGCATTTCCTATATTAACAGTTACAATCGGGCTTTTAACATTAGATAGATACTTAAATACTCACTTTTTTACTAATGATTTTGGTGGAAATATGATGATGTATGTTAATTTAATTTGGGCTTGGGGGCATCCAGAGGTTTATATATTAATATTACCAGCTTTTGGAATATTTTCTGAAGTAACAGCTACATTTTCTAAAAAACGTTTATTTGGCTATACATCACTTGTATGGGCTACCATTGTTATTACTATAATGTCATTTATAGTCTGGTTGCACCATTTTTTTACTATGGGTTCAGGTCCAAATGTTAATGCATTTTTTGGTATAGCTACTATGATTATTGCTATTCCAACTGGAGTTAAAATATTTAATTGGTTATTTACCATGTATCATGGTCGCATTCAATACACAACACCCATGTTATGGACTATTAGTTTTATAATCACATTCTCTATTGGTGGAATGACTGGAGTACTATTAGCCGTTCCAGGAATAAATTTTATTTTACATAACAGTTTATTTCTAATTGCTCATTTTCATAATGTAATTATTGGTGGAGTTATATTTGGTTGTTTTGCTGGAATGACATATTGGTTTCCAAAAGCATTTGGTTTTATATTAAATGAAAAATGGGGGATCCGTGCTTTTTGGTTATGGATTACTGGATTTTTTATTGGCTTTATGCCACTTTATATACTAGGATTCATGGGAATGACTCGTAGATTAAGCCAAAATATTGATCCACAATATCAATTGATGTTAATAATAGCTGCTATTGGAACTACACTAATTGGTATAGGAATATTATGTCAAATTACTCAAATAGTTACCAGTATTTTTAATTGTAAGAAAAATTATGATTTCACTGGAGATCCATGGAATGGACGTACTTTAGAATGGGCAATATCATCTCCTGCACCTTTTTATAATTTTGCTATAACACCAAAAATTAATACACGTGATTCTTGGTGGGATATAAAAGAAAAAGGCCTCGCTTATAAAAAACCAAAAATATATAAACCAATTCATATGCCAAAAAATACTTCTATAGGTTTTATTATTTTAATCTTTTCTTTAATTTTAGGTTTTTCTATGGTTTGGCATATTTGGTATTTAGCAATCATTGGATTTACTGGTATTATTATAACTTGGATTGTTAAAACCTTTGATGAAAATATTGCTTATTACATTCCTGTAGATAAAATTAAAACAATTGAAAATCTTTATTATAATAAAATAAAAAATAGGTCTTAATAATGTCAAGAAACTTAACTAGCAAAAAAAATTTTATTAATGAAAATCATGAAAATTATAATAGTGAAACAAAAATATTTGGCTTTTGGATCTATTTAATGAGTGATCTAATTTTATTTGCCTGTCTCTTTGCTACATACTTTGTTTTAGTTAATAACACTGCAGAAGGACCAACAGGAAAAGAAATTTTCAAAATTAATTTTGTTTTAAAAGAAACTTTACTTTTATTATCTAGCAGTCTCACTTATGCATTTACAATTTTTTCTATGCATAAAGAAAATGAAAATCACGTAAAATTATGGTTAATTATTACTTTTTTATTAGGTTTTAATTTTATGAGTATGGAATTCTATGAATTTCAAGAATTAATTTCTCAAAGTTATGGACCTAATAGAAGTGCTTTTTTATCTGCTTTTTTTACATTAATTGGTACACATGGTATTCATATAAGTTTTGGTTTAGGATGGATTATTATAATGTTGATTCATATTTCACTTCGTGGACTAACTATAATTAATAAAACACGTTTAAATTGCTTAAGTCTTTTTTGGCATTTTTTGGATATAATTTGGATATTTATATTCAGTTTTATATATTTATTTGGAGTAATTAAATGAATGTTTTTTCGATTATAAAATGCTTAAAAGGAAAAAAAAACGGCATACAAAAATATATCACCGGTTTTATATTATCTGCAATTTTAACAATTATCCCATTTTGGATAGTAATAAATAATACTATCTCCTATAATCTAATTATTTTAATTATCATTATTACAGCAATAATTCAAATTTTAGTGCATTTTATTTATTTTTTTCATATAAATGCCACATCAAATAAAAATTGGAATATAATATCTTTAATATTTACCATAGTAATTATTGCTATAATAGTAATAGGATCCATATGGATAATGTATAATTTAAATATCAATATGTTACTAGATTAAAAACTGATATGTTAAAAAAATATTTACAAATTATTAAACCTGGTATTATTTTAGGTAATTCGATATCTGTTATTGGGGGATTTTTATTAGCTGCTAAAGGTATCATTAATTATGTTCTATTTATAAATACATTGCTGGGTGTATCATTAATTGTGGCTTCTGCATGTGTTTTTAATAACTATATTGATCGAGATATTGATAAAATCATGAAAAGAACTAATACTCGTTCTTTTGCGAAACAAACTATAAACATAAAAAAATGTTTAATTTACGCTACTATACTGGGAATTTCTGGATTAATATTATTATATATCAATACCAATGTTTTATCAGTATTTCTGAGTATTATAGGTTTTATTATTTATGTTTTAATTTATACTTTATACATGAAACGCAATTCTTTTTATGGAACCATAATAGGCAGTTTATCTGGTTCTACACCGCCAGTAATTGGTTATTGTACTGTTTCTAATAAATTTGATACAGGGGCATTAATTTTATTTTTGATTTTTATTTTATGGCAAATGCCACACTTTTATGCAATTGCTATTTATCATCTTAAAGATTACAAAAATGCAAAAATTCCAATATTACCAGTTGTTAAAGGTATTGATGTGACAAAAAATCATATTTTTTTATATATTATTGCTTTTACAATAACATCTACAATGTTAACTATTAGTGGTTATACCGGATATAAATATCTTATAATTTCTACTTTAATTAGTTTATATTGGTTAAAAATTTCTATCTCCGGATTCAAAAAAAATAATAATGATCGACTTTGGGCAAGAAAAATATTTATTTTTTCTATTCTAACTATTACATTTCTTAGTATTATGATGTCAATTGATCCAATTTTTTCTATTGAACCAAAATTTATTAATATAATATTATAATTTATATATAAAAAATTAAAAAAAATTATAATATAAACATAAATTTAAAAAATTTAAATTATAAAAAATAATCATTTTTTATATCTGATAATACTTTTAAAAAAAATATATTAACTAATTTTAAAAATAATTTTATAATATTAATTTAAAAATTTTATAATAAAAAATAATCATAATATTTTGATGACACCTAAAGAACTAAAAGCAACTTTTGGATTAGGATCAGTATTCGTATTACGTATGCTAGGTATGTTAATGGTACTACCAATACTAACTAGTTATGGAAAAGATCTAAAAGATGCTAATGATTTTTTATTAGGTTTAGCGATTGGAATATATGGTATTACTCAAGCTTTATTACAAATTCCAATGGGTTTAATGTCCGACAGATTTGGAAGAAAAAAAATTATTATTAGTGGTTTATGGGTTTTTATTATTGGCAGTATAATCGCTGCATCAACAAATTCTATTTGGGGCATTATTATTGGCAGGGCCTTACAAGGTTCAGGTGCTATTTCTTCAACTATTATAGCATTACTTACAGATCTCATTCATGAAAAAAATAGAACAAAAGCTATAGCTCTTCTTGGTATAAGCTTCGGTATTACTTTTGCTATTTCAATAATTATAGGTCCAATTATCGTTCATATTATCGGATTACATGGTCTTTTTTGGACAATAAGTGTATTGGGTACAGCAGCAATATTAATAATCAAGTTTTATGTACCTAATCCTCCATATAATATTTTAAATAATGATATCAATTTCATAAAAAAAACAATAAAAAATATAATAAAAAATTTAGAACTACTAAAACTTAATTATGGCATTTTTTGTTTACATAATTTACTAATAATAAATTTTATAGCTATTCCATTAATAATAATTGATACAGGAATTCCAACTTATCAACACTGGAAGATCTATTTAAGCACTTTACTTATTGCTTTTATAAGCATTATACCTGTTATTATTTACGCAAATAATGAGTCTCGAATAAAAAAAATATTTTTATTATGTATTATAATTTTATTTATATCTGAATTAATATTTTATTTTTATAATCAGAAAATTCTATTAATATTAATTGGACTTCAACTATTTTTTATTGCATTCAATATTATGGAAACATTATTACCCTCACTGATCAGTAAAATAATAGATAAGAAAAATAAAGGAACTGCAATGGGAATTTATTCTACTAGTCAATTTCTAGGTGTTGCTTCAGGAGGAATTCTTGGAGGATATTTATTGCAATTAAACAATGACAATTATATTTTTATTGCAGGAATAATATTTTGTGCATTTTGGTTTTTAATAAATTTAAAAATAAATACCTCTATATAAAATGTAAATAAAACTTATAAGATTTTAAATAAAAACAAAAAATATATTTTTCACATTATAAACATAAAATTGAAAATATTAACAAAAAACAAAAATCAAAAAATCTTTATGTTATTATTTTATAATATTTAAATATATAACATACATTAAAATATAAATTTTATTTATTATCAAAATTAATTTAAAAAAAATCAACATCATTTCTTTTTTTTAAAATAAACAATATTAGAAATAAACATACTGAAAATATAACAATTAATAATTTAGTGCTTTAGAAACATCGGTTAAAAAATGTATTAAAAAATAAATATAAATTTTATTAAAAAAAAAGTGATACTGTATTAATTAAAAATTAATTCTGGACAATAAAAAATAATGATCTCTCAAATAACAAAACTATCGTTTATTAATAAACTAAAATGGGTACAAAATCGCATTAATCAAATATTATTAGATCAATTTAAAAAACTTCCATTGAATCAAACAAAACTCATTAAAGCAATGAAATATGGAACATTAATTGGTGGAAAAAGACTTAGACCATTTTTAGTATACACTATTGGTGAAATGTTAAATGTTTCTAAAGAAAATTTAGACATTCCTGCTGCGGCTATTGAATGTATTCATGCATATTCATTAATTCATGATGATTTACCTGCAATGGATAATGATTTTATGCGTAGAGGAAACCCTACATGTCACGCTAATTTTGGTGAAGCACATGCAATTTTAGCTGGAGATGCATTACAAACATTAGCATTTGATATTTTATCAAATGCTAAAATGCCTGATGTAAACAATAATCATCGTCTTGCTATGATACGCGAACTGGTTAATGCTACTGGAGTAAAAGGTATGTGCGGGGGACAAGCATTGGATATTGAATCAGAAGAAAATATTGAAATAAAAAAATTAGAATGTATTTATAATAAAAAAACAGGTTCTTTAATTCAAGCTGCAATCCGCATGAGCATACTCGCTTCTCATTATCAAAAAATAACATTAATAAAATTATTAGATAATTATGCGAATACTATTGGTTTAATATTTCAAATTCATGACGATATTATTGATATAATGACTGATAAAAAAAATCTTCAAAAAAATCAAAACAATCAAAAAAATACATATCCATTATTAATTGGTCTAAAAGAAACAAAGAAAAAAATAAAAATTTTATATAAAAAAGCATTAAATATTCTTGAAATTGTAGAAAAAAAATATGAATTTAATATAACAACATTAAAATATTTTACACATTTCATGATCAAACGCAAAAATTAATTTTTCTGAATCTAGAAAAATATAACATATTATAATTATATAAATTTTTTAAAATATCATTGTATTATTTACATCAACAAAAAAATAATTATTAAAAATAAAAAAATATGAGTATTGATATCACTTTCTATCCAATTTTATCACAAATAAATACACCAAAAGAACTACGACTTTTACCAATAAAAAATTTAGAAAAATTATGTCAAGAATTAAGAGAATTTTTATTAAAAACTATAAGCCTTTCTAGTGGACATTTTGCTTCTGGATTAGGCACTATTGAATTGACTGTTGCTTTACATTATGTATATAAAACACCATTTGATAATCTCATTTGGGATGTAGGACATCAAGCATATCCACATAAAATATTAACCGGCCGCCGTGATGTAATTTGTACAATCAGAAAAAAAAATGGTTTACATCCATTTCCTTGTCGTACAGAAAGCGAATATGATAGTTTCAGCGTCGGACATTCATCAACTTCTATAAGCGCAGGATTAGGAATGGCAGTAGCTGCAGAATATGAAAACAAAAATAGAAAAACCGTTTGCATAATTGGTGATGGGGCAATTACTGCAGGTATCGCTTTTGAAGCAATGAATCATGCCGGTGATATCCATAAAGATATACTTGTAATTCTAAATGATAACAAAATGTCTATTTCAAAAAATGTTGGTGCATTAAATCATTATTTATCAAAAATTGTATCTCATCATTTATATTTTAACTTAAATGAAAAAAGAAAAAAAATATTTTCTAATATACCACCGATTAATTTTTTTTTACAAAAAATAGACAAATATCTAAAAGGAATAATAGCACCAAGTACTATATTTGAAAAATTAGGATTTAATTATATCGGACCAATTTATGGTCATGATGTATTAAAATTGGTACATACATTAAAAAATATTCGTAAACTAAAAGGTCCAAAACTTTTACATATAATTACAAAAAAAGGAAAAGGTTATAAACCAGCTGAAAAAGATCCAATTACCTGGCATGCTGTACCTAAATTTAATTTATCAAGTTTCTCTTTACCTAAAAATAATAATACTCAATTAACTTTTTCAGAAATTTTTGGTAACTGGTTATGTGAAGAAGCAGCAAATGATCCTAAACTAATAGCAATTACACCAGCCATGAAAGAAGGATCAGGAATGGTTAAATTTTCACAAACTTATCCAAAACAATATTTTGATGTAGCTATTGCTGAACAACATGCTGTTACTTTTGCAGCCGGTCTTGCAATTGGAGGCTATAAACCTGTTGTTGCCATTTATTCTACTTTTTTGCAACGCGCATATGATCAAGTTATTCATGATATAGCTATTCAAAAATTACCTATTCTTTTTGCTATCGACAGAGCAGGTATAGTTGGAGAAGATGGACAAACTCACCAAGGTGCTTTTGATTTATCTTTTTTACGTTGTTTACCTAATATGATTATTATGTCTCCTAGCAATGAAAATGAATGTCGACAAATGTTACATACTGCTTATCATTATAAAAAGGGGCCAACAGCAGTGCGATATCCAAAAGGAGTGGGGTCTGGTATCGCTTTAAAACCTTTGTCAAAAATTCAAATTGGCAAAGGTTTAATTTGTAGAAAAGGAAAAAAAATTGCAATTATTAATTTTGGAACATTACTCATTGAAGCTATTAAAGTAGGAGAGATGCTCAATACAACAGTTGTTGACATGAGATTTGTAAAACCTTTAGATGAAAAATTAATACTAAAAATAATAAAAAAACATAAATTATTAGTAACGTTAGAAGAAAATTCAATTATTGGTGGAGCTGGAAGCGGTGTCAATGAATTTTTATTACAAAATAATTATATGATATCTGTAATTAATCTAGGTTTACCGGATAAATTTATAAAACAAGGAAATAAAAAAGAAATACAGACTGAATTAGGTCTTGATTCAAAAGGAATAATACAAGCAATTAAAAAATTTTATAATAAAAAATAAAAAAAATTAAAAAACATAAAAAATGATAAAAATAAGTAATTAAAAAAAATCAAAAAAATAATATAGAATATTGTATTATTAATAAACTAATTATAGAAAAAAAAGATGCTATTAAATCATCTAACATGATACCAAAACCTCCTAATATTTTTTTATGAAAAAAAATAATAGGCCAAGGTTTCAATATATCAAAAAATCGGAAAATAACAAATGCTATTAATAACCATTTTAAATTAACGATATCAATAGACATAAGTGTTAACCACATTCCAACAAATTCATCCCAAACAATACTGCTATGATCGTATATTTTTATAGCATCTGAAATTTTTTGACAAATTATAATACCTACAAAAAAAAAGAAAAAAATAAAAAAAAGATGCAACCAAATTGGCATTAACCAATGCATAAATAACCAAAATGGAATAGAAAATAATGAACCTATTGTCCCTGGAGCAAATGGAAATAAACCACTACCAAATCCAGTTCCAAATAAATATAAAGGATGAAAAAGACTTAAAAAAGATTTTTTATCCATAATTTTTAAAATAAATTTTTTTAAAAAATTGTTGTAAAAATAGATTTTAAAAGTTTAGAATTTATTTTTAAATAAAAAAATATACTATTAAAATCATAAATAATATTAAATTAAGATTTATATTAATAAATAATTAAAACATACAATTTTTTGTATTAAATTACTTTATAAAAATAAATTTTTTATAATTTTAAAAAAATAATATTTATTATTAATGTTTTTAAAATGATAAAAAAATAAAAAACAAATAAAAAAATTATTTTTTAAACAAATTTATATTGTAAAATATTACTTTTTACGTGCAATATTAATAACTTTATCTAAAATAGCATTAACAAATATATGGCTTTTTTCTGCACCAAAAACTTTTGATAATTCAATGGCTTCATTAATAATAACTTTATATGGTACATCATTACAATAAAAAAGCTCAAAAGTGGCTAAACGTAAAACAGATTTTTCTATATAACCAAGTTGCTTAATATTACGAAAAAGATAAGGAGTAATTTTTTTATCTAATTCAGAAACATTATTGGATACACCATTTACTAATTCATGAAAATAAGAAATATCAACATTAGACATATCTTGTTCAGAAAAAAAACTTATTTTAATATCATCAATACTATTTCCTGATAATTCCCATGAGTAAATCGCTTGTACAGCGCACTCTCGTGCTCTATGACGAGTAGTAAATTTCACAAATTTTCCTATTTTTAAGAAATATTAACCTTTAATATCATGAATTATATTAATCATTTCAAGTACAGATAAAGCAGCATCCACACCTTTATTTCCAAATTTAGTACCTGAACGCTCAATTGCTTGTTCAATATTTTCTGTTATTAAGACCCCAAACCCAACAGGAATATTACTGCTCATAACAATATTATGAATTCCAGAACTACATATATCAAAAAGATATGAAAAATGTTGTGTTTCACCACGTATAATAGTAGAGAGTGCAATAATTCCGTCATATTTTTTTGTATCTGATAATGTTTTAATTACCAAAGGAAGTTCATAAGATCCTGGTAACCAGACTACTGTAATATTTTCTTTTTTTACAAAACCAACACGTTCTAAAGTATCAATAGCTCCTTTTAATAAACTACTATTTATGAAATGATTAAAACGTGCGATAGCTATTGCTATACGCGCTTTAGGTGCTGTTAAAAAACTTTTTATGATATTCATAAAATCTCTTATTTTAAAGTTAAAAATTAAATTAATAATAACATATTTTTTATATTAAATTTTATGCAAATATATTAATAATATTTTTGATTATGTACTTCTATAAAATTTACTAAATATATTATCATTATAAAAAAATCTACAATGGTCGTAATCTTAAACGCACATCAAAACCAATAGATTCAATATTAATAAATTTAAACAAAGCAGCATGACTTATTTTTTTTAATTCTGGTATATTAAATAAACCTTTTGCACGCTCACCTAAAATTTTAGGGGAAATATATATAATTAATTCATCAATTAATTTTAATCGTAATAAAGAACCAGCTAATGTTGATCCACTTTCAATAAGAATTGAATTAATATTCCGTTTGCCAAGTTCTGTCATTATTAATATCAAATCAAATTCTTTCTTATAACTAGGTATAATAATTTCTTTTACATTATCAACAAAATTGTGTAAAATTGATTGAGAACGAATCAACCAACATTCCCCACCAACTTTTGTAATTAAATGTTCCGAAGTAATTTGATTATTTCTATCTAAAACAATTCTTATTGGCTGTCGAATGTGTTTTTTAGGATAAATATTTTTTAATTTAGATGTAAAATTTTCCCAACGAACATTTAAAGAAGGATTATCACTAATAACTGTGCTACTAGTAGTTAAAACTGCACTAACTTTTGCTCTAAAATTTTGTACATCTTTTCGAGATTGCAAAGAAGTTAACCATTTACTTTTACCTGAATTAAGTGCTGTCTTACCATCAAGTGATGCCGCTAATTTAAGTTGTACATATGGAAAACCAGTACGCATTCGTTTTAAAAAACCTCTGTTTAAATCCTCTGCTTCTTTTATTAATAAACCATTAAATACTTGTATTCCAGCTTTTTTTAATTTTAAGATACCACGTCCTCTAATTTTAGGATTAGGATCTTTCATAGAAATATAAACACAACTTATTCCTGCATGAATTAAAGCATCAACACAGGGAGGAGTTTTTCCATAATGACTACAAGGTTCTAATGTAACATAAGCCGTTGCACCTTGAGCTCTTTTACCAGCCATTTTTAAAGCATTAACCTCAGCATGTGATCCTCCTGCTTTATAATGAAAACCCTCACCAACAATTTCATCATTATAAACAATGACACATCCAACATTTGGATTTGGAGATGTAGTAAATTGTCCTTTTTTTGCTAAAAATAATGCACGGTGCATAAATTTTTTTTTGCACAATATCATTTTTAATCCTGTAAAATAACATTTTTTTAAAAAAAATTAAATATATCTTCAAAATTACAATATAAAAAAACTTGCATAAGAAAATTTATTTATTTTTTAATGTTACTATTACTTTCTTCTTATTTTATATTTTAAAATTTTTTATTTTCTTATTTTTCGTAAAAAAATCACTATTATATAGTTATTTCTAAATTACTAAAAATTATAAATAATTTTTTTAATAATCTTTTTATATCTTTTTTACCTTATATATCAAATTATTTAAATGTATTAGCAATTTTTCTATAAGATAAAGATAAATAAACATAATCAATCTATTTAAAATAGTAATATTACCTTTATGATATAAAAATGCATGCTCAACTAATCTTTTAAATTATCTTCAAATAAAATCTATATATTTAATATTAAAAGAAATACAAGAATTAGATACATTTTCTTTATTATATTTTTACTAATCTATACAAAAAATTATTAACAGATTAAAATCAATACAAATAATAATTAATAATACTTATTTTAAAAAATTTTCATTATTCTCTTCTTTTAATAAAATTATTGGAAATAAATGTTTTCGTTCTATTCCCATAATTAAAGCTAATGAAGAAGCAACATAAATTGAAGAAATACTTCCAATAATTACACCAATTAAAAATACCAATGAAAATCCTTTAAGCATTAAACCACCAAATATATAAAGCATCAATACCACCAATAAAGTACTTATTGATGTAATTAATGTTCTTTTTAATGTTTGTGTTAAAGAAAGATTAATTATCCAATAAGAAGATACATGATGTATTTTATAAAAATTTTCACGAATACGATCAAAAATAACAATACTATCATTTAATGAATACCCTATTACTGACATTAATGCAGCAAGAATGGTCATATTAAATTCAATTTGAAATAACGATAATATCCCTAATATAAACATTATATCGTGTATTAACGTAATTACAGTAGCAGATGCTAAACGCCACTCAAAACGTACACAGATATAAATTAAAATTCCAATAAAAGCAGATAAAATAGCTATTAGTCCTTTTTTAACTAATTCATCTCCTACACTCGGTCCAACAAATTCAATTCTCTTTAAAATAGCTTTATTGTCAATATTTTTATGAATTATAGAAATAATAGATTTATCAATTGTTTTATCTTTTAAATTTTGATTAGGAGGCAAGCGAATAATAATATTATAAACACTGCCAAAATGCTGAATTAATAATTTTTTATGACCATAAAACATTAAATTTTCTCTAACTTTATCTAAATTTATCAATTTACTAAAACTAATTTCAATAACCGTACCACCGGTAAATTCTAATCCCAAATAAAAACCCTTTAATGTAATAATAGTCGATGAAATAACAACTAAAAAAATTGAAATAAAAAATGCAAAAAAATTTAAAGACATGAAATTAATAATTTTATATTTATTATTTAAACAGTTTATTGTATAACTTTGCAACACAATTAAATTCCTTAAAAATTTCTTAAATGGATAGCTTTTTAATTTTTTTACCACCATATAATAAATTCACAAAAGCACGGGTCAATATAATTGAAGTAAACATGGATGTTAAAATACCAATAATTGTCGTGATAGCAAAACCTTTAATAAAACCAGAACCTACTAAATATAAAATTATTGATGTAATACCAGTAGTTAAATTTGCATCTAAAATACTAGAAAATGAACCTCTATACCCTTCATTAATAGCTTGTTGTACAGATCGACCATTTCTTAATTCTTCTTTAATACGTTCATTTATTAATACTGTAGCATCAACAGATATAGCAACAATTAAAACAATACCAGCAATTCCTGGCATAGTTAAAGCAACTCCTGGTAATATGGACATAATACCAGCTATTAAAACTAAATTTGCTAACAAAGCAAAACTTGCGATAATACCAAACTTACGGTAATAAATAACCAAAAATAACATAGAAATCAATAAACCTGATAATGATGCTTTAATACCTTCTTTTATATTTTGTAATCCTAATGCTGGTCCAATTGTGATTTCTTGAATAATTTTAATAGGTGCAACCAATGCACCAGACCTTAATAATAACGATAATTGACGAGCTTCTGTTGGATTGCTAATACCAGTAATGCGAAATTTGTTGCTAAAGTAACTAGAAATTTTAGCAATATTAATAATTTTTTCATCTTTTACTAAAATTACATCACCATTAACATTTTTTTTTCCAGTATCTTTGTACTCTACTAATAAAGTCGCAATAATTTTATTTTGATGATCACGTGTAAAATTAGACATAATAGAACCGCCGATATGATCCAAAATAATACTAACTTGTGCATTACCCATATCATCAAAATCATATTTTGCATTGGTAATATGATCACCAGTTAAAATTATTTTTTTATACAATAACACAGAATGACCATCACGAGTATATTTTATTTCTGAGTCATTAGGAGGAATATAAAAATTATGCATAAAAGAATTATTATCAATATCTGTATTAACTAACCTGAATTCCAGCATAGCTGTTGCACTTAGGATTTCTTTAGCTCTTGCAGTATCTTGAATACCAGGCAATTCAACAATAATACAATCACCTTGTCGTTGTATTAACGGTTCCATAATTCCTAATTGATTAATACGATTACGAATAATATTAAGATTTTGAGATAATGCATAATCTCTGGCTTTTTGAAATCTTTCATTTTTTAGTGATATAATTAATTTACTGCTTTTAATTTCAAAAAAGAAATCATTATAAAGACTTTTTAAATGATTTTTTGATGTTAAGCATTCATAATTATCATGAAAACGCACTTCAATTCCATAATTATTAATTTTACGTATACTTGAATATGATATTTTTTGTTTACGTAAATCATTGCTAATACTATCAATTGTATATTCTTGTAATTGATTTAAAATTTTATCTATATCTACCGATATTAAAAAATGCACACCACCACGTAAATCTAAACCTAATTTCATAGGTTCAGCACCTAAAAATTTTAACCAATGAGGTGTAAGAGGCGCTAAATTTAAAGCAATAACATAATTTTCTTTTAAATTAGATAGCAAAATATCTCTTGCATTAAGTTGTAAATTTACATTATCAAAACAAATAAGAATTTCATCATTTTTTAACTTTACTGATTTAATATCTACTTTTTCTTTTTGTAAAATACTAACAATCTGATTTAAAATTTCTTTATTTGCAAGATTCCCCCTTACGCCAACAATTTGAATAGCCGGGTCTTCTCCAAAAAAATTTGGTAGTGCATAGATTATGCTAATAATTAAAACACTTATTATAAAAAAATTTTTCCATAAAGGATAACGATTTAACAAGATAATTTTATAACCTTTTAAAATTAAATAAATTTAATTGTACCTTTTGGTAATACTGCTGTCACAAAATCTCGTCTAATAGTCACTTCATTTGTATCATTTAATGCAAGAATAATATACCCTTTTTCAGATATTTTTGTAACACGACCAATAATTCCACCTGTTGTTAATATTTCATCACCTTTTGAAATAGAATCTATTAATTTTTTATGTTCTTTAGCACGTTTTTGCTGTGGCCGTAAAATCATAAAATAAAAAATTAATCCAAAAATAACTAACATAATAATTAAAGAATAAGTGTTTTCTTGAGATTTAACATCCACATGAGCTACTGCTTCGGAAATAAAAAAATTCATCAAATTTTTCCTTTATCACAAAAAATAATACTTTTAAAAAATAGTGAAAATCAATAATGCTTATACATATAAAATATTTTTATAGTTTATTAGTATCAAATTATATAATATATTTCTAAATTTTTAATTTGTTTTTTTTAAAATTTTAATTATATATAACTTTGATAAAAATTAAAGACATAAAAAATATTAGATGTAAAAATAAAAATTTTCTATAGTATATAATAAAAAATATACATATAGTTATTACTTAATAATATATCTACTTAAAATATTTACATTGGTATTTCTTTTTTAAAATAAATAAAAATAAAAATAAAAAAAACTTTATCAATTTTTTTAACTTTTAGTAAAACAAATTATTAAAAAAATATAATTAATTTGCAATCACAAGATATTTTATTAAAAATTTTTAAAAGTACTGAAAAGTGGTATATGAAAAATATTTATTAAAGATACAAAAATATAAAATATTTTATTTTTTTTACTTTAATAGCCAAAAAAATAATTATTAATTTTATTAAAAAAATCTGTTTTATATAAAAAATAATATAATATAAATTTATTTTTAACGATTTTTTTATTTTAATATTAATTTTTTCATATTATATTTAATAAATTTTTAAAATATAATTAAAAAAAATTTTCAAAAATATTTATAATTATATAATATTTTAATAATTATTTTAATTTACAAAATAAAAATCTATAAATTAGTGATAATAAATAATTTATTTTTTATAAAATCTCTTAAATTATAAATTATCTAAAAAATTTATAAAAAAAGAAAAAATCTTATAATACAACTATAAAAAATATAAACATTTCTACAAAAAAAATATATTTAAAAAAGATTTATTAAAAATATAAAGCATTAAATATTTTATTATATATTTCTTAAATATAAAAAAATAAAATAAAAATAATATTATGATATTTTTTAAATATAAAAATAATATAATCATTAACATTTTTATTTATGATTATAAAACAAAAAATTATAATAAGAATTAAAAAATAATTACCATAAATTATCACTTAAAAAAATATTTTTATTACATAAAAAAATAAATTTTAATGCAATTATTTAAAAAATAAACATCAAACTTATCATAATTTAAAAAATACTATTAAAAAAAATAACAAATAAAAAATTAATAAAAAGCAAAAAAAAGATATTTAGTAAAAATATAAATATAAATTGTTTATAATAAAAAAATCATAAAATAATTAAAAAAATACATCATATAAGAATCATGAATATTATATATTCATGCTTTTTATTATATATAAAATATAAAAATATATTATTATTTTTTATTATTTTAAAATAATATATAAAAATTAAAAAAATAACATTTATAAATAATTTTAATATATATTTAATAATATTTTAAAAAAATCTATCAAAATTAAAAATATTGTTTATATTAAAATAATCGCATATATCTTTTTATAGAAAAATAACTATTAATAAAAAAATCAAAAAATATTTTTATATAATTATATTTTTTATAATATACATTACTTATTAAAAAAATATCTAAAAATAATTAATAAAATTATTTTTTCTTGATAGAAATCAAATTTAATTTTGAAATATCTATAAAATTCTTATATATCAAATACCAATATTAATAATAACAAAAATAAAAAAACATTTTATACTATAATATAAATAAAATTTAAGAAATATTTTTTAATACTAAAAATACAATTTTATATAAAAACTTTTAAAAGTTTTTATATAAAAATAAGATATTAATATATAACAGAAAATACATAAAAAATAAAATATTTTGTTAATTAATTTATTAAAATTATTACTTGTTTTTTTTAGATTATAAACATTATTATTTTTTTTGATTTGTTTTAATAAATTTTATTATAAAATATCTATATTTATTTGTCAAATTATAATCTAAGAACTTGTGAAAAAACAATATTTTTTTAAAAAATGATAAAAAATAATAAAATCTAAAAATCAAAACAACTTTAAAATTTTAATAAAAAATCATATTTTTAAATAAAAAACATAATTTATAAAAATTTAATTAAAAAAATTTTTACACTTAAATTTAAATTAAAAAATATATAAAAATACATAAAAAAGTTAAAAATTTGCTTTAAAAAACATATACAATAAAAATACTTTAAATAAAAAATAAAGATATATAATTTATATTTTGTGTTTTCTTAATTAAAGAATGAAATTAAGAATAATTCTGATATTTTTCGTATAAAAACAAAAAAATATATTATTATTTAATATTTAAACTATTTAAAAATTTAATTATCGAAAATTTATTTTAATGCAATTAAAAAAATTTTTAATAAAAATAATTGAAAATTAAAAAAAATAATAAAAAATATTTTTTATATTTAATTTATATTAAAATAAAAATATTATTCTTAATAAAAACTATTTTTGGAGAAAAAATGAAATATCCATTAATTATAGGAAATTGGAAACTAAATGGTAATACCAAAATGGTAAAAAATTTTATGAAAAAAACATGTAATATGTTAAAAAATGTTACTTGTTGTAATATAGTAATTGCACCACCATTACTATATTTAATGGAGGCAAAAAAAATTTTAAATGGTAGTAACATAGAACTTTGTGCGCAAAATGTTGATATAAATCTTTCTGGATCTTTTACAGGTGAAATTTCTGCAAAAATGTTAAAAGATATTGGAATAAAATATATCATTATTGGGCATTCAGAACGGAGAATGTATCATAAAGAAAAAAATTCTTACATTGCAAAAAAATTTTCTATCATAAAATCACAGGGTTTAATACCAGTACTTTGTATTGGTGAAAATTATGAAGAATACAATTCTGGAAAAACTAAAGAAGTTTGTAAAAATCAAATTGATCAAATTTTAAATATTTTAGGTGTTAATGCTCTTAAAAACAGCGTTATTGCTTATGAACCAATTTGGGCTATTGGTACAGGAACAGCGGCAACTCCAAAACATGCTCAAAAAGTAAGCAAATTTATTCGTGAACATATTAGCAAAAAAAATCTTAATATTGCAAAAAAAATAATTATTCAATATGGTGGATCACTAAATGAAAACAATGCCAGAGATTTTTTTGCACAATCTGATATTGATGGTGCATTAATTGGGAATTCATCACTAAAATCAGATATCTTTTCTGATATTGTGAAAATTGCTGTATCAGAAAAAATCCATAATCTTTAATATAAATAAAAATATTATTTTTTTTAGAAAAACATATTTTATTTAATTTTATCATATCATAAAAATATTTTTTTAAAATTCAAAAATATAAAAATAAAAAAATATTTTTTAATAAAAACTTTTTATAAACATCTGATTTATTGAATAAATGTAATTTTACATAAAATATACTTTAAAAATTATAAATATTAAATACATAATGAAATAATAAACATCAATAATTATTAGCATTCAGAAATATTAATAATTAATTTTTATATTAATTAATTATATAAAAATAAAAAATAATATAAATAAATTTTATATAGTAAAAAAAATATTAAAAACGTTAACTAACTATTTATTTATTTTTATTTTAAAAATAAAAAATAATTAGATTTTTTTAAAATCTTAAAAAATAAAATTAAAAAATTGTTTTATGTAAATTATATTAAAAATATCAAAATTATTTTTTAATACTTTAATTAAAATAAATATATATTTTTTTATTAATGATAATTTTTATTTGTGATAATATACTTTATTTTTTTTTAAAATTATATATTTAATAACATTTATTTAAAATAATTTATCAATATTGTATAAAAAAATACATTATTAAACTGTTTAAAATATTTTTTTATCAAATAAAAAAATAAAGTATATTTTTAAGAAACACAAATTTACAAATCTCCTTAATAAGAAATACATATCTTATTAATTTTAATAAACATTAAATTATCTTTAAATAAATTTAAAAAATTATATTTATATTTTTTAAAATTTTATTATTTACTTGACATTACGTAAAGTTGGAAATAAAATAACATCACGGATAGTTTGACTATTTGTTAATAACATTATCATGCGATCAATACCAATCCCTAAACCAGCTGTTGGCGGCAATCCATGTTCTAACGCTAAAATATAATCTTCATCATAAAAAATACCATCTTGATTATCTAAATTATTTTTTTGAGAAATTTGCTCAATAAATCGTTTAGATTGTTCTTCTGAATCATTCAATTCAGAAAAACCATTACAAATTTCATGTCCAGCAATAAATAATTCAAATCTATCAGCAACCAATACATCCTTGTCACTACGACGAGCCAATGGAGAGACTTCTATAGGATATTCAGTAATAAATGTTGGTTGTATTAAATTAGGTTCAACTTTTTTAGAAAAAATCTCAGATTGTAAACGCCCTAATCCCCAATTTTTTTGTATTTGAATATTAAATGATTTCATAATCATGCTTACTTTATCAAAATTATCTAAATCAATAATATTTATTTCAGTGCAATATTTGCTTATTGCTTCTTTCATAGTCATTTGCAAGAATGGTTTTTTAAAATTCAATAAATAATCGCCATATTTGATTTTTGTATTTCCTAAGACTTTTTCTGTAACAGTACGAAATAATTCTTCAATTAAAACAATAAGATCTTTATAATCAGCATAAGCCATATAAAATTCCATCATAGTAAATTCAGGATTATGCCAAGATGAAATACCTTCATTACGAAAATTACGATTAATTTCAAAAATTCGTTCAAAACCACCTATAACCAAACGTTTTAAATAAAGTTCTGGAGATACACGTAAATACATATCAATGTTTAATGTATTATGATGGGTAATAAATGGGCGAGCAGATGCGCCACCAGGTATTACTTGCATCATAGGTGTCTCAACTTCTATAAAATTTTTATTAAGCATAAAATTTCTTAAAATAGAAAGTACTTTTGAGCGAATTAAAAAAATTTTTCGTGATCTATTGTTTACAATTAAATCTAAATAACGTTGACGATAACGTATTTCTTGATCTGTAAGTCCATGAAATTTATCTGGCAAGGAACGCAATGCTTTTGTTAATAAACAAATTTTATTACAACGTATTGTTAATTCACCTGTTTTGGTTTTAAACAATTTTCCTGTAACACCTATAATATCCCCCAAATCTAATTCTTTAATTTTTTTTTGATAAATATTTTTACTTAAATCATTAGAAGAAATATAAATTTGAATGCATCCTCCCATATCTTGTAAAGTGATAAAGGCAGCCTTTCCAATAATTCTTCTTGTAATAATCCTTCCTGCAACAGAAAATTTAAGATTTAAATTAATAAGAATATTAGAATCTTGGTCATTATATTTTTTATGTAAATCACTAGATAAATATTCACGACGAAAATTATTAGGAAAAGCAATATTATCATCACGAATTTTTATTAACTTATCTCGACGAGTTTTAAATTCATTATTTAAATGAATAAATTCTTTCTCATCTTTCTTTTGAAACATTATTTCCCTCTATAATCCTGCTTTTAAACTTGCTTCGATAAATTTATCTATATCTCCATCTAAAACAGCTTGGATATTACAATTCTCAACACCTGTTCGTAAATCTTTAATACGAGGATTATCCAACACATAAGAACGAATATGATTACTCCAACTAATATCGACTTTATTTTTTTCTAAAGCTTTTTTATCAGCATTTTTCTTTTGAATTTCTAATTCATATAATTTAGATTTTAATCTTCTCAATGCTTGCTCTTTATTTTTATGTTGTGAACGATCATTTTGACATTGGGTAATAATTCCAGTAGGAATATGAGTGATTCTTACTGCTGATTCTGTTTTATTTACATGTTGACCACCAGCTCCTGATGCTTTATAAACATCAATACGTAAATCTACTGCATTAATTTCAACATCAATGGAATCATCTGTTTCAGGATAAACAAAAACAGAACTAAAAGAAGTATGACGACGTCTGTTTGAATCAAAAGGACTTTTACGCACTAACCGATGAATACCTGTTTCAGTGCGCAACCACCCATAAGAATATTTACCAATAATTTTTATTGTTGCAGATTTTATACCTGAAATATCATTATTTAAGATTTCAATTATTTCTGTTTTAAATTTTTTTGAATCAGACCAACGCAAATACATTCTCATTAACATATTAGTCCAATCTTGCGCTTCAATGCCACCTGAACCAGATTGTAAATCAAGATAACAATTATTAGAGTAAGATGCTTTTGAAAAAAGGTTATAAAATTCTAAGTTTTTAATTTGCTTTTGAAGATTATCTAATTCAATAATTAAATATTTAAATATTTCTAAATCATTAGATTCTAAGGCTACTTCAAAAAATTCTGATATTTCTGATAAATTATCAATTAAAAAATTTATTTCTTTGATTATTATTTCAATAGAAGAATATTCTTGATTTAAAGATTTAAATTTTTTAAAATTTTTCCATATTTTTTGTTTTTTAAGTTCTATTTTTATTACTTCTAACCGATATTTTTTGTGATCGTAATCAAAGATACCTCCTCAACGAATGGATTTGTTTATGCATATTTTTTATTTTATTTTTTATAACATGACTGTCAAACATATTTTTTATCTTTTTTTTGTTTTATTAAATATCTATTATAAAAATTTATAAAATATATATTTTTTTTATTTAATCTAATATAATAAATATAATAGAAATTTAAAAAAAACATATAATAGATCTATTTAAAAACAATAATTAAATGAAAATAAGTATCATAATATTATATCGTTAATTTTAATACTACAATATTAATATTAGATTTTATTAATTATTGCAAATAAAAATAAAAATTTTTATGTAATAAAAAATAATTAATATAAAAACATAACATTTTAATTGTTTTATAATTAAAAAAATTTTACAATAAAATTTTATTTTTTTTAAATATTTTTAATAGCTTACATTGAATTTTATTGCATTATATTTAAAAAATCTAAAAAATATTTACAGTTTACGAATATTCAAAATATTACTATCTTAATATATAAAAAATATTTTTATATTTTATAAAAAAATATATAAATTTTTATATTATTATTAATATTTTATAATAAAAAATATTATTTAAACTATTTTTTAATTTAATTAATTTTATAAAAATAATTTAAAAATTTATTATTTATCAGATATTTTTAATTTTTTTTATTTTATTCAAAACAAATCTGATATCAGGTAATATTCCATACCATAATTTAACAGAAAAAGCTGCTTGACTAACTAACATACCAATACCATCGGCACATGCTAATACTCCACTTTCCTTAGCAAATTCTAAAAAAGATGTTTTTTTATTATTAAATGAATAAAACATATCATAACAAAAATTTTTTTTATTAAATATTTTATAAGAAATATCAGGGATATCTCCATAGAGACTAGAAGATGTTGCATTAATAATCAAATCATATTTTTGTGTATTAACAAATTCCATTTTTAATAAGCTTATATCACCCATAGATAAAAATCTTTTAATAAGTATTTTAGCTTTATTAAAAGTACGATTTGTTAGTGTTATCCTACATCCGTAGTTTAAAAGAGAAGGTATAACACCAGAAGACGCACCACCAGCACCTACTAATAAGATATGCATCCCTTTTTTAATAAAATTTAAACGTTTAAGATCAAAAAGTAAACCAACTCCATCAGTATTATCACCTAATAATTTTTTATTATTTAATTTTTTAATAGTATTAATAGATCCAGAAAAATAAGCTCGATTAGTAAGTTGATCAACTTTTTTATATGCTAATTCTTTAAAAGGCAATGTAATATTGGCTCCATTTCCTCCTAACTTAAAAAAAATATTTAATTCTTTTTCAATTTTTTTTACAGCTACTAATTTTTTTGTATAAGAATATGGAATACCAATTTGCTGAGCAAATAACTTGTGAATAAATGGTGATTGAATATGAGATACTGGATTTCCAAATATTACAAATTTTTTTTTAAAATTAATCTTTTCTATATAAATAACCTGTTATTATATCACGAATTTCTGATGGATTTTTATGTCCACCAACTACACCATCTAAAATAAACACCTGATTATTAAATTTCAAAATTACCTCTTCTTTTGTTCTACAAGGTGGTTCTCCATTTAAATTAGCACTAGTAGAAATTAATGGTTTACCATAAAAGAAACACAAATCTTTAATTAATTTAAAGTTTATAATTCTAACTGCAATTGAATGAAAAGTTCCTATTAAAAATTTTGAAATATTTTTTTTAGCAGGTAGCACCCATGTAATAGGTTTTTTATTCATAGAAAAAATTATTTTTTTTTGTTTAACAGTTAATTTTTGATCATCAATATATGGAATTAATTGTTCATAAGACGATGCTATTAAAATAAAACCTTTTTTCCATGAACGCTTTTTTAGTAAAAATAATTTATGAATTGCTTCTTCATTATCAGGATCACATCCTAATCCAAAAACAGCTTCTGTTGGATAAGCTATAATTTCACCTTTTTTTAAAGCCATAATAATATTATGAAAAGAAAAAAATATTTCATTAAACATTTTTATTAATTTTATATAATTTTATTAAAAATATGCAATGTAACAAAATTCACACATAAATTTTAAAAAAATATCTTTAATATTTTTATTATAGAAATAAATCTAAAAATATATTTTAAATGAAAAAATAAAATATACAAAAAAAATAATAGTAAATCAATATTTATATTTTTCTATATAAATTTTTTTTAAATACAATTTTAATACAAATATAAATGTTATATTAAATATTATTTTTATAATTAAACTATTATGCTTTTTTATGTAAAAAATTTAATTTTTTATTTTATATAAATTTAAATATAATATTTTTTTATAAAAAGATATTAATAAAATTCAAATTATCAAAACATAAAAAAATTTTTACCAAATAAAGATATAAAAAATAAAAAAATAAATAATATAATGAGTTTATATTATTTTTATTAAAAATAAATTTATTGTATAATTAATAGCTAATTTATATAAATTAAAAAAATATATGAAAATATAAAAAATAATATTTATTTTAAAAAACTATTGATGATTAAATTCAAAAATCCAAAAATAAAAAATATATTAGCAATAAAAACTACCGAATATTAAAATAATAAATTATTTAATAAATACTATAATCTTTTTTATAAAAATTAAAATAATAAATAAAAAAATAAAAAAATAACATACATCTTTAAATTTAAATTACCATGAAAATAAAATTAAAAATATGTCAATATTAAATATATTATATTATCCAGACGAACGTTTAAGAAATATTGCAACTACTGTAAAAAAAATTGATTCAGAAATCGAACATACAGTAAACAATATGTTCGAAACAATGTATAAAAAAAAAGGAATTGGATTAGCTGCAACACAAGTTAATATTCATAAAAGAATTATTGTTATTGATATTTCAACATCTTTTTCTGAAAAAATAATATTAATAAATCCTATTATATTAGAAAAATCTGGATCAGTAAAAAGTGAAGAAGGATGTCTTTCTATACCAGAACAACATGCATTTATTTCTCGTTATAAATATATTAAAGTAAAAGCATTTGATATAAAAGGTAAAAAGTTTGAATTAAAAGATGAAAGTTTACTTTCTATTTGTATTCAACATGAAATTGATCACCTAAATGGAAAATTATTTATTGATTATCTTTCACCATTAAAACGTCAACGCATTTTAAAAAAAATTAAAAAAAATAAACGAATGAAAGAAAAAATAGGAATTGTTAAAAAGTGTTAAATTCTTTACGAATAATTTTTGCTGGTACTCCTGATTTTGCAGCACAACATTTAGAAGTACTACTGAAAAAAAAAGATAAATATAAAATTATTGGAGTTCTAACACAACCTGATAAACCATCAGGAAGAGGAAATAAACTGAAATCAAGTTCAGTAAAAATACTAGCTAATAAAATGAACATTCCTGTTTTTCAATCAAAAACATTAAAAACAATAGAAAGCCAAAATTGGATTAAAACAAAAAATGCTGATATTATGGTTGTGATTGCATACGGTATTATTATACCTGAAATAATACTAAATCTTCTACCTATGGGATGCATAAATGTTCATTGTTCATTATTACCGAGATGGAGAGGAGCTGCACCAATTCAACATTCTATTTTATTTGGAGATAAAAAAACAGGAATTAGTATTATTCAAATGGATGTCGGAATAGATACAGGAAATATACTTTATCAAATAGCTTGTCCAATAGAAATATACGATACAACTAAAACACTATATCAAAAATTAGAAAAAATTGGGCCTATAGCTCTAAAACGCACGCTTGATTTGCTTACTTTTGGAAAAATAAAATCAAAAAAACAAAATAATATTTTTGTTACATATGCAAAAAAAATTAAAAAAAAAGAAGCACTAGTTAATTGGAGATTATCAGCAATACAAATTGAACGATGTATCAGAGCATTTAATCCTTGGCCAATCAGTTATTTTATTATTAAAAATATACAAATAAAAATATGGGATGCTCAAGTTATTTTTGAAAATACTCATTTATCTCCTGGGACAATTTTAAAAATTAATCAAACAGGTTTAAAAATAATGACATCAAAAAATACTTTAAATATTTTAAAGATACAACCAGAAGGAAAAAAAATAATGTTAGTAAAAAATTTTATAAATTCTCATAATAAATTATTTATTCCAGGAAATATAATTAATTAAAAAAATATCAAAGAAAAATACCATTTTAATATAGGAAATGATTTTAAATGAATCAAAAAAATAATATCAGAAGTATTTGTGCAAAAATAATTTCAGAAGTAATAGATCAAAAAAAAACATTAAATAATGCACTTTTAAAATATAAAAAAAATCTCTCTGATAAAGATCAAGCACTTTTACAAGAATTGAGTTTTGGAATACTTCGAGTTTTACCTATTTTACAATGGTATATTAAAAAATTAATAAAAAAATCATTAGACAAAAAAAAACGTATTATTAATTATCTGATCATGGTAGGAATTTATCAATTAAATTTTACACGTATTCCATCATATGCTATTTTAAATGAAACCGTAAATGGCGCTGTTTTATTAAAAAATTCTAAATTAAAAAATTTTATTAATGCAGTTTTAAGAGAATTTCAACGACAAAAAAAAAATTAAATAAAAAGATAAAAAATAAAAAAAATATTCATTTACATCCTCATTGGTTATTTAAAAAAATTAAAAAAACTTATCCTTATAATTGGAAAAATATTATTATAGAAAATAATCAAAAACCTCCTATGTGGATAAGAGTCAATCAATTATATCATTCTACTCAAGATTATTACGAATTACTAAAAAAAAATAATATTTCAGCCAATTTAAGCAAAGATTGTCTTTCTGCAATTAAATTAAATCAACCATGCAAGATTAATCAATTACCAGGATTTTATCAAGGTTGGGTAACCATTCAAGATATTTCTTCACAAAAATGTGTTGAAATATTAGCCCCTAAAAATGGTGAATATATTCTTGATCTCTGTGCTGCACCAGGTGTAAAAACCACTTATATACTTGAGCTAGCCCCAAAATCTTGTGTTATAGCAGTTGATATTAATAAATCACGCATAAAATATATTCAAGATAATCTTAATCGCTTAAAATTACATGCAACTACTATTGTCGGAGATGGATGTTATCCAGAAAAATGGATAACATCAGAAAAAAAATTTGATCGTATATTATTAGATGTACCTTGTTCTTCTAGCGGAGTTATTCGTAGACATCCAGATATTAAATGGATCAAAAATCCTAAAGATATTTTTAATCTAATAAAAATACAATATAAAATTCTTGAAGCTATCTGGCCTTATTTAAAAAATCAAGGTACTCTTGTTTACAGCACTTGCTCTATTTTACCGGATGAAAATCAACAACAAATAAAAAAATTTTTTTCTTATCATAAAGATATATCATTTAAAAATGATATATCTTTTTATCAGCAAATATTACCCACTAAAAATGGAGGAGATGGTTTTTTTTATGCCGCTTTAATTAAGAAATAATATTAAAATTAATATTATTTTATCGAAACATAAATAAAATAAAAATAAAATGAAAATTATTATTTTAGGTGTAGGACAAGTTGGTGAAACACTTGCAGAAAATTTGGTTGATGAAAATAACGATATTACTATTATTGATATAAATAGTGAACGTTTACATCAATTACAAAATAAATTTGATCTTAAAGTTATTACTGGATATGGCGCTTATCCAAAAGTTTTAAAAGAAGCGGGTGCTGAAGATGCTGATATTTTAATTGCTGTTACAAATTCAGATGAAATTAATATGATTGCATGTCAAATTGCTGATTCTTTATTTCATACTCCAAATAAAATTGCTAGAATACGATCATCTGAATATATTAAAGAAAAAAAAAAGCTTTTTCTTCCTAATGGCAATATACCAATTAATTATCTGATCTCACCAGAAAAACTTATCATTGATTATATTTATAAATTAATTCAATATCCTGGAGCACTTCAGGTTGTTAACTTTGCAAATGATAAAGTTAGTATTGTAGCTGCAAAAGCATATTATGGTGGTTCACTTGTAGGTAATTCTTTATCACATATAAAAGAACATTTACCTCACATTCATACACGAATTGTTGCAATATTTCGTCAAGAAAAACCAATAAAACCACAAGGATCTACTATTATTGAAGCAAGCGATGAAATTTTTTTTGTTGTAGCAACAGAACATATTCTTGCAGTAATGAATGAATTACAACGCTTAGAGAAACCATATAAACGCATCATGATAGTTGGAGGAGGTAATATTGGTGCTGGTTTAGCAAGAAAAATAGAAAAAAAATATAGCATTAAATTAATAGAACGAAATCAAGAAAGAGCCAATGAATTAGTAGAATTATTAGATCATACAATAATTTTTTATGGAAATGCTTCAGATCAAGAATTACTAGCTAAAGAACATATTGAATCAATAGATGTTTTTATAGCAGTTACCAATGACGATGAAGCAAATATAATGTCAGCTATGCTTGCAAAAAAAATGGGTGCAAAAAAAGTAATAGTTTTAATTCAACGCTCTGCTTATGTAGATCTAGTACAAGGAGAAGTAATAGATATTGCTATATCACCTCAACAAGTAACAATTTCAGCACTGCTCAGCCATATTCGTAAAGCTGATATAATTAATGTTTCTTCTTTACGAAAAGGTATTGCAGAAGCTATAGAAGTTATTGGGCATGGTGACGCAGCTACATCAAAAATAGTGGGAAAAAAAATTAAAAATATTAAACTCCCTCCAGGAACAATTATTTGTGCTATTGTTCGTAATGATAAAGTTATTATTGCTGATAACTATCACATTATTGAACAAGGAGACCACATAATTATTTTTATAACCGACAAAAAATATGTGCATGAAGTAGAAAAAATTTTTCAACCTAGTCCATTTTTTTTATAATATTTTAATTTTATATATATTTTGTTATTAATTTTTTTTTAAATTAAGTATTTTTTAAAAGTAAAAATTTTAAATAAAAAATAAAATTTATTAAAAAATAATATAATTAATACAAGTTAATATTTTTTAAATAAAATAATTACATGATACTTTTATAATATATTAAATAATTTTTTATTAAAAGAATTTTTATTAAAATATAAATAAAAATATTTTTATATTAACTAAAAAATAAAACAATAAAAATTAATTAAATTTAATTTATTTTTTAATTATATTACCTTTAGATTTAAAAATTCGATCAACCAATTCAATGTAAGCCATTGGTGCATTATCACCTGTACGGAAACCACATTTCATAATACGCGTATAACCTCCTTGGCGTTTTAAAAAACGAACTCCAAGCTCAAGAAATAATTTTTCTACAATTTGATTATCACGAGTACGCGCAAATATTAAACGACGATGAGCTACATTATCAATCTTTGCAAAAGTAATTAATGGTTCAATAGTACGACGTAATTCTTTTGCTTTTGACAAAGTTGTTTTTATAATCTCATGAAGAACTAAAGAACCGACCATATTTCGCAACATAGCATGACGATGACTACTATTACGGTTAAATTTACGACCACTCTTACGATGTCGCATGACCTTACCCTTTTTAACAAAATTTATTAATGTATGATAATTTTATTCATCAGCAATACTTTCTGGTGGCCAATTATCTAAACGCATACCTAAAGATAAACTTCTTGATGCTAAAACATCCTTAATTTCAGTAAGTGATTTTTTACCAAGATTAGGGGTTTTTAATAACTCTACTTCAGTGCGTTGTACCAAATCACCAATGTAATGAATAGATTCTGCTTTTAAACAATTTGCGGAACGTACAGTTAATTCTAAATCATCTACTGCACGTAATAAAATAGGATCAAATTCTGGCTTTTCATCCTTAACTTCCACTTTATTACCTACATCACGTAAATCAACAAAAGCTTCAAGTTGTTCAGCTAAAATAGTTGCTGCTCGACGAATAGCTTCTTCTGGATCAATTGTACCATTTGTTTCTAATTCAATCACTAATTTATCTAAATCAGTACGCTGTTCTACACGAGTAGCCTCGACATTATAAGCAATACGTTCTATTGGACTATAACATGCATCAACTAATAAACGACCTATTGGACGTTCATATAATTCCGATTGCACTCTAATTGCTGCCGGAACATATCCGCGTCCACGTTGTACTTTAATTCGCATATTTATAGAAGCAATTTCATCAGTTAAATGACAAATAATATGTTGAGGTTGAACAATTTCTATATCATCATTAGGACTAACATCTGCTGCGGTAACAGGTCCAATACCAGATTTATTTAATGTCAAAATTACTTCATCTTTACTGTATACTTTTACGGCTAGTCCTTTTAAATTAAGAAGAATTTCTAAAATATCTTCTTGTACACCTTCTTTAGTACTATACTCATGCAATACACCGTCAATTTCAATTTCTGTTACAGCACAACCAGGCATCGATGAAAGCAAAATACGACGCAATGCATTCCCAAGAGTATGACCAAAACCACGTTCTAAAGGCTCTAATGTTACTTTGGCATGTGTCGCACTAATTTGTTTAATATCAACCAAACTAGGTTTAAGAAATTCTGTTATAGAAGTCTGCATTATATCCTCTCTATTCTTCTAAGCTTTATTTAGAATAAAACTCGACGATTAAATGTTCATTAATATCCGCAGATAAATCAGTACGTTCAGGAATACGTTTAAAAACACCTTCCATTTTAGCAGAATTAACATCTATCCAATTTGGTTTTTCACGTTGCTCAAAAAGCTCTAAAGCAGCATTAATACGAGATTGTTTTTTTGCTTTCTCACAAATGCTAATAATGTCATTAGGATATACCTGATAAGAGGCAATATTAACTACTTGACCATTAACCATAACAGATTTATGATTAACTATCTGACGTGCTTCAGCACGTGTTGCACCAAATCCCATTCTATAAACAATATTGTCCAAACGACATTCTAGTAAATTTAATAAATTTTTGCTAGTATTTCCCTTCAATCGCATTGCTTCTTTATAATAATTTCGAAATTGCCGTTCTAAAATACCATAAATACGACGAACTTTTTGTTTTTCACGTAATTGAAGACCATAATCAGACAAACGTAATTTACGTGCAGCATGTTGTCCTGGTGCTTGTTCTAATTTACATTTACTATCAATTGACCGCACATCAGATTTAAGAAAAAGATCTGTACATTCTCTTCGACTAAGCTTAAGCTTAGGACCTAAATATCTAGCCATTTTTTCTCCAAAAAAAAATCTTAAAATATAGCAAAATCAAACACGACGTTTTTTTGGTGGACGACAACCGTTATGGGGTATTGGAGTTATATCGTTTATATTTGTAATACGAAAACCAGCTGCATTTAAAGCACGAATAGTTGACTCACGTCCCGGACCCGGTCCTTTAACCATAACTTCTAAATTTTTTATTCCGTATTCCTTTACTATTTCAGCACAACGTTCTGCTGCAACTTGAGCGGCAAAAGGAGTAGATTTACGAGAACCACGAAAACCAGAGCCGCCAGCAGTAGCCCAACCTAATACATTACCTTGACGATCAGTTATCGTAACAATTGTATTATTAAAAGAAGCATGAATGTGAGCTATACCATCTAAAATTTGTTTTTTTACACGTTTTCGTAAACGTGCAGATATTTTTGTCATTATTTAACATCTCCTTTTCCCTTTTTTTAAAATAAAAAAATATTTATTTTTTTATTAATTTACGGGGGCCCTTGCAAGTACGTGAATTAGTCTTAGTGCGCTGACCACGAACCGGAAGACCACGGCGATGACGTAAACCACGATAGCAACCAAGGTCAATCAGACGTTTGATACTTAAGGTAACTTCACGACGCAAATCACCCTCAACAATATATTTAGCAACTTCTTCACGTAATTTATGAACTTGTTTTTCAGATAACTTACTGACTTTAATATGTTCAGCAATACCTGTTTCTACGCAAATCAAACGCGCACGATTTATTCCAATACCATAAATAGATGTTAATGCAATTACAGTATTTTTGTGGTCAGGAATGTTAATACCTGCTATACGGGTCACTATATACTCCTAAAATTTATTTTTACACCTTTTACTAAAAAATATTTTTAGTATAAAAATTTTATTATAAAGATTAATAAAAATCTTAGCCAAACTTTTTAAAAAATATTTTTTATTAACCTTGACGTTGTTTATGTCTAGGTTCAACACTACAAATTACACGAAGACTGCCTTTTCGTTTAATAATTTTACAATTACGACATATTTTTTTAACGGAAGCTCTAACTTTCATTTTTAAACTCTTAACTCATAAATAAAACAAAAAAAATTAATTATTTTCCTTTAAGATTTGCTTTCTTTAATGCAGATTCATATTGACTGGACATTATAAGAGTTTGTACTTGAGACATAAAATCCATAATTACAACTACAACAATCAAAAATGAAGTACCACCAAAATAAAACGGAACATTTATTGCATCACGCATAAATTCTGGTATTAAACAAATAAAAGTAATATATAAAGAACCAACCAATGTTAAACGTGTCATTATTTTATCAATATATTTAGATGTTTGTTCTCCAGGTCGAATTCCAGGTATAAATGCACCAGATTTTTTAAGATTATCTGCTGTTTCTCTTGGATTAAAAATTAATGCTGTATAAAAAAAACAGAAGAAAATAATTGCAGATGAATAAAGTAATACATATAAAGGTTGCCCTGGTTGTAAATAAATTGATATAATGGCCAACCAACCCCAACCTGTTCCGTCACCAAACCAGGAAACTATTGTACCAGGAAATAATATAATACTAGAAGCAAAAATTGCAGGAATAACGCCTGCCATATTTATCTTTAATGGTAAATGTGTGCTTTGTGCAGCAAACATACGTCGACCTTGTTGACGTTTTGCATAATTTACAACTATGCGACGCTGTGCTCGTTCCATAAAAACAACAAAATAAGTTACAAAAAATATTAAAAATAAAATCAGTAATAATGGGAAAAAATGCAAATCACCTTGTCTAACTTTTTCAAAAGTATTGGCTATTGCTGGTGGTAATCCAGCTACTATACCAGCAAAAATAATAATTGAAATTCCATTTGCAATACCTTTTTCAGTAATTTGTTCACCCAACCACATTAAAAACATAGTTCCTGTAACCAAACTAATAACAGCTATAAAATAAAAAGAAATATCTGGATTAAAAACTAATCCATGCATACCATTCATGTTCGGTAAACCTATTGCAACTCCAATAGATTGAAATATTGCCAATATTAAAGTCCCATAACGTGTATACTGATTGATCTTACGTCGACCAGATTCACCTTCTTTTTTTATTTCTGCTAATCTTGAATTTATTACAGTAAATAATTGAACAATAATTGATGCTGAAATATAAGGAACAATACCTAACGCAAAAATAGAAGCACGACTAAGTGCACCACCAGAAAACATATTAAACATCTCAATAATGGTGCCTTTTTGTTCTTGAAATAATTTAGTTAAAACTGCAGCGTTTATTCCTGGAATAGGAATAAAAGAACCAATACGAAAAACAATCAGTGCTACAATGACAAAAAAGATTCTACCTTTTAGCTCGCTGATTCCAGCTTTAGAACTTTGAAAATCTAAACCTAATTTTTTTTTCAGCATCTATAATTTATTCCTCAATTTTTCCACCAATAGCTTCAATAACATTCTTTGCACCTTTAGTTACACAAATACCACTTACGGTTATTGGGTAATTAATTTTACCAGATAGAATAATTTTTGCATATTTTATATGAATACCAATTATATTAGCAGATTTTAATGTACTTAAATTAATAATATTTCCTTTAACTTTAGTGACATCCGATAAACGCACTTCTATTGTTTTTTTTGCTTTTCGTGAAAGAAAACCAAATTTTGGTAAACGACGATATAAAGGCATCTGACCACCTTCAAAACCACGGCGAATACTGCATCCAGAACGAGATTTTTGACCTTTATGACCTCTTCCAGCAGTCTTTCCTAAACCAGAACCAATACCACGACCTACACGTTTTGATGCATGTTTAGCGCCTTCAGCTGGAGATAAAGTATTTAAACGCATTTACTATTTTTCCTTAACTTCAACCATGTATTTTACTAAATTTATCATCCCTCTAATAGCCAATGTATCCTCACGTTTTACACTATGACCGATATGACGCAAACCTAAACCGATTAATGTTGCTTTATGTTTTGATAAACGACCAATAGCACTTTTTACTTGTGTAATTTTAATATTTTTATTCATAATTTATTCGTTACCAAAAATTTCTTTAATAGATTTACCACGCTTAGATGCAATCATTTTTGGAGACTTCATATTTACTAAAGCATTAATAGTGGCACATACAACATTAATTGGATTAGTTGAACCATAAGTTTTAGCTAATACATTATGTATGCCTACCACCTCTAATACAGAACGCATGGCACCTCCAGCGATAATACCAGTACCATCATAAGCTGGTTTCATAAAAACACGAGAGCCAGTATAAGCACCTTTTATAGAATGATACAATGTACCGTTATTAAGAGCAATATTTTTTATATTTCTACGAGCTTTTTCCATTGCTTTTTGAATTGCAGATGGCACTTCACGTGCTTTCCCGTATCCAAAACCAACACGACCATTGCCATCACCTACAACAGTTAAAGCAGTAAAACTAAAAATACGTCCACCTTTAACAGTTTTTGATACACGATTTACTGCAATTAATTTCTCTTGTAATTCACCAAGTTGTTTTTCAAAATGAGCCATTATAATAAACCCTTTAATTTAAAAATGAAGTCCTGTTTCACGAGCAGAATCTGCTAATTCTTTAATTCGACCATGATATTTAAATCCAGAACGATCAAAGGATACTTTTTTTATACCTCTTTTTAATGCTCTTTCTGCAATAAATTTTCCGACTATGATTGCAGCTTCTTTATTGCCAGTATACTTCACTTTTTTATTGATAATTTTTTCTGTAGTGGAAGCAGTGACTAAGGTATTATTATTTTTTGATTTAATAATTTGTGCATAAATATGACGAGAAGTACGGTGTACAGTTAATCGTGTCGCATTTAATTTATATAGTTTAGATCTAGTTCTTGTTCTTCGACGAATACGGGCTATTTTTTTATTCATAAAATCAACCTACTTTTTTTTAGATTCTTTAGTAAAGATAATTTCATTATCATAACGAATACCTTTTCCTTTATATTTTTCAGGAGGCCGATAAGAACGTAATTCTGCAGCTACTTGACCAATAAGCTGTTTATTTGCACTTTTTAAAATAATTTCAGTTTGCGAAGGACATATGGCAATAACACTTGCTGGTAATTGATATGTAATTAAATGAGAAAATCCTAAAGATAAACTGACAATTTTCTCATGTATTGATACACGATAACCTATACCAATTAATTGTAATGTTTTAGTGAATCCCTGAGTAACACCAATTACCATTGAATTAACCAAAGATCGAGAAGTACCGGCTTGTGTACCTGCATCTATAAAACTTTTATTAAATAAAAAAGTTAATTGATTGTTAAAATATTTTATTTTAACAAATTCATGAATTTTATGCGTAAGCTCCCCGTTTTTACCTTTAATTGTTATATTTTGACCATCAAGTTCAACATTAACATCAAAAGGAATAACAATAGGCATTTTTGCTATACGAGACATTTTTTTTCCTGAATTAAGATATATAACAAAGAATTTCACCGCCTAAACCTAATTGACGAGCAATTCGATCAGTCATAACACCTTTAGAAGTAGAAATAATGGCGATACCTAAACCCGATAAAACTTTTGGAATTATTTCTTTCTTTTTATATACACGTAAACTGGGACGACTGACACGCTCAATACTTTCAACTACAGGTTTCCCTTGAAAATATTTTAATGTAATTTCTAATTTTGGTTTAATATCTCCTTTAATCTTATAATTTATAATATATCCTTCTTCTTTTAAAACTTTACTTATTGCTAATTTTAATTTACTTGAAGGCATACTAATTGATGATAAAGTGGCATTTTGACCATTTCGAATATGCGTTAACATATCTGCAATTGGATCTTGAATACTCATTTATCTATACTCCCAGATAAAAATTTAATAAAAAATTACCAGCTAGCTTTTCTAAGTCCAGGTATTTCACCACGCATAGCAAATTCACGTACTTTAATCCTGCTTAAACCAAATTTACGCAAAAAACCATGCGGTCTACCGGTTTGTCTACACCGATTACGTCGACGAGAAAGACTGGAATCACGTGGTAGTGTTTGCAATTTAATAACGGCATTCCATCGCTCTTCATCAGAAGAGTGAATATTAGAAATTATAGTTTTTAATTTTATACGTTTTAAAAAAAATTTTTTAGCTAATTTTTCACGCTTTAAATCGCGTGCTTTCATTGATTTTTTAGACATAAATACCCTCTTTCTTTCCCCCCAACAAAAAAATATTATTTACGAAAAGGAAAATTAAACGCTTTTAAAAGAACAAAACTTTCATTATCTGATTTTGCAGTGGTATTAATGCTAATATCTAAACCGCGTATTTTATCTACCTTATCATAATCAATTTCTGGAAAAATAATTTGCTCACGCACACCCATATTATAATTGCCACGTCCATCAAAAGACTTAATCGGCAAACCACGGAAATCACGAATACGTGGCATAGCAATAAAAATTAATCGTTCAAAAAAATCCCACATACGTTTACCACGCAAAGTTACTTTGCATCCTATTGAATAACCCTGACGAATTTTAAAAATTGCAACAGATTTACGTGCTTTTGTTATAAAAGGTTTTTGTCCTGTTATGAGAGCTAAATCAGATGCTGCATTATCAAGTAACTTTTTATCATTGACCGCTTCACCGATACCCATATTTAAAACAATTTTTTCTATTCTAGGTACTTGCATGATAGATTTGTAGTTAAATTGATACATCATTTTTTTTACTATACTTTTTTTATAGTAATCATGCAATTTTTGCATCTTATAACCTCAAAATTATTTAACAATTTCATTATTAGATTTAAAGAAACGCACTTTTCTTTTATTTTCTATTCGAAAACCTATGCGATCAGCTTTTCCGATTATTGAATTAAAAATTGCAACATTTGAAATATCAATTTTTGCTTCTTTTTCAACAATTCCACCTGGTTGATTTAAAGAAGGGACAGGTTTTTGATGTTTTTTGACTAAATTAACACCTTCAACAATCAATTTATTAGAAGATTTTTTAGAAAAAAAAATTTTTTTTACTTTGCCACGTTTACCCTTATCTTTACCAACTATAATAATAACTTCATCATTACAACGAATTTTAGCTCCCATTATTTTTAAAAAACTCCCATCAAAAAATTATAGCACCTCTGGCGCTAAAGAAATAATTTTCATAAATTTTTCAGTTCGCAGTTCACGAGTTACTGAACCAAAAATACGTGTACCTATTACCTGTTCGTTTGTATTATTTAACAAAACACAAGCATTACTATCAAAACGAATTAAAGAACCGTCCGAGCGACGAATACCTTTTTTTGTACGAACAACTACTGCTTTTAATACATCACTTTTTTTTACTTTAGCACGTGGAGTAGCTTCTTTGACGGTAATTTTAATTATATCACCAATATTTGCATAACGACGATTTGAACCGCCTAAAACTTTAATACACATTACACGACGTGCTCCAGAATTATCAGCTACACTTAATATGGTTTGTTCTTGAATCATATATATTGCTCTCTTAATTTAGCGATATTTTTTTGATATTTCAGGTAAATAATAATTTTTTTTCTTTAAATTATAAATATTAATAATTTTATTTATTATATAAAATTTTCTTAAAGAATGTTATTTAAAGAATATTTTTTTCCACAATACGAATAAGTTTCCATGATTTTGTTTTTGATATCGGACGACTTTCAGATATTTCTACTAAATCACCAATCTTACATGCATTTTTTTCATCATGTACATGTAATTTAGTAGTACGGCGTATAAATTTACCGTATAAGGGATGTTTTACTATACGTTTAATAGCGACAACGATAGATTTTTGCATCTTATCACTAATGACAATACCTTTTAAAATACGAATTTTATTACTCATTATACACTCACTTTTTCAGTTAACAAAGTTTTAATCCGTGCAATATGACGACGTATTTGTTTTAATAAATGAGATTGTTTTAATTGACCACTTTTTAACTGCATAGTTAAGTTAAATTTTTCACGTATTAAATTTAGCAATTCTATTTTTAAATCTTCAATATTTTTTTTTCGTAATTTTTTTGATTTCATTACATTACCGTTTTAGTTACAAAAATAGTTTTAATTGGTAATTTTGCTGCAGCTAATTTAAATGCTTCACGGGCTAAATCTTCAGAAACACCATCTATTTCATAAAGAATTTTCCCAGGTTGAGCTAAAGCAACCCAATATTCTACATTACCTTTACCTTTTCCCATACGAACTTCTAGTGGTTTTTCAGTGATAGGTTTATCTGGAAATATACGAATCCAAATTTTTCCCTCACGTTTAACACTCCGTGTCATAGCACGACGAGCTGATTCAATTTGACGTGCAGTTATCCGTCCACGATTTACTGCTTTCATACCAAAAGAACCAAAACTAACATCTGTACCTTTAGCAAAACCACGATTACGACCTTTTTGCATCTTACGAAATTTTGTGCGTTTTGGCTGTAGCATCCGAGCGATTCTCCTTACGTGTAGACCTTATGTTACGTATAGACTTTATATTATTATTTTTTAATTTAAATGGTAAATTTTTTGCTTGTTTTAAAACAGTCATACCATCTAAAATTTCACCTTTAAAAATCCAAACTTTTACCCCAAGCACACCATAAGTAGTTTTTGCTTCAGCAGTATTGTAATCAATTTCAGCACGTAAGGTATGTAATGGTACACGACCTTCACGATACCATTCAGTTCTTGCAATTTCAGCGCCACCTAAGCGACCACTAACTTCTACTTTTATACCTTTTGCGCCTAAACGAATAGCATTTTGTACTGCGCGTTTCATAGCACGACGAAACATAACACGCCTTTCAAGTTGCAAAGCAATACTGTAAGCCACTAATTTTGCATCTAATTCAGGTCTACGTACTTCAGAAATGTTAATTTGTGCTGGAACTCTAGTAATATAGGATATTTTTTTGCGCAATTTTTCAACATCTTCACCTTTTTTACCTATAACAATACCAGGACGAGCAGTATGAATAGTTACACGAATGCTTTTTGCAGGACGTTCTATTTCAATACGTGAAATAGATGCTTTTACTAATTCTTTATTTAAATACTTACGTACTTGAAAATCACTATATAGGTTATCAGCAAATTCTTTTGTATTCGCATACCAAGTAGAATTCCAATGTTTGATAATACCTAACCGAAGTCCATTAGGATGTACTTTCTGACCCATTGCTTTTTTCTCCAAAAAAGTGTCTTAATTATCAGATACTACTATAGTAACATGACTTGTACGTTTTAAAATACGATCAGCCCTCCCTTTAGCACGAGGCATAATACGTTTCATTGTAGAACCTTCATTTACAAAAATTTTTTTTACTTTTAAATCATCAATATCAGCACCGTTGTTATGTTCAGCATTAGCAATAGCAGACTCAAGAACTTTTTTTACTAAACTAGCAGCTTTTTTATTAGTATAATTTAAAATTTCAATAGCTTTAAATACCTTTTGTCCACGAATTAAATCTGCTACTAAACGAATCTTCTGAGCAGAAGAACGTGCATATCGGTGCATAGCAGTAGTTTCCATTACTTTAAACCTTTTTTAACGTTTTTTTACTTTTTTATCAGCTATATGACCACGATAAGTACGTGTAGGTGAAAATTCACCTAATTTATGACCAACCATATCATCAGTAACATACACTGGAATATGTTGACGACCATTATGAACAGCAATAGTTAACCCAATCATATTTGGAAAAATTGTTGACCGACGTGACCAAGTTTTCATTGGTTTTTTATCGCCGCTTTTTAATGCTTTTTCTACCTTTTTTAATAAATGTACATCAATAAAAGGGCCTTTTTTAAGAGAACGTGGCATAATTGTTATCCTCTAAATTATTTTTTAGAACGATGATGTATTATATATTTATCAGTACGTTTATTTTTTCTAGTTTTTTTTCCTTTTGTTTGCAATCCCCATGGAGTTACAGGATGTTTACCAAAATTTCGACCCTCACCACCACCATGAGGATGATCCACTGGATTCATTGCTGTACCACGAACTTTAGGTCTAATACCACGCCAACGATTAGCACCCGCTTTACCAAAAATACGCAACATATGTTCTACATTACCAACTTCACCTAATGTAGCCCGACAATTAGATAATATTTTTCTTATTTCTCCAGAACGTAAACGAACAGTTACATAGCTATTTTCTCTTGCAATAATTTGCATATAAGCACCAGCTGAACGAGCTAACTGTCCACCTTTACCTGGTTTTAGTTCAACATTATGAACAGTGGAACCTATTGGAATATTACGCATAGGTAAACTATTACCTATTTTTATTGTTGCATTTGTACCTGATTCAATAATATCACCAATTTTTAAATTTTTTGGCGCTAAAATATAACGACGCTCGCCATCTTTATATAAAAGTAATGCAATATTTGCAGAACGATTTGGGTCATATTCTATTCGTTCAACAGTACTTTTAATTCCATCTTTTTTGCGTTGAAAATCTATTAAACGATAATGCTGTTTATGACCACCACCAATATGACGTGTAGTAATACGTCCATTATTATTACGTCCACCAGTTTTTTTATTTTTTTTTAATAATGGAGAATAAGGTGCACCTTTATATAATTCGGGATTAATAATTTTAACTACATGGCGACGACCAGGAGATGTAGGTTTACATTTAACAACTACCATAAATTTTTATATTCCTCAAACTTATTGTGTGCTACCAATAAAATCAATTTTTTGTCCTTCCTTTAAAGTAACGTAAGCTTTTTTCCAAGATTTCTTACAACTTCTTTTTTTTTGACCATGAGATTTTATTTTTCCCTTAACTAACAAGGTATTTACATTTTTTACTTCAACTTCAAATATTTTATGTATTGCACATTTAATTTTTGATTTTGTAGCATCTCTAGCAACTTTAAGAACAATAGTATTATTTTTTTTTATTGCAATAGAAGCTTTTTCAGAAACATGTGGTGCACATAATATTTTTAATAATAATTCTTCACGATTCATGCCAGTATCTCTTCAGTTTTTTTTACTGCATCAACAGTTATAATAACGTTATCAAAAGAAATCAAACTAACAGGATCAATTTTTTTTACATCACAAATATTAACTTTATATAAATTTCTGGCTGCTAAAAATAAATTTTTATCAAAATTATTCGTAATAATTAATACTTTATATAAATTCATATCTTGTAATTTTTTTAATAAAAGCTTGGTTTTTGGCTCTAATATCATAAATTTTTTCACAACTGTTAAACGATTTTGACGTAATAATTCAGAAAAAATACTTCTTAAAGCAGCTCGATACATTTTTTTATTTATTTTTTGAATATGATCCTGTGGTTTTGAAGCAAAAGTCATTCCACCAGAACGCCAAATTGGGCTTCTTATTGAACCAACACGCGCGCGACCAGTGCCTTTTTGACGCCATGGTTTTTTACCAGAACCCGAGACCTCAGAACGATTTTTCTGAGATTTTGTACCTTGACGAGCACCAGCTAAATAAGCAACAATTACTTGATGAATCAATGCATTATTAAAATTATGTCCAAAGATAGTTTCAGAAACAAGCAGTGTGCTTTTTTCGCCTTTTATTACCAATTCCATTACTATCTCCTAAACATTTATGATTTAATTGCTTCTTTTACAATTACATTACTGCCAATAGCACCAGGTATACCGCCTTTAACTAGAATTAAATTACGTGCAGAATCAACATGTATTACAGATAAACTTTGAATTGTTACACGTTCATTGCCTAAATGACCTGCCATTTTTTTTCCCTTAAACACTTTACCAGGAGTTTGATTTTGACCAATAGAACCAGGAACACGATGTGATAATGAATTTCCATGGCTAGCATCTTGAGTATGAAAATTCCAACGTTTTACCGTACCAGAAAAACCTTTTCCTTTGGAAATTCCAACAACATCTACTTTTTTTATATCAGAAAAAAAATCAACAGTGATTTTTTGGCCTAAAATAAACTCTTTATTTGAATTTGTTTTAAATTCCCGTAAAATTCTACCAGCTTCAGTACCGGATTTCATAAAATGCCCAATCTCAGATTTTTTTAAGCGACTTGATTTTTTGCTACCTGTGGTAACCTGAACTGCATTATAACCATCTTTATCTAAACTCTTAATTTGAGTTACGCGATTATTTTCGATTTGGATAACAGTTACAGGTACAGAAACGCCATTTTCATTAAAAATACGTGTCATTCCTATTTTTTTTCCAATTAAACCAATCATTTGCTTTAACCTCTTAATTGATTTTTTATGCACATTTTTTACTTAAGTTTATTTAATCTAAACTAATTTGTACATCTACACCTGCTGCCAAATCTAAACGCATCAAAGCATCAACAGTTTTTTCAGTTGGTTCTACTATATCGACTAAACGCTTATGGGTACGAATTTCATACTGATCACGTGCATCTTTATTCACATGAGGCGAAATAAGAACTGTAAAACGTTCTTTACGTGTTGGCAATGGAATTGGACCACGAACTTGAGCACCGGTTCTTTTAGCGGTTTGAACAATTTCAACAGTGGATTGATCAATTAAACGATGATCAAAAGCTTTTAACCTAATACGAATTCTTTGGTTCTGCATAAGACCAGAACTCCAACTATTTAAAAATATAAAATTATTCCTATTAACTATTTTTAGTTTATAGGGGGAAGAATTATTACTATACATAACTTCTTTTAAAAAAAATATTGAAGTTATTAAAATGTAGTTCAATTACTTTAGAGATTTTTTTATAAATATACCTTGAAAATAAAAAAACAAAATTATTATACGTAAATATAAAATAAGAGCAAGTTATAGATTTTAAATTAAATTTTATTATTTACAAATAAATTCATATTTTTTTTAAAAAATGTTACACAATAATTTAAAAATTACATAAAAATATAGAATCATAAAATTTATGTACTTTAAAAAAATATTATTATTTATGATACTTTATATTAAAAATTTTTTATGGTTACGCTTTTATTAATTTTTTACAATTTACAAAAAAATATTATAACATGTAAAAATATTTATTAAACCTAAAAAATAAATTTATAATAAAAAATAAATTATCATTTTAAGAAAATAAAAATTTTATATATATTATCTAATAATATATTTATAATATATCTATATAAAAAAACTCAAAAAATTTTTATAAAAAAATTAATATAATAGTTTATTTTTGATATTTTTTAAAATAAAACATTTTTTAAGAAATAATATTAATGATATTTAATTGAATAAAATTTATTTTAATAAATATTTATTTATCCCATATTTATCCCATTTAGAAGTTTATTTTGAATAAACTAAATAAAAAATATGTAATATATTTAATGTATTATAAAATAAAAAATATTTTTTACCTTTATAATTATATATTTTTTTATTTATTGATTATTTTTTTTGATTATATTTTTATAAAAAACTGTATTTTTATTAAATAAAAATAATTTTATAAATATCAAAAATAAAATATATAATATCAATATTTATAAATAATATAAAATTTTATCTTTTATATTTTATAAATTTCAATAAAACTTATCATAAAATATTATGTATTTAAAAATTTAAAAAATAAATTTATAATTTTTAATTATTTTTTTATAAATTATTAGAATTTTATAAAAACAATCTAAAATAAAAAAAATACATAAAAAATTACTAAAGATATAAAAAAATAAATATATAGTTTTTTATTTTTTTTAAATTTTAAAAATAAAAAATAAACAAAAAATTTTATGCTGTTTTGGTGCTGATAGGTAGATTCGAACCACCGACCTCATCCTTACCAAGGATGTGCTCTAACCTTTACTGAGCTATATCAGCAAAATATATTTTTTAAAAACTGTTTTTGTTTGGAGCGGGCAGCGGGAATCGAACCCGCATTATCAGCTTGGAAGGCTGAAATAATAACCATTATACGATACCCGCAAAAAATATTTTTTTATCCTGCATTTCACAATATTATCTTTTTTTTAATTAAGATCATTTATTTTATATAATTAAAAATTTATTATAATATATCTTTATTTTTTAGATAATTTTAAAAGTAAAATTTTAAAATTAAATTGATTATGGTGGGAGAAGGATTCGAACCTTCGAAGTCCATGACGGCAGATTTACAGTCTGCTCCCTTTAACCACTCGGGAATCCCACCATTTTTAAAATCTATTTTTATATAAAACTAGCATGTAACTAAAAAATGTACTTAAAATATAAAGATATATTATTTTTTATAAAATATAATTAATTAATGTATAGTATAATTGAAATTATAAATCATTTTATTTTAAAAAAAAACAATTTTCAATATAAAAATTGAAATAATTTTTATGTTTTTTGAATGTTTTTCTGTTTTTTATTTTTCTTAAAATAAAAAAGAATTATTTTACTTGCTAAAAAAATAAAATTTAATCTTTTAAATAATTGTATCATTTATAAAAAAATCTAAAATAAACTAAAAATATAAAAAATTAGAAAATTTTTTTATAAAAAAATAAATACTCCTTAATAATAAGATATATTCATTTATAAAAAAATATATTTTTTAATAAAAAAATTATCTGAAATCTAATCCTAAAAATTAGATGATATTTTATAAAACTCTCTTAACTCAACTATCAAAAAATGCATTATTCAAACTTCAAGGAATATATAAAATTCAAATGAAAAAAATCAATAAAGTGTATATTTCTGTTGCAAAACTACTGAATTTTTATATAAATTTAAATGCAGATAAAAAAAGTTTTCTAAAAAAATCACCAGATTTAAATACTAATATAAATAAAATACCTTATATTATCGGTATAGTAGGAAGTGTTGCAGTAGGCAAAAGTACAACTGCTCATTTTTTACAAAAATTATTAAGCAATGGACCAGAACATTACAAAGTTGAACTTATAACAACAGATAGTTTTTTATATCCAAATAAAACTTTACAAAATCGAGGAATAATGCATAAAAAAGGATTCCCTCAATCTTATGATACGAAAAATTTCATAAAATTTATATCTGAAATAAAATCAGGCATGAAAAAAATAACAGCTCCAATATATTCACATTTTATTTATGATATTATTCCAAATAAAAAAAAAATTATTTATCAACCAGATATTCTTATCTTAGAAGGCTTAAATATTCTACAAAATAACATAGATTGCAAATTTACATCACATCATTTTTTGGTTTCAAATTTTATTGATTTTTTAATTTATCTTGACGCTCCAGAAAATTTATTAAGAAAATGGTATACAAAAAGATTTTTAAAATTTTGCCAAAAAGCATTTTTTAATTCAGAATCTTATTTTTACCATTATTCAAAATTAAATAAAAAAGAAATAATAAAAATAGCCCAAGTGATATGGAAAAAAATTAATAAAATTAATTTAGAAAAAAATATTATACCAACAAGAGATAAAGCAAAATTAATTATTACTAAAAGTAATAATCATGCTATTACAAAAATGCAATTAAAAAAATAATTTTATATTCTTAAATTGGTTTTTAAGAAAATGTATTATCTAAACGAAGAGAAATTATTTCGCCAGAATAAGAAAATATTTTGCCATTTTTCTTTAATAAAATGGCCCCATTCTTATCCACTCCTTTTACAATACCAGTCTCATTACGATTACCAATTCGTAATTTCACTTTTTTATCTAAAAAAATATCTAAAGCTAACCAACGTTCAATAAAAGGAACAAAACCATATTTTTCAAAAATTAATAATTGATTACGCAAAACTGCAATAAGTTTACCAGCAATTATATTTTTTTCTATTTTCATTCCTGTTTTTTCAAGATTAATCCAATTTTGATTAATTTTTTTTGCATGAATTTGGCTCATTGAAATATTTATTCCAATACCAATAATAATATCTACCATATATCCAATTTTGCTTTTCATTTCAACTAAAATTCCAGCAAGTTTTTTTTCATTTAAATAAAGATCATTAGGCCATTTTACCTTTATATTACTACCAATCAATTGATTAAGAGTTTCCGCTATTACAATAGCAACTACCAAACTTAATCCTATTGTAGAAGTACGAGCATCTTCTAGATACCAATATAAAGACAAATAAAGATTGCATCCAAAGGGAGAAACCCAATTGCGACCATAACGTCCTCTGCCAGCTATTTGATATTCTGCCACACAAGCATCACCAGATTGCAATTGATCAACACAATCTAACAAATATTGATTAGTAGAATTAAGAACAGATTTTACAAATATTTTATCTTTTTTAACTACACTATAAATTTTATTATAATCTAATAAATTTATTTTTTTAGAAATTTGATAAAAATTATTATTTGTAATATTTACTTCAATACCTAATTTATTTAATCTATTAATATGCTCATTAAAATCAACACATGTAAGACCAAATAATTGAGTTAAGTAATCACCTAAATAAATATTACCATCAGCAAGTATTTTTATAAGTTCTAAAGAAATATGTAAATCTTTCATCATTAAAGAACATCCATAGGATTTATTTCGCCATATTCATCTATAAAATGAACTTCAGGTTCTAAAGTAACATTAAATTTTTTTATAACTTTTTTATATATATAACTAGCTAATTTTATAACATCTGTTCCAATCGCATTATTTTTATTAATTAAAACTACGGCTTGATTCATATCTACTGCTGCACCACCATATTGATAACCTTTAAGATTACATTGATCAATAAGCCATCCGGCAGAAAGTTTTACTTTTCCATCTAATTGAAGATATGTAGGACATTGAGGATAAAGAATCTTAATTCTATTTGCAATTATTTGAGAAACAATTGGGTTTTTAAAAAAACTACCTGCATTTCCAATAAAAAGAGGATCAGGTAATTTATGTTTTCTGATATCACAAATTATATTAAACATGTTTTCTGGTGTAATATTTTTTATTCTTAATGAAACTAATTCACCATATGTTAATATTGGTTTCCATAATTTTTTAAGCTTTAACCCTACTGAAATTACTGCAAAATTTTTATAATATTTATACTTTAATATGCTATTTCTATAACTAAATTGACATTCATTAACATTTAAACAATATTTTTTTTTATTGTCTAAATTAATTATATTTACATAATGACAAACATCTTTGAATTCAATACCATAAGCTCCAATATTCTGTATTGGCGCAGCACCTACAGATCCTGGAATTAAGGCCATATTTTCTAATCCATAAATACCAAGTTTAATAAGTTCTTTAATCAATTTATGCCAATTATTTCCTGCACCTACATGTATAAACCAATTTTGAGATGATTCAGTGATATTTAATGTGGTAATTTTGTTTAAAATTACTATACCTTTAAAATTATTTAAAAATAAAACATTGCTTCCTTTTCCCAATAATAAAACGGGCCATCCTTTTAATTTTGCATTTTTCCATAAAAATAATAATTCTTTTATTGAAAAAGCCGAATATATTGCTTTAGCATTTACATCAAGATTAAAAGTATTGCGAATTTTATGGTTATCATAATTTTTATTATACATATATAATATTCTATATATTTTTTTTGTTCTTATATATTTTTTTTAAAGATTAACAAAAAATAAAAAATTATTTTATAATAGAAAATAATTTTATAAAATAAACATAAAAAATATTCAAAAAGCCACTCATTTTAAAATGAGTGGCTTTTTGAATAAAAAAAGGCCTGACAATTCCCTACTCTCGCATGGGGGAACCCCACACTACCATCGGCACTACGACATTTCACTTCTGAGTTCGGAATGGGATCAGGTGGGGCCATCGCGCTAAAATTGCCAGACAAATTTTATATTAAATATCTTTATATTTATTTTTTTATTGGGATAAAACAAGCTAATTTTCAAAAAAAACATCTTTAGTGTTATGAAGTTAAGCCTCTCGGGTTATTAGTACTGGTTAGCTTAACATATCACTACGCTTACACACCCAGCCTATCTACGTCCTGATCTCGAACACCCCTTATAGGACAATTATTTGTCAGGGAAGACTTATCTTGAGGCAAGTTTCCCGCTTAGATGCTTTCAGCGGTTATCTTTTCCGCACTTAGCTACCAGGCAATGCCATTGGCATGACAACCTGAACACCAGTGGTGCGTCCACTCCGGTCCTCTCGTACTAGGAGCAGCCCCTCTCAATCTTCCTTCGCCCACGGCAGATAGGGACCGAACTGTCTCACGACGTTCTAAACCCAGCTCGCGTACCACTTTAAATGGCGAACAGCCATACCCTTGGGACCTACTACAGCCCCAGGATGTGATGAGCCGACATCGAGGTGCCAAACGCCGCCGTCGATATGAACTCTTGGGCGGTATCAGCCTGTTATCCCCGGAGTACCTTTTATTCGTTGAGCGATGGCCTTTCCATTCAGAACCACCGGATCACTAAGACCTACTTTCGTATCTGCTCGCGTTGTCACGCTCGCAGTTAAGCTAGCTTATGCCTTTGCACTAACTTCACGATGTCCGACCGTGATTAGCTAACCTTTGTGCTCCTCCGTTACACTTTAGGAGGAGACCGCCCCAGTCAAACTACCCACCAGACACTGTTCTTAATCCGGATTACGGACCAAAGTTAGAACATCAAACTTTAAAGGGTGGTATTTCACTGTCAGCTCCATATGAACTGACGTTCATATTTCATAGCCTCCCACCTATTCTACACATTAAGATTCAACATTCAGTGTCAAGCTATAGTAAAGGTTCACGGGGTCTTTCCGTCTTGCCGCGGGTACACTGCATCTTCACAGCAAATTCAATTTCACTGAGTCTCGGGTGGAGACAGTCTGGCCATCATTACGCCATTCGTGCAGGTCGGAACTTACCCGACAAGGAATTTCGCTACCTTAGGACCGTTATAGTTACGGCCGCCGTTTACTGGGGCTTCGATCAAGAGCTTCGCTTTTATTAAAAGCTTACCCCATCAATTAACCTTCCAGCACCGGGCAGGCGTCACACCGTATACGTCCACTTTCGTGTTTGCACAGTGCTGTGTTTTTAATAAACAGTTGCAGCCAGCTATTGTCTGCGACTGACTTCAGCTTCAGAACGCATAGTTCTTTACTTAATGTCAGCGTGCCTTCTCCCGAAGTTACGGCACTATTTTGCCTAGTTCCTTCACCCGAGTTCTCTCAATCGCCTTAGTATTCTCTACTTAACCACCTGTGTCGGTTTTGGGTACGATTAATAATTGTCTATCGCTTAGAGGCTTTTCTTGTAAGCAGGGTATCAACTACTTCACTACCTTAGTAGCTCGTCATCACGCCTCAATGTTATAGTTATGCGGATTTTCCTTCATAACCCATCTACACGCTTAAACCGAGATATCCGTCACTCGGATAGCCTAACCTTCTTCACCCCCCCTTCGCAACAATTTTAGTACAGGAATATTAACCTGTTTTCCATCGACTACGCTTTTCAGCCTCGCCTTAGGGATCGACTTACCCTGCCCCGATTAACGTTGGACAGGAACCCTTAGTTTTTCGGCGAGCGGGTTTTTCACCCGCTTTATCGTTACTTATGTCAGCATTCGCACTTCTGATACCTCCAATAAACTTCTCAATTTATCTTCTACAGCTTACAGAACGCTCCCCTACCCAGCAAAAAAAATTGCTGCCGCAGCTTCGGTGCATGATTTAGCCCCGTTACATCTTCCGCGCAGACCGACTCAACCAGTGAGCTATTACGCTTTCTTTAAATGATAGCTGCTTCTAAGCCAACATCCTGGCTATCTAAGCCTTTCCACTTCGTTTCCCACTTAATCATAACTTAGGGACCTTAGCTGGCGGTCTGGGTTGTTTCCCTCTTCACGACGGATATTATCACCCGCCGTGTGTCTCCCGTGGTCACATTCTTTAGTATTCGCAGTTTGCATCGGATTGGTAAGTCGGGATGACCCCCTAACCGAAACAGTGCTCTACCCCTAAAGATGAAATTCACGAGGCGCTACCTAAATAGCTTTCGGGGAGAACCAGCTATCTCCCGGTTTGATTGGCCTTTCACCCCTAGCCACAAGTCATCCGCTAATTTTTCAACATTAGTCGGTTCGGTCCTCCAGTTAGTGTTACCTAACTTTCAACCTGCCCATGGCTAGATCACCGGGTTTCGGGTCTATACCCTGCAACTTAACGCCCATTTAAGACTCGGTTTCCCTACGGCTCCCTTAATCAGTTAACCTTGCTACAAAATATAAGTCGCTGACCCATTATACAAAAGGTACGCGGTCACCCCACCATTAAGCCTCCTCTTAAAGAGGTTTAATAAATGATATTTATTGATTAATAAAATAAATAAAATAATATAAATTTTAGCTTAGTGGTGGGGCTCCCACTGCTTGTACGTATACGGTTTCAGGTTCTATTTCACTCCCCTAACCGGGGTTCTTTTCACCTTTCCCTCACGGTACTAGTTCACTATCGGTCAATCAGGAGTATTTAGCCTTGGAGGATGGTCCCCCCATCTTCAGACAAGATAACACGTGTCCCGCCCTACTTATTAAAGTTCACAATAATAAAGACTTTAGATACGGGGCTATCACCCTTTATTGCTGATTTTTCCAAATCATTCTCTTGAAATTAATACTGATTCTAACTTTTGGCTTTTCCCCGTTCGCTCGCCACTACTAAGGGAATCTCATTTTGATTTCTTTTCCTCAGGGTACTAAGATGTTTCAATTCCCCTGGTTTGCTTCGTTAAACTATAAATTCATAAAACGATAGTGTATTAATACACTGGGTTTCCCCATTCGGAAACCATCGGCTCTTACGCTTCATATCAGCTTACCGATGCTTTTCGCAGATTAGCACGTCCTTCATCGCCTCTGATTGCCTAGGCATTCACCGTATACGCTTACTTCGCTTAACTTCACAACCTAAAGATGTTTTTTAAAAAATAATTTAAAAAATAATTTTTTGATTGTTTTTATTATATGTTTATAAATATATAATAATTTAGTTAATTAGCTTATTTCAAATTGTTAAAGAACTTATATATTTAATTTTTGAATTAGATAAATAAAAAAATTTTACAAATAATTAAAAAATTAAAATATTTTTTGGAGCCAAGCGGGATTGAACCGCTGACCTCCTGCGTGCAAAGCAGGTGCTCTACCAGCTGAGCTATAGCCCCTTATCTTTTTTTTTATCATTACACTTTTTTAAAAAAAATCTTTTAAGACTTTTTATAATATGGTAGGCCTGAGTGGACTTGAACCACCGACCTCACCCTTATCAGGGGTGTGCTCTAACCACCTGAGCTACAAGCCTAATGATATTTTAAAATCAGACAATTTATGTGGACACCATTACAAAATTTCATCTAATTAATATTTTAAGGAGGTGATCCAACCGCAGGTTCCCCTACGGTTACCTTGTTACGACTTCACCCCAGTTATGAATCACAAAGTGGTAAGCACCATCCAAAAAAAAGGTTAAGCTACCTACTTCTTTTGCAACCCACTTCCATGGTGTGACGGGCGGTGTGTACAAGGCCCGGGAACGTATTCACCGCGACATGCTGATCCGCGATTACTAGCGATTCCGACTTCATGGAGTCGAGTTGCAGACTCCAATCCGAACTTAAACGTACTTTTTGAGTTCCGCTTCCCCTTACGGGCTTGCTTCTCTTTGTATACGCTATTGTAGCACGTGTGTAGCCCTACTCGTAAGGGCCATGATGACTTGACGTCATCCCCACCTTCCTCCGGTTTATCACCGGCAGTCTCCTTTGAGTTCCCGACTTTATTCGCTGGCAACAAAGGATGAGGGTTGCGCTCGTTGCGGGACTTAACCCAACATTTCACAACACGAGCTGACGACAGCCATGCAGCACCTGTCTCAAAGTTCCCGAAGGCACCCGAACATTTCTATTCAGTACTTTGGATGTCAAGAGTAGGTAAGGTTCTTCGCGTTGCATCGAATTAAACCACATGCTCCACCGCTTGTGCGGGCCCCCGTCAATTCATTTGAGTTTTAACCTTGCGGCCGTACTCCCCAGGCGGTCGATTTAACGCGTTAGCTACGGAAGCCATAGTTCAAGACCACAACCTCCAAATCGACATTGTTTACAGCATGGACTACCAGGGTATCTAATCCTGTTTGCTCCCCACGCTTTCGCACATGAGCGTCAGTTTTTGTCCAGGAGGCCGCCTTCGCCACTGGTATTCCTCCATATCTCTACACATTTCACCGCTACACATGGAATTCTACCTCCCTCTACAAAACTCTAGTCAATTAGTTTTGAATGCCATTCCAAGGTTAAGCCCGGGGATTTCACATCCAACTTAATTAACCGCCTGCGTGCCCTTTACGCCCAGTAATTCCGATTAACGCTCGCACCCTCCGTATTACCGCGGCTGCTGGCACAGAGTTAGCCGGTGCTTCTTATGTCGGTATCGTCAAATATTAAAGATATTAACTCGAATATCTTCCTCCCGACTGAAAGTACTTTACAACCCAAAGGCCTTCTTCATACACGCGGCATGGCTGCATCAGGCTTGCGCCCATTGTGCAATATTCCCCACTGCTGCCTCCCGTAGGAGTCTGGGCCGTGTCTCAGTCCCAGTGTGGCTGATCATCCTCTCAGACCAGCTAGAGATCGTTGCCTAGGTGAACCTTTACTCCACCTACTAGCTAATCTCATATGGGTTCATCCTAAGGTGTGAGGCCAAATTTTATAATGGTCCCCCACTTTACTCCTAAGAGATTATGCGGTATTAGCTACCGTTTCCAGTAGTTATCCCCCTCCTTAGGGCAGATCCCCATATTTTACTCACCCGTTCGCCGCTCGCCGAAAATATAGATAATCTATATTTTCGCTGCCGCTCGACTTGCATGTGTTAGGCCTGCCGCCAGCGTTCAATCTGAGCCATGATCAAACTCTTCAATTAAAAGTTTGATGCTTAAAAAATATCAAGTGTCAAAAAAAAATGTATTTTTTAAGATTGTATTTTTGATGTTTTTGTTGGTGCCCACATAGATTGTCTAATTAAATTTTTAAAGAGCATTTTTACCATTAAAAAAATCATTTTACTTTTTGAAATAATAAAGTCAAGTAGTTATTTGCATTTCTTGATAATAATTTAATAACAATTAAATTATGACTTAAATTATGACTTATAAAATTATGATATTATCTAGTATAACACCAAACAATTAAAAATAGCAAAAAATAAAAAATATTTTTGATTAAAAAAATCAATAAAAATAAAAAAAAGTAGCAAAAAAAATAACTAAAATATTATTTTAGAAAAAATAATTTATATGGTCAATTATTATATGTAAAAATATAAAAATTTTGTTTTTTATAAAAAAATAATTTTTATTTTAAAGAATTAACAATTTTACTTTTAAAATGGATATTTTTTCTTTTTTTTATAATAAAAAGTTATTTTTTAAAAAATCTGATTTTAAAATAAAGTATAATTTTGTTTTATATTTTTTTTAAAAATAAAAAAATAAATTAAAAAATTAAAAAAAATAAAAAATATTATAACAAGCATTTTATAAATAAATATTTATAACATATCAATAACTTCCGTTTGATGTTCAATGGACCATACACTACATTGTACTTGACCAATGTGTTTTTTTTGAAGCAATAACATAACTAAACGTGATTGTCCAATACCTCCACCTATTGTTTGTGGCATATAACCGTTTAATAAAGCTTGATGCCATTCAAAAAAAATTCTGTTATGATATCCTGTAATTTCTAATTGATTTTTCAGTGACTTTTCATCAACACGTATACCCATTGATGAAATTTCAAATGCATTTTGCAATACAGGGTTCCATACAATAATATCACCATTTAAACCAATAAATCCTTCACTATTTTTTGTCGTCCAATCGTCATAATCAGGAGCACGTATATCATGAACAAAACCATGAGATAATGTTCCACCAATGCCAATAATAAAAACTGCACCAAATTTTTTAACTATAGCATATTCTCTTTCATTGGAATTAAGATTAGGGTAAAGTTGTAATAATTCTTCACTATGAATAAAAAAGATCTGATCAGGTAAAAATGGAATTAAATTAAATTTAAAACTAACAACTTCTTCTGTTTTTTTTATTATTTTATAAATTTCGATAACTGTTTTTTTTAAATAATCTAAAGAGCGATCTTTTTTTAAAATTACCTTTTCCCAATCCCATTGATCAACAAATACAGAATGCATAGGTGTTAAACAATCTTCATCAGGACGCAATGCTTTCATATGCGTATATATGCCTTCCCCTGGTTTAAAATTAAAACGAGCCAAAATTTTTCGTTTCCACTTAGCCAAAGAATGTACAATTTCAAATACAACATTCGGGATAGATTTTATTTTAACTTCTACTGCTTTTTCATATCCTGACAAATTATCTTGAATACCATCACCAAGACGACTTAAAATAGGACATTGTATTTCAATTAAAGATAATTTTTTTTCTAATAAATTTGAAAAATAAGATTTAATAAAATTAATTTGTTTTTGTTTTTCTACAAATAATTTTTCCATCTTTTACCTTATAAATTATATTTTATTATTATATTAAAAATTTCTTAATTTCAAAATAAAAATATTATTTTATATAATTTTAATACATAAATTTACAAAATAAATAAATTTTATTTAAATAAACAAATTTTTGATTTATAAAATATATTTTTAAAAAAAACAAAAAATTTATTTACAATAATTATTAAAAAATAAATATTTAAAAAAATAATATATTTCATAATATAATATCATAAATATAAACATATAAAATAAAAAAATAATTTTAATTTCTAAAAATTAACAAAAATATTTAGATTTCAAAAAAAACAAAAAATGTATATATTTAATATGTTTTTTTAAATATATAAAATTTTAATTCATCATAATAAAAATAATCATCAATATTATTTATATACATTAATTAAACATTAATAATTACAATTAAACACTAATAATTAATAAAATTGCATTCATAAAAAAACATAACAATAAAAAATAAAAAAATATAAAATACACATTAAAGTAAACCTAAACTCAGTTAGGTTATACTTAAGGCCATTAAAAATCATATTTTTGAAAAAAAATATCAAAAAATATTGAGATTCAAAATGAAAAAAATAACATTAATAACTGGTAGTACAATGGGTACCGCCGAATATATAGCTGAATATGCAGCTAAAATATTAAAAAAACATAACTTTGAAACCAACATAAAACATGGACCAAATCTAAAAGATTTATCCATGCAAGGTATTTGGTTAATTATATGCTCTACTCATGGAATGGGTGAACTACCCGAAAATATAAAACCTTTAGCAAAAGAAATTAAAAAAAAAAACAATCTTGAAAAAATTTTTTATGGTGCAATAGGAATAGGAAGCAGAGAATATGATACTTTTTGTGGCGCAATTCATAAACTAGATCTTTTACTAAAAAAACAAAATGCTAAAAAAATAGGAAAAACCCTAGAAATCAATATATTAGAATCTAATTTTATAGAGAATTTCATAAAACAATGGATTAAAAAATGGAGTAAAAAGATTACTGATTTACAAATTATAATAAGTTGATAACTTTGTTAATAAGTACTAGAATAACTTGTTTTTATAAATAAATAAAAAAAGATTTATTTTATATTGTGAATAACTTATTATATTAATACAAACTTATCCTATACACGATCACTTATCATTCACAATTAAATATCTTAACAAGATCATAATCTTACTAAAATATTTTAATTTATTAACAGATAATCTTTATTATAATAAAAATAATAATCTAAAAAAAATAAATATTTGTAATTATTTATTTTTATGATTTCTAAACTATTTCAAAAAAAATTATATTTTAAAAAAATTAAATAAAATTAATTGTTTTTTATTTATATAATTTATGTAAAATTAAAAACAAAACAAAAATAAAATAAATTAAGGTATAAAAATTTATAATGTTTTATCCAAAAAAATTTGAAATCATAATTATTGGTGGAGGACATGCTGGAACAGAAGCAGCTCTAGCTGCTTCTCGAATGAAATGTAAAACTTTACTAATAACACATAATATTGAAACAATAGGTCAAATGTCTTGTAATCCATCTATTGGCGGAATTGGGAAAGGTCATCTAGTAAAAGAAATTGATGCATTAGGTGGGTTAATGGCTATTGCAACTGATAAATCAGGTATTCAATTTAAAACACTTAATGCAAGAAAAGGACCTGCAGTACGTGCGACAAGAGCACAAACTGATAGAATGCTTTATAAGAAAAATATCAGAACAAAATTAGAAAAAGAAGAAAATTTAATGATATTTCAACAAAATGTTATAGATCTTATAGTAAAAAATGATCATATTATTGGAATAATAACACAAATTGGATTAAAATTTTATGCAAAATCTGTATTATTAACTGTAGGAACATTCCTAAATGGTAAAATACACATAGGATTAAAAAGTTTTGATGGTGGTAGAGCAAGTGATCCTTCTTCGATTCATTTATCAAATAAATTAAAAGAATTACCATTAAAAATCAACAGATTAAAAACAGGAACTCCTCCTAGATTGGATGCTAGGAGTATTGATTTTTCAAAACTAATACCACAATTTAGTGATAATCCAATACCAATTTTTTCTTTTTTAGGCACATCAGATCAACATCCGAAACAATTACCTTGTTATATCACTTATACCAATGAAAAAACTCATCAAATAATTAATAAAAATTTAAAATATAGTCCTATATATACAGGCATAATCAAAAGCACAGGACCACGTTATTGTCCCTCTATTGAAGATAAAATAGTTCGATTTCCTCATAGATCTGCACATCAAATATTCTTAGAACCAGAAGGACTGACAAGCAACGAAATTTATCCTAATGGAATTTCTACAAGTTTACCTTTTGATATACAAATAGAAATGATTCATTCAATTAAAGGTTTAGAAAATGCAGATATTACTAGATCTGGATATTCTATTGAATATGATTTTTTTGATCCACGTGATTTAAAACCTACTTTGGAACATAAATTCATAAAAGGACTTTTTTTAGCTGGTCAAATTAATGGTACTACAGGTTATGAAGAAGCTGCAGCACAAGGATTATTAGCTGGAATTAATGCCGCTCTTTATTTTCAAGAAAAAACAGGATGGTACCCACGTCGTGATCAAGCTTATATTGGTGTTTTAATCGATGATCTTTGTACATTAGGTACTACAGAACCTTATCGCATGTTTACTTCAAGAGCAGAATATCGAATTATGCTACGTGAAGATAATGCTGATCTTCGTTTAACTGAAAAAGGTCATAAACTTGGATTGATTGACGATAATCGCTGGAAAATATTTTGTCAAAAAGTTGAATTTATTGAAAAAGAACGTCAAAGATTACGTAATACTTGGATTAATCCTTATTGCAATGATATTAATGATATTAATAAAATTTTAAATGCACCACTTTCAAAAAAAACTAATGGAGAAGAATTATTACGTCGCCCTGAAATAAATTATACACTGCTTACTTCATTAAAATATTTTTCACCGTTAGTTGTTTATGATACTCAAATTACAGATCAAATTGAAATTCAAATAAAATACGAAGGTTATCTTCTTCGTCAAAAAGAAGAAATAAAAAAACATATGCGTAATGAATATATAACTTTACCAATTAATATAGATTATAAAAATATCAAAGGTCTCTCTAATGAAGTAATAGAAAAACTTAATGTTCATAAACCAATTTCTATTGGTCAAGCATCACGTATATCAGGTATTACTCCTGCAGCAATATCAATATTATTAATATGGTTAAAAAAACAAAATTTATTACATATAAATATTTAATTTAAAAAATAATTTATTGTAAATAATATTAACAATATCTTTTTAAATAATTAAATAAAAAAAATAAGATAACTTTATGATTTTTAGAAAAGTGTTAAATTTATTAAAATTTAGTTAATAATATGATTTTTTAATAAAAATATTATGCACAATATAAAAAAATCATTAGCATTTTTAACTTAAAAAAATAAAAAATATTATTTTCTAATAATTAATAATTCTAAAATAGAAAAAATAATTTTTAAAAAATTTTTATTTTTTATTTATTTGAGAAATATAGATTTTTTTAAAAAATACAAAAAAAATAATAATAATTATAAAAATAAACAAATTTATTGAATTAAGTTTTATATTTAAATATTATACATACGGAATATAAAATTGTATTATAATTGATTAACAATTAAAATCTTTATAAAAATTTAATTAACAAAAAATTATTACATAAATAATAATATTTTATAATAAAATATTTTTTTATTTTTTTATAATTTTAATAAAAAATAATAATAAATTATATAAAAACAATAATAAATTATAATTTTAAGCAATTTTTAATAAAATATTTTTTAATTAAAAGTTAAGAATTTAAAACCATAATTTGAGTAAGAAATCAATAACAATAATTCCTAATAAAAAAAAGGTAAAAAATTGTGTCTGTTTCAAATAAAATGATGATAAAAAAAAAATACATAGAACATCATTTAGAAAATCTTCAATTAGATTTACATAATTTTAAACTAATTGATCCATTAAACAAAAATGAATTTTCATTTTGGGTATTAAATATTGATTCACTTTTTTTTTCAATTTTTCTTGGAATTATTTTTTTAACCTTATTTAGAATAATTGCTATTAATGCAACCAGTTTTATACCAAACAAATTACAAACTGCAATAGAAATAATTATTAATTTTGTTAACCATTTTGTTAGTGATATTTTTCATGGAAAAAGTAAAATTATTGCACCATTGGCTCTAACAGTTTTTGTTTGGATTTTTATGATGAATATAATGGATTTATTACCTATTGATTTCCTACCTTATATTGCTAAAAAATATTTAATGTTTCCTACATTACGTATTGTACCAACTACAGATTTAAATATAACCATATCTATGGCTATTGATGTATTTATTTTGATTATTTTTTATAACATAAAAATTAAAGGATTCAAAAATTTTATAAAAGAATTAACTTTACAACCATTTAATCATCCTATTTTTATTCCTCTTAATTTAATTTTAGAAGGAATTAGTTTTTTATCCAAACCGATATCATTAAGTTTAAGATTATTTGGTAATATGTATGCAGGTGAATTAATTTTTATTCTTATTGCCGCTTTATTGCCGTGGTGGTCACAATGGATACTAAATTTACCTTGGGCTATTTTTCATATACTTATTGTTACTTTGCAAGCTTTTATTTTTATGATTTTAACAATTATTTATTTATCAATGGCATCAGAAAAAAATCAATAATTTATTAGTTTTTTTATTATCAAAGGAAAACATACGATGGAAAATTTAAACACAGATTTATTATACATAGCAGCTGGTATTATGATGGGATTAGCTGCGATCGGTGCTGCAATTGGTATTGGAATATTAGGTGGAAAATTTTTAGAAGGTGCTGCACGTCAACCAGATTTAATTCCATTATTACGAACTCAGTTTTTTATTGTTATGGGATTAGTAGATGCAATTCCTATGATTACTGTTGGTTTAGGTTTATATATGATATTTGTTATTTCTTAATACAAAAAATATATTTAATAAAATTTTAACAACAAAATTAAAAGAAAATTTTTATTATGAATTTTAATGCAACAATTTTAGGTCAAGCTATTGCATTTTTTTTATTTGTATTTTTCTGTATGAAATATGTATGGAAACCTATTATAAATGTAATTGAAAAACGTCAAAAAGAAATTACAAAAAATTTTTTAATTGCAGAAAAAATAAAAAATGAGTCAGAATTAATAAAAATAAATGCAAAAAAACAAATAGAAATAGCAAAACAAAAAGCCCAAAAAATTATCAATGAAGCTGATAAACAACGAATTAAAATTATTGAAAAAGCTGAATTAGAAGCTAAAATAAAACAAAAAAAAATAATTTCTCAAGCCAATATAGAAATCGAGATTCAAAGAAAAAATGTTCGTGAAGAATTACATAAAGAAATTGCAAAATTAGCTATTTTAGGAGCTGAAAAGATAATTAAAAATTCTATTAACGTAGTAGAAAGTCAACAAATTATTGATAATTTTTTAAATGAAATTAGCAAGAAAAATAAGTAGGATATATATTAAAATGATTACAATTTCTAGACCATATGCTAAAGCAATTTTTGATCTTGCAAAAAAAAATCAATTGCTTGATGAATGCCAAAATATGCTAAAATTTCTTGTGGAAATTATGAATAATAAAAAAATTAACCAACTGATTTGTTCTGCAATAACACCTAAAAAAATAGCAATAATATTAATTTCTATTTGTAATAATAAACTTAATAAATACATAAAAAATTTAATTTATATTATGGCTGAAAACAAAAGATTAGGTGCATTATCTGAAGTTTTAAAACAATTTATTTTATTACGTAATTTTTCAGAAGGAAAAATTAATGTAAACATTACCTCTGCCCATCAATTAAATGAAAAACAGAAATTAAAAATTTCAACAATAATAAAAAATAAATTTTTTTGCCAAGTTAATTTATATTATAAATTTGATGCATCTTTAATTGAAGGCATAATAATAAATATCGGAGATTTAGTTATTGATGGTAGTATACGTAATCGTATTAAACAATTAAATAATGCATTAAAATTTTAAGGAAAATCTTAAGATATGAAATTAAATTCTGCTGAAATCAGTGAATTAATAAAAGAACGTATTCTTCAATTTGATATACTAAATACATCTTATAATGAAGGTATAATTGTTACTGTTTGTGATGGTATAATTCGTATTCATGGTTTATCTGAAGTAATGCAAAATGAAATGATATCAATACCTGGTAATCAATACGCGATTGCATTTAACTTAGAACGTGATTTGGTTTCTGCAGTAGTTATGGGATCATATATTCATTTAACTGAGGGTATGAAAGTAAAATGTACCGGTCGTATTTTTGAAGCACCTGTAGGTAAAGGATTACTTGGACGTATACTGAATACATTAGGTGAACCGATTGATGGTAAAGGTATTCTTAAACACAATGGTTTTTTACCTGTTGAAGTTATGGCTCCTGGAGTTATTGATCGTCAATCTATTGATCAACCTTTACAGACAGGATATAAATCAATTGATACAATGATTCCTATTGGACGTGGTCAACGTGAATTAATTATTGGTGACAGACAAACAGGAAAAACTACATTAGCAATTGATACTATTATTAATCAAAACCATTCAAAAGTAAAATGTATTTATGTAGCTATTGGTCAAAAAATTTCAACGATTGGTAATATTGTTCAAAAATTGGAAGCACATAATGCACTTAATAATACAATAATTGTTGTTGCAACAGCCTCTGAAGCTGCAATATTGCAATATCTTGCACCTTATGTTGGTTGTGTCATGGGTGAATATTTCAGAAACCAGGGCGAAGATGCTTTAGTTGTATACGATGATCTTTCTAAACAGGCTATTGCTTATCGACAAATCTCCCTATTATTAAGACGACCTCCTGGACGTGAAGCTTACCCAGGAGATATTTTTTATATTCATGCTCGTTTATTAGAACGTTCTGCACGTGTTAATAGTCAATATGTTGAAAAATATACTAAAGGAAAAATAAAAAATAAAACTGGTTCATTAACCGCATTGCCTATTATTGAAACTCAAGAAGGTGATGTGTCTTCTTTTGTACCAACTAATGTTATTTCAATTACAGACGGACAAATTTTTTTAGAATCTAAATTATTTAATTCTGGTATTCGTCCTGCAATTAATCCTACAATATCAGTATCACGTGTGGGAAATGCAGCACAAACTGATATTATAAAAAAATTATCTGCTGGTATTCGTACTTCATTAGCACAATATCACGAATTATCTGCATTTTCACAGTTTTTATCTGATTTAGATGAAGAAACACGTCAGCAATTAATTCATGGACAAAAAGTTACTGAATTATTAAAACAAAAACAACATAAACCAATGTCCATTGCAGAACAAGCTTTATCTTTATTTTCTGTCGAACATGGTTATCTTAAAGATGTTAAAGTAACAGAAATAAATAAATTTGAAACATTATTATTAGATTATGCTAATCGTGAATTTTTCATGTTATTAAAACAAATTAATCAAACAGGTACATACAACAAAACAGTAGAAAAAGAATTAAATCACGTAATTCATTCTTTTAAAGAAAGCGTTTTTTTAAATTATAATTAAAATTTTGTTTCGATCGCTTTTAATATATAGGAGAAATAAAAAATGGCGGTCGCCAAAGAAATACGTAACAAAATAAATAGTATCAAAAATACACAAAAAATTACCAAAGCAATGGAAACAGTTGCAATTTCAAAAATGCGAAAAATACATGAACATTTATTAGCAAATCTCCCTTATAAAAAAAATATGCAAAATTTAATTTCTCATTTAATGTCAGTTAATTTAGAATATAAACATCCATATTTCAAACAACGTGATATTAAAAGTGTAGGATATTTAATAATTTCAACTGATCATGGTTTGTGTGGTAGTTTGAATGCCAATTTATTTAAAAAAATACTAAAAAATATAAAAATTTATTCAGAAAAAGGTATTAGGGTTGAATTAGCATTAATTGGGTCTCAAGCCATTTCATTTTTTAATCGTATTAATTATAAAATTATTTCTAAAAAAAATAACATAGAATGGAAATCTTTATTAAAAGATATCATTCAACCTACAAAAATTTTGTTAAAATCTTATCAAAAAGAAAATATTGACAAATTATATCTTGTTACTAATAAATTTATTAATACCATTACTCAATTACCAAGTATTATTCAATTATTACCTTTCATTAATAACGGAGATAATCAGAAAAATAAAAAAAAAATTGGAGATTATTTATATGAACCAGATTCTAAAACAATATTAGATATTGTTTTATTTCGTTACATTGAATCACAAATTTATAGTAGTTTGTTAGAAAATTTAGCTAGTGAACAAGCTGCTCGTATGGTGGCAATGAAATCAGCTACAGATAATTGTAATAATATGATGAAAGAATTGTTATTAATTTATAATAAATGCCGTCAAAGTAATATTACTAAAGAAATTAATGAAATTATTTCAGGAGCTTCTGCAATTTAATAGCAAATATTTTAGATAGAAGAGAATTTAGAATGAATACTGGAAAAATTATTCAAATAATTGGTGCTATAATAGACGTTGAATTTCCTCAAGATTGCGTACCGAAAATCTATTATATGTTAAAAATTTTAAATGGTAAAGAAAAATTAATTTTAGAAGTTCAACAACACTTAGGTGGTGGTATTGTTCGCTGTATTGCCATGGGAAGTTCCGATGGTTTAAAACGTGGTTTACCCGTCATTAATTTAGAACATCCGATTCAGGTACCTGTTGGTAAAGCTACATTAGGCCGTATAATGAATGTTTTGGGTGACCCTATAGACATGAAAGGAAAAATTATTGCAAAAGAATATTGGAATATTCATAGATCACCTGTTAATTATGAAAATTTATCTTATTCAACTGAATTACTTGAAACAGGAATTAAAGTAATGGATCTTATTTGTCCATTTGCTAAAGGAAATAAAATAGGATTATTTGGTGGTGCTGGTGTTGGAAAAACAGTAAATATGATGGAACTTATTCGTAATATTGCAATTAAACATTCTGGTTATTCTGTTTTTACGGGTGTTGGAGAACGTACTCGTGAAGGTAACGATTTTTATTGTGAAATGACAGATCCAAATGTACTAAATAAGGTATCTCTTGTATATGGACAAATGAATGAACCAGCTGGAAATCGATTACGTGTTGCTTTAACAGGATTAACTCTTGCAGAAAAATTTCGTGATGAAGGTAGAGATGTATTATTATTTATTGATAACATTTATCGTTATACATTAGCAGGAACAGAAGTATCAACTTTATTAGGTCGTATGCCATCAGCAGTAGGATATCAGCCTACTTTAGCTGAAGAAATGGGTTTATTTCAAGAAAGAATTACATCAACTAAAAATGGTTCTATAACTTCAATTCAAGCAGTATATGTACCTGCAGATGATTTAACTGATCCATCGCCAGCAACTACTTTTTCACATTTAGATGCAACAGTTGTATTAAATCGTCAAATTGCATCATTAGGAATTTATCCTGCTATAGATCCATTAAATTCAACTAGTCGTCATCTTGATCCAATTACTGTTGGAGAAGAACATTATAAGGTAGCACGCGGTGTACAATCTATTTTACAACGTTACCAAGAATTAAGAGATATTATTGCTATTTTAGGTATGGATGAATTATCGGAAGAAGATAAATTAATTGTTTCTAGAGCTAGAAAAATACAACGTTTTTTGTCGCAACCATTTTTTGTAGCTGAAGTTTTTACCGGTTCAAGTGGGAAATTTGTATCATTAAAAGATACTATTAATGGTTTTAAAAAAATTTTAAATGGTGATTATGATGATTTGCCTGAACAAACATTTTATATGGTTGGTACTATAGAAGAAGCTGTTGAAAAAGCTAAAAGAATATCAAATTCTCATACTTAGGAAAAATTTCACAATGTCTATAAAAACATATCATCTTATTGTTGTTAGTCCAGAAAAAAAAATATTTGATGATTTTGTTAAAAAAGTTAAAATTACAGGTATTGAAGGGGAATTAGGAATTTATCCTCAACATATTTCCATGTTAACTTTAATCAAACCTTGTTTTTTATTTATTCAAAAAAAATATGAAGAAAAAGTTATTTATGTTTCTTCTGGAATTTTAGAAATACAAAAAAACAATGTAATAATATTCTCTAATATAGCAATATATGACAAAATTTTTGATCAAAATTTCAATACTAATAAATTATCAATTTTTAAGTTTAAAGCAGAGAAATATATTTTATCACTAAATAATATAAATAAAATACAGGAATTATTAGAATTTAAGGAAGTTATTAAAAAATTTCAAATTATTAAAAAAAATAAATAAAAAAAATGATTATTTAAAAAAATTATAAAAATACGTTACAAAAAATATTAACATCAAATATACAGGGAGTGAGACAGTATTTTTTTGTTCTGCTCCTTTTTTTATCATAAAATAAAAAAATTTAGAAAAAATATATATTAATAAATTATCTTACATTAAATAATGGAATTACTAGATTTTTTATGTCTATAAAGGAAATAAGTGTTGTAATCCTTGCTGCTGGTAAAGGTACTCGAATGTATTCTGATTTACCAAAAGTTTTGCATCTTTTAGCAGGAAAACCAATAATTCAATATGTTATTGATACATCAATATCACTTGGTGCATCTAATATTTATGTTGTTTATGGTCATGGTGCTGATTTACTAAAATTAGCTTTAGCTAATCAACCAATTCATTGGATATTACAAAAAGAACAATTAGGCACAGGACATGCAATGCAAAAGGCATCTTCTTATTTTTCAGATAATGAAGATATTTTAATGCTTTATGGTGATTCTCCACTTATAAAAAAAGAAACGCTTAAAAAATTAATAAAATCTAAAATTCATGGTGGAATTGGTTTATTAACTGCAGTAGTAGATGAACCAACAGGTTATGGTCGTATTATTCGTCAAAAAGGTAAAGTTATTGGAATTGTAGAACAAAAAGATGCAACGCAACATCAATCTACAATTAAAGAAATAAATAGTGGTATATTAGTTGCTAATGGTGGTGATTTAAAAAGATGGTTAAAAAAAATTAATAAAAATAATTCGCAAAATGAATATTATATTACTGATATAATTTCATTGGCTTATCAAGAAAATTGTAAAATTAATGTTGTGCATCCTAAAAAATTTAGTGAAATAAAAGGAGTCAATAATTGCTTAGAACTTGCAGCACTTGAACGAATATATCAACAAGAACAAGCAGAAAAATTGTTATTAAATGGAGTTCTTATTATTGATCCTATTCGTTTTGATATACGCGGTACATTAAAACATGGACGTAATGTAATTATTGATACCAATGTTATTATTGAAGGAAATGTTACATTAGGTAATAATGTTTACATCCATACTGGATGTATATTAAAAAACTGTATTATTCATGATAATTCAATCATTAATCCTTATTCTTTTATAGAAGAATCAGAACTATCTATGGCTTGTATTGTTGGTCCTTTTGCTCGTTTACGCCCTAAAACTAAACTTGCTGATAAAGTACAAATTGGTAATTTTGTAGAAGTTAAAAATTCAGTTTTTGGTGTAGCTTCTAAAGCTGGTCATTTGAGTTATTTAGGTGATACAAAAATTGGTAATAATGTTAATATTGGTGCAGGAATAATTACTTGTAATTATGATGGTGTTAATAAATTTCAAACAATAATTCATGATAATGTTTTTATTGGTTCAGATAGCCAATTAATTGCACCTATTTCAATAGGTAAAGGAGCAACTATTGGTGCCGGAACTACATTGACTAATGATGTTAAAGAAAATGAACTTGTTATTAGTCGTGTAAAACAAAGACATATTCATAATTGGAAACGTCCAGTAAAAAAAAATGTGAATAAAGTAATAAAATAAATATTAAACATAAAAAATTATATTATTTTATAAAAATATAATAATATAACACTATATTTTTTGGAATATAAAATTTATGTGTGGAATTGTAGGTGCAGTAGCACAACGTGATATAGCTGAAATTCTTATTGAGGGACTTCGTAGATTAGAATATAGAGGTTATGATTCTGCAGGTTTAGCTGTTGTTGATAATGACACTAATCTAACTAGGTTACGTGAATTAGGAAAAGTTCAAAGTTTAGCTAAAAAATTAAAACAGTATTTTGTAGTTGGTGGCACTGGTATTGCACATACCCGTTGGGCGACTCATGGAAAACCAAGTAAAAAAAATGCTCATCCTCATATTTCTGAACATATTGCTATTGTACATAATGGTATTATTGAAAATCATCAAGAACTTAGAAAAAAATTAAAAATAAAAAAATATGTTTTTACTTCACAAACTGACACTGAAGTAATTGCTCATTTAATACATTTAGAATTACAAAATGGAGGAAAATTTTGTAAAATAATTCAGCGTGTTATAAAACAATTAAAAGGTACATATGCTATAGTTGTTATGAATAGTCATATTCCTGGAATGCTGGTAGCTGCACGATGTGGTAGTCCTTTAATTATAGGTTTAGGTGTTGGTGAAAATTTTTTAGCATCTGATCAATTAGCTTTATTACCAGTTACTCGTCGTTTTATTTATTTGGAAGAAGGTGATATTGTTGAAATTACTCGTAGAACAGTTCATATTTTTGATAAAAATGGGATTCAAGTTCAACGAAAAAAAATAGAATCTAATATTAAATTTAATGTTAGTAAAAAAGGTATTTATAGACATTATATGCAAAAAGAAATATATGAACAGCCATTGGCAATAAAAAATACTTTAGAAGGACGCGTTAATAATAACAATGTTTTTTTTAGTGAATTAAATAAAACAGAAAAAAATATTTTAACTAAAGTGGAACATGTTCAAATTGTTGCTTGTGGTACTTCATATAATGCTGGAATGGTTGCTCATTATTGGTTTGAATCTTTATTAGGTATACCATGTGATGTAGAAATTGCTTCAGAATTTCGTTATAGAAAACCAGCACGTAGAAAAAATAGTTTGTTAATTACTATTTCTCAATCAGGTGAAACAGCAGATACATTAGCTGCATTACGTTTGTCAAAAACACTAGGTTATTTAATATCCCTATCTATATGTAATGTTTCTGGATCTTCTTTAGTACGTGAATCAGATATTGCATTAATGACAAAAGCTGGTATAGAAATTGGTGTAGCATCAACTAAAACTTTTACTACTCAATTAACTATTTTATTGTTATTAGTTGCATATATGATTCGTTTAAAAAACAAAAATGTTTTTCTTGAAAAAAATATAATAAAAGCATTACAAAATTTGCCTTCTAGAATTAATAGTATGTTTTTAAAAGAAAAAATGATTGAAATTTTAGCTGAAGATTTTTCTGATAAAAATCACTCTCTTTTTTTAGGAAGAGGTAATCAATTTCCAATAGCTGTTGAAGGAGCATTAAAATTAAAAGAAATTTCTTATATTCATGCAGAAGCGTATGCTGCTGGTGAATTAAAACATGGACCATTAGCATTAATTGATGCAAATATGCCAGTTATTATTATTGCTCCAAATAATGAGCTATTAAAAAAACTAAAATCAAATATTGAAGAAGTTCGTACTAGAGGAGGTTTATTGTATGTTTTTGCTGATAAAAATGCCGGTTTTGTTGAAAGTAAAAATATGAAAATTATTCCGTTGCCTCATGTGGAAGAATTAATTGCTCCGATTTTTTATGTTGTCCCCCTTCAATTATTATCTTATTATGTTGCTTTAATTAAAGGGACCGATGTTGATCAACCAAGAAATTTAGCTAAATCAGTAACAGTTGAGTAAAAAAAATATTTTTTTACAAATAAAAATTATTAAAACATATATTTTTATTTTAAAAACTTTTTTTATATTATTTATGTTTTTGAGATTTTGTTTTTTTTAATTTTAAATAAAATTACCATTTATATAATTTTTTATTAATTATAAGGAATTAAAATGTTATTATATTTTAAAAAAATAAATATAGTTTTTATTTCATATTTTTTTTTATTTTTTATTATTGGTTGTAGCACAAAAAATATAATAGATGCAAAAAAAAAATACATTAAGCACAATATTTCAGTAAGAGGTATATGGATAGCTACTGTTTCTAGTCTTGATTGGCCTTCTATTGCATCAGTTAATATTAATTCAGATGAATTAAGAATTAAAGTACAAAAAAAAACATTAATTGATAAACTTGATAATTTAGTAAAATTAGGAATTAATACAATTTTTTTCAAGTAAAACCAGATGGTACAGCACTTTATCGTTCTAATATTCTTCCTTGGTCTTCAGTACTTACTGGTATAATAGGCAAAGATCCAGGTTATGACCCATTAGCATTTATTATTAAAGAAGCTCATAAAAGAAATTTAAAAATACATGCTTGGTTAAATCCATATCGTATTTCTATGGATATATGTTCAAAAACTATTGCTTCTTTAAAACAAACATTTTTTTTATCACTTCCAAGTATTTATGTTTTACATCCAGATTGGATCAGAATTGCTTATAACCGTTTTGTACTTGATCCAGGATTACCTGAAGTGCGTAATTGGATTACTGATATTGTTGTTGAGTTAATTAAAAATTACAATATAGATGGAATACAATTTGATGATTATTTTTATAATGAAATATCTTCATCTAAATTAAATGATGATTTAACATATAAAAAATATGGAAAAAATTTTATAGATAAAGGAAATTGGAGAAGAAATAATACTTTGTTATTAATCAGAAAAGTATCTTCTATAATTAATTTTTTAAAACCAAATATTGAATTTGGTATCAGTCCTGATGCTATTTGGAGAAATTTTGTAGATGATTCTAGAGGTTCTAAAACACAATCTAGTGGATCTAGTTACGATAAAGCTTATGCTGATACTAAATTATGGGTAGAAGAAGGTTTATTAGATTATATTGCTCCACAAATGTATTGGTCTTTTTCTCGTGAGATTGCAAAATATGATGTTATCGTAAAATGGTGGATTAACATTGTCAAAAAAAATAACACTAAATTGTATATTGGTATTGCATTGTATAAAGCTGGTACAGAATCTAATTCTGAACCAAATTGGATTGTAGATGGAGGTGTTTCTGAATTAAAAAAACAATTTGATTTTAATTATTCTTTACCAGAAATTAAAGGAATAATTTTATTTAGAGAATCTTTTTTGCAAGATCAAAAGACTAAAAATGCAGTAGATTATATAAGATCTAAATGGAATTGATTATATTAATTATTTATTTTATTTAATAAAAAATTTTTATGCAAAATAAACTAAATTTTAATAAAATAAATAATATTTTATCAATAAAATATAAAAAATATTTTATTTTTTTTATATTTTAGTTTTTTGTTATTTTTAGTAAAAAAAATTTAAAATGAGATATATAGGAATGAAATATGTAGGTTTAATTGGATGGCGAGGTATGGTTGGTTCTGTTCTTTTGGAGCGAATTATGAAAAAAAATATTTTTCATAATATCTCTTTTGTTTTTTTTTCTACTTCTCAATATGGTCAATATGCACCAAATTATGGACAGAATGAAAAAATATTACAAAATGCATTTAATATAAATATATTAAAAGAATTAGATATAATTATTACTTGTCAAGGAAATAATTATACAAATAAAATTTATCCTAAACTGCAAAAAATTAGATGGTCGGGTTATTGGTTAGATGCTGCTTCTTCATTAAGAATGAAAGAAAATAGTATTATCGTACTTGATCCTGTTAATCGTCCATATATTGATATAAGTCTGGATAAAGGAATAAAAACATTTATTGGTGCTAATTGTACTGTTAGTTTAATGTTAATGGCTTTGGATGGATTATTTAAAGAAAAATTAATTGAATGGATTTCAGTAGCAACATATCAAGCTGTATCTGGCGCAGGTGCAAAAAATATTAAAACATTATTATTTCATATGGGTGCGTTATATTCACATATTTCTGATGAATTAAAAAATCCTGCTAAATCTATATTAGAAATTGAAAAAAAAGCTACAAGATTTATGCGTAATATAACAATAAATAATCAATTTTTTGATCAGTCATTGGTTACTAATTTAATACCTTGGATAGATAGACAATTATCAAATGGACAAAGTCTTGAAGAGTGGAAAGGTCAAGCAGAAGCTAATAAAATTTTAAATAATCATAGTTCTCATTTTATTCCTGTTGATGGTATATGTGTCCGTATTGGTACATTGCGTTGTCATAGTCAAGCTTTTACCATCAAATTAAAAAAAAATATTTCTATTAATGATATTCAAAAGATATTATTATCTTATAATCCATGGGTAAAAATTATTCCTAATGATAGAGAATTGACAATTAAAAAATTAACACCTATTGCGGTTACAGGAACATCGAATATTCTTGTTGGAAGAATTCGAAAGTTAAATATCGGTTTAAAATATTTATCTGTTTTCACAATTGCTGATCAATTATTATGGGGAGCAGCAGAACCTTTATATCGTATGTTAAAAATTTTATGTAAAATTAATTAAATAATATTTTTTAATAAATTATATATCTATATTTTCTACATTAAGAGCATTCTGTTCTATAAAATATTTTCTTGGTTCAACAGCATCTCCCATTAATGTATTTAATAATTGATCAGTAGCAATGGGATCTTTAATAGTAATACGCATCATAGAACGTGTCTTAGGGTTCATCGTAGTTTCCCATAATTGTTCCGGATTCATTTCACCTAATCCTTTATAACGTTGTACTATTAATCCACGTTGTGATTCTTGATATAACCAATTCAATGCTTCCTCAAAATTACGAATTGTTTTTTGACGATTTCCTTTTTTAACATATGCACCATCTTTAATAAGATCTCTTATTTGGTCACCAGTATGTTTAATATGACGATATTCGATACTATTAATGAAATTTAAATTTAAATGATAAGTAGTATCTATCCCATGAGTTCTAATGATAAGTATTGGTTCAAATAATTGATCTTTAATATTTTTATGAATATAATAATTATAAGTGCTGGCATTTTTTTCATGATCTGATAAATTAAATAATAACATTTTTACCCAATTTTCTATTTTAAAATGATCTTTTAAAATATTTTCCTCTAATGCAGGTTGATAAATAAGATGATTTAATAAGGCACATGGATAAACACGCTTTAAACGTTTTATAACTTTTTGTGTTGTGTTATAATTTATGATTATTTTTTCTAATTCTTTTCCTTTTAATGCAGGAAGATTAGGATTAATATGAATTTCAGCATTTTCTAATGCTATTGAAATTAAATATTTATTCATTGAATCATCATCTTTTAAGTATTGTTCTTCTTTTCCCTTTTTTACTTTATACAAAGGTGGTTGAGCAATATATAGATAACCTCTATTAATAATTTCTGGCATTTGTCGATAAAAAAAAGTCAATAATAATGTTCTAATATGAGAACCATCTACGTCAGCGTCAGTCATGATAATAATTGTGTGATATCTTAATTTTTCTGGATTGTATTCTTCTCGTCCAATACCGCATCCTAATGCTGTAATTAATGTCATAACTTCTTGTGAAGATAATATTTTATCAAAACGAGCTTTTTCTATATTAAGAATTTTCCCTTTTAAAGGTAAAATGGCCTGATTTTTTCTGTTTCTTCCTTGTTTTGCAGATCCTCCAGCAGAATCACCTTCTACTAAATAAAGTTCTGATAAAGCAGGATCTCGTTCTTGACAGTCTGCTAGTTTTCCTGGTAGACCTGTAATTTCAAAGCTATATTTACGACGAGATATTTCACGTGCTTTTCTAGCAGCTTCACGTGCATAAGCAGAATCGATTATTTTATTAATAATAATTTTTGTATCATTTGGATTTTCTAATAAATATTCGATTAATTTTTCACTCATTAATGTTTCAACAATGGTTTTTACTTCAGAAGACACTAATTTATCTTTTGTTTGTGAAGAAAATTTTGGATCGGGAACTTTAAGGGAAATAACTGCAGTTAATCCTTCGCGTGCATCATCACCAGTAGTATTAACTTTTGTTTTTTTTTGATATTTCTCTTTATCTATATAATTATTTATTGTTCGTGTGATTGCTGTGCGAAAACCAATTAAATGAGTTCCACCATCTTTTTGTGGAATGTTATTGGTAAAGCAATAAACATTTTCTTGAAAACTATCGTTCCATTGCATGGATATTTCTACATTAATAGAATTTTTTTCGGTAGAAAAATAAAAAATATTTGGATGAATGACTTTTTTACTGGAACTTAAGTATTGAACAAATGCTTTAATTCCACCTTTGTAAAAAAAATTTTCTTTTTTTTCATCACGTTTATCTATTAAAGAAATAGATATACCAGAATTAAGAAAAGAGAGTTCACGCAATCTTTTAGCTAGAATATTATATTCAAATTTAGTAACAATTTTAAATATCTCTAAACTTGGCCAAAAACGAATATAAGTTCCTAATTTATTTGTGTTTCCTATAATTTTTAAAGGGGCTTCTGGAATACCTAATTTATATTTTTGTTTATAAATTTTTCCTTCACGATAAATAATCAATTCTAATTTTTCTGATAAAGCATTTACAACAGAGATTCCTACACCATGTAGTCCACCTGAAACTTTATAGGAATTATCATCAAATTTTCCACCAGCATGTAAAATAGTCATAATTACTTCTGCAGCAGAAATACCTTCTTCATGAATATCTGTAGGAATACCTCGACCATTATCTAAAACAGATATAGAATTATCTGTATATATGGTTACAATAATATTATTGCAATACCCCGCGAGAGCTTCATCAATAGCATTATCAACAATTTCAAATACCATATGATGAAGACCAGTACCATCTTCAGTATCACCAATGTACATACCTGGTCGTTTACGAACGGCATCTAATCCTTTTAATACTTTTATACTTGATGAGTCATATATATTTAACATCAATTTTTCTCACTACTGTACTATAGATTTTTATGTTTTTTTTGTATATAAGTTTTTTTATAAAATTTTCGAAATTTACTTTTATATTAAAACATTCATACTTTAAATCTATGTTATATATTTATTAATAATATATCATATTATAAATATGATTTTTTATTTTATTTTGTTTTTTGATCATGTAAATTAAATATTTTTAACCCTTTTTAAAATTAAAATAAATATTTTAATTTTAAAAAAAATATTTTTATGATTCTTATATTATTTTATAAAATATAAATTAAATTCAAGTAAGCAAAAAATTATAATGTATTAATAATTTTTTAATTATTTTCTATTTTTTAAGCATTTTTAAAAAATATTTTTTTAGCATAATTACCTATATTTACATTAAAAATAAAAATAAAAATTTAGATTATAATTTTATTAATTTTTACAATTAAAAATAATAAAAAATATTTATTTTTTACTTAAACGTAAAGATATAGAATATATTTCTTATCATGTTTTAAAAAAAATCTTCATAAAAAAATATAATTTTTTAGTTTTTTTATTTTTTAAGTGCCATAAAATAGCTAATATTATTATAGTCTCATGGGCATGATAACATAAGTTATATCTTGATTTTCTGAATTTTTGATTTGTATGCTAGAATTCGAATCAATTAATAATAAATTAATTTCTTTACATTTTAGTGCATTTAAAACATCAAGAATATAAACAACATTAAAAGAAATTTTTATTTCTGTATCTTGATAATTAACATCAACAATTTCTTCCGATTCTTCTTGTTCTGTGTTTTTTGCTGTAATTTTAATTTGATTTTTTGTTATATCAAGATTTACACTCCGAAATTTTTCATTTGATAAAATTGCTGCACGTGAAAATGCTTGTTTTAATATATTGCAATCAGCAAATAATATTTTATCTGGATTTTTTGGTATAACACGTTCGTAATCAGGAAAAGAACCATCGACTAGTTTAGAAGTAAAAATAACATTGTTAATATGAGCTCTAATATTATTGGTACCAATTTGTAATTTGATTAATTCTTCACTATTATTTAATAATTTTAAAAATTCCATAACTCCTTTACGTGGAATTACAACTGAATATTTTGGTAATGTTTGATTGATATTAATTGAACATAATGCTAACCGATGTCCATCAGTAGCAACAGTACATATTTTTTTTCCTTCTGTTTTAAATAACATACCGTTAAGATAATAACGTACATCTTGATGAGCCATTGAAAATTGTGTTGTTTCAATAAGGCGTTTTAAAATATATTGTGGTATTTTAAATTCAACTTCACTTTTCCAATCCTGAAGATTTGGAAAGTCAATAGCAGGGAGGGTTGTAAGTGAAAAACGACTGCGACCAGAGAGTAGCGTTAAATGATTTTCTTTTAAAATTATTTTAATGATAGCATTATTGGGTAATCCACGACAGATATCAAAAATTTTTTTTGCAGGAACGGTAATAATGCCATTTTCATTTTCATGTTCTAATTTTATTTTTGATATCATTTCTATTTCTAGATCAGTGCTCGTTAATGATAAGAATGTTTTATCAACTTTTAGCAATATATGATTTAATATAGGTAATATAGCGCGTCCACTTAATGAGTTGCTTACTTGTTGCAAGGGTTTAAGTAATTGTTCACGTTTAATAGTAAATTTCATAATATTATGATGATAATGTTCTCATTAAATTAGAAAAATCTTTTTTTATATTTTGATTGTCTTTTTGTAATTGTTTAATTTTTCTGCAAGCATGTAATACTGTAGTATGATCTCGTCCTCCAAAAGCTGCTCCGATTTCTGGTAAACTATGATTTGTTAATTCTTTTGTCAATGCCATTGCTATATGTCTTGGTCGTGTAACAGAACGAAAACGACGTTTAGATAATAAATCAGTTACTTTTATTTTATAATATTCTGCAACTGTTTTTTGAATATTATCAATAGTGATTAGTTTTTCTTGTAAAACTAATAAATCCCGTAATGCTTCACGTACAAAATCAATTGTAATAGTACGACCGGTAAAATTTGCATTAGCAATCACTCTGTTTAATGCGCCCTCTAGTTCGCGAACATTTGAACGTAAACGTTTAGCAATAAAGAAAGCAACTTCATCAGGTAATTGGATTTTATTTTCATCAGATTTTTTCATTAAAATAGCAACACGTGTTTCTAGTTCTGGAGGTTCAATTGCAACAGTTAAACCCCATCCAAAACGAGATTTTAATCTATCTTCAACTCCATGAATTTCTTTTGGATATCGATCAGAAGTTAAAATAATTTGTTGGTTACCTTCAAGTAAAACATTAAAGGTATGAAAAAATTCTTCTTGAGAACGTTCTTTATTAGCAAAAAATTGAATGTCATCAATTAATAATGCATCTACAGAACGATAATAATGTTTAAAATCTTCAATTACATTATTTTGTAATGCTTTTACCATATCTTGTACAAATCTTTCAGAATGTATATATATTGCTTTTGTGTTTTTTGTTTTTTTTGTTATGATGTTTCCTACTGCATGAAGCAAATGCGTTTTTCCTAAACCTGTTTCGCCATAAATAAATAGTGGATTGTAAGCTTTACCGGGATTATTAGCAACTTGACTTGCAGCAGCACGTGCCAGTTGATTAGATTTGCCTTCAACAAAATTATTAAATGTATGTTTATGGTTTATATTAGAAAAATAAATATTTTTAATATTTTTGTTCGTATTGCCCCAATTAATAGTATTTTTAAAATTAGGTTTTTCTAAAATATTTTTTTTTATAGGAATATTTTTTATAATGTAAGTTTCCATTTTTTTAGGTTTATTTCCTATTTCAAATTTTAAATTTGGAATTTTAGATCCACAAAAATCATTTAATAACTCATTTATATTTTTGATGTATTTATTTTTTACCCAATCTAAAACAAAACGATTAGGAGCATATAGTGCTAATGTGTTATTACTCAATTCTGCTTGGAGAGGACGTATCCACATACTAAATTCTGTGGCAGGTAACTCATCCTGCAATCGAGCAAGACACTGTTGCCAAAGTGAAAATGACACGATGAATTCCCCTCAAACAAAACAAATAAAAAATCGTTATATTAAATTAGATAATAAAATTATTAATATTTTAAAAAACTACAAGACTAATTTAAGAATATGAATTATATCTTAAAATTTTTGCAAAATCTGTATTCTTTTATATTAGTTTTAGTATTTTTTTTATGATATAAAATTTATTATAAATATTCATAAAAAATAAATAAAAAAGTAAAAAAATATTAACATATATATTATTATTTATTAATAAATAAATTAATTATATAATTAAAAATATAATTTTTATGATTTATATATTTTTTATAATGTTTTTTATATTTTTTATATTAAAAAAAATCAAATTAACTTTATTATTAATAATTTTATTAATATTGTTATTGATTGTTATATAAAAAATATAAATTTTTATTGTAATTAATTTTAAATTTATCAATGTAATATTTATTTTTATTGCTAAATATTATATCTTTTATTACAATATTGTTTTAGTGCGATTTAAAAAAATAATTAAAAAATATTTTTTAGATGTTGCTAAATTAAAAACAATTTTAATTATTAAGATAATTTTGATGATTAATATATAAATTTTTAATTGAAGAAAAACTTTTTTAAATTAGGTAAAATTTTTATGAAACGTACTTTTCAACCGTCTTTATTAAAACGTAATAGATCTCATGGCTTTCGCGCTCGCATGTCTACTAAAAATGGTCGGCAAATTTTAGCTAATCGACGCGCTAAAATTCGTTCTCGTCTCACTATTTCTTCAAAATAATAATTTATAAAAGTGAATAAGCTATTTTTTCCAAAAAAGTTAAGATTATTGCATCCTAAAGATTTTGATTATGTTTTTCAATACCCTAAGAGGGTATTTTCTCCAGAAATAGTTATTTTTGGACGTCTAAATAGTTTACAATATCCACGTATTGGTTTTACTATTTCAAAAAAAAATATTAAATTATCTCATGATCGTAATCGTATTAAACGATTAGTAAGAGAATATTTTCGTTTAAATCAAGATAAATTACCATTGATGGATTTTATCATTTTAGCAAAAAAAAGCGTTGTGAATTTAAATAATCAAGAAATTACAAAAAAAATAGGTTATTTATGGTTTCGTCATTGTCATTTAGCACGAAGATTTTAATTTTAATAATAAAATGTTATCAATTAGTAATAAGTCCATTTTTAGGATCTAATTGTCGATTTAATCCAGTTTGTTCTCAATATGGTATTGAAGTATTATTTCGATTTGGATGTATAAAAGGCATTTGGTTAATAATAAAAAGAATATTAAAATGTCATCCTTTACACATAGGTGGCGATGATTCTGTATCATCCAGATATGTTAATTACAATAGAGAAAATTAATAATGGATTTGCAACGCAATGTTTTATTTTTTATTTTTTTGTTTGTTTCATTTTTAATATGGCAAACATGGGAAAATGATAAACAAACAATTTTTAATTCTGATGAAAAATTAAAAGAAAAATATAGAATTATTTATGATAATCAAATTAATTTAAAAGATTATAAAAAAAGCAAAATCGTTAATGTAAAAACTGACGTACTTTCCTTACAAATAAATACCTTAGGAGGAGATATTAATGAAGCTGATTTATTGTTTTATTCTAAAACATTAAATTCATCTGATCCCTTTCGTTTATTAGAAACTAGTAAAGATTTTATTTATCAAGCACAAAGTGGTATAATTGGAAAAGATGGTCCAGATAATCCTAAGTATAATAAAGGTTTTCGTCCTTTATATTCCACTATTAAAAATAACTTTATATTAAAAGATAATGAAAATGAATTGCGTGTTCCTTTAATTTTTATAGATAAAAATGGAATTATTTATAAAAAAGTTTATGTATTGCAACGTGGTAAATATAATATTTTTATTGAATATGAAATTAATAATAATAGCAATAAACCTTTAACATTGTCTTTTTTTGGTCAGTTAAAACAGACAATAGAATTACCAAAATACCGTACTATAGAAAACAATAGTTTTGATTTACATACTTATCGCGGTACCGCGTATTCTTCTGATCAAAAAAATTATAAAAAATATAGTTTTAATGATATTATTGATAATGATTTAAATATTCATACAAAAAATGGATGGATTGCAATGTCACAACAATATTTTGTGACAGCATGGGTTTTAAAGTATCAGAATATAAATACAATATATAGTATAAATTTAGATAAATCTATAGCGATTATTGGTTATAAAAGTTTTCCATTAAAGATAATGCCAAAAAGTAAGGCATTTTATCTTTCACAATTATGGATAGGTCCTGAATTGCAATCAGAGATGAAAGCTATTGCACCACATTTAGATTTGACAGTTGATTATGGTTGGTTATGGTTTATTTCTCAACCATTATTTAAGTTTTTAAAATTTATTTATGGTTTTATTGGTAATTGGGGTTTTTCTATTATTATGATTACTTTTATTGTTCGTGTAATTATGTACCCTTTAACTAAAGCGCAATATACTTCAATGGCAAAAATGCGTTTATTACAACCTAAAGTTATGGCTATAAGAGAAAAAATAGGTAATGATAAACAGCGTATTAGTGAAGAAATGATGAAACTTTATCAGACCGAGAAAGTTAATCCTTTAGGTGGATGCCTCCCTTTAATTATTCAGATGCCAATTTTTTTAGCCTTATATTATATGTTAATTGGTTCTGTTGAGTTACGTCATGCTGCTTTTTTTGCTTGGATACAGGATTTATCGGATCAAGATCCTTATTATATTTTACCATGTTTGATGGGTTTGACAATGTATGTGATACAAAAAATGTCACCAATTACAATTTCTGATCCTATACAAGAAAAAATTATGACATATATGCCAATTATTTTTACTTTATTTTTTTTATGGTTTCCATCTGGATTAGTTTTGTATTATACTGTAAGTAATCTTATAACAATTTTTCAACAGCAAATTATTTATCGTGGATTAGAAAAATGTGGATTGTATAATCCTAATAAAAATAAAAAATAATTTTTTTATATAAATTAATATTATTAAATAAAATTTTAATTATTTTTGTTTCCTAATTTTATATATTTATGATTTTTGATTTTTTTATTTTAAAATATTTATGATTCTTTATGAATAATTAAATATTTTTTAATAATAAAATTTATTTTATTTTTAATATATTAATTTTTCAAATATTTTTTAAAGAATTTTTATTTTTATGTTTAAATTTTAAATATATTTAAATTATTACAATATATTTTTATTTAAAATTTAAATTATTTTTTTATTTATTTGATATTTTTTTAGATTTATAAAAAAAATTCATTTTTTTATAAATAAAAATTATTTTAGATAAATATCTTTTTTGTATGATATATTTTATATAATATTGTAATATATTATAATATTTAACATTAATAATTAAATTTTGTTTTTTTATATCAATCTCTTTTTAAAAAAATATTATTAATATTTTATTTTTCTTCTTATATTTTAAAATTCTGTCTGTAATATCGTAAATAATAAACTAAAAAAATAAAAATAATATAAAGTATTAAATAAAAATACATTTTTAAAGGTATACATTAGATTACATATTATAAAATTTTATATTAAAATGATTTATACAAATGATACAATTATTGCACAAGCCACTCCAATTGGAAGAGGAGGAGTTGGTATTTTACGAATATCAGGACCTAAAGTTATTAAAATTTCTAAATGTTTTTTAGGTAAATTGCCTCAACCACGATATGCAGATTATCTTTCATTTTATAATAAAAAAGGTGAATTATTAGATAAAATCATTGCTATTTATTTCGCTGCACCTTGTTCATTTACTGGTGAAGATATTTTAGAACTACATTGTCACGGTGGACCTATTATTTTAGATGTATTACTTAAGGAGATTTTGCATACAAATAAAGTGCGTATCGCAAAACCTGGTGAATTTTCTCAAAGAGCTTTTTTTAATAACAAAATAGATTTAACTCAAGCTGAAGCAATTGCTGATATTATAGATGCAAACAATGAAAAAGCGGCTCTTTTAGCAGTTAATTCTTTACAAGGTGTTTTTTCTCAACATATTCATAAAATAGTAGAAGCATTAGTTAATTTACGTATTTATATTGAAGCTACGATTGATTTTCCAGATGAAAAAATAAATTTTTTATCCAAAAATAAAATTAAATTAGAATTAAATCAATTAATTTCTAATGTAAAAAATATAGCTTCAAAAGCTTCTCAATCTAATTTATTACGCGAAGGAATGAAGATCGTTATTGCGGGTCCACCCAACACAGGTAAATCTAGTTTATTTAATGTATTATCAGGTTATGAAACTGCAATTGTAACTGATATTGAAGGTACGACTAGAGATGTATTGCGTGAAAATATTAATATTGAAAATATGTCATTTAATATTATTGATACTGCAGGTTTGCGTGAATCGATCGATGAAGTTGAAAAAATTGGTATTGAGCGAGCTTGGAAAGAAATACATGGAGCTAATCATATATTGTTTATGATAGATAGCACAAAAACAAAAATTCAAGAAACTAAAGAAATTGTATTAAAATTTATAAATAAATTGCCAAAAAAATTATCTATTACAGTAGTTAGAAATAAAGTAGATATTACTAATGAATCAATAGGAACAATAAAAATTGGCAATTTTTTTATGATCAAATTATCAGTTTATAAAAAAAAAGGTATTAATTTATTATATGATCATTTAAAAAAAATTTTTTCTAGATTGCATACAAATATTGATGATCAATTTTTAGCTAGGAATCGTCATATTCAAGCAATTAATGTAGCATTAAAACATTTAAAACAGGCAAATCAACAATTAATTGTATTTAATTCTATTGATTTGTTAGCTGAAGAACTTCGTTTAGCTCATGTTTCATTAAATGAAATTACTGGAAAATTTACTTCAGACGATTTATTATCTGAGATATTTTCTAAATTTTGTATTGGAAAATAAAATTATAAATTTTTTATATATTATTATTTCATTATTTTTTTCTTTTATTTATTATTTTTTATTAATGATGTTTAAAATTATCTAACTCATTTAAAATTATCTAATTCAGATTTCATAATTAATTTATATATATTAAATATATATTTTAACTATTTTTAAATTTTTTAATAATTATTTTAGAAAAAAAAATATGTTCATTTGGATTTTATGATTTTTAATTAATTTTTTTTGTATATTATTATAATTATCTACTAATGTTTTATTGTTTTTTGTAGAAAATAACTACAGAGATAATAGATGATTCTAATATATTTTAATACTTTGATCAAACTTAATATCTTTAATTATTTTTTTAAGTATTTATTTTTTGAATATAAGAATAAGTTTTTAATTTGTTAAAATAATAAATTTGAATTTCATAATAAGTATTAAAAAATAAATTACTTGTTTTTTATTTGAATTAGTAAATATAACAGTAATATTTTTGTATGCATTTTTTTAATAAAAATTTAGCAAATATTTTTATTTTTTTATTCTTAAAATAAAACTAATTAAAATAGTTAATTTTATAATAATTATTGCATTTTAAAATTTATATTATATACGATCAATTATAAATTTAATAGAAGAATTTATAAATTTAATAGAAGAATTATTATGCAATAATTTTATTATCATAATTGTTAGTCTATTAATATAACAAAAAATGTATTTTTATAAGCTACTTCTTTTTACTAATAAATTTTAAATTTTTTTATTTTAAGATTTTTTTTATTCCATTATTAATTATTAATGATTATGTTTTATGATGTTTCCTGTTTTTATGAATAAAATCTGAATGTATTGTTTTATTATGCTATTCTAATAATTATAATATTTGATAAATCAAAAATAACTTATTTTTCTATATTAGTAATTTTTAAAATTATCCTTCTAATTTTTTTTATAAAAAACTGAATTATATGATTAATATTGCTTAAAAACGTTTATTATTATTTTTAATTAAAAATATAACAATATTGAAAGTAAAATATTATTGAAGTAATTGTAATATAATTTATGTTATATAAATAAATTTTAGATATAATTAAAAAAATCGTCAAAATTAAATTTTGTAAATTATTATTTTTATTTTTTTATATTTTTATGCAAAAGATCTAAAATAAAGAACTATTTTTTATATTAAAATAGTATAATTATATTTAAAAGAATATTAATATTTTTTGCTGATTATAGAATTATTAAAATATTTTTTATAATTTACAATTAATAAAAATATTTTTTTAAATTATTTTTATTGTTTATAAAATTCTTTTTGTATAAAAATATTGTTCAAAAAATAATTTTATTATTTTTTTTAAAAAGTTACTTTAATTATTCTCTGATACCTAATTGTTTGTTAAAATTATTTTATAAGTATATTTTTTTATATTAATAATATTTTTATTTTTATACTTTTTATAATATAAATATTTTATAAAACAATTTTGATTTTTTAAGAAGTGTTGTTATTTAAACATAACAAAAAACTGATAATTTTTTTCTAAAATTTTTAATTAAATATTTTTTTATTTAATAAAATAAGAATGTTTTTTACAGAAAAAATAAATATTATATTTTATATAATATTTTAAAATTGATTTAATGATTTTTTAATCTTTATATTTTATTTTTGTATTTTACGATAAAACACTTTTTCTTATAGTTAAAATATACCAAATTTTAATTTAATTTTTATGTGTTATGTAAATTTTATATATTAATTTCATTCATAGAAGTTATATTAAAACCTCCGTCAACATGTATAATTTCTCCAGTAATACCAGATGATAAATTAGAACATAAAAAAGCAGCACAATTACCAATTTCTTCAATAGTTACTGTTCTTCGCATTGGTGTGATTAATGCACAATAAGATAACATTTTACGAAAATCTTTAATAGCGGATGCAGCTAAAGTGCGTATTGGTCCTGCAGAGATACCATTGACCCTAATATTTTCAGGACCCATAGCATTTGCCATATAACGAACGTTTGCTTCAAGTGAAGCTTTAGCTAATCCCATAATATTGTAATTAGGTATAGCACGTTCTGATCCTAAATAAGTAAGAGTAACTAAAGAAGAATAAGCATTTAACATTTTTCGGCAAGCTTTTGCTAATGCAACAAAGCTATATGAACTAATATCATGAGCAATTTCTGATCCTTTTCGAGTCACTGTATCAAGATAATTTCCATTAAATTGATCTGATGGTGCATACGCAATCGAATGAACAAAACCATCAAATTTTTTCCATCTTTTTTCTAATTTTAAAAATAATTCCTTGATACTAGTATCTGAGGCAACGTCACATGAAAAAACAATATCTGAATTAAATTGATTTGCTACTTCTTCTACGCGAGATTTTAGTTTTTCATTTTGATAAGTAAATGCAAGTTTTGCACCTTGTTTATGCATTTCTTTTGCAATACCGTACGCAATAGATAGTTTACTAGATATGCCAGTAATTAAAATATTTTTTTCTTTTAGAAAACCCATTATTTTATATCCTTTTATCTTTTTAACTAAATAAATTTATTTTATTGATAAAGTAAATTTTTTATTTTCAAATTTATTTTTTGATTAAAAATTATATTTTTTATTATACCTATAACATATATTATCAAAATAGATATAATGTACCATAAATAAAAAAAATTATTTTTTGTTTTTATGATCTAATTTTTTTTATTTAATATCTTGGCGCCAAGAATCAGCTGATAAAAGTTCACCAAAATGACTAGAAATTAAACGTCGAGTGATTTCGTGTAAAGGTGAAGCGAGAACTTCTGCGGTATTACCTCTTTCAACCACAATACCATTATTCATTACTAATACAGTGTCACTAATATGTTTCATTATGCCTAGATTTTGGGTAACATAAATATAAGAAATACCATATTTTTCTTGTAATTCAATCATTAAATTGATAATTTGAGAACGGATTGTCATATCTAATGAAGCTAATGCTTCATCTGCAATAATAATTTTAGGCTTTAAAATCAATGCTCTTGCAAGTCCTACTCTTTGTCTTTGACCTACAGCTAACATATGAGGATAATATCCTGCATGATCTGGTAATAATCCAACTTTGCGAAGTGTTTCTTTTATTCGATTTTTTCTATCAATAATGGAAAGTGAAGTATTGAGTATTAATGCAATTTCAAGAATTTTTCCAATAGTTTGCTTAGGCGTTAAGGAAGTACTTGGATCTTGAAAAATCATTCTTATACGTTGACTGCGATAAATGTAATCACCATAATTTAATTTATGACCATTAATAAAAATTTCACCATTACTTGGTTCAATAACGCCTGCTAACATACGAGCAAGAGTTGATTTTCCAGATCCATTAGTACCAATAATAGCTAATGTTTCGCCAGTATTTAGGATAAAACTTAAAGGTTTGACTGCTTCTAATAATTTTCTTTTAAATAAATTAATACGATTATAAAAAATTTTAGTTAAATTTTTAATTTCTAATAATGTAATACTCATGGAATTTCGTTCATGTTAAGAGGAAAATGACATGCAAATGCCCGATTTTTAACAATACGTAATGATGGTGTAGTAATGCATTTTTTTTGTGCATAAGGACAACGAGGGCCAAGTCGACAACCAATCGGTAAATTTTTTAAAGAAGGAATAGAACCAGAAAGTGTATTAAGTCGACTTTTATGTGCTAATGGACTTCCAAAATTAGGGATTGCTCTTATTAGAGCTTGAGTATAAGGATGATGAGGACGAGTAAGCAATTCTCTAGGAGTTGCACTTTCAACAGTTTGTCCACAATAAAGTATATTAATACGATTAACTAATTGACTTATAATTTGAATATCATGACTAATTAATAAAATTGTCATATTATTATTTTGATTTAATCTATAAAGAAGACGAAAAATTTGATTTTGGGTACTAGATTCCATATTATTTGTTGGTTCATCTGCAATTAAAAGTTTAGGTTGAGTTGCTAATGCAATAGCAATCATAACTTTTTGACATTCACCTTTAGTCAATTCATAAGAATAATTGTTCATAATACTGTGATGATTTTTAAATCCTACACGATGAAGTAATTCAATTGCACGTCGTTTGCGCCAAGTTAATCTTTGCCACCATTTACCTTTAAAAGTCCATTTTGGTATCGATTGAATAAGCTGTTTTCCTATATTTATAACAGGATCTAAACAAGATTGCGGTTCTTGAAAAATCATAGAAATATTATGTCCTATTATTCTACGTCTTTGATTAAAACCAAGTTTTAATAAATCAATATCAAGAAAATGAAAACGATCAGCAGTAACTTTTAAATTATCTTGAGTAATACCACAAATAGCTTGAGCAATTAAGCTTTTTCCTGATCCTGATTCTCCTGTTAAGCTAAGAATTTCACCCTCATGTAATTGTAAAGAAATATTTTCAATGGCTTTTATTGATCCTTTATTAGTAAAGAATGTAATGGTAAGATTGCGAATATCTAATAATAACATTTTTTATTCTATACCTGAATTGATGGCACGATGTAAACCTTCTCCTAGTAAATTAATAAATAATATGCTTATCATAATGGCTGCATTGGGCAGAAACACTGTCCATGGTGCAACATAAATTAATTCTAAGCTATTACCAACCATGCTCCCCCATTCAGATGTTGGTAATCTTGCACCTAAATTAAGGAAACCTAATGCTACTATATCCAAGATAGCTATAGATAATGTACAGGTAATTTCAATAACTAAAATATGTATAATATTTGGTAATATTGTATACCATATAATATAAAAATTTGAAGCGCCATCAAGGCGTGCCGCAAGAACATATTCAGTATTTAGTTCATTAAAAACTGCATTGTAAACGGTTTTTACTATTCTTGGTAATAATGCTAGCCAAATTGCAATTATTGCATTTTTTAAGCTTGCACCAGAAAAAGCAATAATAATAATAGATAGTAATAGTGATGGAATTGATAGTAATGTATCTAGTATGTAATGTAAAATAATTAATTTTAATCCTTTAGTAATAGCAGCTAAACATCCAAATATTAATCCAAATAGCATTACACTGATAGTAATTATGAATGAAGAACCAAATGTAGATGCTGTTCCAATGAGTAATCGACTCATAATATCTCTTCCAAGATCATCAGTACCTAAAAAAAAAGTGATATTACCATTATGACACCAAGATGGTGGTAGAAGTTGATATTCTAAAAATTGTTGATTAATGGTGTAAGGTGCTAAGTAAGTACCAAATAAACTTAAAATTAAAAGAAATAAGACACCATAAAACCCAGTCATAGCAAAAATATCATTATAAAAATATTGTAATATTATTTTGACTGGAGATGCTATTTTTTGTTCGTAATAAAAGTTATCTGAAAACATATTCATCCTTATATTTATAAGGGTTTATTTTAGCTTTTAAAATATCTGATATAACATTAATAAAAATAATTAAATTACCAATAATCATTACACTAGAAGAAATAGCTGAATAATCATTTTGTAAAATAGATGTTATTAACCAATAACCTAATCCTGGCCAGTTAAAAATAAATTCTGTAATCATGGCTAATGTAATCATACTGGAAAATTGCAAACCAAGTTTTGAAATAATAGGTGGAAGTGCATTATGTAGTACATGACGTCTTATTACAGTAAAATTAGAAAGCCCTCTAATTTTAGCTGCTTTAATATAATTTTCATTTATAACTAATTCAGTGCTATTTTTTGTAAATCTTATAATTTCAGAAATTGGTGCAATAGCTAGTGTAATAACTGGTAAAATTAAATGCTCAATTGCATTTAAAAACATTTCATGACGATATGTTGAATCAGATAACCAAACATCAATAAGTAAAAATCCAGTAATTGGTTTTAGATCATACAATAAATTAATTCGTCCAGAATTAGGTAACCAATTTAGTTTTAATGAAAATAATAAAATTAATAATAAAGATAATACAAAAATGGGCATAGATAAACCTATTAATGTAAAAATTTTAATAATATATTCAATAGGTTTATTTTTTTTTGTTCCTATAAAAATTCCAGTTGGAATACCAATTATTAAAGCCAAAATAAATGATATCAAACATAATTCCATTGTAGCAGGAAAAGCAGAATTTAGTTGATCACTAATAGGTTGACCATTTAAAGTAGAAATGCCAAAATTCCAATTTAATAAACTTTGAAAATATAAGATATATCCATTTATTAAAGGTAATTCACTTAATGGAGCATTTTTGGTAAAATAATTTAAGCTAAAACTAATTAATGTAAGAAAAAAAAAAGTAATTATTAGCAATAATAATCGTTTTAATGAATAAATAATCATTATAATTCTCCTGATAAATTATCAACATTAATATTATTAGTTACAAAAAATATTAGAAGATTTATCTTGATATAAATTTGTAAAAGATGGATTACCAAAAGGATCGGTAGTTAAACCTTTTATATTATGACGATAAGCTTGTAAATTTAACGAATACGCTAAAGGTAAAATTGGTAATTCTTTTTTTAGTAATAACTGTGCTTGATGATAATAATTAATCCTGAATTTAATATTTTGATTTATTATAGCTTTATTGATAATATTATTAAAATGTAAATTACACCATTTGCTCCAATTAGTATAAGAATTTATTCCCTCACAACTAAATAAAGGACGAAAAAATCCATCTGGATCATTATTTTTTAGTGACAAACCATCAAGTATCATATTATATTCATAATTATTTTTTTTATATAATGAGTTTTTATCAATTAAATAAATTTTTGTTTTTATTCCTATTTTTTTTAAGTCATCTTGAATAAGTTCTGCGGTTTTTAAAGGACTTGGATTATATGATTGAGCAACAACAGGTACTAAAAATTTTAACGTAATATCATGTAAACCTGATTCTTGAAAAATTTTTTTTGCTTTTTTTTCATCATATTCTGTTATTTTGATTTGATCATTATAAGCCCATGAAGCTTTTGGTAATATAGAAGTAGCTATTTCAGCGGTGTTATAATAGATTGATTGTATTAATTTTTTTTTGTTAATTGCATATGAAATAGCTTTTCTAATTTTTAATTTATTTAATGGAGAAATTTTAGTATTAAAAATAAGATAAGCGATATTTATATTAGGTATGATAGATAATCGTAAACAAGTATTTTTTTTTAATAACTGTAATTGACTGACAGGTGGATAAGCGAATGCATCGCATTCTCCTGTAAGTAATTTAGATATACGCCCTGTTGCACCTGATCCCAGATCTATTATAATTTTTTTCATTAATGGTTTTCCTTTCCAATAATTATCATGTCTAATTAGTTTAATAAATTGATTATTTTTATAATTATCTAACATAAAAGGACCTGTTCCAACAGGTTGTTTATCAATTAATTCTTTATGATTGATCTTATAGAGATATTTAGAATATTCTTCTGAAAGTATTGGGGCGTAATAAGTTGAAAGATGCCAAATAAATGAAGCATCAGGTTTATATAATTTAAATTCAACAATATAACTATTAATTTTTTTAATACTAAAAATATTATTTTTTATTTGTAGACTATCAAAGTAAGGATATTTTCCGTTGTTGACATAGTGGTATGGATTTTTTTTGTCAAATATACGTAGAAAACTAAATACAACATCATCTGCATTGAGTTTTCTGGTTGGGGTAAACCAATTTGTTTTTTGAAATTGAATATTTTTTTTTAAATAAAAACGATAAGTTTTTCCGTTATCAAATGATTGCCAATGTGTAATAAGTGAAAAATTTAATTTATAAGTTAATGAATTTATTTCTAATAATCTATCATAAATCTGTAAAGCTAGTAAATCAATAATTGAGCTTGTATTTTTAATTTGTGGGTTAAATTTAGTAATAATGCCATGAGTACAATAAATAAAACTAGTTTTACGAATTTTAAGAGGAACAGTTTCAGCCAATAATTTTTTTGTTGATGTGTTTATTAAAATTATGAATAAAATTAGGTAACGCATCATATAAAAGCCTGTATTATAAGATATAAACAATTGTATTTTAGGTTGGTTTGTTATAAAAGAAAATAAAATTTTTTATATTATTATTTAATTTTTCATGTTTATTATAATTATTATAAAATTTATAGTTTAATGTATTATTAGATTGTATATTTTTTTTTCATTATAGCATTTATCTTTCTTATTTTTTTGAATTATTTTTTTTAGTTTATAAAAAATTTATATTTTTAAAAAATATAAAATTATTTAATAAAAAAGTTTGTAAAAAATATTATAAATTCTATATGATATCATTTTATAGCGTCATAATTTACCTTGTGTTAAGATTTTTACCTTTTATCTCTATATTAAAAAAAATAAGTTTATGAAACAACTTGTAGAAGTGATGTTTTCAGCAGCAAATATTAAAGATCGTATTAATCAAATGGCAAAAGAAATTGTTGAACATTATAAATTATTAAAAGATGATTTAGTTTTAATTGGTATTTTAAAAGGTTCTTTTATTTTTCTAGCTGATTTATGTCGAAAAATTAATATTCCTCATAAAATTGATTTTATGACAGTATCCAGTTACGAAAATAGAACAATTTCTACGCATAATGTAAAAATTATTAATGATTTACGTGAAGATGTTCGTGATAAACATCTTTTGATTGTAGAAGATATTATTGATTCAGGTTATACATTAAAAAAATTATATAAAATATTGGAATTACGATCTCCAAAATCGATTTCTATTTGTACATTATTAAACAAACCTTCAAGACGTGAAGTTGAAGTTTCTGTATCATGGATTGGTTATTCTATTCAAGATGAATTTGTTTTTGGTTATGGAATTGATTATGCTCAAAAATATCGTTATTTACCTTATATTGGGCATTTTGTTTTTTTAGATAATTAAGATATTTTTTTAAAAAAATTATTAATATATAATTTTAAAATATATAATAAATATTAATATTTATTTTTGTTTAATGTTTTTTAACACTTATATTTAATAAGATAAAATAAGCAATTAAATAAAATATGATTACCTTACATATGTAATTTAATGTTTTTTATAAGAATAGTATAAAAAGTAAAAATTATAAATAATAATTATAATTACTTAATATTTGATATTTTAAAAAATGTAAAAAATAAAAATTCTTACATTTATTAAGAAAAAATTTTATATAAGATGTTTTTGTTTTTTTTGTTTATTATATATTCAAATGTTTTTGTATAGTTTTATTTAAAAAAATAATAAAAATAATTGCTAATAATATAACAAATTATAATGTTTAATATGATTTATTATGGATAATAAAATAATCAAAATAGGTTTTTTTATGACTTATGCTTTAGAGTTATTTCAACTTAAAAAAAGTTATCCAGGTGCTATAAAAGCGTTAAATGGTATTAATTTGCAAGTTAGTATTGGTGATTTTTATGCTTTATTAGGACCTAATGGTGCTGGTAAATCAACAATTATTGGCATTATTAGTTCATTAATTAAAAAAACTAGTGGAAAAGTAAAAGTTTTTGGTTACGATCTTGATAAAGATGTTGTTCATGTAAAAAGTCAATTAGGTTTGGTACCGCAAGAATTTAATTTTAATCCATTTGAAACTGTATTACAAATAGTTTTAAACCAAGCTGGTTATTATGGTGTTCGACGTTCAGTAGCATTATTACGAGCAGAAATTTATTTATGTCAACTGTCTTTATGGAATAAACGTAATCAACCTGCTAGAGATCTTTCTGGTGGTATGAAGCGTCGGTTAATGATTGCTAGAGCATTAATGCATCAACCAAAATTATTAATTTTAGATGAACCGACAGCAGGAGTAGATATTGAATTGCGTCGTTCAATGTGGTTGTTTTTAAAGAAATTAAACAAACAAGGAACAACAATTATTTTAACAACACATTATTTAGAGGAAGCAGAAATATTATGCCGTAATATTGGTATTATTCAATATGGTCAATTAATTGAAAATACTACTATAAAAAAATTACTTAATCAATTGGAATTAGAAACTTTTATTTTTGATTTTATTCCAAAAAGCTTTGTTCCTATGTTAGAAGGTTATAAATATAGAGTTTTAGATAATACAACATTAGAAGTTGATGTATTAAAAAATCAAGGTCTTAATAGTTTATTTAAACAATTATCCCAACAAGGTATAGAAATACTTAGTATGCGCAATAAGGTCAATCGTTTAGAAGAATTATTTATTGGTTTAATGAATAAACAATATTGTAAATCTATCGATCAAGGAACAAAGAAATGATTCAGATTTATTGGATTGCTATGAAAACAATTTGGATAAAAGAAATAACACGTTTTGCTCGTATTTGGGTGCAAACTTTATTACCTCCAGTAATTACTATGTCTTTGTATTTTATTATTTTTGGAAGTTTAATTGGTTCAAGGATTGGGGAAATGGATGGTGTTAATTATATGCAATTTATTGTGCCTGGATTAATTATGATGTCAGTAATCACGAATGCTTATTCTAATGTTTGTTCTTCTTTTTTTGGAGCAAAATTTCAAAAAAGTATTGAAGAATTATTAGTAGCTCCAGTTCCTACTCATATTTTAATAATTGGATTTATTGGTGGCGGTGTTGCTCGAGGCATTTTAGTTGGCATATTAGTTACAGTTGTTTCATTATTTTTTGTGTCATTACATATTTATTCTTGGTTTGTTGTTATAATTACTGTTGTAATAACAGCTATTTTGTTTTCATTAGCTGGATTATTAAATGCAATTTTTGCTAAAACTTTTGACGATATTAGTATTATTCCTACTTTTGTTTTAACTCCATTAACTTATTTGGGAGGTGTGTTTTATTCTTTGTCGCTTTTAGCTGAGTTTTGGCAAATGGTTTCTAAATTAAATCCTATTGTATATATGATTAGTGGATTACGTTATGGATTTCTTGGTATGAGTGATGTGAAGTTATCTGTTACTTTGTTAATGTTAACTATTTTTATAGTTATTTTATATACTATTACATGGTATTTAATTGAAAAAGGAAAAGGATTAAAAAGTTAAAAAATAAATCATATTTAATTGCATGATTTATATTTTTTAATTTTATGATAAGTTTATATTTAATTACTTTTATAAAAGTAATTTTTATTATGGAAATAATTAAAATTATACAAAAATAATATTTGTGATTTTTGTAGATATTCTAACATATCTTTTAATTTTAAAGTATTATTTTAATAGTTTTAAAATAGTTATTATTTATAATACATGATAATTATACCAATTAAATAATTTAAATTTATATAAAAATATTTTTAATATATAAAATACTTTTATATAATTTTTTTATAAAAGATTGCAGATTTTTTGTTTTTTTTATTTTAAATATTAAAATAGAGTTACCATATTTTAAGATCATTTTCAGGAATGAACTTTAATCTATGAGAAAGTAATTCTCCATCTGGAAAACATAGTTTAGGAGCAATTTCAGATAATGGATATAGTATAAATTCTCGTTCTTTAATACCATAATGTGGTATAGTTAGATTATTATTTTGAATAGTTTTCTGTCCATATAAGAGAATATCTAAATCAAGTGTCCTTGGTATCCAACGATTAATTGTGCGTTTTCTTCCATGTATGTATTCAATGGTTTGAGTATATTTTAATAGATTATAAGGTAATAAAGTGGTTTTTAATTCAACAACTAAATTTAAATATTCAGGTTGATTTTTTTTTCCCATAGGTTTAGAGCGATAAAAAGAAGAAATTTTAATAACTTTTGTATTTGGTAATTGATTTAATTTTTTAATAGCATCTTTTGCTTGTTTTAATGGTTTATTTAAGTTACTACCAATAGAAATATAAACACAATTCATTTTTTATTTTTGCTCTTTTTTATTTATTTAGTAAAGAAAAGTTTAAATACATATTTTAATCAAAATTACAAATAAGGATTTAATTTTCTAAATTCTTATTTTTTATTTATTAAATTTTTGTTTTTCTTGAAAGTTATTCCACCAATTAGTAACTTTTTTTAGTTTAGTAATTTTTTCTACATTTGAAGGGAGTTCTAGTAAATCAAATGCAGCATGAAATTTTTGGATTCTTTAAAAAGCATATTTGTTTTTTCTTTTTGATACCATAGTAATTTTAGTTGTAATTTCGAAATGTCACTCATAATTTTGGTTACTTTTTTAAGTATTGTAAGAGAAAGACGGCACTGTTTTTTAAGTATATCATTTATTACAAGTTGCAAAAAACTTTATAATAAGTTAAATTATTTTTTTTTGAAAGTTTTTCTGCACAGTTTACTAATAGATACCATAAATATGGTTGCAAATAAAAATGCAGGATTAACATGTATATTGCTTTTTATGTGAAAATCGATATTTTTTAATGCCTGATTAATAATTGTTTCCATGGGAAATTGATTATTACTAAAATTTTCTGCAATTATTAGAAATAAAACTTGAAAAAGATTGTAATCTTTTAATTTTTTGTATTTTTTATAACCTTGATCATTTTGTAATAATTTAATAGATTTTTCAAATAAACGTGATGATGGAATATTTTTAATAGAAATGTTAATTGTAGAATAAGTTTTGTTATATCACTATCAATTTTCATGTTTTAATTTACATGAAAAGTGAATGGCTCGGAGCATTCTTATAGGATCTTCTCTATAACGAATTTTTGGATCACCAATTAAAAGAATAATACTATTTTTTAAATCTTTATATCCTTCAACATAATCATGTAGAGTAAAATCATTAATTTGATAATATAAAAAAAACTATTAATTGCAAAATCACGACGTTATAACATTGTCTTCAATATTTCCAAAAATATTATCTCGTAATCACATAACATTACTGATTTTATGTGACATATTTTTATTAATATTATTATTTTTCAAAGAAGAGCGAAAAGTAGAAACTTCGATAAATTTATAAATAAAAATAATATGTACTAAACTAAAACGATGTCGAACTAAACGATAATTACGAAAAAGTTTATAAATTTGCTCCGGTGTTACATTTATCGTTATATCAAAATCTTTGAGTTTTTTCTAATAATAAATCTCTAACGTTACTACTAACAAGATATGCGGCATAGCTTGTTTTATTTAAATAATATAATACTTTTAGTGCATTATGACTAATATATTTTTTTGATATGCTATGTTTTTCTTTTTTTATTATAGATATTGCATGCTTTATACTGGACAAAGAGATTACTTGATGTGTTAAATGTTTATTTTTTTTGTTTTTTGTTAATAAATCTTTTTCAATTATTTTATATCTTATGTATAATATTATGCAAAATAAGTCATAAAGTTATAAAAGAAATTGTTATTGTTTATGTAATTTTAATAATAAATTAGTTTTTTTTAACAAAAGAATATGTTTTATAAAATTTTGTTGTATAAAAAATATATAATTGTATTAAATATAATATTTTATAATTTTAATTTATAATATTTTATGTAAAATTTTATGTAAATTTTAATTTTTTTTATATTAAAAATTAAATAATTTTATAAATAAAATTTTATTTATAAATTTAAAAAAATGTTTTATTTTTTATAATTCAAGATATTTTTATTATAAACTTGCATTTTTTTAAATATTTATACTTATTTTTTATTGTGATAATATTTTAAGATAAATTTTAAACAATATTTTTTATTTATTTTTTCGCAAATATTTTTCATTATATACATACGATCATTTATTAAAAATTCTTATTTTTTTAGATGTTTTTTTTAAGTTATATTTTTTTGCATTTTTTTCTGAAAAACATTAAAAAATAATATTTATATTAAAACTTTTATTGATTAATAAAATTATAAAACGGTTGTATTGGCGGAAAACTAAACAAATTTTACCAGTAATATAACATTTTGATTCATCCTGTCATTTGTTTTTCACGTATTTCTGCCAATGTTTTGCAATCAATACATAAATTAGCTGTTGGGCGTGCTTCTAAGCGACGAATACCAATTTCAATACTACAACTTTCACAATAACCAAAATTTTTGTTTGCAACTTTTTTAAGTGTTTTTTCAATTTTTTTTATTAATTTACACTCACGATCACGATTACGTAATTCAAGACTAAATTCTTCTTCTTGTACTGCTCTATCTACAGGGTCAGGAAAGTTAACAGCCTCATCTTTCATATAAGTAAAAGTACGATCTGTTTCACCTATAAGTTGATTATGCCATGTTTCAAGAATACGCTTAAAATGTATTAATTGAGCTTTATTCATATATTTTTCGCCTGGTTTTTCTTGATAAGGTTTTACTCCTGCAATAGCAAGAATGCTTAAGGACGAGTTTTTGTTTTTTTGCCCTTTTTGCATAATTTTTCTCCATGAAGAAAATATTAATGATATCTCCATATACTGAGAGTGTATGGAGTAGATATAAAGTATCTCAAACATTAAAAATTTATACAATTAAAAATTATTTTTTTAATGTAATATGCCAGTATAATTTTATTATATAATTATGTATATTATGTTCAATAAAGAAATATTTTTATCAAAAAATAAATTTTTGCAATGTTTTTTTATTTATATCAAAATTATCATATTTTGTTAAGAAAAATATTTTTATATCATTAGTTTTTTTTAAAAAAAATATTTATATATTAATAAAAATTTTAATTTTTATTTTTTAAATTAATATTTTATTATTTACTTTATATTATGTTTTTATTGTAATTTATATTGATAAAATATATTTTTTTTGATTTCAATTATATAATTTTTGAGAATTTTATTATAAATAAAAACATTTAAATATTATATTAAATTACATATTTTCTTATATTTTTAATATAAAAAAATAAAATTGAATTTTTTTAAAATATTTATATCACATATAAGATGTGGTAATTATTTAAATAATTATATTAATTAATATCGATAATATTATATTTATAAATAATTTAAAATAATTTTTTATTAATTTATTAATTTTAAAAGAATATATTATATTTATTTTTTTTGATAAAAATATAGTTAATAATTAATTTCAGAAATAACAAAATAATAATTATTAAAAATTTTTATTTTACTTTTAAATGTATTATTGATTTCTAATAATTGAAGATATAACAGTGATATGTCAATACTTCAATTTATTATTCAAAAAAATTGCTGATAAAAATTTAAATTTTATTATAAAAATATTTAAATAATTATTATCAGGATATTTTTTGATAATAAAAAGGTAAGATAATGACAAAAAAAACAAGTAAATATAATTTTTTTAAAAAAAATATAAATTGTTTTTTATTTTTTATCAAAATTATAATAGTTTTTAGTTTGTTAATTGGTATTTATGGTTTTTATTTATATCATACTATTATTTATAGACTAGATGGAAAAGTTTGGGATCTTCCTGCAGCCATTTATGGTCGAATGGTTAATCTTGAACCTGGAATGAATTATAATAAAGAAGAAATGATTCGTTTATTGGATGGTATGCAATATCGTCAAGTAAAAAAAATTACTTTGCCAGGTGAATATGTAGTTATGGATAATACTATAGAAATGTTACGCCGACCATTTTCATTTCCTGATAAAAAAGAAGAACAAATTTTTGTAAAATTAAGTTTTGATAATACTAAATTAAAAAATATAATTAATATTAGCAATGGTCGTTCTTTTGGTTTTTTTAGACTCGATCCTAAGCTTATTACTATGATGCAATCAGTTAATAATAAAAAACGGTTAGTATTACCAAAAAAAGATTTTCCAGAATCTTTAATAAAAATGTTACTTGAAACTGAAGATCGTCAATTTTATAAACATGATGGAATAAGTATTTATTCTATCGGACGTGCAATTATTGCTAATTTAATAGCTGGTAAAACCGTTCAAGGTGGAAGTACTTTAACGCAACAATTAGTTAAAAATTTATTTTTAAATAATAAAAGAACATTAATACGTAAAGTTAATGAAGCATATATGGCTCTTTTAATGGATTTTCATTATACAAAGGAACGTATTCTTGAGCTATACCTTAATGAAGTTTATTTAGGTCAAAGTGGAGATGATCAAATTCGTGGTTTTCCGCTTGCTAGCCTTTATTATTTCAGTCGCCCCATAGATGAATTAAGTATTGATCAACAAGCATTACTAGTTGGTATGGTTAAAGGGGCATCATTATATAATCCATGGCGTAATCCTCAATTGGCACTTGAACGACGTAATTTGGTATTAAAACTTCTAGAAACTAATAAAATTATTGATCCTGAAATATATCCTATATTATACGCTCGACCATTAGGAGTAAAATCTAAAAGTGATGTTTTAATACCTCAACCATCGTTTATGCAACTCATTAAACAAGAATTGTTTAAAATATTAGGTGAAAAAGCTAATAATCTCTCTGGTGCTAAGATTTTTACCACTTTAGATCCTATTTCTCAACAGGAAGCTGAAAATGCGATAGAAAATGGGATATTAGATTTACGTAAAAAGTTTGGATTGTCTGATCTTGAAGGAGCAATGGTAGTAGTTGATCGTATTAATGGTGAAATTCGTGCTATGGTTGGAGGTTCTCAACCGCAATATTTTGGATTTAACCGAGCATTAAATGCTCGTCGATCCATTGGTTCATTGGTTAAGCCGGCTACTTATCTAACAGCATTAAGTGAACCTAATCGGTTTCGTTTAAACACTTGGATACCTGACAAACCAATTATTGTAAAATTTGATAATCAAACTTGGGAACCCAAGAATTATGATCGCAGATTTAGAGGTCAAGTGATGTTAATTGATGCTCTGTCAAATTCACTAAATATACCTACAGTAAATATTGGATTAAGTCTTGGTTTAAATAAAGTAAGTGAAGTATTAGTAAATCTTGGTGTGCCAAGTGATGTAATTACACAAGTACCAGCAATGCTATTAGGTTCATTAAATTTAACTTTAGTTGAGACAGCGCAAATGTTTCAAACTATCAGTGGTGGTGGAAATAGAGCTCAATTATCAGCATTACGTTCTGTAATTGATACTACTGGTAATGAATGTTATAAAAGTTATCCTTTATCGAAACGAGTAGTTTCTCCACAAGCAGCTTATTTAACACTTTATGGTATGCAACAAGTTGTTGATCGAGGAACATCAAGTTCTTTAACAAATAAATTCTCTCAATATCATTTAGCAGCTAAGACAGGAACAACAAATGATTTACGTGATAGTTGGTTTGTAGGTATTGATGGTAAAGAAGTTGTGATTATATGGGTAGGTCGTGATAATAATGGTCCGACTAATTTAACTGGTGCAAGTGGTGCATTACATATTTATCGTCGTTATTTAGAACATCAAATTCCATTAGTATTAGATAACCGACCTCCAGAAGGAATTATGGAAATGAGAATTAATTTTGATGGTAGTTTTAACTGTTTTGGTGGAGGTTATCGTGTTTTACCTGTTTGGGTTAAAGATTTTATAGCATTATGTAAAGAAAATTTTCAATCATTGCATTTAAACTATCAATTAAATAAAAAAGAATGAAAATAAAGCACAAAAATATTTTTTCTTAATTGAATAAAAGAAATATTTAATTAATTTTTTATGGAATATTTATATTATTAATATAATTCAGCTTGTTCATATGATAAAAATTTTTTTTGTTTTTTGTTGTATAATTAATTTCAAATTATTATATGATAGTGAAACGAGATTAGTTTTTTTAATAAAGAAAGCGCCAAATTGTTAAAAGTAGATGAAAAATTTTCTAATTTTTTTTAAAATTCAATAAATTAAACTTTTTATTTTTTTATTTTTTTATAAAAATTTTGTAATTTTTATTGTTAATTGTTAAGTGTATAAGTGTTTATTGTGGTAATTTTTTAAAAAAAGAAAGTTTTGTTTTTATAAAAAATTAATTATTTAATTGATATATTTTTGTTATATAGTACTAATCTTATTAATACTAATATAAGTTACTTATATATATTTATGATTTAATTTGACAAATAGGAAAATTATCACTTATTATTTTTTTTTCAAATGATTTTTTATATTAAAGATAATATTAATATTATAACATTTTTTAATGTAAATAAGAAATTTTATAATGATTTTATTTAAAATTAATAATATTTTAAATCAATTTCTTAATTTTCTACGTCCTAAAAAAATATCAGTAGAGTTAAATTAAAATTTAATATTCGAATATATTTTTTAATATTTTACGCAATTTTATTTCTTTTCGATAATTGATTAAAATTATTTTTATCTTTATTTAAATTCATTAAATTTGAAAAGTATGAGTATGTTTAATTAAACTATTAGATATTCTATATTGTGTTATTTTTCTTTTTTTAAAATTTTAAAGATTTTTATACCAAGTATGAATTTGAGTATTCATGATAGTATTTTTTTAAATTTTATATTTTTTATATTCTGTATAATTTTTAGTTATTTTGAATTTTTTAATTTTTCTATTTTTATTATTTCTATTAATAATTTAATTAATAAATTCTTTTTTTTATTTAATAGGAGTTGATGTTCTAAAAATTAAGCTATTTTTGCGCATTTTGTAGTTGATTTATGAATATAAAAAAAGTTATTATTTAAAATAACAATTTTATCAAGATTTTATATAATCAATATAGGAATAATTATCAATATTATAAATTCAAGTTTTATATAGTTCTTTTTTATATAGTTCTTTTAATAAATAATCAATAGCTATTCTAAGAATAGAATATATTTAATAGTAAATTCACTTACTTAAAAATAAAATTTTTGTTTTTTAAAGTATTTTAGATTTTTTAATAAATAAGTTTACAGTAATTATAATTTAATAGATATTTATTTTTTTAAAAATTAAATATTAAAATTATAAGAAATGATATAAAATTTAATTTTAGTAAATGAATTTAAAACAATCAATAGTGTATTATTTATAAAAAATTTTTATAATATTTTTTTTAATTTTTTTAATTTTAAAATTGAAGTGGAATAAAAAATGATTCATAAAGTACCAATAAAATTTACTGATACTGCAGCAAATCAGATTAAAATATTATTAAAAGATAAAAAAAATTCCAATTTGTATTTGCGTGTTTATATTACTGGTGGTGGATGCAGTGGTTTTAAGTATTGTTTTATTTTTGATGATAAAGTAGAGAAAGAAGATTTTAAAATTAAAAATCAAGGCGTTGAATTAATTATTGATCCTATGAGTTTTCAGTATATAGTAGGAGGTTGTATAGATTATATTGAAAGATTAGAAGGATCAAAATTTGTAGTGGTAAATCCAAATGCAAAAATAACTTGTGGATGTGGTTCTTCTTTTGGTATTTAGTTTTTTTTAAAATTTTTTATTACATAGAAAAATTTTAAGATTATATATTAAAAAATATACAATTATTTTTTATGATAGTTTTTCATGTGTTTTGATAAGATTATCAACATATTTTCTACTAATTGATTTGCTTTTTTTGCAGCAATAGGTAAAAACTTTTTGAAGTCAAATTTAGATCTTATATCCGCGATATCAGAGATTGCACGTACGACAATAAATGGAATTTTGAATTTATAACACACATGGGCAATTGCAGCTCCTTCCATATCAACAGCAATTGCATTAGGAAAATTTTTTTTAATATAACTTAATTTTTTTTTTCTGTTTATAAAACTATCTCCAGTACAAATTAAACCGTACATAGCATTTAAATTAAGTATTTTTATAGATTTTTTTGCTATTAATATCAATTTTTTATCTGCTAAAAAAGTAGTAGGACATTGTGCTATTTGTCCTAATTTGTAATCAAAGGCTGTAATATCTACGTCATGATAACAAACATGAGTTGAAATTACAATATCAGAGATTTTTAAATTTGGCGATAATCCCCCGCTGGAACCAGTATTGATAATAAAATTAGGTGAAAAATATTTTATTAATAATGTTGCCCCCATTGCTGCGGAGACTTTTCCTATGCCTGTATTTAATAAAGCAATATTTAGATGATTAAATTTCCCATGATATATATTACATCCTGCTATTGATAATGAGAGATAAGCATTAGTTATATTACGAAGTAAATCCATTTCTGAATTTATTGCAGTTATTATTGCTATTTTCATTTTTCTTATTTATGTTTAGTTCATTAAATATTTTTTTTGTATTAATAATATTTTCTTTTGTAGATTATTATCATAATTATTTTGTTATTTATAAAATCATTTTTTTAATAAAGTAGTAATTTAAAAATTATTTTGATACTTTACCATGTAATATTTTAAAATAAATTTATTTTTAATAAAAATATTCTTATATACTATATATGTTGATGATATAAATTAATAATATGCATAAAGATTATTAATTTAACATAATTTTTAATTAAGATTTTTGATGATTGTTTTTGATTATAATATTTTAAATTATTTTTTAATTTTTATTTGATATTTTAAAATATAATTTTTAGAAAATTAATATTATGTAATATAATATTTTATATAATATTATTAATTATTATATAATATTTATTTAATTTATATATTTTTAAATTTTTATATTTTTCAAATATAATTTTTTAGTTTTTTTAAAAAATAATTTTAATATAGTATATATTAAATATTTTTTATTTTTTATTAAAAAATACATTTTAAAATTTATTAAATATTTATATTTTTTATTTATTAAATTTAATTTATGATACCATTTATATATTATTGAGAATAATATTTATAAAGTTAGTAATATAATAATTAATTAAATATAAAAATATTACTATTTTTTTATATTTTTATAGAATTTATAAAAAGTAATTTTTTTTGCAAAATTTTTTTATAAAATATATAAAAATAATTTATAAAAAAAATAATAATGAATTTTTATAATTTATAAAATTTTTTTATTTAATTAAATTTATTATTTTAATTATTTAATCAATAACATTTTTTTAATATTATTTTTTATCAAATAATAAAGTAGTAAAAAATAATAATTAATATTTTTTAGTGTGATAAAAAATATATTATTATTTTGATTATAAATATAAAAAATTTTTTATTTTAAAATATAAAATATAATTATATGTTTTTTTGATTTTAGTTCAATATTTTTTTTGAAATAAAATAAATAAATAGTATTAATAAAAATTTTAAATGTTAAAAAATTTTATTTTTCAATTTTTTAATAAATTGTTTTAGAAAAATAAAAAATTTAAAAAAATTGTTAAATATCAAAATAAAAAAACTTATTTATTTGTTATTTTTTTATTTTTTATATAAAAATATTTTAGATATAAAAAATTTAGTATTTTGATTATTTTTTTAATATATTAAGAAATAATCTAAAGAGTTTTAACTAAAATTATCATTTTAAAAAAATATTTATATCTATAATAAAAACAAAAATCATTATTTTATAAAATTTAAAAAAATATATTGATAATTTTTTATTTATATTTTTTATAGAAAATATTATATTTGTATTTTATGATTGTAGTTTAAATTATATATTTTTTAATAAAAATTAATTTTAAGAAAAATATTTTTATTTTTTTAAAAATAATAAAAAATTAATATAAGATTTTATTTTTAATATTTGCATAAAAAATAAAATAAAATAAAAAAGTATTTTTTATATGATAAAAATATAAAATTTTTTTATAGAAAAAAATAAAATATTTATAAAAAATAATATTAATATTTTAAAAAAAAATTAAAAAAATTAAAAAAAGATATTTTAATCAAGGAAAAATATATTTTTATATATTTTTTTGTGATTTTTTTTAAAATGTATTAAAAATAATTGATTAATATTTTAGATATTTTTTATATTTAATAAAATCATTATTCATTAAATAGTAATTTTATTTAAGATATTAATAATACATTAAATGATATTTATAATTTTTTATATTAATATTTTTTATAAACTAATTTTTAATACTATCATTTAAATAATTTTTTTTTGTTTATTTTTAAAAATCTATTTTTGTTGTTTAAAAATATAAATAATATTAAAAATTAAAATAATATAAGAATTATTTTTTATAAATATTTTATTATAGAATATATGTTTTTATATAAAAATGATTATTAATACTGATAGTATTAAATGGTTGTTTATTTTAGTTTATTAAATTTATATAAAGGATAAAATTTTTTATTTTTAAAAATTGATTATTATTGAATCATTTTTTATTTATATATTTTTTTTAGTTTAAAAAACTATTTATAAAAACTTTGATTAGTAAAAATTATTGCATAAAAAAAGAAAAATATCTTAAAATTATTAATTTTGATTTTCTTAAAAAATTTATTAATTATCTGATTTATATGTTAGATTAATAAAAAATAATTATTAATATTAAATATTTTAATAAAAAATAAATATTTTAATAAAAAATGGATATAATATTAAAAATAGATATTACAAATAATAAATTTCCTGTTTTTTTATGTGTATTTTATATCTAACTTTTTAGGTTTAACATGAAAACAAATTATATTTTTGTAACTGGAGGAGTAGTTTCCTCGCTCGGAAAAGGTATTACATCAGCTTCTTTAGCAGCCGTACTTGAAGCACGTGGACTTAGTATTACAATTATTAAATTAGATCCTTATATTAATGTTGATCCAGGTAAAATGAGTCCAATTCAACATGGAGAAGTTTTTGTCACAGAAGATGGTGCAGAAACTGATCTTGATTTAGGACATTATGAACGTTTTATTCGAACAAAAATGACTCGTCGCAATAATTTTACAACTGGTTGTGTTTATTCCGAAGTATTAAGAAAAGAACGTCACGGTGACTACTTAGGTGAAACTATTCAAGTAATACCTCATGTTACCGATGAAATTAAAAAAAGAATTATTAATGGAGGAAAAGGTTATAATATTGTATTAGTTGAAGTAGGGGGAACAGTTGGTGATATTGAGTCTTTGCCTTTTTTAGAAGCTATTCGTCAATTAGCTGTCGATTTTGGTCGTAAAAGTACTCTTTTTATTCATCTTACTTTAGTTCCTTATTTGCCTGTAACCGCTGAAGTTAAGACTAAACCTACACAGCATTCAGTTAAAGAATTACTTTCTATTGGTATTCAGCCTGACGTATTAATTTGTCGTTCAAATAAAATGATTTCAATTTATGAAAGAGAAAAAATTGCTCTTTTTTGTAATATATCAAAAAAAGCAGTTATATCATTAATGGATGTTTATTCGATTTATGAAATTCCAATTTTATTAAAATCGCAACAGATAGATGATTATATTTGCAATAAATTTAAACTTAAATATCAATCAGTTGATCTTTCTGAATGGAAAAAAGTTGTTGATGCGCAACGTAATTCTTTAGGTAAAGTAAATATTGGTATGGTAGGTAAATACATAAAATTACCTGATGCTTATAAATCTGTTATTGAGGCTTTACAACACGGTGGTTTAAAAAATCGTTTAAAAGTTAATATTAAATTAATTGATTCTGAAGATATAGAAGAATATGGTACTGATTATTTAAAGGGATTAGATGCTATTTTAGTACCAGGCGGTTTTGGTGAACGCGGTATTGAAGGAAAAATTGCCACTGCTCGTTATGCGCGCGAAAATAAAATTCCTTATTTTGGAATTTGTCTGGGTATGCAAGTAGCATTTATTGAATATGCACGTCATGTTGCTTATATGAAAGAAGCAAATTCTACAGAATTTTCACCTGATTGTAAATACCCAGTTATTGCTTTAATAACTGAACGTTTCAAAAATCAAAATAAAATTAAAATAGATAACAATACTGATAATTTTTCTTCTATGCGTGTAGGTGCTCAAAAATGTCATTTAATGCCAGGTAGTAAAGTTAAAAAATTATATAATAAAGATATAATTATTGAACGACATCGTCATCGTTATGAAGTAAATAATATTTTTTTAGAACGTATTGAAAAAGCAGGTTTATTTGTTACAGGACGTTCAGAAGATAATAAATTGGTAGAAATTATTGAAAATCCAAATCATCCTTGGTTTGTTGGTTGTCAGTTTCATCCTGAATTTACCTCTACTCCAAGGGATGGTCACCCTTTATTTTCTTCTTTTATTAAAGCAGCTCAAGAATATCAACAAAGAAAAGCATAAGAAATCATTAATTATGTTAATAAAAAAAATGTGTTAAGGAGAATAATGTGATTTCAAAAATAGTAAAAGTTATTGGAAGAGAAATTATAGATTCTCGTGGCAATCCTACTGTTGAAGCAGAAGTACATTTAGAAGGTGGTTTTTTTGGTTTAGCAGCAACACCTTCTGGTATATCAACAGGATCAAGAGAAGCACTAGAATTACGAGATTATGATAATACTCGTTTTTTAGGAAAAGGTGTTTTAAAAGCCGTTTCTGCAGTTAATGGACCAATTATGGATGCATTAGTTGGAAAAGATGCTACATTGCAATCTTATATTGATAAAATTATGATTGAATTAGATGGTACAGATAATAAATCTAAATTTGGTGCAAATGCTCTTTTAGCAGTTTCTATTGCAAACGCAAAAGCAGCAGCAAAAGCAAAAGGTATTGCTTTATATAAACATATTTCAAAATTAAGTGGTATGTCTGGTAAATTATCAATGCCTTTGCCTATGATGAATATTATAAATGGTGGAAAACATGCAGAAAACAACATTGAAATTCAAGAGTTTATGATTCAACCAATTAGTGCTAAAAATTTTAAAGAAGCAGTGCGTATGGGATGTGAAATTTTTCATCATTTAGGAAGAGTTTTGAAAAAAAGGGGGATCCAATCAGCATTAGGGGATGAAGGTGGTTATGCACCAAATTTGAAATCAAATATTGCAGCTTTAGAATTAATTCAGGAAGCGGTTGAAGTAGCTGGTTATATTTTAGGTAAAGATATTACTTTAGCAATAGATTGTGCTGCTTCTGAATTTTATGATAATAAAACAAAAACTTATAATTTAAAAAGTGAGCATAGAACTTTTTCTTCTCAAGAATTTACTCATTACCTTGAGGAATTAACTAAAATATATCCGATTATTTCTATTGAAGATGGTCTTCATGAATTAGATTTAGATGGTTTTATTTATCAAACTAAAGTTTTAGGTAATAAAATTCAATTGGTAGGTGATGATCTTTTTGCAACAAATACTAAGATTTTAAAAAATGGAATTAAAAAAGGTATAGCTAATTCAATTTTAATTAAATTTAACCAAATTGGTACTTTAACTGAAACTTTATTGGCAATTAATATGGCAAAAAATTCTGGTTATTCTACAATTATATCACATCGATCTGGTGAAACTGAAGATACTACAATTGCAGATTTATCAGTAGGAAGTGCTGCAGGTCAAATTAAAACAGGTTCAATGAGTCGATCTGATCGATTAGCTAAATATAATCAATTAATTCGTATTGAAGAAGAATTGGGTCAAAAAATACTTTTTAATGGTTTACAAGAGGTAAATTGCCATTTTTTAATATAAAATTATTAATAATAATTTTTTTAGAACTTTATTAAATTTAATAGATTTAATAAATTTTATAAAATTTTATTAATTTTTTTATATAAAAGCATGATTTTTTAATAAAAAAGAATAGAAGAAATTACAGATATTTTTTTAGGAAAAATTATAATTTCTAATTAGTGGAAAATTAATATGGTTTTTATGTTTTTCTATAAAAATTATATTAATAATATTGGATTAACTAGTTTTTTTAAAAGGAATCTTTTAGTTTACGTATTTTTTTAAATGTTTCATAATTTGAATAGTATACATTAGAAGAAAATCCTAATGCTTTTTTTAGATCATAATCGTAAGATCTTAAAAATATATTAATTTTTTTTTCAAGTTTAAGTGTTGATGGAATTGTAGGTTCTTTTTTTGCTTTTTTTTGATTTACTATTAAGGTGTAATTTTTGATTACTTCATCATTAGGTAATAGATAACTAGCAAATTTCATATTTATAGCAGTATATTCATGTCCACAACATACAAAAGTTTCGTCAGGTAATTTTTTTAAAATATTTAAAGAACGATACATTTTTTGACTGTTTCCTTCAAAGATACGCCCGCAACCACCAGAAAATAAAGTATCGCCGCAAAAGAGATAAGGTTTTTGATAATAAGCTAAATGCCCTAAGGTATGCCCTGGAATTGAAAATACATTTAATTTAAATTCAAAAAAATTTAAAATATCTCCGTGTTTTATGATGTATTTTGCTCCTTTTTTATAAGTTTCCATTGGTCCATAAATATCTATTCCTGGATAACTTATTTTTAATTTCTTAATCCCATCAACATGATCATTATGATGATGAGTAAGTAAAATAGCAATTGGTTTTATATCATGTTTTTTTAGAAAAATTTTTACTGGTTTAGCAATACCAGGATCAATAATGATACATTTTTTTTTATGAACTAGTAACCATATATAATTATCAATTAAGGAAGGGATTCTTACAAGTTCCATAATGACCCTTAAAATCTCATTTGTTTAAAATAGGATATTTTAATGAAATCAGTTCTTTTTAAGAAAATAGATAAAAGTTTTAATTCATGGAAAAATATACCATGGGGAGAATATTATTGTACTGCATTAAATAAAGAACTTCAATTATGGTGGCCAAAAATATTTGGATTTCATTTATTAAAAATTGGTCAATTTAGTTTAGATATTGATACTCAATCATCTTTTATTAATCATCAGTTTAGTATGAATACGGTTGGAGAGAATTCGCAATTATTAGGTAATCCTGATGAAATGCCTTTTAAAAATAAATCAATAGATGTTTGCTTATTAATACAAGAACTTGCATATAGTAATAGACCATATTCTTTATTGCGTGAAATGGATAGAATTTTAGTTGATGATGGTTGGTTAATTATATCTAATTTTAATTCTATGAGTTTATTAGGTATCATAAAATTTATTTCTTTTTTTTTAAAATCTCAATTATATGGATATAGTAGACATATATTTCCTTTATCTATTTTGCTTAATTGGTTAAATTTCTTAAATTATGAGATCTTTTTTAAAGAAAGTTTTCAAATTCTCCCTTGGATAAGCCCCCATCATTTTATTAATAAAAAATTTAAATTTGCAGGTTGTATTATGCTTATTATTGCTCGCAAAAGAACATTGCCATTAACACCAAGACCAATAAAATTTGTTAAAAATTGCATAAAAATAGATAACAATACATTGGGTATTATTGAGACTTGGTGTAAATTTTAGATTATTTTATTTACAATAACCTCTATCTTCTTCTGTTGGTAAAGAAGCTGCATGTTTTGCTAATATATCACATATTTCATTTTCTTGATTTTTTGAATGTCCCTTAATCCAATACCATTCTATTGTATGTTTTGTAATGATTGTATCTAATCTTTTCCATAAATCTATATTTAAAACAGGTAATTTATCTGTGCGTTTCCATTTTTGGTGTTTCCAATTATGTATCCATTTTGTAATTCCCTGTCGAACATATTGACTATCTGTTTTAAAAATTATTTTACATGGTTTTTTAAGTGTTTCTAATGCAATAATTGCACCCATTAATTCCATTCGATTATTTGTTGTATAAAAATATCCTTTACTTAAAGTTTTTTGATATCTATCATATCTTAATAAAATACCATAACCACCTGGACCTGGATTTCCTAAACAAGAACCGTCAGTAAAAATTTCTACTGTTTTTTTCATTTTTAATAAACTCATTATATATTTATTGGTTAATATTTTTCTTAGTGTGACATAAAAAAGTAAGATGAGCACAATGATTAGACGACAAATTGTCATTGATACAGAAACAACTGGAATAAATAAATTCGGAGTACCTTATGAAGGACATAATATTATTGAGATTGGTGCTTTAGAAATTGTTGACCGAAATTTAACGGATTGTTATTTTCATGCTTATATAAAACCAAATCGGTTAATTGATTCTGAAGCTTTGGATATTCATGGAATTACCAATGAATTTTTAGCAGATAAACCAACTTTTGCGGAAATTTCTGATGATTTTTTAAATTTTATTAAAGGAAGTGAATTGATTATTCATAACGCATCTTTTGATGTGGGTTTTATAAATTATGAATTTTCTAAATTAAAAAAAAATATTCCTTTAATAGAAACTATCTGTCATATAACAGATAGTTTGCTTTTAGCAAAAAAAATTTTTCCTGGAAAAAGAAACAATCTTGATGCTTTATGCAATCGTTATAAAATTGATAATTCAAAACGTATATTACATGGAGCATTACTGGATGCTTCTATTTTAGCAAAAGTTTATATAGCAATGACTGGAGGTCAAATTTCATTATCTTTTTCAGTTAATTCAGAGTTAAATAATCAAGTTCATGTGAATGAAATTAAGAAATTGGAAAAATTAAAAAATAAATTAACTGTAATTTATGCTGACCATTCAGAAAAGATTGCTCATGAAGAAAAGTTAAATTTTATTGAAAATAAAATCAAAAGAAAATCTCTTTGGCGCTTAAATTTTAAAAAAGATAATTAAAATTAAAAAAAATATAATTTTTAAAAAATATTTCTTAAAAAAAAGATTGACGTGCAGATTTTAGATTCGTAATATCATTAATATTCCTAATTCATTTAATAAAATTGGTGCGGTAGTTCAGTTGGTTAGAATATCGGCCTGTCACGCCGGAGGTCGCGGGTTCAAGCCCCGTCCGCACCGCCAATATTATCAAAACCTTATAAAAGTCTTAATAAACTGATAGTTTTTTTATTTCTAAAAGGTTTTTATTTTTAATTAAAATGTTTTTTAAAATATTTGACGTTATTTTTTTTATATTTGATTATGAATATATTTTTTTTAAAAGAATAAAAGTTTTTAAAATAATAAAATTTGTTTATAAAAAGTATTGTATTATTGCGTTCATTGGAGAAAAATAATGATAGATCGTAAAATCCTTTCTAATGCTATTCGATTTCTTAGCATAGATGCAGTGCAAAAAGCACAATCAGGACATCCGGGTACTCCAATGGGAATGGCTGATATTGCTGAAGTATTATGGCGTGATTATATGAATCATAACCCTGCTAATCCAAATTGGATAGATCGTGATCGATTTGTATTATCTAATGGGCATGGGTCTATGTTATTATATAGTTTACTTCATCTTACCGGTTACGATTTATCAATTAAAGAATTAAAAAAATTTCGCCAATGGCATTCTAAAACTCCAGGACATCCGGAATATGGATGTACACCAGGAATTGAAACAACGACTGGTCCATTAGGACAAGGACTTGCAAATGCTGTAGGATTTGCAATTGCAGAAAGAACTTTATCCAAACAATTTAATCGTCTTGATCATGTTATTATTAATCATTATACTTATGTTTTTGTTGGTGATGGTTGTATGATGGAAGGAATTTCACATGAAGTTTGCTCATTAGCTGGGACATTAAAATTAGGTAAACTGATTGTTTTTTATGATGATAATGATATTTCAATTGATGGAAAAGTAAAAGGTTGGTTTACAGAAAACATATCTTTACGTTTTGTTTCTTATAATTGGCATGTTATAAAAGATATTGATGGACATGATTCTGAAAAAATAAAATTAGCTATAGACGAAGCACGTAATATTACTGATAAACCGTCTTTATTAATTTGCAAGACAATTATTGGTTATGGATCTCCAAATAAAGCGGGTTTAAAAGAAGTACACGGTTCCCCATTGGGTGAAAATGAAGTACTTGCTACTAGAAAAGCACTAAATTGGCCGTATCCACCTTTTCAAATACCATCAGAAATTTATGAAAAGTGGAATGCTATAAAAATAGGTCAAAAAAAAGAAGATATTTGGAATAAAAATTTTGAAGAGTACAAAAAGATTTTACCTGAACTTGCTAAAGATTTTTTACGTCGTACAAAAGGACATTTTCCTGATAAATGGAAATTTATTGTTAATAATTTAATCACTCGATCACAATTTAATCCGCGCAATATATCTGGTCGTCAAGCTTCACAAAATATATTAGAAGTATTTGGTAAAAAACTTCCTGAAATGTTAGGTGGTTCTGCTGATTTATCACCAAGTAATTTAACTATGTGGTCTGGTTCTCAAGCAATTCATAAAGATTCAGGTGGTAATTATATTCATTATGGTGTACGCGAATTTGGAATGTCAGCTATTATGAATGGAATTTCATTGCATGGTGGCTTTATACCTTATGGAGGTACATTTTTGATGTTTCTTGAATATGCACGGAATACATTACGTATGGCAGCATTAATGAAAATTCGTACCATTTTTGTTTATACTCATGATTCTATCGGCATTGGTGAAGATGGTCCAACACATCAGCCTATTGAACAATTATCTTCTTTAAGAATGATACCAAATATGAGCACTTGGCGTCCTTGTGATCAAGTTGAAGCAGTAGTTGCTTGGCAATATGCAATCGAGCGCGTTAAAGGTCCAACTGCTTTAATTTTTTCTCGTCAAAATCTTGAACAACAAGTAAGAAATACTAAACAATTAAAAAATATTATTAAAGGAGGATATGTTCTAAAAGATACTAAAATAGGTATTCCTGAAATTATTTTAATTGCAACAGGTTCTGAAGTTGCATTAGCTGTTAAAGTATATAAAAATTTAAGTGATGAAGGATATAAAGTGCGAGTAGTATCTATACCATCAACAGATACTTTTGAAAAACAGCACATAGATTATATTGAATCTGTATTGCCATCTTCAGTTACTGCTCGTCTTGTCATTGAAGCTGGTATTCCTGATTATTGGTATAAATATATTGGTAAAAATGGTAAAATTATTGGTATAAGTACTTTTGGTGAATCAGCGCCAGCAGATATATTATTTGATAAATTTGGTTTTAATATTAAAAATGTACTTAGTAAAGCTAAATCATTATTAAATTAATGTGTTTTAAAAAAAACAAAAAAATGAACTGTTTGTTATTTTTACAATTTATAAAGAATTTAAGTAAGCTGATTTTTTATAACTTTAGCTTCCAAATTGTTTTATTTTATTTTTTATAAAGATTTTTTCTATAAAATTTAGTTCCTAATAATAAATATTTTTTACAAATTTTACATATATTAAAAGAATATTTAAAATAAAAACTATAATTATCAGTATTTTTTATTGTTAATTTGTTTTTGTTGAATTAAAGGAATAATATGATAATTAAAATAGCCATTAATGGTTTTGGAAGAATAGGACGTAGTGTATTAAGAGCACTTTATGAATCAGGTCATCGGACTAAAATTGCTGTTATTGCAATTAATGAAATTGCTTTTGCAGAAGGTATGGCACATTTATTAAAATATGATTCTAGTCATGGTATATTCGCTTGGGATGTAAGTATTAATAAGGATTTATTATTAGTTGGTAATGATGCGATTTATCTTTTTCATGAATATAGAATAGAAAAATTGCCATGGGGTGCATTAGATATTGATATTGTTTTAGATTGCACAGGTGTTTATGGTTCAAATATGGATGGCTATACTCATTTATCTAGTGGTACTAAAAAAGTTTTATTTTCTCATTTGGGTAGTACAGATTTAGATGCAACTATTGTTTATGGTGTTAATGAAAAAAGTTTAAAAAATACTGATCAAATTGTTTCAAATGCATCATGTACTGCTAATTGTGTCATCCCAGTAATAAAAATATTAGATACTTTTTTGAATATTAAATTTGGTACAGTAACAGTTATACATGCTGCAATGAATGATCAACCAGTCATCGATGATTATCATGAAGATTTACGTCGAACAAGAGCTGCTAGTCAATCTATAATTCCTGTAAATACGAAATTAGTTTCTGGTATTACACGAATTTTTCCTAAATTTAAAAATAATTTTGCAGCAATATCAGTGCGAGTACCTACTATTAATGTAACAGCAATTGATTTAAATGTAACAGTGCAATCTATAGTTACAGTTGATAAGGTTAATCAAATATTGGAAAAAGCAGCAAAAGAATTATTTTTTGGTGTTGTTGATTATACCGAATTACCATTGGTATCAACAGATTTTAATCATGATCCACATAGTGCTATTATAGATGGCACGCAAACACGTGTAAGCGGAAAACATTTGATTAAAGTTTTAGCATGGTGTGACAATGAGTGGGGATTTGCTAACCGTATGCTTGATACCGCTTTAGCAATGGCTGCTACTGGATTTTAGGATATATTTTGTTGTTTTTTTTACAAAAGTATAAAAAAATTATTTTTTAATGTGTTAAAAAATAATTCAGGGGATTTATTATTTATGTCTATAATTAAGATGATTGATTTAGACTTTAAAAATAAGAAAGTATTAATCAGATCTGATTTAAATGTTCCTATTGTAGATGGGAAAATTATTTCTGATGCAAGAATTCTTGCTTCTTTGCCAACAATTAAAGTTGCATTAAAGAAAGGTGCAAAAGTTATGATTATGTCTCATTTAGGTCGTCCGATTGAAGGCAAATATAATCAAAAATTTTCATTAATGCCTATTGTAAAATATTTAGAAAATAAACTTAATTATCCTGTTCGTTTAGTCAGAGATTATTTAAATGGATTTAACATTAAGAATAATGAATTAGTAGTTCTTGAAAATGTACGTTTTAATAAAGGTGAAATAAAAAATGATGAACATTTGTCCAAGCAATATGCTTCTCTTTGTGATATTTATGTAATGGATGCATTTGGAACTGCTCATCGTACTCATGCATCAACTTGTGGTATAGTAAAATTTACCTCTTTATCATGTGCAGGATTATTATTATCGCTTGAGTTAGAGTCATTAAATAAATTTTTAAACAATGCTGAACATCCAATTGTAGCAATTATTGGTGGTTCGAAAATTTCTAGTAAATTAAATATATTAAATTCTTTAGTAAAGATTGCTGATCAGATTATTGTAGGAGGTGGAATTGCTAATACTTTTATTGCTGCCGCTAATTATAAAATAGGATGCTCTTTATATGAACAATCTTTTGTTTCAATAGCAAAAAAATTATTATCAAATCTTAATATTATTATACCAATTGATGTGCGTGTTACAAAAAAAAATTTAGAGACTTCTGTAGGAGTTGTAAAATCTATTAATGATATTAAAAATAATGAGCAAATTTTAGATTTAGGTAATAAAACTGTTAATTATTTAGTAAATATTTTACAAAAAGCAAAAACAATTTTATGGAATGGTACTCTTGGAGTTTTTGAATTTGCTAATTTCCGTTATTCTACTGAAGTGATTGCAAAAACTATTGCAAAAAGCAGAGCTTTTTCTATTGTAGGTGGTGGTGATACAATAGCAGCTATTAATACGCTTGGTATTGTAGATAAAATATCTTATATTTCTACTGGCGGAGGATCTTTTCTAGAATTTATTCAAAATAAAAAATTACCTGCAATTGTTGCATTAGAGGAATGGGAAAAACAGCAATCATATTTAAAAAAGAATAGGTAAGATTAATGACTTATGTAAAATAGGAATTTATCTTATGTTAAATATTTTTAACTTTGTTAATCCAGGTATTATTACTGGAGATGATGTGCAAAAAATTTTTTCTCTTGAAAAAAAATATAAATTTGCATTGCCAGCGGTTAATTGTTTCGGTCTAGATTCGATTAATGCTGTTTTGGAAACTGCTGCTAAAATTCGTTTTCCAGTTATTATTCAATTTTCTAATGGTGGAGCTGCATTTATTGTTGGTCAAGGTTTACAGGTACAAGGTCAAGAGGCAGCAATTTTAGGTGCTGTTTCAGGTGCTCATTATTTGCATAAAATGTCTAAATATTATGGTGTACCTGTTATATTACATACTGATCACTGTGGTCGTAAATTGCTGCCATGGATTGATGGTTTGTTAGATGAAGGTGAAAAATATTATAAAATCACAGGAAAACCATTATTTTCATCACATATGATTGATTTATCAGAAGAATCTTTAGTAGATAATATTAAAACTTGTACTCAGTATTTAAAAAGAATGAGTAAAATGGAAATGACATTAGAAATTGAATTAGGTTGTACTGGTGGTGAAGAAGATGGAATCGATCATTCCAGAATAGATAGTACATTGCTTTATACACAACCTGAAGATGTTGCTTATGCTTATGAAAAATTATATAAAATTAGTAATCGATTTATTATTGCAGCATCTTTTGGTAATGTTCATGGTGTTTATAAAGCGGGTAACGTTCAATTAATGCCTAAGATTCTTAAAAATTCACAAGAATATGTCACTAAAAAGTTTCGTTTACCAAAAAAAAATAATTTAAATTTTGTGTTTCATGGTGGATCTGGTTCTTCTATTGCAGATATTAAAGAGGCTATAAATTATGGTGTTGTAAAAATGAATATTGATACAGATACGCAATGGGCAACTTGGGAAGGTATATTAAATTATTATAAGAAAAATAAAAGTTATTTGGAAACTCAATTAGGTAATCCAGATGGTAAAGATAAACCAAATAAAAAATATTACGATCCTCGTATTTGGATGCGAGCTGGTCAAATTTCTATGATGAAACGTTTAGAACAGGCATATAAAGCATTAAATTGCATTAATTTTTAATCACTATTTTAAAATTTTAAGGATATATATATATTGATAAAAAATATATTGTCTTTGTCTTATTTTTTTAATAATGTTAAAAATATTTAAATTTTTAGATTACATGTTATCGTTATTTTTTTGATAATAAAAAAATATAAAAAATTTTTATTACCCCCCTTGAAGTGGTTTTTATTGACCCCATATACCAAATAGGGGGCTAGTTGTTGATATTAGAACAATTAGTGTTTATCCTTCATTTACTTTACGTGAATTGTATTTATAGGAGATCTATTCATGAAGATTCGTCCATTGCATGATCGAGTTATCATCAAGCGCGAAGAAGTTGAATCTAAATCTGCAGGCGGTATTGTTTTAACTGGCACTGCAGCAAATAAATCAACTCGAGGTAAAGTTCTGGCTATTGGTAAAGGTCGCATCTTAGAAAATGGTCAGACTAAACCATTAGATGTGAAAGTCGATGATACAGTTATTTTTAACGACGGTTATGGTGTGAAAACAGAGAAGATTGACGAGGAAGAAGTATTGATTATGTCAGAAAGCGATATTTTGGCAATTATCGAAAAATAATTTCTAGTAGATCTTCTCAATGAAAGAATTTAAAGGAAAGAAACAATGGCAGCTAAAGACGTAAAATTTGGTACTGATGCACGTATAAAAATGCTCCGTGGAGTAAATATTCTTGCAGATGCAGTAAAAGTTACTTTAGGTCCGAAAGGAAGAAATGTAATTTTAGATAAAGCTTTTGGAGCGCCTTCAATTACTAAAGACGGTGTGTCTGTTGCCAGAGAAATTGAATTAGAAGATAAATTCGAAAATATGGGCGCTCAGATGGTAAAAGAAGTTGCTTCTAAAGCAAATGATGCAGCAGGTGATGGAACAACTACTGCAACAGTATTAGCTCAATCTATTGTGAGCGAAGGTTTAAAAGCAGTAGCAGCTGGCATGAATCCAATGGATTTAAAGCGTGGTATTGATAAAGCAGTTGCTGCTGGAGTTGAAGAATTAAAAAATTTATCTACACCTTGTGCTGATAATAAAGCAATTGAACAAGTAGGTACTATTTCTGCTAACTCTGATGAAACAGTAGGTAAATTAATTGCAGAAGCAATGGAAAAAGTTGGTAAAGAAGGAGTCATTACGGTTGAAGAAGGCTCAGGTTTAGACGATGAACTTGATGTTGTCGAAGGAATGCAGTTTGATCGTGGTTATTTATCCCCTTATTTTATTAATAAACCAGATAGTGGAGTTGCTGAATTAGAAAATCCATATGTTTTACTTATAGATAAAAAAATTTCTAATATTCGTGAATTATTACCTGTATTAGAAAGTGTTGCAAAAGCAGGAAAACCACTTTTAATTATTGCTGAAGATGTTGAAGGTGAAGCATTAGCTACATTAGTTGTAAATAATTTACGAGGTATTGTAAAAGTTGCTGCGGTAAAAGCTCCAGGATTTGGAGATCGTCGTAAAGCGATGATACAAGATATTGCTATTTTAACTAATGGAACTGTTATTTCTGAAGAAATCGGAATGGAATTAGAAAAAGCTACTATAGAACATTTAGGGCAAGCTAAGCGCATTGTTATTAATAAAGATACCACTACTATTATTGATGGTATGGGTGAAAAAAATACGATTAAAGATAGAATTAAACAGATAATGCAAGAACGAGATGAAGCAACATCAGATTATGATCGTGAGAAATTACAAGAACGTATAGCTAAATTATCTGATGGTGTAGCTGTAATTAAGGTTGGTGCTGCTACTGAAGTTGCAATGAAAGAAAAACGTGCTCGTGTTGATGATGCATTACATGCGACACGTGCTGCCGTAGAAGAAGGTGTTGTTGCAGGTGGTGGTATTGCTTTAGTGCGTGTTGCAGCTGCATTAAGTAAATTAACCGGTGATAATGAAGATCAAACAGTCGGTATTCGTATCGCATTGCGTTCTATGGAAGCTCCTATACGTCAAATTGTTGAAAATTCCGGTGAAGAAGCAGCAGTAGTTGTTAACAATGTAAAGCAAGGAAAAGATAATTATGGTTATAACGCTTCTACTGAAAAGTACGGAGATATGATCAAAATGGGTATTTTGGATCCAACAAAAGTTACACGTTCTGCTTTACAATTCGCAGCTTCAATTGCTGGTTTAATGATTACAACTGAAGCCATGATTACTGATTTACCAAGAGAAGAAAAATCTGATATAAGTGCTTCTAGTAATATGGGCGGCGGTATGGGTGGAATGATGTAAAAATCAGAAGTTTATATAGTTTTTTATTTTAATTATAATAATAAAATAACGTTTCAATAACTTCATTGTATTTATAACAAAAAACCCTGAAGGTTGATTATATGCCTCAGGGTTTTTTTATGTACTATATTTTTATTAAAATTGATACAGTATACTTTTAAAAAATATAAATTTATATTTTATTGTTTTTTTTAAGAAAATATAAAATATAATCAATAATTTTAAATAATAAAATAAAAAGTTTGATTTTTATAAAAAAATAATTTCTCATCAAATGTATTATAAATTTAAATAAATATTAGAAAACGTTTAAATTGAATTGTCAAGAATTTATAAAATCTATATGTTATATTATAAATTTTTTATTTTTAATAAAAATTATTTAGATATTTATAATATAGATATTAAGAATAAAATTAAAATATAATTATTTTAATAAATATTTTTTAATGTTTTATGTTATGTGATAAATAATTCTGTAATATATAAATTTTTAGTATAATTTTATTATATTTTCATCATAAATTAATTTGGATTTTATTTAATTTTCCAGCTAACTCTTTTGTTAATTTAGGCACTAAATACCCAGAAATTCTTTTCATTAATGTCTTCATTATTTTTCTAGCTTCTTCTTCAGTTACAAGAAAATGAGCAGATCCTTGAACTTTATCCAATAAATGTAAATAATAAGGTAAAATGCCATTTTTAAATAGTTTATCACTTAATTGTTCAAGAATATAAGGATTATCATTAACACCTCGTAATAGTACACTTTGATTAAGTAAAGTAACATTTATTTTTTTTAATTTTTTTATGGAATTATAAAAAGTATTATCTATTTCATTTGGGTGATTAATATGAGTGACTAAAATAATTTGTAATCGTGAAATATAAAAACGTTGACATAGTGTATTTGTAATACGTTGAGGAATAACGACGGGTAAACGGCTATGTATTCTTAATCTTTTAATATGAGAAATTTTTTCTAATTGTGTAATTAACCAGTCTAACTCATGATCTTTTGCCATTAATGGATCTCCACCTGAAAAAATAATTTCATTTACTTCTTTATGTTGTTTAATGTAGTTTAATGCTATTTTCCAAGTATCTTTATTGCCTTTATTTTTTTTATAAGGAAAATATCGTCGAAAACAGTAGCGACAATTAACAGCACAGCTGGTTTTTACTAAAAGTAGTATTCGATTGTAATATTTATGTAATATTCCTGGAATTTGATTGTTTTGTTCATTTAATGGATCCATAGAAAACATTGGTGTAAGATTAAATTCTGATTTTAAAGTAATAACTTGTCTTAATAGAGGGTCTTGAGGATCACCAATTTTCATTTTTTTTATAAAAGGATAAGGTACACGTAAAGGAAACAAAGTACGAGCTGGTTCTCCAGCAGATAATTCTGGATCATGTTGTAGCGATAGCAATTTTAGTAGTTCATTATGATTCGTTACAGATTCATTAAGTTGTTTTATCCAAATATCTCTGTTTTTTATATTTTTATTTGTGATTTTCATTGTGTATGATTTTTTAGTTTTTTGATTTTTAGTAATGTTTTCAAAAAAAATAAAGGATTTTTTATGACTGTTTATAATATTAATGAATTTCGTCCTGGTTTAAAAATTATTTTAGAAAAAGAGCCTTGTATAATTATTGAGAGTGAATTTATTAAACCAGGTAAAGGTCAAGTTTTTGCTCGTGTACGTATTCGTAAATTAATTTCTAATAAGTTATTAGAAAAAACATTTAAATCAACTGATTATTTAAAGAGTGCTGATATTATAGACTTAAATTTAATATATTTATATAATAATAAACAATATTGGTATTTTATGAATTATAATAATTTTGAACAATTTTCTGTAGATCATTTAGTTATTGCTGATAAAAAAAAATGGTTAACTAATCAGGTAAATTGTGTTGTTACCTTTTGGAATCAAAAACCTATCATGATAACTGTACCTAATTTTGTTTTATTAGAAGTAGTATATACCGATCCAGGATTAAAAAGTGATACATCAGGCAGCGGAATTGGTGGAGGAAAAGATGCAATATTAATTACAGGAGTAAAAGTTAAAGTCCCTTTTTTTATTCAAATTGGTGATATTATTAAAGTTGATACTAGATTAGGTCAGTATGTTTCTCGCATAAAATAATATTTCTTAAATATAAAAAGTTTTTAAATTGGTTGTAATTTATATTTTTATAATTTTTTATTGTATTAAAATTAAATTTTTGATCCTTTATTTATATGAATAAAAAATATTTTTGTTTTTTATTTTTTTTATACTAAATTTTTTAAAAAAAATTTTTTTAATAAAATAAATAAAATAATAAATTTTTATTTTTTCTTCTATATCAATTATATTATCGATATTTATTATATAAGTTTTTATAAAAATTATTTATATTTATTATAATTATTTTTTAAAATATTCTATAATGCTATTAATAATATATAAAATATATATTATATATATTTATTTTTTTTTGGTTATATAAAAATAAATTATTTTTAAGAATTTTATAATATGATTTATTTATTAATAATAATTTTAATTAAGATTTAATTTTTATAATTAATATTAATGATTTTTATAAAAAATAATGCTTGTTTTTTATATCTAGATAACTATACTAAAAATTGTTTTTTTAAATTTCAATACACGCCGAAGTGGCGAAATTGGTATACGCAGTTGACTCAAAATCAATCACCTTATGGTCCTGTCGGTTCGAATCCGGCCTTCGGCATAAAAAATTTTAATAATTAAAATTTTTATTATTATTTTTTAAAAGATTTGATTAATTTTTAATGATAAAAAATTTTATATATAAACTTATTAAATTTATTTTTTTATTTTTAAAAGATAATTTTAAAATATAATCTTTTATGTGAGTTTAAGCATTTTTTTTACAATGCTTGAATCGCCATCTCCAAGTATTCAGTAACCCCCTCATCCATTCATCACATAAAAAACCAATCCAGATACCTAATAATTCCATTTTCATTTTTAATCCAAATAAATAGCTAATTGGTATTGCTATTCCAAACATCGAAACTAAAGCAATAAAAAAAGGAAATTTAGCATCTCCAGCAGCACGCAAAGAATTTACCATGATAATATTTACTGTTCTTCCTGGTTCTAAAAAAACAGATAATAAAAAAAGAGGAAGTAATAGTTGCATTATTTTATAATCTTGAGTAACTGTATTTAATATGGATATACGGAATAACCAAAAAATAAACACAATATAAATTGTAATAAAAAATCCCCATTTTAAACTTTTTAATGCTCTTTCATATGCATCTCTAAATCTTCTAGATCCAATCAAATGTCCAATAATAATTTCATTACTTATGCTTATTGAAATTCCAAATAACATAATAAATAAAGATAATTGAAAATAAATTGTTTGTGCTGCCAAAAATATTTCTCCCATGATACCAATAAAAGCAGAAGCAATAATATAATGCAAAATCCAAACTAAATTTTCACCTGCAGAAGGAATACCGATATTTAATATTTTATTAACTATTTTTTTTGACCAATTAAATAGTAAATTAAAAGAAAATTTAATTTTTAATCTTTTAAATAGAAGAAAAAAAAGTAATATGGTAGCCGTTATACGTCCAATAGTAGTAGAATATGCAACTCCAATTAATCCATATTTTGGTAAATTTAAAAAACCGTATAAAACAATTATATTACCAATAATGGTTACGATATTAGCAATAAATGTCGCCCACATAGCGGGTTCTGATTTTCCATAAACACGTAAACAAGCAGCTAATATAATTGATATTGCTTCTGGAATTAAACATAAACCAAGTATATGCAAGTATGCATAACCATCATCTAGTAAATGAATTGGTGTATTCATTATAGTAAGTATTTTATAACCTAAAAATAAAATAATTGTAGCACCTAAAAATCCTAATAAAAAATTAAAAGCAATAGCAATATGAATTGCTTGAGTTGCTTTTTCTGTTTTAGTTGCACCTAAATATTGGGCAATGACTACGCTACATCCTATGCTAATAAAATTAAATATGGTTATAAAAAGATCAAAAACTTGGTTTCCTATTCCCATAGCTGCTAAATATGATGTAGATACATGACTTACCATGTAAGTGTTAATGAGTAAAGTTGAAAAATGTAATAGAACATCAATAAAAATTGGCCAACTAAGTGAATAAAGTGAACGTTTGGTAACATCAAATGAATGCATTATGTACCTTTTTGATAAAATAAGAAGAGTTTTTTGAAAAAATATAAGAATAATTAAATATTTTACACATTTTTATACGATAATTAATTAAATTATTTATTTTATTTTGATATATTAAAAATTATTTTTTTTATAAAAAAACGGTTAACTATATTATATAAAACAATATTGTAATAAAAGATAATATGTTAAATTAAAAAATAGATAAGATATTTTTTAAAGTATTAGTTAATATTTTTTTTATTATATTAAATATAAATATTGAATTACATTAAACATTTTTAATTTTTTATTTTTAATAGTAATCCTAACAATATAAACAAAATTTTTTAATAAGGATATATGTTTATATTAAAAAATATTTAAATATTAAATATTTTTATTTTTTATTTTTAATTTTTATTAGACAAATTACAATTTTTTTATTAATTTATTTTTTTATAAAAATAAGTAAATATTTAGTATTGTAATTTTTTATAGTTTTTAAAATCTTTAATATATAAATATTAAAAGTTTTATAAATATTATATTAAAAATTTTGATTTGAGTTTTGATATTATTTTTTTAATATCTATAAAATGTTAAAAATTTTAAAAAATCATAAAATAAACATGTTTTTTAATTTTATTTTATAAATATAATTTTAAATATTATTTAATATATTAATTTTTTTATTATATTTATTTATATATAAATAATAAATATTATTTTTTTAGATAAATAATTAAATAAATATTATATTTTTTATATTTAATATATTTTTTATATATAAAAAATATTCTGTTTTTATAAAAAATATTTAAAAATGTTTTTTAAAAATATTTAAAAATTTAATTATATTTTTAGGAATTTTTAATTTATTTATAATTAAAAATATTAATTTAAATAATAAAAAAATAGATTTGGTATTTTTATATAAAAAGTGTAAAATGTATTTTAAAAATTTAATAAAATATTAATATAAAAAAATAATATTTTTATTATTTATAAGTTATTTTTAAAAAAAATAATTTAAAATAATCTTTTAATTTTATGGTTAATTATTACATTTTTATTGATTAATTTTTTTTGATATTTTAATTTTATAGTACAATAATTTTATTAACTAAAATTTAGTATAATATTATTATGGATTGATTTCATAACAAGAGATATAATATATGCAATGTATTATAAGTGTAACAGGAATGATAGTATTAATTTTTATTGCTGTTATTTTTTCTAATAATCGTCGATCTATAAAATTACGTACAGTATTGGGTGCTTTTTTTATTCAAATAGCTATTGGAGCATTTGTTCTTTATATTCCATCTGGTCGTAGTACTTTAACAGTATTATCTGATGTTGTTTACAATGTTATTTCTTATGGACAAATTGGTATAAATTTTATTTTTGGTGCTTTGGTATCTGATAAAATGTTAGATTTATTTGGTAGTAGTGGTTTTATTTTTTCTTTGCGTGTTCTTCCTATTGTTATTTTCTTTTCTTCATTAATTTCTGTATTTTATTATCTTGGTATAATACAATTTTTTATTAAAATTATAGGTGGTTTTTTTCAATGGGTATTAGGAATTTCTCGCACTGAATCATTATCTGCAACAGCTAATATTTTTGTTGGACATACTGAAGCTCCTTTAGTTATTAAGCCTTATATTAGCACTATGACAAATTCTGAATTATTTGCTGTTATGTGTGGTGGTTTATCTTCAGTTGCCGGTTCTGTACTAGCGGGTTATTCCCAAATGGGAATTCCAATGGAATATCTTATTGCAGCTTCTTTTATGGCTGCTCCAGGAGGAATATTGTTTGCTAAATTAATGGTACCTGAGACAGAAAAAATTTATAATGATATAAATATCATCAATAATTTCAATAATGAAAAAGAGGTTCCTATTAATATTATTGATGCTGCTGCATCTGGTGCTTCTACTGGAATTCAACTAGCTTTAAATGTTGGCGGTATGTTATTAGCATTTGTTGCATTGATTGCTTTATTAAACGGTATTTTAGGTGTAGTTGGTGATTGGATGTATATAACTAATTTTTCATTAGAATTAATTTTAGGATATATTTTTTCACCGATTGCTTATTTAATTGGAATTCCATGGAATGAAGCAAAAATTGTTGGTTCATTTATTGGACAAAAATTAGTTATGAATGAATTTATTGCTTATATGAATTTTAGTGAATATTTAAAGCCAGATAGTTATCTCATTTCTTCTGGTAAACAAGTACTTTCTCAAAATACTAAAGCAATTATATCTTTTGCTTTATGTGGTTTTTCTAATTTTTCATCAGTTGCAATATTATTAGGTTGTTTAGGTGGTATTGCCCCACATCGTCGTCAAGATGTTGCGAGATTAAGTTTAAAAACAGTATTGGCGAGTTCTTTATCAAATTTGATGAGTGCTGCAATTGCTGGATTTTTTTTATCATTAGATGCTAAAATAATTTAAATTTTTATATAATTTCAAAAATATAAAAATCTTACATATTTTAAATAAAAAATTTAAGATTTAAATAATATAATTTCGATAATATAAAAATAAATTTTATTTAAATATTATAAAATATAATAAGTCTTATTTTTATATTTTTTAAATATTTTATTTAAAAATATTATTTTTTAATAAAAGTAATTTTAGAAATAATATTATTTGTTCTAAAAAAATATGTTTAATTATTTTTTTAGTAGGATATTTGTTGTATTTAATTTTATTAGTGTATTATTAAAAAATAATAAAAAGTATATTAACTATTCTTTGATATAGGAAAAGTTCTTGGTATTCATAAATTTAGTAATATTAATGTTGATACTTTAGTAAATGTTTTAAAAATGTAAAAAAATAATCAATAATTATAGAATTATAGGTAAATTATATTTTCTGCATTTGTTACTTTTCAATTTATGAAAATTTATAAAAAAAGCATTAGATATATTTTAATTGACTAAATGATTTTACTAGTATTATTGATGCATATTTTTATATAGTTTTTATTTTTTAAGTAAAGATATATTTTTATATTGCTATTAATTTACTATTTTTTATTGAATTGAAATGTTTTAAAAAAAACACAACAGTTTTTTTATAAAAAATTATTTAAAATCAATTAGTTATCTTTATAATTATATAATTATTATGATTTTTTTTAGTATAATATCAGATTAAATTAAATAAAATTAAAATGAAAATTGGTAAACTTATTTTTTTATATTTCTGAAAATTTTGTTTTTTAAAATTACATTTCATAAAAAAATCTTTTGTATTAAAAATATTTATAAAATTTTTAAAATAATTAAAAAAGATAGCTAATGGTTTTGTTTATAAAATTTTTTTATAGTTTGTTTTTTATAGAAAAATGATAGTTACATTTAAAGTAAAAAAATAGTTTGATTGTTTTGTCCTGTAGGTATTAGTAAAAAATAAAAATAATAAAAATTAAAAAAATATTTAATTGTTACTATTCAGAAAATTAAAATAGTTAAAAATAATATTTATAGTATTTACTATTTTTTATTTTGGTTTTTTAATTAATTTGTAGTGATTTTTTTTAGTTATTTAAAAAGAATTTTAGTTATTTAATTATTTTTACTGGAAATTAAAATTAATATAAGAGTATAATTTTTTAATTATAGTTCTGATTTTAATTAGTTAGATAAATATTCATTATAAAAAATGTCTCTAATTTTATTTATAAAAAATAAAGAAAAAGCAGAATAAATTAGGTTATAGAAAAAATATTTGCTGAAATTAAAAAAATTGCTCGATATTATAAGTTATTTTCCGTAAAATTACAGAGAAGTATTATTTTAAATATAAAAAAAATATTATATTTTTTAGTTTTATAAAATTTTTTAGTTTATAAAAAAATAAACAGGATATTCATTTATGAGTACACCACATATAAATGCTTCAATAGGTGATTTTTCAAATATTGTTTTAATGTCTGGTGATCCTTTACGTATAAAATATATTGCAGATAATTTTTTAAGTAATACTTATCAAGTAAATGATATTCGTGGTATGTTAGCTTTTACTGGAAATTATAAAGGTTGCAAAATTTCTGTAATGGGTCATGGAATAGGAATGCCTTCTTGTGTATTATATGCACAAGAATTAATTGTAGATTTTGGTGTTAAAGTGATATTACGAACAGGATCTTGTGGTGCTATTGCTGATGATATAAAATTAAGGGATATTATTATTGCTATGGGAGCATGTACTGATTCTAAAATAAATCGTTTAAAGTTTGATGATAATGATTTTTCTGCTATTGCAGATTATGATATGATTTATAATGCTGTTAATATTGCTAAGAAAAAAAATATAAATATTCGTGTAGGAAATATTTTTTCTACCGATTTATTTTATCAAAATAAAATAGATTTTTTTCGTAAAATAAAAAAGTATGGTATATTAGGAATAGATATGGAGGCTGCTGGTTTATATAGCACTACAGCAGAATATGGTATAAAATCATTAACTATTTGTACTGTTTCTGATAACATTTTTATGGGTGAAAAAATAACTGCAAAAGAAAGAGAAAATACATTTAATGATATGATTGAAATTGCTTTGGAATCATTATTATTATTATAATTTTTAAGTTAATATTAAAATTTTATTTTTAATTTCTTATTTCATTTTTTTAAAAAATATAAAAAATTGTATAGTGAATACTAATTTAATTTTAAATATAATACTTTATTGATTCATATAATTATCTAACTTTTATCTGAATTATTTAATATTTCAAATATATTCTTTTCTTTTAAAAATTTTTAAAAAATATTTATTTATAAAAATATTTATTAGGAAATAATTATGAAATGGTTTGATTATTTAAAAAAAATAATTAATGATAAAATTCAGAATTCTAATACAAAAAAAAATATTGCATTGCATCGTTTTTTAAATATTAAAAACTCATTTAAATCTTCAAAAATTGGTATTATTTTTGGTAAATTTTATCCATTGCATACTGGACATATTTATCTTATACAACGTGCATGTAGTCAGCTTGATAAATTATATATTATTTTATGTCATGATGAAAAATATGATAAAGCTATTTTTATAGATAGTTCTATGTCAAAGCAACCTACAGTAAGTGATAGACTTCGTTGGTTATTACAAACTTTTAAATATCAAAAAAATATTTATATTTATTCTTTTGATGAGAATGGAATAGAAGAATACCCCAATGGATGGGAATCATGGAGTATAAAAATAAAGAATTTTTTGATAAAAAAAAATATTCAACCACAATGGATTTATTCTGGTGAAATAAAAGATGTACAGTATTATAAAAAATATTTTGGTATAGAAGTTATATTAATTGATCCAGATCATACATTTATGAATATTAGTGGAAATCAAATTAGAAAAGATCCATTTCGTTATTGGAAGTATATTCCAACAGAAGTTAAACCCTTTTTTGTTCGTAAAGTAGTGATTTTAGGTGGAGAATCAAGCGGTAAATCAACTTTAGTCAATAAATTAGCTAATATTTTTAATACTACTAGTGCATGGGAATATGGTCGTGATTATATTTTTTCTCATTTAGGTGGCAATGAAATGGCGTTACAATATTCTGATTATGATAAAATTGCATTAGGTCATCTAAAATATATTGATTTTGCAGTTAAATATGCTAATAAAGTTGTTTTTATTGATACTGATTTTATTACTACTCAGGCTTTTTGTCAGCAATACGAAGGTAAGGCTCATCCTTTTGTGCAAGCATTAATTGATGAATATCGCTTTGATTTAGTCATTTTGTTAGAAAATAATACACCATGGATTTCTGATGGATTACGTAGTCTCGGTACTGATAAAGAACGTATAAAATTTCAAAATTTGTTAGTTGATTTATTAATTAAAAATGCAGTGGAATTTGTTGTGGTAAATTCTCCTGATTATGATGTTCGTTTTTTACGTTGTATTGAATTAGTTCAAAATTTACTTATGATGGATAAAAAATCCTGTTTTTAGTTAGTAAATTTTGATATTACATTTTATATTTTTTTAATTATTTTTAATAAATACTTTATTTTAAAAAAAATATTAAAATTATATTATGAAATAATTCTAAGAAAGTAAATGCAGTATTAAATAAATATTATTTAATTTTTTTTGTAAAAAAAATAAACATATAAAATTTTTATAAATAAATATTAATAATTAGAATATAAAATTATTTTATTAATATTTATTGCATATAAATAATTTATCATTAAATTTTTTATTAATTATGATTTTTATTAATATGTTTTACTTCATTTATCCAAGAAATTAATAAATTATTAGATATTACTAGAACAACTGGTCCAATAAAAAGTCCAATTAAACCAAATGACAAAATACCACCAATTACACCAATTAACATTAACATCATAGATGACCCGCCTCCTATGTTTTTTATTAATATCGGGCGCAAGATACCATCCATGATCGATATAATGATACTCCATAAAATTATTATAATACCCCAAGTAGTAGCACCCGAATAAAATAACCATATTATTGATGGTATCATAATCAATAATGGTCCAAGTTGTGCTACACAAAATATAAAAATAAGAATACTTAATATGGCAGTATAAGGTATTTCCGCTAAAAATAAAGCTATACTACTAAGAATGGCTTCAATTAATGCTATAATAATTATACCTAAAGCTACCGCCCGAATTGATTTTTCTGCCAGTTGAATAGTTTTTGCACCTTTTATACCAGCAAGTCTAAAAGCAAAATGTCGAACATTTAATACAATATGATCACCTTTTAAATATAGTAATTCACTAAATAGTAGCATAATGATTAAATGAAATACAAAACGTCCAATATTAATTACTTGTCCTAAGAACCAAATAACGGTTTTTCCGATATAAGGTTGTAATTTTCCTATGAATAAGTTTCCGCCATTAATTACTAATGTATGCCAAGCATAATAAAGTTTATTACCTATTAATGGTATGGTTTCTAACCAAAAGAAATTTGGTAATTGAATATTTTTTGGGGATTTAGCCCATGCAATTAATGGTCCACTGTTTTGTAAAATACTGCTAATTAATATCCCCAAAGGAATTACAAATAGCAAAACTATTAATAATATCATTATTATACTTGCTAACCATTTTTTATATTTTATTTTTTTTGTGATTTGGATGAATAATGGCCAAGTTGTAATTACAACCATAATCGCCCATAAAAAACCTAATATAAAAGGTTTTAATATAAAAAAACATGCAATGATCATCAATAAAATGGCTATTGTATTAAAAATAAATTTTGGTAAATCATTGCAATATGGTAGTTTTTTCATATAGACCTTTAATATAGAAGTAATATTTTAATTTTATAAATATTTTTTTATTTTTTAATCATCTTTTTATATAAAACGATTTTAATTAAGATTCTTTTTTGTTGATAAGATTTTTATGATAAGTTCTATTTAATAAAAATATTATAGAATTTATATGAAACTTTAGATTTTTATTTTACTATATTATAATATAATATATTATAATAAAATATTGTATTTATTTAATTATTTTTTGTATAATACATGTCAGACATTTTTTTAATTAAAAAATATTCGACATGTATTATAATAGATTATTTTTTTAAAAAAATATTTTCAAAAAAAATATAATTTTGATTTTTATATTTTAAATATTTTATATAAAAATTTTAAATAATAAATAATATAGTAATTTAAAATATTAGAATATTTAAATTTTTTGTTTTGTGATTTTTTTTTGAAATATCATTAATTTAATAATAAAAAATATTTTTAAAATTTTATTTATATTTTTTTAAAAAAAAACATGTATTTTTTAAATAAAAAATTAAATATTTAAAATACGAATTAATAATTTTTTTTATAATCTTATTCTTCAAAAGAATATCATAAATAATTTTTTTAATTAATATTTAAAACAAAAAAAATTACATATAAATAAATTATTTTTTTAAATATTTTTTATAATTTTTTCATTTATAAAATTGTTTTTTATAATAAATTTTTCAAAATATTTAGATAGTTTATTAAATAAAAATTTATTTTTTTATAAAAAAGTAAATTATTATTTTTTTTAAAATTATAATTAAAAAATTTAAAAAGTATGTTTTTTAGTAATGATTTTTAAAAAGATTATATTTCAAGGATTAAATATTTCATTAATTATTGTTGATTGTTTTTTATTTTTTATTTAAAAATAAATTAAAAAAATATTTTTATATGATTTTTAATTTTTTTTAATAATCTTGATTTTTTTCTTTTTTTAATTAAATTTTTATAATGTATCTTGATGTATAAATATTTTTTATTATTTTTGATTCAGAATATTTAAAAATTTTGATGATGTTAAATTAATTTTAATAAGATAAAAGATATTTTATTTAAAAATAATAAAGTACTTATATAATTTAAGTAAAAAAACAAAAAAATTATTATTAATATATAAAGTTTATAAAAATATAAGTAATCTGTTTTTATTTTTTTTTATTAACACTTTATGCATTAATTAGTAGAGGTTTCAATAATGATTAATTATATTGATTTTTCATATAATAAAAAAACTTGTCATGGAGTGACTATAACTGATAAAGCTGCTGGTCAAATTCGAAAATTAATGAAAGAAAATCCGAATAGTAAGGGAATATTAATTAGCATTAAACAATCAGGATGTGCAGGATTTACTTATGTAATTGCATTAATAAATAGTCCTAATAAAGAATTTTTATTATTTGAAAATAATGGTGCTAAAGTTTTTGTTTCTTTGAAAACAATCCCATTTATTGATGGTACTGAAATTGATTATGTTCATGAAGGACTAAATCAAGTATTTAAATTTAATAATCCTCAGGCTCAACATGCCTGCGGGTGTGGCGAAAGTTTTAGTATTTCTGAATAAAAAAAATAAATTTAAAGTGAACTAAATTATGTCACAGTGTAACTCAGAAAATAATCGTGATTTTAAGATATGGTTAAAAAAAAATTATAAAGAAGGATTTTCTACTCAAATAAAAACAGATAAATTAGATGTAGGTATTAATAAAAATGTGATTTGTGCAATTTCTAAAAAACGTAATGAACCAGACTGGATGTTACAATTTCGTTTGGATGCTTATAAATATTGGATAAATATGAAAGAACCTCATTGGTTAAAAGGTTATTATCCTAATTTGAATTATCAAGAATATTCTTATTATTCTGCACCAAAGTGTAATCATTTGCAAAATAATTATTTGACAAAAGAAGTTGAAGATACTTTTAACAAACTAGGTGTTCCAGTACGCGAAGGTAATTCTATTGCAGTAGATGCTATTTTTGATTCTGTTTCTGTTTCAACAACTTATCGTAGTAAATTAAAAAAATATGGAATAATTTTTTGTTCATTAAATGAAGCAATACAAGAATATCCTGATTTAGTAAAACTATATATTGGTAGTGTTGTATCCAATAAAGATAATTTTTTTGCTGCATTGAATGCTGCTGTTGCTTCTGATGGAACTTTTGTTTATATACCAAAGGGTGTACATTGTCCTATGGAATTATCAACTTATTTTAGAATTAACGCAGAAAACACCGGTCAATTTGAACGTACTATTTTAATTGCTGATAAAGGTAGTTTTGTTAGTTATATTGAAGGATGTTCGGCTCCTGTTCGAGATATTTATCAATTACATGCTGCAGTTGTTGAAGTAATTATACATCAAGATGCTCAGGTTAAATATTCTACTGTACAAAATTGGTTTTCCGGTGATACAAAAAAAACTGCTGGAATTTTGAATTTTGTTACAAAACGTGCCCTGTGCAAAGGTAGAAATTCTAAAATGTCATGGACGCAATCTGAAACAGGATCAGCTATTACATGGAAATATCCAAGTGTAATTTTGCAAGGTGATAATTCAGTTGGTGAATTTTTTTCTGTTGCATTAACAAGTAGTATACAACAGGCAGATACTGGAACAAAAATGATTCATATTGGTAAAAATACTTGCTCTACTATTATTTCGAAAGGAATTTCATCGGGTCGAAGTCAAAATAGTTATCGTGGTTTAGTAAAAATATTACCAGGTGCAGAAAATTCTAGAAATTATACTAGATGTGATTCTATGTTGATTGGTAATGAATGTGGTGCGCATACTTTTCCCTGTATAGAAGTAAAAAATCATAATTCACAATTAGAACATGAAGCTACTACATCTCGTATTGGCGAAGAACAAATTTTTTATTTTTTACAACGTGGTATCAGCGAAGAAAATGCAATTTCTATGATCGTCAATGGTTTTTGCAAGGATGTTTTTTCTAAATTACCACTAGAATTTGCTGTTGAAGCACAAAAATTATTATCGATTAGTTTAGAAAAAAGTATTGGTTAATATTTTTTTTGTAGAATATTGTTTTTTAAAGGATTAAGCAATGTTGAGTATTAAGAATTTAAATGTTAGTGTTCAAGGTACAATTATTCTTAAAAATATAAATTTATCCATTAAAAAAGGTGAAATACATGCTCTAATGGGTCCTAATGGATCAGGAAAAAGTACATTATCTTTAACATTAGCAGGACGTGATGAGTATAAAATAGAAAAAGGTGAAATTCTTTTTAAGAATAAAAATTTGCTTGAATTATCCCCAGAGGAACGTGCTGGAGAAGGTGTATTTGTGGCATTTCAGTATCCTGTAGAAATTCCAGGCGTTACTAATCAATTATTTTTACAAACAGCTTTTAACGCAATAAGAAGATATCGTAAACAAGAATTGTTAGACAGATGTGAGTTTCAAGATTTTATTGAAGATAAAATGCATCTTCTAAATATGAGAAAAGATTTATTAAACAGATCAGTAAATGTAGGTTTTTCTGGTGGTGAAAAAAAAAGAAATGATATTTTACAAATGTCGCTTTTAGAACCTTTATTGTGTATTTTAGATGAAACTGATTCGGGACTGGATATTGATGCATTAAAAATAGTAGCTCATGGAGTGAATATGTTGCGTACACTAGATCGGTCTTTTATAATCATCACTCATTATCAACGTATTTTAGATTATATAAAACCTGATTTTGTGCATGTTTTATATCAAGGTAATATTATTCAATCTGGTGATTTTAGTTTAGCTAAAAAAATAGAATTACAAGGTTATGGATGGCTTATTGATTAAGTTTAAAAATTATTAATTTAATAAAAAAATATTAATATTGATAACTTTTCATATTATTAATAATATAAATAATAGATTTTTTATAGTATTATTAATACTGTTATTTTTTTCCTTTTTTTAAAAGATTATAGTGGATTATTAGTAATAAAATTTTGTATTTAAATCAAAATAATTTTTAATACTTTTTCAAATATACTCATCGTATAAAAAATTTATTTTTTTATTTATTAATAAATAATATTTTTATATTTTTTTGTTTTTTTATATTTTATTAATTAAATTTGATATATTAAATATATAAAAATTTTTTTTATTAAATATATAAAAGCTTTTTTACAAAAAATATTATTTTGTATAAATAAAAACATTAATTCTATTATGAAATATGAAAGATATCTTTTCTTAAAAAAAAGATATTTATTTTTTTAAAATAATATGTTTTTAAAAAAAGTTATTATATTAATAAAATAATTATTTAAATTGTATTAATTAATGCTATTAAAAACAATATTTTATAGTAAAAAATAAATATTTACAAAATATTAATAAATTTATTAAATATAAGAAAGATTTTTTTTAAGTGTTGATAATAGAAATATAAATAATATTTATATTATATTTTTATATATATATTTAAAATGTCACCAATATTTTTTTAATTAGAAAATACATATATCATAAATATATCATAAATTAATTTGTTATTATACAGGGATTTAATATGGCATTTTCAGTAGAATCTATTCGTAAAGATTTTCCTATGTTAAAAAAAAATATAAATGGTAAACAATTAGTTTATTTAGACAGCGCTGCTAGTGCACAAAAACCTATTCAAGTAATAGAAAAAGAGCGTATTTTTCTTTTTGAAAATTATGCTTCTGTTCATCGAGGTATCCATGCTTTGAGTACTGATGCAACAGTTATGATAGAAAATATTCGTAAAGAAGCAGCTAATTTTATCAATGCATCTACTGTTGAAGAAATTATTTTTGTGAAAGGAACAACTGAAGGTATAAATTTAATTGTTAACACTTATGGACAGACTTTTATTAAATCAGGAGATAATATTATTATTACTCAAATGGAACATCATTCTAATATTATTCCTTGGCATTTGCTTGCAATGAAAATTGGTTTTAATATTCGTGTATTACCTATTAATAAACATGGTAAATTAATTTTTGAAAAATTAGAAGAATTAATTGATGGTAAAACAAAATTCTTATCTTTTACACATATGTCAAATATTTTAGGTACTGTAAATCCGGTAAAAGATATTATTAATTATGCAAGAAAATGTGCAAAAAAACAAAAAGCAAAATTGTCGATTTTAATTGATGGTGCACAAGGTATTGTTCATAATATTGTTGACGTACAAGAATTAGATTGTGATTTTTATGTTTTTTCAGCGCATAAATTATATGGACCTACTGGAATTGGTATTTTATATGGAAAAAAGTCGTTGTTAAATAATTTGCCACCTTGGGAAGGTGGTGGTGCCATGGTTAATAGTGTAAATATAAACTTAAAAAAATCACAAAAATTTTTTGACATTACTTATGAAAAAATACCATGGCGTTTTGAAGCTGGTACCCCAAATATTGTTGGTATTATAGGCTTAGGTGAAGCTATGCGTTATATTAATAATATTGGTTATGAAGAAATACATCAGTATGAAAGTGAATTAATGCGATATACGATTATTTCTTTAAAAAAAATAAATTCTCTAAATCTTTATGGTTCTGATAATCGTCAGGGGGTTGTTGCGTTTAATTTAGGTAATCATCATGCCTATGATATAGGTATTCTTTTAAATAATTATGGTATAGCGATAAGAACAGGTCATCATTGTGCATTACCCTTAATGGATTTTTATCGAGTACAAGCAATGTGTCGAGTTTCTTTAGCTATTTATACAAAAAAGGAAGAAATTAATTTTTTAGTAGAAATTTTGCAACATATTAAAAAATTATTAAATTAATTAATTTATTAAAAAATATATAAGAGCAAAATAATGTCTAATTTACCTAATCAAAATAAATTATTATGTAATTTTTTGCGTTGCAAAAATTGGGAAGAACGTTATCTTTATTTAATTGAATTAGGAGAAAAATTATTACCTTTAAGTAATGAACAAAAACAATCTAAAAATAAAATTACAGGTTGTCAAAGTCAAGTATGGATTGTTATGAATGTTGATATTTTTGGTAAAATTCATTTTTTAGGTGATAGTGATGCAGCTATTGTTAAAGGTTTAGTCGCACTTATAATTATTATTTTTCAGAATAAAACTGGAAAAGAAATTTTAAATATAAATACTAAATTTTTTTTTAAAAAATTATCATTAGAGCGACATTTAACACCATCACGTAGTCAAGGGTTACATACTATTGTTCAAACCATTCTTCAACGCACTCATGAAATTATACAATCAAAACCTTAAATATTTTTAATAATACATATTAATTAAAAATCATGAAAATTATAAAATGATATATTTTTCTTAGGATGTATATGAACAAAAAAATATTTTTTATCAGTTTATGTTTTTTTAATATTTTTATTTTAAATCTTAATGCTACTGAATATTTTTTACCATCTAAGAGTACACGCTTAATCGGTGAAAATATTAATTATATCATTCCTAGTGATGGTAGAACATTAGAAGCTATTGCTACTGAATTCCATATAGGAATGCTTGGTATGTTAGAAGCTAATCCAGGTACAGATCCATATTTGCCTAAAGCTGGAAATACATTAGTTATCCCATCACAAATGTTATTGCCAGCGACCAAACATGATGGAATTATTATTAATTTAGCAGAATTACGGTTATATTATTTTCCTAAAAATATAAATAAAGTTATTGTTTATCCCATTGGTATTGGTCAATTAGGAGCAAGTACACCTATAATGTTAACTAGTGTAAATCAATTGATTAAAAATCCTACTTGGACTCCTACATCTGATATTCGTAAAAGGTATGCTATGGATGGAATAATTTTACCAGATGTTTTACCTGCTGGAATTGATAATCCAATGGGACTTTATGCTTTGCGTTTATCTTATGATAAAGGACAATATCTTATTCATGGTACTAATGCTAATTTTGGTATTGGATTACGTGTTAGCTCTGGATGTATTCGGTTAAGATCTGAAGATATAAAAAAATTATTTTATTCTATCCCTTTAGGAACTCGTGTACAAGTCATTGATGAACCTATTAAATATTATAAAGAATCTGATGGTAGTTGTTATATAGAAGTACATCAACCATTATCAAAAACAGAATTTGATGATCCACAAACAATGCCATTAACATATAGTGATGATTTTAAATTTTTTTTAGAGCAAGAAGAGATTGATAAGAAATTAGTGAATGAAGTTGTTACGCGTAGGTCTGGAATGCCTGTAAAAGTTAATAAAGTTAATAAATCTTAATTATATACATTTCTTTTTTTAAAAAAAAATTAGATAAATAATAAGGCACCTATATTTTAGGTACCTTATTTATTAGCAAATTTACATATTATAAAATAATTTAATTATTTTTTATATGTACGTACTTGATTATCTAAACGTTGATTAGCGCGATCAGCTTCATCTTTAGCAGTTTGAACATCGGTACGTAATAATTCTACATCATTAGATAATTGATCAACTTTACCATTTAATGTTTGTACATCAGAAGATAGTTTATTCATTTGATTACTACTTGAACAACCCACCAGTAAAAAAGAAGTTAAAAAGATAGAAGCTAATGCAATTTTAGTACGATTCATTATATTATCCTTTATATTTAGTTAATTTATTAAGTAGTAAGGTAATTATGACACATTTCTATCAAAACAGAGAATATTTTTCTTTTTTTAATTTTCAATTATTAGATCTTTTTTAAAATTATCTAAAATTTTTATTTTTTCTTATAATAGTATACTATAGTAGTATACTATTATAAGAAATTAAAGAAATCTTTTCAAAAAATTTTATAGTAAAAAATATATTATATAGTAGTATTTATTTTAAATAAACTTATAAAATATGAACAGATGATGTATTTGTTGTACCACTTTCTACTAATGCACCTGAAACCATAACCACTATATCACCTTTTTGACTAATTTTATTTTCTAAAGCAATTTTTTTTCCAATATGATAAAAATCATCTGTAGAATTAATAATCTTGACTATTTCTGGAATTACGCCTTTTACTAATAATAATTGACGAGCTGTTTTTTCATGAGTAGTTAAAGCTAATATTGGTGCTTTTGGAAAATATTTACGTATTGATTTAGCAGATTTTCCACCATAGGTAGCTACTATAATTAAGCGAGCATTTAATTTTTCTGCTATTTCTACAGCTCCACGGCAAATAGCTTCAGTAATTCTTATTTTGTGATTTTTGTTTTTTTCATTCATACGGCTTGGCATTATTCTATCAGTGCGTGCACAAATGGTTGACATGATTTTTACTGCTTCAATAGGGTACTTGCCTTTTGCACTTTCTGCAGAAAGCATAACCGCATCTGTTCCATCTAAAATAGCATTAGCTACGTCACCTGCTTCAGCACGTGTAGGTAGTGGATTTTTAATCATAGAATCTAACATTTGTGTAGCAGTAATAACAATTTTTCTAGAAGAAATACATTTATTAATCATCATTTTTTGCGCAAAAATTACTTCTTCTACTGGTATTTCAACACCTAGATCACCTCGTGCAACCATAATACCATCAGAGGCTTCTAAAATTTTTTCAAAATTATTTAATCCTTCTTGATTTTCAATTTTAGAAATTATTTGTATATTTTCACCTCCATTTTTATTAAGATAATTACGAATTTTTTCTACATCAGTATGTTTTCTAATAAATGAGGCAGCAATAAAATCAACATCTTGTTGACAACCAAAAATCAGATCTTTTTTGTCATGTTCTCCTAGTACTGGTAAATTAATTGATATTCCGGGTAAATTGATACTTTTGTTTTCACCTAAATTTCCATTATTTAATACTTGACATATTATATCATTTTTATTAGTAGATAAAATTTTCATATGAATTAAACCATCATCAATTAAAATTTTATTGCCTGGCTGTACTTCATAAGGTAAATCTGAATATGTAATAGCTACTCTATTTTTATCACCTGTAACTGATATATCAGTAGTAAAAACAAATTTTTGTCCTAATTTTAAAAATACATCATTGCCATTTTTAAGATGCATGGTGCGAATTTCTGGTCCTTTTGTATCCAATAATATTGTTGCATGTTGATTGTTATATTTGCATACGGTGCGAAAATTTTTAATTCTTCGATTATGTTCTTCATGACTACCATGTGAAAAATTTAGTCGAATAACATTCATTCCGGCATTTAACAATTGTAAAAGTTTTTTTTTGGATTCAGTTTTTGGACCAATAGTACACACAATTTTTGTTTTTTTCATGACAATTAATCTATGTATTCTTTAATGGTGTTAATTAATAATTTTTATTTTTTATATTTTAATATATATTCATATTATACACTATTTTTTAAATGTAAGCAATAAAATATTATTTATAATAAATTTTATATATTTTTAATAGGATTATTTTATTTATGTGTTAATAAATTTTTATAGTATTAAAGTATGGTATTTTTAAAATTATATTTTTTATTAAATTTTTTTTAAATAAATCAATGATAAAATATTAAATAATTTATAATGATATATATATCATATATGATAGTTATCAAAAATATAACATATTTATAGTTAAAAAAAATTTTGTTATTTTTTATTATTTACACTTAAATTTTATATATTATTTTTAATAATTATTGCACATGTAGTAAATTTAATAGTATATATTTTTTTATATAATATTTTTAATTTTTTAAAAATTTGATAATTATAATTACAAAAATATTATTTTTTTCATTTTTTCTTTTTATAAGATTTATAAATATTTATTCAAGATTATTATTATAAAAAAATTTATTTATTTTTAAATTTACTTGTCAAATGTAATATGATTTTTTATTTTAACTAGTAAAAAAATTAAGATTTTTTATTTATTTTTTTGTTTTTATAAAAAATATGATATCTTTATAATCAATAATGCAATATACAAATGATTTATGAAAAACACATTTAAGTATATAAAAAGTAAAAATTTATTTTATAAAAAAATATTTGTATTTTTTTATATTTTATGAATAAATAAATATTATATTTTTGGTATTATTCTATATTTAATGGCCAGCCTCCTAATTTTTTCCATTTATTAACAATTTTACAAAATAACAAAGCTGTTCTATCTGTATCATAAAGTGCACCATGTGCTTGTTTTCCATCAAATGGTATTCCAGCAGTATCACAAGCTTTAGCTAATATTGTTTGACCAAAAACTAATCCACTAAGTGTAGCGGTATCAAAAGTAACAAAAGGATGAAAAGGAGTATGTTTTAAATTTGTTCTTTGAGTTGCAGCCATTATGAAACTATGATCAAAATTAGCATTATGTGCAACAATAATAGCTCGATGACAATCATTATTTTTTATACCATTTTTTACCATTTTAAAAAGTTCGTATAGAGCTGTATGTTCGTTTACTGCTTTACGCAATGGATTTTCTGGATCTATTCCAGTAAAAGCTAATGAAGTTTCTTCGATATTTGCACCTGAAAAAGGTATTAAATGAAAATGAAGTTTTTCATCAATATCCAACCACCCTTTTTTATCCATTTTTAATGTTATAGCTGCAATTTCTAATAATGCGTCATTTTTTGCATTAAATCCTCCAGTTTCAACGTCTATAACGACTGGATAATAGCCTCGAAAACGTTCTGATAATGCATTAATATCATTTTTTTTATTAGACATTTTTGTATTAATTTATTTTTAATAAAAGAAATATATTCTATAAATATATATATAGAATATAGAAGGTTAGCATAACATAAAAAAAAGTATGGATGGATATAATATTTATAAAAATATTGATTATTTATTTTTTTTGTGATTGTTATTATATATTTTTTGTTTTTTAATATAAAATATGTATTTTAGTAATTGATATTTTTGAGATTTTTTAACATATAATATTTTTATATAAAATTATTTTTTATAGTTATTATAATAACATTATATTTTTTTATTTTTTTATAATAAATATGTTTATGTAAAATATCTATTTTAGAAAAAAAATTTAAGTAAGATTAAAATATAAAATAAGATTAAAATATAAAAAATATAATATTTTTTATATTTTAAATAATAATATATAGTTTATTTTTTCTGATTTTAAATTTTTTATTAATATTTAAAATTATTTAAAAAATCTAGTTTATTAATTCAAGTGTATAGAAAAATTTTTTATTTTAAAAAAATTAAGATTTTATATAAAAATAACTATTTTTTTTATTTTATATCATAAATGATAAAGTATGAATCATAAAAATTAATTAAAGTTTTTATGTTTTTTAGAATAATGCTATATTAACAATTTCATATTTTTTTATAGAATATTTTATATTATTAATGAATTTTTTTATTTTTCTTAAAATTAAATTTTAATGTATTTATCCAAAAAAATTATATAATTTCTGTAATATTTTTTATTATTAGATTTATTTTTTTTATTTAAATAAAATGGTTAATTTATTAAAATTTCTGTATAGTTATTTTTTTATTTTAAAAAAATAACATAAGATAAGTCATATATTGAATTTTATTTTTTATTTACAATGTTTAATTTATAAAATATGAGTATAAAATATATATTTTCTCAAGAATTTATTTTATATTTTAATATATTAAGTATAGTTCTTAAACTTAATATATAATAATATATTTTTTAAAAAACAATCTAAAAAATTAACTATATTTAGTTTTTATTTTAAAAAAAATTCCTTCAATCAATTATCTTTATTTTTCATAAATGTTCTAATAATTCCAGTGTATATGTATTTTTTTATAAACTAATCAATATAATATGATTTTTTTATTTTGATTAAATGGAATTATATGGAGGTAAAAACATGTTAAAGAATACTAAATTTAATGTTTCTAATTGTAGAAGAGAATATTTTAAAGGAATTTTAAGACGTCAAGACTTAACTCATGATCCGTTAATTTTATTTGATATTTGGATGAAAGAAGCTTATAAAAAAAAATTGGTTGATCCGACAGCAATGTCTATTTCTACAGTAGATACTTATGGACAACCATATCAAAGAATTGTTTTATTAAAGCATTATGATAAAAATGGATTAATTTTTTATACTAATTTATTTAGTCGTAAATCAAAGCATATTATTTCTAATAATCATGTTAGTGTTTTATTTCCATGGTATTCATTGGAACGTCAAGTTTGTTTTCTTGGTACTGCAAAAAAAATATCTTCCTCTGAAGTTATTAAATATTTTTATAGTCGACCTAGAGACAGTCAAATAGCAGCTTGGATTTCTCCACAATCAGAAAAAATATCTAGTCGAAATGTTTTGGAAAATCATTTTTTACAATTCTGTAAGATAGTAAAAAATAATAAAATTCCAGTTCCTAGTTTTTGGGGTGGGTATCGCATTAAGTTCCATAGTGTAGAATTTTGGCAAGGTGGTAGTAAAAGATTACATGATAGATTTATATATATATGGAAATCTGATCATTGGGAAATTAATCGTTTAGCACCTTAATAAAAAACATATTTTTTCATACCTTCATTAAATAAATATTTTATTTCTTAAAGATTAAGAGATTAGATACTATGCATGTAAAATAAAAAAATATGATTTATGGAGAATCTATTAATGTTTCATAAAAATATATTACAATATTTAAAAACTAGGAGTTTGATTACTCAATTAACAGATGAAAAAAAATTAAGTAATAAACTTTTACAAGAATCAATTAGTTTGTATTGTGGTTTTGATCCAACTGCCGATAGTTTACATTTAGGTCATTTAGTTCCTTTATTATCCTTAAAACATTTTCAAAATATGGGACATAAACCGATTATTTTAGTTGGTGGTGCAACAGCTTTGATTGGTGATCCAAGTTTCAAATCTTATACACGTAAATCACAAATTTTAGAAATTGTATTTGAATGGGCAAATAAAATTAGTCAGCAAATTTTGCCATTTTTAGATTTTAATTGTGGTAAAAATAGTGCAAAAATTATTAATAATTATGATTGGATTAGTAAAATAGATTTGTTAAATTTTTTACGTGATATTGGAAAATATTTTTCTGTAAATAAAATGATTAATAAAGAAGCAGTTAAAAAACGTCTTGAACGTAATAATCATGGAATTTCTTTTACTGAATTTTTTTACAGTTTACTTCAATCTTATGATTTTGCTTATCTTTTTCATAAATATAATATTGAATTACAGATAGGTGGATCGGATCAATGGGGTAATATTATTTCTGGTATTGATTTAATACGTCGTTTATATCAAAAAAATGTTTTTGGTTTAACTGTTCCTCTTATAGTTAAATCTGATGGCACTAAGTTTGGAAAAACAGAAGATGGTGTTATTTGGTTAGATCCAAAAAAAACTAGTCCATATAAATTTTATCAATTTTGGATTAATACTAAAGATACAGATGTTTATCGTTTTCTAAAAATTTTTACTTTTATGCCAATTACAGAAATAGACATATTACAAAAAGAAAATCAAAATAATCAAAAAAAACTTAGAGCTCAATATTTATTAGCAGAAAAAATTACTAAATTTGTGCATGGAAATAAAAATTTAGAGGCAGCTAAACGAATTACTAAAAATTTGTTTTTTAATGATATTGATAACTTATCAATAAAAGATTTTTTACAATTAGAACAAGATGGATTGCCGATGATAAAATTAAATATAGGAGAAAATTTGCAACAAGCATTAATTAAAGCGCAGTTTGTGTTTTCACGTGGACAATCTAGAAAAATGATCGAATCTCATTCAGTAATGGTTAATGGTAAAAAATGTTTTGATCCTAGCTATATTTTTACTGAAAAAGATCGTTTATTTGGACGTTATTCTTTAATAAAACGTGGAAAAAAAAATTACTGTTTGGTATATTGGGAATAATTAATAATGTGTTCAATCTAATTTTGATAATATTAAAATAAATAGAAAATATTAAAAATAACAAAATAATTTTCTATATAAAAATGTTTAGTTAATTGTATTTAGTATTTTTAAAAAAATTTATATTTTGTTAAAAATAATATTAAATTAGTTTAGATGTTTTTTTTGATTTAAATATTATCATTTAATGTTTATAAACTAAATTTTATTTTTTGTAAATTTCACATTTATTATTTTTTTAAATCTAATAATTAATAATTTAATTTAGCTTCATTATTTTTTATTAGGCTTCATTTTTCTAAAAAACATTAATTTTGTTAATTATGCTAGTTTTATTAGCAAATTTTATTTGGGAAAATTTCTTATTTACTTTTATAAAGCATATAATAGTAAAAATATTTTTTATAAATATTATATAATATTAAGATAATTGCTTATTATTTTTCTTATAATTTTAAAATATAAAATTTATTTTTTATTTGTAAGGATTTTTTAATTATAAAAATTTTTCAATAATTTCATTTTTAATTATTAGATTAATTTAATCACTTTTTTGATTATCAATAATGGAAGATTTTACAATTTTATAAAAAAATTATAAAGATTAGCAGTAAATTGAGTTAAGTAAGATATAATAAATGTATTTATAAAATTTAATTTATTTTATTTATTGCATAAAAAATTATAAAAAGCCTTTTATCCATATTTAGAAGAAAATACGCTAAAATTAGCTATATTATTTACCTTTTTAGCAATTTTTTTAGATTTAACAATTTTTTATTATTAAAAATATTTTTTTGAAATTTTAAAATGTTTATAAGAAATATATTGACAAAAATAAGTATTTAAAATTATCACTATTTATAATACTATTTTTTATATATTTTTATATATGAAAGCGACTAGTATATTTTTTATGTATCAAACTTACTAGATTTTATCTAGATTAGGAAAATATACCAAATAAAATCATTGATTTAATGAAAAAAAAATCGAAATATGTTTAATTGCATAATTTATTTTTTAGATATATGAAATATATCAGGAATAATTTTAATAGACCGATAATTTTAAAGATTTTTTTAATAAATAAAGGTAATATAAAATTATTTATACTTAAATTTATTTTTTTAAAACAAAACAAGTATTTATTTTTAGATGCAATTATTTTATATGTTCAATATTTTTATTTTTTTTATTTTAAATATTTTTTTTTAAAATACTTATATTATATAATTTTATTTTAAAATTATAATATTTTTTATATAAATAATTTTTTTATGATAAGATTTATTTTTATTAATTAAATATTTTTTGATGAATTTTATTTTATTTAATTATAATTAAGAAAATAATATTTTATAATTAAAAAAAATAATATTTTGTTAAAATTTTATTAGATTATAATTTTTGTAATATTTTATAAAAATTTATAATACATAAAATTATAATAAATTTTAGATTATTTTTTATTAAGTATTAAAAATTATTTATTTTTTTTTATTTTATAATTTTATATAATACTTTTAAAGTATTACAAAATATACATAAAAAAATAAAAGTATAAGTATTTGAATATTATTGTATTTTAGAATTTAAAATTTTATATTTTTAAAATTATTTTAGATAAATATTTTTTTTTAAAAAAAATAATATTTTAAAAAAATAATGTATTTTTTTAAATATTAAAAATAAAAACGTACTTTTAAAAAATATTACTTTAATATTATAAAATATCTTAAAATTTTGTAGATTTATTATCATGATAGTCATGTTTTAAAAAAATATAATTTTAATTTTTTTTTGTTTTAAACTCTTAATATTTTTTAATTAATAAAATATGATATTAATTTTTTAAAAATTTGCGATTTTTTATGTAATTAATTTCAGATTAAACATATTTTTATATTTTATGTTGAATTGCTATTTTGAATTAATTTGATTAAATTTATTTCCATTAATATTTTTAATTAATAATATTAAAATTTATTTAAATTAATAAAAAATAAAAAATTTATTTAAAAAATAATTAAAAAATTAATATAAATTAATACATGAAAATTAAAAATTACTGTAATTTCAATCGTTTTAGTGTTGCACCGATGCTTGATTGGACAGATCGTCACTGTCGTTATTTTCATAGAATTTTAACTAAAAAAACTTTACTCTATACAGAGATGATTACAACTAGTGCTATTATTTATGGAAATATAAAAAATATCTTAAATTATAATTCAGAAGAACATCCCTTAGCTTTGCAGTTAGGTGGAAATAAACCAAAAGAATTGGCGCATTGTGCAAAAATAGCTCAAAAATATAATTATAATGAAATAAATTTAAATATTGGATGTCCATCTAATAAAGTGAAAAATGGATGTTTTGGTGCTTCTTTAATGAAAGAAGCACCTTTGGTAGCGGATTGTATAAAAGTTATGCAAGATGCAGTAAAAATTCCTGTTACCATTAAAACTCGTATTGGAATAGATAATAATGATAGTTATGAATTTTTAATTGATTTTATTGATAAAATTATTACTAATAGTCCATGTCGTTTATTTATTATTCATGCACGTAAAGCATGCTTATCTGGATTAACTCCTAAACAAAATAGAGAGATCCCTCCTTTAAATTATAAACGTGTTTACCAATTAAAAAAAAATTTTCCTAAATTAATAATTGTACTTAATGGTGGTATTAAAACTATTAATGAAGCTAAAAAGCATTTGCAATATATTGACGGTGTTATGTTAGGAAGAGCAGTATACAAAAATCCTAGTTTATTAATGCAGGTTGATTCTCAAATATTTGGAGAAAATTATAATTTAATTTTTGATAAAATTGCAGCAATACAAGCAATGTATCCTTATATTGATAGGGAATTAAAAAATGGTACTTTTTTAGGTCATATTATTCGTCCTATGTTAGGAATGTTTTCAGGAGTTGCAGGATCTCGTCAATGGAGATGTTATTTAAGTAAAAATTTATCTAAAAAAAATGTAGATATTAATATTATTAAAAAAGCATTAGAATTGATTAAAAAATAATAATTTTTTAGTGTAATATTTTAAAATATATTTTTTTAAAAAAAATTATTTTTAAAATTTGGTGGAGCTAAGCGGAATCGAACCGCTTGCCTCTTGTATGCCATACAAGCGCTCTTCCTTTTGAGCTATAGCCCCAAGAAAATATTTATATAAAAGAATTTATTAAAAATTTATAATTTTTTTATTTTGGAGTAAAATTTTTCTTATTTTTTTTATTATTAATGTAAATTAAAGCATTATCAATACGTCTTAAAACACGATTTTTTCCGATGGCATATAAAGTTAAATCAATACTGGGTGAACAGATTCCTCCTGTTAAAGCAACACGTAATGGCATACAAATTTTTTTAATGCTAACCCCTAGTTTTATTGCACTTGATTTTATAATATCTTGAATATTTTCTTCTTTCCAAATATTTATTTTTTCTAATTTCTTTTTTACTGTTTCTAAAGGTAAAATAGCATTTTCGCATAAATATTGTTTTTCTGCTTCAATTTCATAAATATCAAAATCTTGATAAAAATAGTGAGACGATATGGCAATTTCTTTTAAAGTTTTTGATTTTTTACCAAGAAGTTTTATTAAATTTTCTAAAGAAGGTCCAGATTGTATATTAAAACCCTGTTTTTCCATATGCCATTTTAAATGTTTTGCAACATATTTTGCTGGTAATGAATTAATGTAATAATGATTAAGCCATAATAATTTTTTAATATCAAATATACTGGCTGATTTACTAATATTTTTTAAAGAAAAATAAGATATCATTTCATTTAAATCAAAAAGTTCTTGGTCACCATGAGACCATCCTAGGCGTACTAAATAATTTAGCAATGATTCTGGCAAGTAACCTTCTTCTCTATATTCCATAATGTTAATAGCTCCATGACGTTTAGATAATTTTTTTCCATCATTACCTAATATCATGGAAACATGTGCATATTGAGGTATGGGTGCATTAAGTGATTTTAATATATTGATCTGTCTTGGAGTATTATTAATATGATCTTCACCACGTATTACATGAGTAATTTTCATATCCCAATCATCAATAACTACACAAAAATTATAGGTTGGAGTACCGTCGCTTCGACGTATGATTAAATCATCTAATTCAAGATTACTAAATTCAATTGGTCCACGAATTTTATCTTTAAAAATAACAGAACCTTCTTTGGGATTACAAAAACGTACTACATATGGTGCATTTATTTTGTTACTATTTTTATGATTTCTGCAATATCCATCATAACGTGGTTTTTGACCATTAGAAATTTGATTTTTCCGCAAGTTATTTAATCTACTTTTAAGACAATAACAACGGTATGCTTTTCCTGTATCTAGCATGTGATTAATTACTGAATGATAGCGATTAAAACGTTTAGTTTGGTAATAAGGGCCTTCATCCCAAGTTAAATTTAACCATTTCATTCCATCAATAATAGCATTAATACTATTATTTGTTGAACGTGTAATATCTGTATCTTCGATACGTAATACAAATTTCCCATTTTTATTTTGACTATATAACCATGAGTAAAGTGCAGTGCGGGCGCTACCAACGTGTAGAAAACCTGTCGGACTTGGTGCAAAACGGGTTTTTATGATATTCATGAAAATGACCTAAATTGTTTTTATATATCCTATAATTAAAAATAAAAAATTATAATAAAATTTTATATTTAAATAATATTTTTTATATTTTTTTGTATTAAAATTAAGTGTTATTTATTTATATATGATATAATTATTTTCATAAAAGTATAAACTTACTTTTTTAATAAAAACATAATATATTTTGATATAATTTTTATATATTTAAAAAATTGACTTGATTAAGAATTATATATAAGATTTGTCAATACTATTTTTATTTAAAAAATGGGCGATTAGCTCAGTTTGGTAGAGCACCTCCCTTACAAGGAGGGGGTCATCAGTTCAAGTCTGGTATCGCCCATAATTCAATTTTACTGTACGATATTAAAAAATAAAAAAAAATTTAAAAAATATTTATAAAATTTATTATGAATATTTTTTATTTTTTTTTTATTTTTATTAAAAAAATAATTGCTGCATAATAAAATAAGATGATTAAAAATCATTTATTTTAAAAAATATATTTTTATTTTCAGGTTTTTTTAATTTTAAAGAATATTTTAATTATATAAAGTTATTGGATATATTTTAAATATTTTTTATAACTATTAATTATAAAATATGATTCATGATATTAAATATGATAATTATTAAAGATGAAAAATATTATAATCATTATTTTTTAAATCAATTTTTATAAAGAAATACCAATAAAAAATGTAAAAATAAATTTTATATAACTTTTTTATATGATTTTATTTTTTTTAATTATTTAATTAATATAAAAATGATAAATAAAAAAATATTTTATAATAATTTTGATAAAAATAAGTAACATAAATTATATTTAAATATTTTTTAATTTTTATGTTTTTTTGTGCAATATTTTTTAAATAAATTATGTTTTTGATTTATTTATTAAAATTATTTTAAATAAAAAAAAGATATATCATGATGATTATATAAATATATTAGTTTTATGAAGCGATAAAAAATAGAATTGTAAAAAAACATGATTTATTATGATATTTATTATTTATTTTTCTGGATTAATTTTTATGTATTTTAAAAATTAATTTATAGAAATATGTTTTTTAAAATTTAAAAATATTGATTATTTAATATATTTTTATTTCTTATTTGATATTTTTTATAATACTTTTATATTTTAAAGAGGTTAAATTATGAAACAAGTTATTTATGTTGCAAGTCCAGAAAGTAAGCAGCTTCATGTTTTAGCGTTACATACTACAGGAAAATTAACATTGTTACAAGAATTAATTTTACCACATCCAGGACAAACAATAAAAATTAGTCGTGATGGAAAATATCTTTATCTTGGTATGCGAAATAATTTTTCTATTATAACTTATCTTATTTCACATGAAGGTAAATTGATTAAGAGAGCTGTTAGAAATATTCCATCTTCACCAACTTATATGATTACAGATTACCATAACAAATGGTTATTTATTGTTTCTTATCATGGAAATCAATTAATGGTATTACCAATTGATGCAGAAGGCATTATTAATTCGGTAATTCAAATTTTTGATAATTTAAAAAATCCTCATTCTGTAGGTATAAGTTTTGATAAACAATATTTATTAGTTCCATGTTTAGGGGAAGATAAAATTCGAATTTTTATGATTAAGTATAATGGATACCCTCTTAAAGAATGTAAACATGATTGTATTTCTACTAAAAAAGGTGCAGGGCCTAGACATTTTGTTTTTCATCCTTATAAAAATATTTTTTATTGTGCAAATGAATTAGATGCAACTATTAGTGTTTATTCTTTTTTAAAAATTTATCGGCAAGTAAAAAAATATGATATAATACCAATTGGTTTAAAAAATAAACCTTGGGCAGCAGATATACATATTACTCCAGACAGTTTTCATCTTTATGCCAGTGAACGTTCTACAAGTATTATTCGGCACTTTCAGGTAATCAGTGATGGTTTGAATTTATTACCAATGGAATCATATGCAACAGAAATTCAGCCTCGTGGTTTTAATATTGATAATACTGGCAATTTTTTGCTTGTAGTTGGTCAAAAATCTAATCATATTGCTATTTATAAAATAAATCCTATTACTGGTTTTTTAGAGTTTATAGAACGTCATTTAATAGGAAAAGGTCCAATGTGGATTGAAATTCATTCATTATAAATAAAATTAAAATTATTCGAACAATTTATTCATTGAAATTATTTTTTTTATTGCATTTGTTAATTGAGTTAATTGTTTAGGTTTAATAATATATGGTGGCATAAGATAAATTAATTTACCAAATGGTCGAATCCATACTCCTTCATTAACAAATTGACGTTGTAATTTACTGACGTCTAGATTTTTTTTCATTTCAATGACTCCAATTGCACCTAAAACTCTGATATTAAAAATTTTTGGATGATCTTGAAGCATAAAAAGTTCAGAAAAAAGTTGATTTTCAATATTTTTAATCCATATTTTCCATGGACTATTTTTTAATAATGTTAAATTTGCATCAGCAATTGCACAAGCTAATGGATTACCCATAAAAGTTGGTCCATGCATAAAACAACCTGTTTCATTATTGCTAATTGTTTCTGCAATATGACGAGTAGTCAATGTAGCTGAGAGTGTGAGATAACCAGCAGTTAATGCTTTTCCTAAACATAAAATATCAGGTGAAATAGAACTATGTTCATAAGCAAATAATTTTCCAGTACGACCGAATCCTGTTGCTATTTCATCTGCAATTAATAAAACATGATAGCGGTCGCATAATGTTCTTACTGATTTTAGATAATTAGGATTATAAATATGCATGCCACCTGCTCCTTGCACAATAGGTTCAAGGATTATCGCTGCAATTTTATCGGCATATCTTTTAAGTTTTTTTTCTAAAATTTCTATGTCTTCTTCATTCCATTTATCATAAAAACCATATTTTGGAGCTGGGACAAAAAAATGAGGAAGCAAATAACCTTTATAAAGACTATGCATAGAATTTTTAGGATCGCAAACCGACATAGCACCAAAAGTATCTCCGTGATATCCGTTTTCTAAAGCGAGAAATTTATAACGTTTTTCTCCTTTTGCACGCCAATATTGTAATGCCATTTTTAATGCAACTTCTATTGCTACAGAGCCAGAATCAGCAAGAAAGATGCACTCTAATTTTTTATCGGTAATATCTATTAATTGTCGGCACAATGCAATAGCTGGTGGATGTGTAATGCCACCAAACATAACATGTGACATTTTTTTTATTTGTTTTATAGCTGCTTGATTCAGAATTGGGTGATTATAACCATGAATAGCTGCCCACCAAGAAGACATACCATCAATTAGTTTTCTGCCATCTGCTAATTTGAGCTCAACACCTGATGCAGTAATAATGGGATAAGATGGAATGGGATTAATCATAGAAGCATATGGATGCCAAATATGTTTAATATCAAAATTAAGATCGTCGAGTTTCATTTTGTTTTCTCATTATTAATTGTATTTTTTAAAAGTAATTTTATTTATTTTTGATTTTTTGTTGACATGATAACGCTATTATTTAAACTGGCAATACTTTTTTATTTCATTAAATAAGGATAGTGAAGATGAAAAAATCATGGACGCTTCGTCAAGCACAAGCATTGTTTGATTTACCTTTTTTTGAATTACTCTTTCAAGCCCAAAAGGTTCATCGTTTATATTTTGATCCTCAGAAGATACAAGTTAGCACTTTGCTTTCAATTAAAACTGGTGCTTGTCCTGAAGATTGTAAATATTGTCCACAAAGTGCACGTTATAAAACTGGATTAAAAACCGAAAAATTACTAGAAGTAGAAAAAGTTATTTCATCAGCAAAAAAAGCAAAAAAAGCCGGTTCAACTCGTTTTTGTATGGGAGCTGCATGGAAGAATCCTCACGAGCGAGATATGCCATATTTAGAGGCTATGATAAAAGAAGTTAAAGCATTGGGTATGGAAACTTGTATGACATTAGGAAAACTAAATAACTGTCAAGCACGTCGTTTAGCAGACGCTGGATTAGATTATTATAATCATAATTTAGATACTTCACCTGAATTTTATAATCATGTAATTACTACACGTACTTATCAAGAACGTCTTGATACTTTAGATAAAGTACGTCAAGCTGGTATGAAAGTATGTTCTGGTGGTATTTTAGGTTTAGGAGAAAATATTGTTGATCGAGCAGCATTATTAGTTCAATTAGCTAATTTACCAAAAGTTCCAGAAAGTGTACCAATTAATATGTTAATTAAAGTAAAAGGTACTCCATTTGAACATAATAAAGATATTGATCCATTTGATTTAATTCGTACAATCGCTATTGCTCGTATTATGATGCCAACTTCTTATGTTAGGCTTTCTGCTGGTCGTGAGCAAATGAGTGAGCAAACACAAGCACTTTGTTTTATGGCAGGAGCTAATTCTATTTTTTATGGTTGTAAATTATTGACAGCTGGAAATCCAACAGAGGATAAAGATCAACGATTATTTAAAAAACTAAATATTAATGCTGAAAAAAGAAAGATTAATTTAAATTATCCAGAAGAGATAAAAAAAACAGAAGATTCTTTAATAAGAGTTATTGATGTAGAGAAGTTTTACAATGCGGCAATATGATGAATTGGATAACGTTTTTAACTACTCATCTTAATTTACGTAAAAAAGAAACATTATGGCGAAAACGCAATATTATTGAAAAAAATAAAGGACGTATTTTAATATTTAATCAAAAAAAATACATTAATTTTTCAAATAATGATTATTTAGGATTAAGTCATAATAATGCAATTATCAATGCTTGGAAAATTGGATTAAATAAATATGGTGTAGGAAGTGGTAGTTCTGGCCATATCATTGGTTATACTAATGCTCATGCGATTTTAGAAGAACAGTTATCTGTTTGGTTAGGATATCCAAAAGCTTTATTGTTTATTTCTGGTTATACTTTAAACCAATCTATCATTATTACTTTAATGAATAAACACGATTATATTTTTGCTGACAGATTAACTCATGCATCTTTATTAGATGGAGCAATTTTATCTGCAGCAAAACTAAAAAGATTTCCGCATAATCAAATTAATACTTTAGAAAAATTTTTAAAAAATAATCATAACGGGAAAACATTGGTTATAACTGAAGGAGTATTTAGCATGGATGGTGATACGAGCCCTTTATTATCATTGAAAATTATGACAGAAAAAAGAAAAGTATGGTTGTTAGTGGATGATGCACACGGTATTGGTGTAATAGGTAATGAAGGTAAAGGTAGTTGTGATTTTTATAAAATAAAACCGCAACTTTTAGTGATAACTTTTGGTAAAGCATTTGGTTTAAGTGGAGCAGCTTTACTTTGTGATGAAAATATTGCAGAATATTTTTTGCAATATGGACGGCATTTAATTTATAGTACTTCTATGCCACCAGCACAAGCTGTAGCATTATCTGAGGCAATCATTCAAGTTCGTAAAGCAGATCATTTAAGAAAAAAATTACAGCGTAATATTATTTATTTTCGTTATTTATCTGCAAAATATAATTTTGCATTATTAAATTCTAATACAGCTATTCAACCATTAGTTATTGGAAATAATCAGCGTTGTTTAAATTTATCTTTATTTTTACGTCATCAAGGATTTTGGGTACATGCTGTTCTCCCGCCAACTGTACCAATAGGTACAGCAAGATTAAGGATCACTATAACAGCTAATCATAAATTGTTTGATATTGAAAAATTAGTAAAAACTTTACATGAATTTTTTAAAAATAATCCAGATGAATAAAAAAGCTATTGCTCGCGCTTTTGGTCGTGCAGCTAAAAATTATGATAATATTGCAATTTTTCAACAACAAAGTGGTCAACATCTTTTTAATTGTGTTTCCACAAGGCCATGTGATATTGTTTTAGATGCTGGTTGTGGAACTGGTTATTTTAGTAATCAGTGGCAATTAGCGGGAAAATATGTTATTGCTTTAGATCTTTCCGAATCTATGTTATCTTTTGCAAAACAAAAACAAACTGCTATAACTTATATACAAGGAGATATGGAGGATTTACCATTTAAAAATGAAAGTGTTGATTTATGTTTTAGTCATCTTGCAATTCAATGGTGTACTAATTTATATACTCCATTAAGTGAACTATATCGTATTACAAAAAAGGGTGGGATCGTCGCTTTTTCTACTTTAGTTGATGGTTCTTTGAAAGAATTAAAACAATCTTGGCAAAAAGTTGATAATGATTCTCATATTAATTCTTTTATGACTTTTGAACAAATTAAAATGGTTTGTAAGTATTGGCCTCATAGTTTAGAACAACAATCTTGGCGATTAAATTATCCATCATTTTGGTGTTTATTAAAATCTTTAAAAGGTATTGGTGCTACTTATTTATCTAAAAGACGGAAAAACAATAGGTTAATGACAAAAAAAAGATTAACTCAACTCGTTTACCATTATCCTAATACTGGTCACAATTTTCCATTAACTTATCAACTTGTTTTTGGAATACTTTATTGTGAGTAAATGTTTTTTCTTGACTGGAACTGATACAGATATTGGAAAAACTGTTGTTAGTTGTGCATTATTGCAGGCTGCATCGTATATGGGTTATAAAACAGCAGGTTACAAACCTATAGCTACAGGTGGTATACAATCAATTCTTGGTTTAAGAAATTTAGATGCTGAACTTTTAAGAAAAAATAGTACTGTAAATCTTACTTATAATGATGTTAATCCTATTGTTTTTTTAGATGCTACATCACCCAATATAGCTGCTAAAATATCAGGGAAGGTAATAAATTATAGAAGTATAACTAAAGGATTAAGAAAATTAAAAGATTGTGCTGATTTAGTCATTATTGAGGGGGCTGGTGGGTGGTATACACCAATTTCAGATAAAAAAAAAATATCTGATTGGGTGATAGAACAAAAATTACCAGTTATATTAACTGTTGGAATAAAATTAGGTTGTATTAATCATGCGATATTGACCGAGCAAGCTATTAAAAATAGCGGATTATTTTTAATTGGTTGGATTGCCACTAAAAATTTTTTTTTAAAGCATGATGAAGAATATTTATTAACATTAAGAAATAATTTGTCCGTTCCATGTTTAGGAGTGATTCCATATCTTCGTCATTGGAAATCTTCTTTTATTGGTAAATTTATAAAATTTTCTAAAATATTAGATCGTTTTAATTTTTAAATTAATATTTAAATTTTTTATTTTTTAGTGATTTTTTATTTAAATTTGCATTTAATAATTATATAAATTTTTTCTTAAAAAAATCTTTTTTTAACTCATAAAAAATATTTTTAAAATTTTATATATTTTAAAAAAATATTTTTAAAAGTTTTCATATTTTTTAAATTATTATAGATTTTTTTTGATCATCGATTATGCAAAAATAAAAGATTGTTATTTATTTGTTTAAAATCTTTAAATTTTTTTATAAAAAAAATAAATATTGATTTTTATAACAAAAATTATAGATTTATTATTTTTTATATTTTTTTTATTTTTTTATAAGAAATTTATTAATATTGATTTTTTATTTTTTTAGTCGTAATAAAATATTTTTGATTAGATATTTTGGTATTAAAATATTTTTTTATGTTTACAAAAAATATAGCAGTAAAATAATGTTTGTATTTTTTAATAATATTTTTTGTAGAATTGTAATAATTTGTTAATCTTAATTAATGACTTTCAAAAAAAAATATGGTATTCTTTTTTGAATTTTACTGAGTTATTTATTATTTTGAATAGCTTTATTTTTAACTACAGTGATAAGGATAATCATTATGGATTTATTTGATCATAGAAATGATTCAATCATCCAGCGGGCTGGAGCAGGAATTCAAACTTATATGTCTCAAGTATATGGTTGGATGACAGTAGGTTTGTTATTAACGACTTTTGTTTCTTGGTATGCCATTAATAATAGCAATATTATTAGTTATTTAGTAACGCATAGTTGGATGCTGATAGTACTGATTATTGCTGAAATCGGTTTGGTAATAGGATTATCTTTTTTGTTGCCTAAATTAAGTGCAGGTGCAGCAACAGCAATGTTTATGTTGTACTCAATGCTAACGGGTATAACAACCTCTTTAGTCTTAATTTCTTATACAGGTGCTTCTATCGTTAGTACTTTCTTTGTAACAGCAACTATGTTTGGAGCTCTTAGTTTATATGGATATAGTACAAAACGTAATTTAAGTAGTATAAGTATTTTTTTATTTATGGCAATTATAGGCATAATTATTGCTTCAATAGTAAATATTTGGTTAAGAAATACCGGTTTAATGTTAATTATCAGTTACTTTTCTGTATTAATATTTTCTGCTTTAACTGCTTATGATACTCAAAAACTAAAAAATATGGGTAGTCAAATTGATTCTTTAGATCAAGATAATATGCGTAAATATGCTATTATTGGCGCATTAACACTATATTTAGATTTCATTAATTTGTTTTTAATGTTATTGCGTATTTTTGGTGATAGACGTTAGTGTTAATATAAAATTATTATTTTTTTTGAAATAAAAGAACTTATGTTGATTAAAGATAGGTTCTTTTATTTTTTTTAGAATATTGAGAAATATAGATAGAGTATTTTTTTAATATATTTTTTTACAATTATATTTATAAGTATTGAATAAAGTATCAATAAAAAAAATATATGAGAGGATTTTAAGTATTTTAATAATAGGATGCATATTAATATTAATTGTTGTTTTTTTTACATGAGTACAGAGTATTATTAAGAGTAATAAAATTTTTAATAGTAAAAAAACTATATTATCAATAATTATATAAAAATATATTTTTATAATTTGAATTTTTTAATTATTATAATAATAAAAACAATATACATGTTTTTTTATTCTTAAATTAAATACTAATTTGATGGAACATAATAAAAATATTTAAAAATTATAAATTAAAATAATTAATTATTATTTTTTATATTTTTAAGGTATTTTTAAAATTTATATTTTAATTTGATATATTTTTATTAATATATAGTTTTTATATATACTATATAATAGTAGTTTTTATTAATATAAGTACATTAAGAATATTTAAAAATTTTTATAAAATTAAAATATAAATAATTATTATTTTTTTAATTTTATTAAATTTATTATATAAAATTATATATATTGTATTTATTGTTTATTTGATTTTAATTATTAATCAAAATTATTAAAATAAATTTTGATAATTTTTAATGTATATTTATTTTTTGTTAAATTAATTATTTTATTTAATTAATTTAATATTTTTTTAAAGCAAAAAAATATATGTATATCAAATTTATAACAATATTTTTTATATTTATTTTGTTAATAAAATAAAATAAAAATTAATTTATATTATTAAGTTTTTAATGATATTTTTTTTCAATAAAACGATTTGTATTTTATAGAACTTTTTTAAAAAGTAATTTATTTTTTATTTATTCTTAAAAAATATTAAATATATTAAAAAATTATATAAAAATAATCTTATTTACAATAATATAATATTATTTTATTTATTTTAATATAAAAAAATATTATTTTTTAAAATAATATAATTATTATAGTTATTGTTTTTATATAATTGAGGATTTTTTATGCATGCAAGATTTTTTGTTACTCCAAAATGGTTTTATGACCATATAACAGATAAAAATGTTGTTATTCTCGATGCTTCTTCTAAAAAAACCTTAGAAAAAACAAATTATCAATATTTGTTTTATAAAAAACATATTCCTGGTGCACAATTTTTGAATTCAAATATATTTGATAAATATTCTAGTTTACCTCATATGTTACCAGATACAATAACTTTTAATAATATGATTACAGATTTAGGTATCAGTAATTCTCATCAAGTTGTTATTTATGATCAGGGTGATTTATTTTCTGCGCCTAGAGCATGGTGGACTTTTAAAATATTTGGATGTAATAATGTTAAAATTTTATCGGGCGGATTAAATGGATGGGAAAAATCTGGTTATTTTATAGAATCTGGTATTTCTACTGTAAGAAAAAAACAATGTTTTACTATTAAATATTCCAGTGATTATGTATTATCAAAACAAGAAGTATTTTCTCTTTTAGGAAAATCAAATATTCAATTTATTGATAGTCGTACAACTAAGCGTTTTAATGCAAAAGAACCAGAACCACGTCCAGGATTAAGAATGGGGCATATTCCTGGTAGTAAAAATGTACCTTGGTTTTGGTTAGTTCATCAAGGTTGTTATAAAAAAGAAAAAAAATTAAATACTATTTTTTACAAACAAGGTGTTAATACTATGATGCCTACTGTAATCAGTTGTGGATCAGGTATGACAGCTGCCGTAGTTTTGCTGGCATTAATAATTTTAGGTAATGATCAAGTAAAACTTTATGATGGATCCTGGTCTGAATGGGGAAAAGATAATAGTTTGCCTGTTGAATAAGAAAAATACTTTTTTATTAACATATACTTAAATATATTATTTTTAATAATTTTTTAAAAAAATATTATCTAATTTTATATTTTAAAATTTTTTATAAATTTATTAAAATATTTTTTTATTAAAAACATTTTTTATATTTTAAAATTATCAGATAAAGTATTATAAATTATATTATTTTTTTAATAAACTTATATATTATTATATTTATTTAAAATAAAAAAATAAAATTAAAAATACTAAAATAATATTAAAAATAAAACAATAATTTTTAAAAATTAAATTTTTTTGTTTTTTAATGATAAATAAGATTCTTAATCTTTTAAAATAATTTTTTGTTTTTGTTTTTTTATGCTTAATGTTGAACCAATTGATGCCCCAACTATAAAAAATAACGCCAACCATTGAGTAAAGAATAATTTTTCATTAAGAAAAATCATACCCATAAAAGCACCCATTGCAGGTTCTAAACTCATTAATGCACCAAATGTTTTTGTTGGAATTCTTGTTAATGCAAACATTTCAATAGTATAGGGAAATGCAGTAGATAAAATAGCTACAGCAAGTGAAACAGGAAAAATTGAAAAATCAAGTAATTGTTTTACACCAATTGTAAATAAACTAATAGGAAAAAAAATTAATGTAGAAATAAATGAACCTAAGGCTACAGTCTCTGTTCCGTATCCTGCGCCAGCACGTTGTCCAAAAATAATATACATACCCCAGCAAATACCTGCAGATAAAGCATAAAGTATTCCAATTATATCTAAATTGTTAATTTTATTTCCTAAAGGAAATAAAAATGTTAGTCCAACAATAATCATAGATATCCAAAGAAAATCAATTGGACGTCTTGAAGAAAACATTGCAACAGCAAGTGGTCCAGTAAATTCTAATGCAACTACAATACCTAAAGGTATTCTTTCTAGAGATAAATAAAATAAAAAATTCATTAAACCTAAAGATATTCCATAGATAAATAAATCTTTTAAGGAATGCCTATGTATTTTTTTTCTCCAAGGTTTGAAGATAATAAATAAAATAATTGTTGCTAAAAATAATCGGAGTGTTGTTATTCCAAGTGCACTAATAGTTGGAAATAAACTTTTAGCTAATGAAGCACCACTTTGTATTGATATCATTGCTAAAATTAATAATAATATTGGTAAAATTTTTTTTGGTTTTTGATGTAAAAAAAACAACATTAAATATATCCTCAAGTAAATATAAAAATTATAGAAAATTAAATATGCATTTAGTAATAATATTTTTTAATGGTATTAACAATTATTGCATAAAAAAATATAAACAAATATTTTTTTTAATTTTTGTTAAAAATATATTTTTATTTTTATGATTTTTTTATTATAAATTTATATAATTTTAAAAAATTTTGTTGTTTTTTGTTTATTTAAAAAAATATTTATTAGTATCGATTAGTATTGTATATAAATAATTATATTTTCTTTTTTAATAATTGATTTTTTAATAAATTTTTTACTATTTTTAAAAAAAATTAATCATAAATATTATTTGTAATAATTATTATATGAGTGAATAGTTTTTAACTATATTTAAATTAAATTTAAAATTGATTATAATAAAGAGATATAGTAATAATGTTTATTAAAAAATAAAATAGTTATTTTTTTAAGTAATAATTTTTTTAACTTTTGTATAATTTATATCAAATAGTATTTTTGTTTAATATTGATATATTAATATATATAATTAGAAATATTAAAAATTATTTTAATATAAAAATATAAAGTATTTTATACTAAAAATTCATAAAATTTATTTAATTTTATATAATTATTTATATATCTAATATTTATAAAAAATATAATGTATTATGATATTTTTTTAAAAAATAATTTTTTATAAAAATTATTTTTTGTATATAAATACAAAAAAACTATTTTTTCATAAAATATGTTTATATTAAGATATAAATTAATAAATAAAAATAAACCATATTTTTTGTGTATTTTTTATTTATGTATTATAAATATTTATAATAAAAAATATTTTGTAATATACTAAAAATTATTTATTTTTAATATTATTTTTTGTTATCTATTAATATTTTTGTTTTTTAATTTTTGTTAAATTTTTAATATTTAAATATATTTTATTTTTATTTTTTTGCAAGAAAATCATATATTATTTATTATTTAAATATATTATGTAATATAATATATTAGTTAATTTTTTTATTTTTATTTTTAAAAAATATTTTATTATGTATACATTAGTGTATATTTAAAAAAATATTATAAATATTTTTTAAGGTGTCAAATTTAAAGAATTTTATAAATGTATTATAAAAAAATTGCAGTTATAAAAAGCATATTTTGATACTTTTGATTAAAAATTTACTTTTTTTGGGGAAAAAAATGTCATTCTTAACAGAAGAAGCAGATCTTGTTCGTAGAGCATTAGAAAATTCTGGTATTGAAACGCCTTTTTATATGAAATCGTTATCTTATAATCAACGTAAACAGAAGATTAAAAAATGTATACATAAAATTATGTGTTTATTAAATCTTGATTTACAAAACGATAGTTTAATTAAAACACCAGAACGTGTTGCTAAAATGTATATAGATGAAATTTTTTCAGGATTAGATTACAATAATTTTCCTAAAATTACTTTAATTAAAAATAAAATGGATGTTGATGAAATGGTTACTGTACGTTATATTACACTTACAAGTATTTGTGAACATCACTTTATTACAATTGATGGAACAGCAACCGTGGCCTATGTCCCAAAAGATAAATTAATTGGATTATCAAAAATTAATCGTATTGTTCAATTTTTTTCTAATAGACCACAAGTTCAGGAACGTTTAACACAGCAAATATTAATTGCATTACAGACATTGTTAGATACTATTAACGTTGCTGTTTCTATTGATGCTATTCATTATTGTGTTAAAGCTAGAGGTATTCATGATATGACAAGTAGTACTATGACAACATCGCTTGGTGGTTTATTTAAATCTAGTCACGATACTCGTCAAGAATTTTTGCGTAATGTTTCTCGTTTACGCAATTAATTAAATTATTTTTTAATAAAAAAATATATTGTTTAAGTTAAAATAAAATTAATAAATTTATAAAAAATATTTTTATTTTATATAATATAATTTATATTAAATTTATATATTTAATTTTTTATAAAAATTTTCAAAAGTTATATTTATAATAAAGATATTTTGCATAAATCTTTTAAATTATTAAATAAATTTTTATAATATTTTTTATTTTTATATTTTTATATTATATACTAATAAATAGTACATTTTTTATAATTTTTTATATTTTAGTATTTTTATAAGTAATTTTAACGTAGTAAATTTATAAAAAAATATTAATTTATATATTTATTATTTTGCATTTAAGAAATATAAATTATTAAATTTGTTTATGTTTTTTTTATTTAAATAATCATAAAAATATTAATTTGGTTACAATAATTATTTTTTTATTTATTTTATATGATCAGTTAATAAAAAATAAAAAAATATTTTGAATTAATATAATTTTTTAATTAGATTTTATAAAAATATTTTTAATATATTATATTTAATATATTAAATACTTAGTAAATATTATTAATATAAATTTAAGAAATTAAAAATTATTTTTTAATTAAAATATTATATATTTAAATATTTTTTATTTAAATTAATAAAATTTAATGTTTTTTATATATTATATAAAATATTTTTTAAAATATAACATGGATAATTAAATATTATACATATTTAGTAAAAATTTAATTATAATTTATATTGAATCTGTTATTTTAAAATTTTTTAATATTTATATATTTATAGTATTTATAGAGAAATTTATATAATTGTTTTTTTATATATTATATAAAATATTTTTTATTTTCTTAATATAAGATATTTATATATTAAAAATATAAAAATTATTATTGTATAATTTTATAAATATAAAAATTATTTAATATTTTCTTTGAAAGATTTTGTCAAAATTGAGGTTGTTTTATTTATATCAAGACGTTGAAATAACTTTTTAAATTGATTGATTTTATGATTTAATAAAGGATGTTTTATATCTTTCCATTGGAGTGAAATATTTAAGAATTTTTCTGTACGAATGCTTAATCCTGGTAATACAGGTTTTAAGTAAATCATCAATACACGAAATAAATTAATTCCCATAGAGCATATATCATGTAATTCTCCTCCATTTTTTTCTTTTTTAGCAAGAATCCAAGGTGCTTGATTATCAATATACTTATTAGCTAAATCAGCAAGAAGCATGATTTGATGAATTACTTTATTATATTCACGATCAGAATATGCTTGTTCAATTTTTTTTTTTGCTAAAATAAATTTTGAATAAATAGAAGGATCTGCAAGACGAGATGATAATTTACCATGAAATATTTTATTAATAAATCCAGCATTACGTGCTGCTATATTAACTACTTTATTAACTACATAACTGTTAACAGTATGGACCAAATCAATTAAATTTAAATCAACATCGTTAATACCTGATGATAATTTAGCCGCATAATAGTATCTTAAACAATCAGGATCAAAGTGTTCTAAATAAGAACGTGCAGTAATAAAAGTACCACGTGATTTTGACATTTTAGTGCCATTTATTGTTAAATAACCATGAACTATTATATTTGTAGGTTTACGATAATTTATAGCCTCTAATATTGCTGGCCAAAATAAAGTATGAAAGTAGACGATATCTTTACCAATAAAATGATAAAGATCAGTAGTCGTATTTTTTTTCCAATAAGTATTAAAATCAATATTTGTTTTTTTATTACATAAATTTTGAAATGTACTGATATAACCTATAGGTGCATCTAACCAGACGTAAAAATATTTTTTTTCTTCATTTGGTATTTTAAAACCAAAATATGGGGCATCGCGAGTAATATCCCATTGCTGTAATCCATTTTTAAACCATTCTTGTATTTTATTTTGAACATGTTTATGTAAAAAATTTGATTGTATCCAGTTTTTTAATATATGGCTAAATGCTGGTAAATCAAAGAAAAAATGTTTTGTATTGCGTATTTCAGGGATTGCACCGGAAATAACTGAATATGGATTAATAAGTTTTGTTGAATGATAAGTTGCGCCACATAATTCACAATTATCACCGTATTGATGAGCTGCAGAACATATTGGACAGGTACCTTTAATAAATCGATCTGGAAGGAAAAGACATTTTATAGGATCATAAAGTTGTGAAATTATTTTGCTTTTTATGTAACCATTTTTTTTTAATATTAAAAAAATTTTTTCAGATAATTTTTTGTTTTCTATACTATGAGTTGAGTAGTAATTATCATAACTAATAAAAAAATCCTCAAGATCTTTTTCATGTTCTTTTTTTATTTGATTAATCATTTCTTCTGGTGCTATTTTTAATTTTTGAGCTTTAAGCATTATTGGGGTACCATGTGCATCATCAGCACAGATGAAGTAGACCTCTTTTCCAAGCATACGATGGAAACGTACCCAAATATCTGCTTGAATGTGTTCTAACATATGCCCTAAATGAATTGCACCATTGGCATAAGGTAAAGCACAAGTAACTAAAATTTTTTTCGCGATTTTATGCATAATAGTAGAATTTTAATTGTTATTTTATGTAATTGTTTTTATTGATGTTTAAGTAGATATGAATATAATGGATCTATTATTTTTTTATTTTTATTAGTAAATATATTTTATTTAAAATAATAGTTCAACAATATAGTTAAAAACTTTTAAACATATTTTTATTTAGTTTTCTAATACTGTTAAATAATAATTAAAATTTTTTAAAGAAATATCATAAAAAATAATTATTAATAAAATATATGATTTATAAAAATTAAACAGCAAAAAAGGAATATTTTAAGAATTATATTTGGCATTATATATAAATTTTTTTTATCATCAATAAAATTGTTTTTATTTTTTCTAAAAGTTATTTTATAATTTTATAAAAAATATTATAGAATTGTACAATAAAAATAAATTTGTAAATATTATATTTTATTTTTATTACAATAAAAATTATTTTTGATAAAAATATTAAAATATTTTTTAAAAAAATTGTATGGAAAGATAAAAATAAATAAATATCTTTATATAAAAATGTTTATTTTTAATATTTTTACATGAAAAATATATTTTTTAATTTTTTAATATTTAAGTATGATAATCTTTATAGTTTAATTTAGTTATTTTAAATAAATTAAAATGATAAAAGTTATTTGTTATTTATTATTTAACTAGTTACATATGGTATATAGAATTTATTATATTTATAATTTATTTAAAAATTTTTATTATAGATAATATGTTGTTAATAATATTTTGAAACATTAGAGAATATTAAAGAATATTTTATATAAAGATAATTAAGAGTATTTTATTTAAAAAAAATTATTCAGTACATATAAAGATAATAAAAAGATTTTATATAATATATGATTATACAAAAATATACTTTACTTTTTCTGAAAAAAAAGGTTTTTTAAAATGTCTAAATTAGTACATCAATGCACTATTGTAGGAATATCTGGTCCTTCAGCATCTGGAAAAAGTCTTATTGCAAAAACTCTTTATGATGAATTGCTTAATAAAGTAGGTGATAATAATATTGGTATAATTGATGAGGATTGTTACTATAAAAGTCAAGATAAAATGACTATGGAAGAAAAAAGCAAAGTAAATTACGATCATCCTAATTCTATGGATCATGATCTGTTATTTCATCATTTGCAATTATTAAAAATAGGTAAAGGTATTCATTTACCACAATATGACTATACTAATCATACGCGCAAAAATACCACAATTTTTTTTACTTTAAAAAAGTTATTATTCTCGAAGGTATTTTGTTATTGACCGATAAACGTTTGCGTGACGAACTAGATTTTGTAATTTATGTAGATACACCTTTAGATATTTGTTTAGTTAGACGAATTAAAAGAGATGTTCATGAACGAGGAAGAACTTTAAATTCCATTCTTAAACAATATACGCAAACAGTACGTCCAATGTTTCTTCAATTTATTGAACCATCAAAACAATATGCAGATATCATTATTCCTAGAGGAGGAAAAAATCGGATAGCAATTGATATTTTAAAAGCTAAAATAAGAGAGTTTTGTCAATAATTATTTATTTTATAAAATTAATTTCTTACTTTAAAAAAGGATAAAAAATGCGTCTTTGTGATCGTGATATAGTTAATTGGCTAAATAAAAAAAAAATAATCATTGAACCACGGCCATCAATTGAACGTATTAATGGAGCAACTGTTGATATTTGTTTGGGAAATAAATTTCGAGTATTTCAAGGATATAAAGTACCTTATATCGATCTTAGTGGTAAAAAAAATGAAGTAAATGTCGCTTTAGATCAAATTATGAGTAATGAAATTACATTAAAATATGATAATGCATTTTTTTTACATCCTACTGAATTGGTATTAGCAGTTACTTTAGAAAAAATTTGTTTACCTAACAATATTGTTGGTTGGTTGGATGGTCGATCTTCTTTGGCTCGTTTAGGATTAATGGTTCATGTTACTGCTCATCGTGTTGATCCAGGTTGGTCTGGAAATCTTGTATTGGAATTTTATAATTCAGGAAAATTGCCATTAGCATTAAAACCAGGAATGATTATTGGTGCATTAAGTTTTGAATGTTTATCAGGTTTTGCTGAACGTCCGTATAGTATTCGACCAAATGCAAAATACAATAATCAAAAAAGTGCAGTAGGAAGTAAAATTACTGAAGATAAAAAAAATATTGATAGTTTTTAATATCTTAAGATAATTTTTAATATTTTTTGTTATAAATAAAAACTATATTACTTATTTTTAAAATTTATAAAGATTATAATTCTATAAACAATCATATATAATAATTTGGTAAGGAATATATATTATCAATATTTTTTGTTTTTAAAATAAACTGATAATATTAATAATAATTAAGAAATATTATGTTATTTCTACAATTTATTAAAAAATTTTGATTAAAAAAAATACAAATTTTATTTTTTATATCATTTATATAAAAAATATTTATATATAAAATTAAATATGTGATTTACAGATTTTTTTAAAATGAAAATATGTTTAATTTAATATTATAAATGTATACTTTTTTAATTTTATCGGATATTTTATAGGTATTCATATATTAAATTTTATAATTTATTTTAAATAATATTTTTTATTTTTTTAAATATCTGTTAATATTTATTTAATAATATTTTATGCTTATTTTTTATACATAATTTTAGAAGATCATTATTTATATTATAGAATGTATTATTTTTAATAATTTTTAATTTATAAAAAATATTATTTTTGTAGACAAAAAAATATTTTTTAAAATTTAATATCATTTAAGTTCAAATATTTTTTATTTTTTTTGTAAAATTATTGTAGTAATTAAAAATTATATTTTCGTATATAAATTAGAATAGATTTATTAAATGTTTTAAAAATATAGATCAAAAAATATCTAAGATAAAAAATATTAATATTATATAAATAAATTTTTAATTTTTTTAGAAATTAAGATAAAGAAGATAGATAAATATTTATTAATTTTTATATACTTAAATATTTGTTTATTTATAATTGATCATTAAGATGAGTTTATTTTATGATGAAGCAAGACATAGGTTTAATCGGTATGGGTGTAATGGGATGCAATTTAGCACTTAATTTTGCAAATAATGGTTATTCTGTATCAATATTTAATCGTTCTAGGGAAAAAACTGAGACAATTATTAAAGAAAATAAAGATAAAAAATTAATTCCCTTTTATCAAATTAATGATTTTATTTTTTCATTAAAAAAACCACGTTGTATTTTATTAATGTTAAAAGCTGGAAAGATTACAGATGAAATGATTATTTCATTGATACCTTATTTAAATAAGGATGATATTTTAATAGATGGAGGCAATTCTTATTTTAAAGATACGATTCGTCGTAATAAAGAGCTTTCTAAAAAAGGTATTAAATTTATTGGTATGGGAATTTCTGGTGGTTATGAAGGTGCCTTAAAAGGTCCATCTATTATGGCTGGAGGAGAAAAAAAATCTTTTAATCTAATAAAACCTATTTTTCAAAAAATAGCAGCTAAAATTAATGGTGAAGCATGTTTAAGTTATATTGGTTCTGATGGTGCAGGTCATTATGTGAAAATGGTTCATAATGCGATAGAGTATTGTGATATGCAAATTATTGCCGAAGTTTATTTGATATTAAAAAATATATTAAATTTAAATAATGAAGAATTAGCTGATGTTTTTAGTGAATGGAATAAAGGTGAATTAAATAGTTATTTAATTAAAATTACATCTGATATTTTTCGTAAAAAAGAAATAAATGGTGTTTTTTTAATAGATCTTATTTTAGATGTTGCAGTTAGTAAAGGAACAGGAAAATGGTCTAGTCAAAATGCTTTAGAATTAGAAATTCCTTCTACTCTGCTTTCTGAATCTTTATTTGCTCGTTATATTTCTTGTTTAAAAGAAGAGAGATTAAGAGCATCAAAAATATTAACTGGTCCACATAATTTTAAATTTACAAAAAATAAAGAAACCTTTATTGAAAAAATTCGTCAAGCGCTTTATGTAGGAAAAATTATCGCTTATTCACAAGGATTCTATCAATTAAAAATAGCATCAGATAAATATAAATGGCAATTAAATTATTGTGATATTGCAAAAAATTTTCGTTCCGGTTGTATTATTAGGGCGCAATTCTTACAAAAAATTAGCGATGCTTATGATCAAGATACATGTTTAGTGAATTTAATGTTATCTCCTTATTTTAAAAAAAATATTGATAAATATCAGGAATCATTACGTGATATTATCTGTATTGGTATAAAACACGGAATACCATTACCAACATTAACAGCAGCTATTTCATATTATGATAATTATCGTACTCCTATTTTATCAGCTAATTTAATTCAAGCACAACGTGATTATTTTGGCGCTCATACTTATTTTCATATAGAAAAGAAAACTTCTATGCATACTGAATGGATATAAAAAATATTTTAAAAGTTTTTACTATTTTTATGTGATTATTATACAAATGATTTTTTATAAAAAATTGATTAATAAGTAATACTCATTATTTATCTTTTAATTTTTTTGTTTTTATTTTTTTTCATTTAAGGAATTATTTTTTAATTTAACATATAAAAATTTATTTTTTATAAACAAGTATATAATATTGAATTTCATGATATTATAAATAGTTATATAATATAATATATTTTAATATGATACGAATTTATTTTAATTTATTGGATAATATAATATGTATAAATTTATTCCGTTAAGATTTTTATCAATTATTATTGTTATTGGAATTATTTTTACAATTTGGTTTATTATTCCTGCTCCTCAGGGGGTAGATATCCATGCATGGCAATTATTTGCTCTTTTTATTGGTACTATATTATCAATTATATTTAAAATATTACCAATAGGAGCAATTTCAATTATAGCTATTACTTTAATTGCTATAACCGGTGTAACTAATCCAAATAATACAACACAGGCAGTTAATGATGCTTTAAGCGGATTTTCTAATCAATTAATTTGGTTAATTGGTATTTCTATTATGATTTCTGTTAGTTTAAATAAAACAGGATTGGGTTCACGTATTGGTTATTATTTTATTTCTTTATTTGGAAAAAAAACTTTAGGAATTGCTTATTCTTTAGTAATTGCGGAAACAGTATTGGCTCCAGTAACACCAAGTAATACAGCACGTGGTGGTGGAATAATACATCCAATTATGTGTTCTATTGCAGATAGCTTTGGTTCTCAACCAAAATCAACTACCTCAAAAAAAATTGGACGTTATCTTGCATTAACAAATTTTAATATTAATCCTATTACATCAGCTATGTTTATTACTGCAACAGCGCCTAATCCATTAATTGTTAGTTTAATTATGGCAAATACTTTTCCTGTGTTCGAAATTACTTGGGGAATGTGGGCTATCGCTGCTTTTATTCCAGGTATTATTTCATTGCTGGTAATGCCATTAGTGATTTATTGGGTTTACCCACCTGAAATTAAAGTAACACCTGATGCTCAAATTTTTGCTAGAAAAAAATTAAAACAGTTAGGGTCCATCTCAAGAGAAGAAATAATAACCTTAATAATATTTTTTATATTGTTATTGATGTGGGCTGATGTACCTGCTTTTATTTTTGGTAATAAATTTAGTATTAATCCAACAGTAGCTGCTTTAATTGGAATTTCCATTTTACTTTGTACTGGAATATTAAAATGGGATGATATTTTAAAAAATAAAGGAGCTTGGGATACAATTACTTGGTTTTCTGCATTGGTTATGATGGCTTCTTTTTTAAGCAAACTTGGATTGATTTACTGGTTTTCACAAAAAGTTGGTAGTATAATTAGTCATATGGGTTTAAATTGGATTCCAGGAACTTTATTATTAGTATTAATATATGTTTATTCTCATTATTTTTTTGCTAGTACTACAGCTCATATTATGGCAATGTTAGCAGCATTTTTTACCGCTGGATTAACATTAGGTGCTCCTCCTATGTTTTTAGGTTTAATTTTGGCTTTTTGTTCATCATTGATGATGTCATTAACACATTATGCTACAGGTAGTGCGCCAATTATTTTTGGTTCAGGTTATACCACTTTATCAGAATGGTGGAAGATAGGTTTTATATTAAGTTTATTTAATCTTTTTATCTGGATTGTATTTGGTGGGTTGTGGTGGAAACAATTAGGTTATTGGTAAAAATTTATTTTTTAAAAATCCAAATTAAAAAATATACTACTAGTAAAATGTAAAATATATTATTATAAATATATTAAATGAATTTATAGAACATTGTTTTAATTCATAAAATATAATTGTAAATATTTTGATATTTTTATTTTTTTGACATTTTAAAAAAATATTATCGGAATATTATAGGTTCTATAAGATTTGATTGATTTTTAAAATAAGTTATAATTAACAATATTTTTAATTATAGAGTTTACTATATTTTTTATTAAAAATTTTTTACATTATTTGCAATAAAAAGATCATATATTTTTTTAATATGATTATATATTAATGAAATTATAAAATATATAGCTTGAGTAATCACAATGCAAGGACCTGTAGCTCCATCAATATAAAAACTAATAATAGTACCTAAAAAAGAAGAGGTAACAGAAGCAATAATAGCTATAATTATCATTTTATTAAAGTTTTTACATAAAGTAAAAGCAATAATACCAGGAGAAATTAGCATAGCAATGACAACAATAATACCAACTGCTTGCAAAGATGCTACAATAATTAAAGATAATAAAGAAAGAAAGCAATAATGCAATATTTCAACAGATAAACCAACAATTTTTGCCTGAATAGGATCAAAACAATAAATTAAAAAATCTTTACGTTTTAATAAAATAATAATAGCACTTAATCCTGATATCCAAAGTATTTGTTGAAATTCAATATCATTGATTCCTAATATATTACCAAAAAGAATGTGGGTAAGATGTTGGTCTGTGTCAATATTCATAAACATTACTAGTCCGAGGGCAAACATGCCAGAAAATACTATACCCATTATAGTATCTTCTTTAATTCGGCTATTATTTTTTAAATAACCTGTTGTATAAGAACAAAAAAAACCTGATAAAAAAGCTCCAAAAGTTAAAGGTATATTCATTAAAAAAGCGAGAACTATCCCAGGTAATACAGCATGAGAGATAGCGTCTCCCATTAAAGACCATCCCTTTAAAATTAAAAAACATGATAGTATGGCGCATACTGATCCAGTAATTAATGCGCTAATAATAGCTTTTTGCATAAAAGAAAAACTAAAAGGTATTACTAATAATTCTATGAATTCATTCATTGAAATTTATTTCTTTTAAAGATTTCATAACATTGATCATTTTTGTATTTTTTTATATATCTAATAAATAAACCGTATTTTGGTGCAAAAAAGAAAGCAAAAAGAAATATTATAGTTTGTATTATAACAATAATTCCACCTGTAGCCCCGTTTATAAAGTAACTTGCATAAGTACCAAAAGTACTAGATATAAATCCAATAATTATTGCAATAAGTAATAATCGATTAAATTGATCTGTAAGTAAGTAAGCTGTTGCTCCAGGTGTAATTACCATTGCAATAACAAGTATTGATCCAACTGCTTGTAAAGCAGTAACTGTACATGCAGTTAATAATATAAAAAAAACAATTTTTAATTTTAATGGGTTTAATCCAATAGAACGAGCATGGTTTTCATCAAAAAATACTACTAATAAATTTTTCCATATAAAAATTAATACAATAAATGAGATTATTGAAATAATCAAGATTTGTATGATATCTTCATTAGCAATACCCAAAATATTACCAAAAATAATAGTTTGTACATTTACTGATGTGGGATTTAATGAAAGGATTAATAATCCTAAAGCAAAAAATGTAGAAAAAATAAAACCGATAATCGCATCTTCTTTAAGATTAGAGACATGTCTTATTAAGGCTATTGCCAGTGCAGCTAGAATACCGCTAAAAAATGCACCTAAAGAATAGGGAATAGAAAGAGCATAAGCTCCAGCGATACCAGGGACAACTGAATGAGAGAGAGCGTCTCCCATTAAAGACCATCCCTTTAACATTAGATAAGCAGAGAGAAAAGCACAAATTACTCCAACAATACCACTAATTAAAATTGCTTTGACCATATAGTTATATTCAAAAGGTTGTAACAAAAAATTTAACATGCTTTATTTTTTTCCTGATTTTTTAACTATAGATATTTCTTCGTGATGTCCATAAAAAACTGCTGCTTTTTCATTATCGGTAATTACAGTTAATGAACGAGGATCGTCATCATCATGTAATTCTGCACCAGAAAGATGAATATGTCGTAAAACTCCACCAAAAGCAAGTTGAAGATTTTTTTTTGTAAAAGTAGTTTCAATAGGACCGCTGGCTAATATTGTGCGATTTACTAAAATGACTTGATCGCAAAATTCAGGAACGCTCCCTAAATTATGAGTAGAAACTAAAATTAAATAACCATTGTTACGTAATACACGTAAAAGATCAATAATTGAATTTTCTGTGTTGATGTCTACCCCAGTAAATGGTTCATCTAGTAATAATACTTTTCCTTGTTGAGCAAGGGCTCGTGCAAGAAATACTCTTTTTTTTTGTCCTCCAGACAGTTGACCTATTTGTCTTTTTTCTAAACCTGTTAAACCAATCCTATTTAATGCATCAGCAACAATTTTTTTATCTTTTTTAGTTGGGATTTTTAAAATTCCCATTTTTCCATATCTTCCCATCATTACTACATCTGACACTAAAACAGGAAAATTCCAATCAATTTCCTCAGTTTGTGGTACATAAGAAATAATATTTTTTTGAAGAGCTTTTTTTATTTTGTTGTGATTTAATTCTATAAATCCTTTTGTTGGTTTTATTAAGCCCATTATTGTTTTAAATAATGTTGATTTTCCGCTACCGTTTATTCCCACTAATGCATAAATTGAACCACCAGTTATATTAAGGTTAGCATCATAAATAGCAATATGTGAGTTATTGTATTTGACTGTAATGTTATTGATGATTAAATGAGGTTTGTTGTCATAATTCATAATTATTTTCCAAAACCTTTTGCAATAGTATCAACAGTTGTTTTTAATAGTTCTATATATGTTGGTACTGGACCGGTACTTTTAGATAAAGAATCTACATAAAGTATACCTCCATATTGAGCGTTTGTTTCTTTGCTAAGTTGTTTTGCTGGTTTATCAGATACGGTACTTTCGCTAAAAACTACAGGAATATTATATTTTTTTATAATATGAATAACTTTACGAACTTGTTGTGGAGAAGTTTGTTCTTCAGCATTAATTGGCCATAGATAAGCTTCTTTAAAATTATAATCATGAGCTAGATAACTAAAAGCACCTTCACTGGTAACTAACCAACGTTTTTCTTTTGGAATTTTTATCAGTCTTTTACGCAATGTTGTATCAAGTTTTTTGATTTTATTAGCATATATTTTTGCATTATTATTATATATTTTCATGTTTTGAGGATTATATTTGACAAACGCCTGACGAATATTTTCTATGTATATTAATGCATTTTTTGTAGACATCCAAGCATGAGGATTAGGATTGCCTTTGTTCCCTCCTTCTCTAATTGGCATTAATTGTATTCCTTTAGTAATCGTAACAGCGGGAATACTATTTAAATTTTCAAAAAAACGATAAAACCATTTTTCAAGTCCTAACCCGTTCCATAAAATTAAATCAGCATTATGTGCTTTTAAAATATCTTTTGGGGTTGGTTGATATTCATGAATTTCCGCTCCTGGTTTTGTAATAGATTGGATATTTGCTGCGTTACCTGCTATATTTTTTGCAATGTCTTGAATAATAGTAAAAGTAGTGACGACAGTAAATTTTTTTGCATTTACCATTGTATGTATAAAAAATAATGTAATAAAAAATAATAAATTTATATTTTTTTTAAACAAGTTGTTAGATTTTTTTTTCATAAATATTTTTTGAATTTAAAAAATAATATTTTATAAAAATTATATAAAAATATATGATGTATATATTAATAAATTATACATTATTTTTTAAAATAAATTATATTTAATTTTTATATTATGATATTTTCTTTTTTATTTATTAGATATTAAAATTATTTTGAGTACACTATTTTTAGTATTTTTTTGTAATTAAAATTTAATAAGTTTTTTTTAAATGATTTCGAAATTTTATAAAATAAATATGGAAAAAAAAATCATTTATTAAAATATACTAAATATAAAAATATTTTTAGTTAAAATAAAATCAAAGAAAATATAAAAATTTTATTAAAAATAAATTGTATTTATAAAAAAAGAAATGATAAGAATTAAGTTTATTTTTATAGAGTTTATTAATGCATTATAAAATATATTTTTTATAATTAAATAATATGCTATAAATACTATAAAATAATCTATATGAATTATAAAAAAATATTTTTTTATATTTTTACATTAGATTATGAATCTTTCTATGACTCATTATTGTAAAATAAGGGATTTTCAATGCCAATTATTACTCTTGTTAATGGTGATCAACGTAAATATAAAGATTCTATTTCAGTTATAGATATTGCTAATGATATCAGTATAATCCTTTCAAAAGAATGTATTGGTGGTCTTGTGAATGGTAAACTTGTTGATACTAATTATATTATTGATAAAAATTCTAAAGTATTGATTATTACAAGTAAAGATCAAGAAGGATTAAAAATTATTCGTCATTCATGTGTTTTTTTGCTAGGACAGGCTATAAAACAATTATGGCCTAGTATTAAGATGGGTAGTTATAATACCATAAAAAATGGTTTTTATTATGATGTTGATCTTGAGCATACTTTAATAGAAGAGGATTTAGAAAAAATTGAAAACAGAATGAATGAATTAGTAAAAAAAAAATATAATATAATAAAAAAACAAGTTAGTTGGCAAGAAGCAAAAAATATTTTTTTAGATAGAAATGAAAATTATAAAATTGAATTTTTAGAAGCAAATTATAATAAAAATAGTTATTTAAAAGTTTCTTATTATCAAGAATATGTTGATATTTCCGATTTTCCTGATATACCTAATATATATTTTTGTAATTATTTCAAGATACAAAAAGTATCTGGAGCCTACTGGTGTGGTAATAAAAATAATAAAATGTTACAAAGAATTTATGGGACAGTTTGGTCTACTCAAAAAGAATTAGATTTTTATTTATTATCTTTAAAAGAAGCAAAAAAAAGAGATCATCGTACAATTGCTAAAGTACTTGATCTATATCATATGCAAGATGAAGCGCCAGGTATGACATTTTGGCATAATAATGGGTGGATTATATTTCTTGAATTAAAAAAAATGATTCGTAGTAAATTGCGTGAGTATCAGTATGAAGAAGTTAAAACTCCCTTGATGATGGATCGTATGCTTTGGAGAAAAACAGGTCATTGGGAAAATTATAAAGAAAATATGTTTGTTACTTCTTCTGAAAATCGTCAATATTGTATAAAACCTATGAATTGTCCAGAACATGTACAAATTTTTAATCAAGGATTAAAATCTTATCGTGATTTACCATTGCGTATGGCAGAATTTGGAAGTTGTCATCGTAATGAGCCATCAGGTTCTTTACATGGTTTAATGCGAGTTCGTGGTTTTACTCAAGATGATGCTCATATTTTTTGTACTGAAAATCAAATTGTAGACGAAATAAAAAAATGTATTAAAATGATTTATGATATTTATGCAATATTTGGATTTAAAAAAATTGCAGTTAAGTTATCTACTCGACCAAAAAAACGTATAGGAAACGATATACAATGGGATCGTGCAGAATTAGATCTTGCTCAAGCATTAGAAAATATCCCATTTACTTATCAAAAAGGAGAAGGTGCATTTTATGGTCCTAAAATTGAATTTACTCTTTATGATTATTTAGATCGAGCATGGCAATGTGGTACAATACAACTTGATTTTTCTTTACCTAATTTTTTAAATGCTTTTTATATTGACGAAAATAATGAACGTAAAAATCCTGTAATGATCCATCGTGCTGTTTTAGGTTCACTTGAACGTTTTATTGGAATTTTAACTGAGCAATATGGCGGTCTTTATCCAACATGGTTAGCACCATTACAAATTATTATACTTAATATTACAAATCAACAGATTGATTTTGTAAAAAAACTACTAAAAATATTGTGTAATGTCGGTATTCGTGTAAAAGCAGATTTACGAAATGAAAAAATAGGTTTTAAAATTCGTGAGCATACTTTGCGTCGTGTACCTTATATGTTAATCTGTGGTGATAAAGAAGTAAAATTAAAACAAGTATCTATTCGAACTTGTAGTGGAAAAAATTTAGGAACATTTGATATTATAGAATTTAAAAAAAGAGTTCTTCATGAAATTAAAACTCGTAGTATTTATCAATTGGAGGAAATAAGATATTAAAGTTGGAAGAAGAATGCAAACGATTCGTCAAAATCGTATCAATACGGAGATTAAAGCTCCTTTAGTTCGTTTAAATGATGTTAATAACAAACAACTTGGTCTTTTTAGCTTAAAAGAAGCGCTTTTAAAAGCTGATCAAGCCGGTTTTGATTTAGTGGAAATTAGCCCCAATGCTGATCCACCAGTTTGTCGTATTATGGATTATGGAAAATTTCTTTATGAAAAAAATAAATTACTAAAAGAGCAGAAAAAAAAACAAAAAGTAATTCAATTAAAAGAAATTAAATTCCGTCCTGGAACAGATGAAGCTGATTATCAAGTAAAATTACGTAATCTTATGCGATTTTTGGATAGTGGTGATAAAGTAAAAATTACTGTACGTTTTCGTGGGCGTGAAATTGTTCATCAAAAGATTGGTATTAATATGTTAAATCGAATAAAAAATGATTTAAATGAATTTTCTGTTGTTGAATTTTTTTCAACAAAAATAGAATCTCGTCAAATGATTATGGTTTTAGTTCCTAAAAAATAATTTTTTTAGATAAATATCAATAAATCAAGGTATATATTGATATGATTAATTACGTTTAATGGATGTTAAAATGCCAAAAATGAAAACAGTGCGTAGCGTAGCAAAACGTTTTAAAAAAACTGCAAAAGGTAATAATTTTAAACATAAGAAGGCTAATCTTCGTCATATTTTAACTAAAAAATCAACTAAGCGTAAACGTCATTTGCGAGTAAAAACTTTGGTATCAAAAGGTGATTTAAATTTAATTATTACATCTTTACCATATGTATAATTTTTGATTATTAGCTTAAAATTTATTAAAATTTTATTTTTTTGAAGAGATAAATTAGGGAAATTAAAATGGCTCATGTAAAAAGAGGTGTAGTAGTTAGAGCTCGTCATAAAAAAATATTAAAGCAAGCAAAAGGTTATTATGGTCTTCGATCACGTGTTTATAAAATTGCTTTACAAGCAGTAATTAAAGCAGGACAATATGCTTACCGTGATCGTCGTCAGCGTAAGCGACAATTTCGTAAATTATGGATTTTGCGTATTAATGCTGCTGCAAGACAGCACGGTTTGTCTTATAGTTCTTTTATAAATGGTTTAAAAAGATCCTCTATTGAAATTGATCGTAAGATATTATCTGATATTGCTATTTTTGATAAAATGGGATTTTTAGGGTTAATTACAAAAGCAAAAACTGCATTAAAAGAAATATAGAATAATTATTTTTCTTTTTTGTGTATTTATTTCTATTTTTTTATTTATTTTTTTAAAAAAGTTGTTTTTTAAAATATATAAATTTCTATTTTTTTTAATTATTTTTGTTTTCTATATCTAAATTAAAAAAATTTATTTTTAAAAATTTAAAAAATATTATAAATATATAATGTCTGTTATGTAATATATAAAAGACAATATTAAAAAATTTAAAATTTATTAAAATAAATTTTAAAAAAATAACATTTTTAATGACAAAATTTTTTATTTTTTATAAAATTTTTTAAAAATAATTAAATAATTAAAAAATAAAAAATTTTATTTTATGTAAGAATAAAAAAGTAATTTAAAATTACATATTTTTTAATATAAAAAGATTTAGTTTATGTTTTTAGATAATTAAAAATTTTTATATAGTATTTATTGTTTTAATAATTTAGTTTTTATATAATTCTTATGAAAATAATAATTATTTTTTCAAAAAATTATTTTATTTAATAAAATTTTATTAAAATTTTATTGATTTTTAAAGTTAAAAACCATTTATTTAAAAATTGATTTTAAAAATAATTTAAATTACTTTATCAATTTTCTCATGCAGAATTATAAATTCTCATCTATAAAATTCTTTTTAATAAAAAATATTAATAATCTAAAAAATTAAAAGCTATTATGTTGTTTTAAATAAAAAAATTCTTAAAATTAAATTTATTTAAATATAAGTCTATTAATTTAATAGAGATGCATGATATTTGTGTACAAAAAAAACTTAAAAACAATCAATTAACTCAATGTATTAAATAAACAATTATTTTACACGTTAAAAATAATATGCATATTTTATAAAAAAATTATTCTTGATTAAAGAGTAACTTTTAATTTTATTTAAAAAAATAATTTTAATAAAAATATTAAGAACATGAGGGAATAATGTTACAACTTACTGAGTTAGTTGCAAAGGCAAAAAAATCTATAGAAAAAACTCAAAATCTTGCTGCTTTAGATTCAGTACGTGTTGAGTTTTTAGGAAAAAGTGGTTATTTAAAATCAATATTATCTAAGTTGCAAAATTTATCAGAAGACGAGAAATTATCAGTAACTATAAAAATTCATCAAATTAAAAATAAAATAAAAAAATTATTAAAGATTCGAAAAAATCAGTTAGAGAATAATATTCTAAATAATCAATTATTTTCTGAAAGTATAGATGTTTCGTTACCTGGTCGATTTAGCAAAAATGGTAATTTACATCCAGTAAATCAAACAATTGAAATCATTGAAGAATGGTTTATTGCACTTGGTTTTACTGTTGTGTCTGGTTTTGAAGTAGAAGATGATTATCATAATTTTGATGCTTTAAATATTCCAATTTATCATCCTTCCCGTATTTCACATGATACTTTTTGGTTTAATGATAGTTTTTTGTTAAGAACACAAACTTCTGGTATGCAAATTCGAGTAATGAAAAGAAAACGTCCTCCTATGCGTATTATCACATCTGGTCGTGTATATCGCAATGATTACGATCAAACACATACTCCAATGTTTCATCAAACAGAAGGTTTAATTATTGACAAAAATATCAATTTCAGTCATTTAAAAGATACATTAAACGTTTTTTTGAATTATTTTTTTGAAGAAAAAATTCAAGTGCGTTTTCGATCTTCATATTTTCCATTTACTGAGCCTTCTGCCGAAGTTGATGTAATGGGTAGTAATGGTAAATGGTTAGAAGTATTAGGTTGTGGTATGGTACATCCAAATGTATTGCGTAATGTTAATATCAATCATAATATATATACAGGTTTTGCTTTTGGTATAGGAATAGAACGTTTAACAATGTTAAGGTATAAGATAACTGATTCACGCATATTTTTTGAAAATGATCTTCGTTTTCTTAAACAATTTAAATAAAATAGGATTATTAAATGAAATTTAGTGAATACTGGTTACGTGAATGGGTAAATCCAGAAATTAATACTCAGAAATTATCAGATCAAATGACAATGGCTGGTTTAGAAATAAAGGAAATCAAAAATGTTGCTAGTCAATTTCAAGGTGTAGTAATTGGTGAAATTGTTGAATGTTATAAACATCCTAATATAAATAGCTTATTGTTAATAAAAATTAAGATTGGTTTAAATAATTTAATTAATATTATTTATGATAATATTAAAATTTTTTACACAGGATTAAAAGTAGTTGTTGCTCCTATTGGTGCTGTTTTACCTGGTAATGTTATGGTAAAAGTTAAAATGATAGGAGATAAGATCTCTGAAGGAATTCTTTGTTCTTATTTTACATTAGGAATTTACAATAATTGCAACGATATTATTCAATTACCTTATGATGCTCCTGTTGGGATGAATATTCGAAAATATTTACAACTTGATGATTGTATTTTTGAGTTAAGTTTAACACCTAATCGTGCTGATTGTTTAAGTATTTTAGGGATTGCCCGTGATGTTAGTGCTATTAATAATCTTAGATTAAGAAAGATGAAAGTTAAATCAGTACAAGTTACTGAAAATATTGTTTTTCCAATTCGTATTGCAGTTCCAAATGCCTGTCCTCGTTTTTTAGGTAGGGTCATTAAGGGAATTAATCTTAAAAACAAAACCCCATTTTGGATGAGAGAAAGATTAAATCGAAGTGGTATTCGCACCATTAACCCTATTGTTGACATTACTAATTATGTATTGTTAGAGATCGGACAACCTTTGCATGTTTATGATATAGATCAATTGCATGGGACTTTAATTGTTAGAATGGCAAAATTAAATGAAAGTTTAGTATTATTAGATAATCGTACAATAATTTTAAATCAAGATACTGTAGTAATGGCTGATGAAAAAAATGTTTTAGGAATTGCTGGTATTTTTGGTGGTAAATATTCTGGCATAAATGAATATACTGCTAATATTTTTTTAGAATCAGCTTTTTTTAATCCATTATCTATTATTGGACGTGCTCGTAATTACGGTTTGCATACTGAAGCTTCTCATCGTTTTGAAAGAGGTGTAGATCCAGAAATACAGTATCAAGCTATTCAAAGAACTAGTAAATTAATAATTGATATTTGTGGTGGAAAAGCTGGAGATATTGTTAATATTACTTCTAAAGTAAATTTGCCTAAAAAAATAAATATTTTGTTGACTAAAAAAAAAATTAATCGTTTAATTGGTCATCATATCACAAATATTCAGGTTACTAAAATTCTTAAATGTTTGGGTTTTCAAATATTAAATCAGAAGGACTCCTGGAAAGTTACTGTTCCATCTTGGAGATTTGACATTCACATTGAAGAAGATTTAATTGAAGAGATTATACGTATTTATGGTTATCAAAAAATACCAAATATACCTTTAAGTATTAATTTCGTTATACCTACTCACAATTTTAACTCAAAAATTTCTTTAAAAAGAGTAAAAACTTTATTAATAGATCGTGGTTATAATGAAGTTATTACTTATAGTTTTGTTGATCCTAAAATTCAAAAATTATTATATCCAAAAGAACCAGCAATGACTTTACTGCATCCTATTTCTGTTAATATGTCTGAAATGCGTCTTTCTTTACTTCCAGGATTATTAACAACAGTAATGTATAATCAACATCGTCAACAAAATTGTGTTCGTATATTTGAAACTGGATTAAGATTTATGCCAGATATAAATGCAGAGTATGGTGTACGTCAAGAATTTATGTTAAGCGGAATTGTTACCGGTTATCGTTATGAAGAACATTGGTCACAAGAGAAAAGGTTTATTGATTTCTTTGATATAAAAGGCGATCTTGAAGCAATATTATCACTTACAGGTAATTTAAAAAATATCTTTTTTAAAAACCATGTTTCTTCAATATTCCATCCTGGACAAAGTTCAAAAATTTATTTAAATGATCATGTTATTGGAAATGTTGGAGCTATTCATCCCAGTATTGAAAATAGATTGAAGTTATATAGTAGAGCATTTTTTTTTGAATTACTATGGGATACGTTTAAATATTGTGTTACTCCTTCAATAAATCAGATCCCCAGAGTTCCCTTTAACCGAAGAGATATTTCTATTCTTGTATCAGATAAAATACCTGCAGCAGATATTTTATATGAGTGTAAAAAACTTAATATAAAGTATATAGTTGATGTAAACTTATTTGATGTGTATTCTGGTAAAGGTATAGAAAAAGGTTATAAAAGTCTTGCTATTAGTCTGGTGTTACAAGATACCGTTAGTACTTTAAAAGAAAAAGATATTGTAGCTACTGTTAATAAATGTATTGCTGCATTAAAAAGAAGGTTTAAAATATATTTAAGGGAGTAATATGGTACTTACAAAAGCTGAAATTTCAGAAGATTTATTTAAAAAATTAAGAATAAAAAAATGCGATGCAAAAAATATCGTAAATTTATTTTTTGAACAAATTAGTTGTGCATTAGAAAATGGTGAGCAAGTAAAACTTTCAGGATTCGGTAATTTTTCTTTACGTAACAAAACTCAACGTCCTGGTAGAAATCCAAAAACTGGTGAAAGTATTTTAATTAGCGCTCGTAGGGTAGTTACTTTTAGAGCAGGAAAAAAATTAAAAAATCAAATTAAAGATATAAGATTTTATAAATAAAAATATCATTATCTAATAAATAAAAATTTTATATTAAATTAAAAAATTATATTTTTAAATATATTTAGATTATAATATATAATATACAACAAGGTTATTTTATAATATAAATAAAATTAATAACTAAATTATTAGTTTTATTTTTAAATAATTTAAAAATTTTATTTGCACCATTCATATATTTTATTTGATATTTTTGATTTATTTTCTAATTTTTCTTTTTTATTTTTAGTATTATATAAATTTTATTAAATTTTGATGATTTTAAAATGATTTAGAAAGCATATATTTTTCTTTTAAAGAAAAATATATTGTAATAAAAAATATAAATTAATGTGATTTATTTTTTAATTTTTATAAAAAATAAGATGTTATAGTAATTTTATAAATTGTTCTTTTTAAAAAAAGTTAAATAAATATAAAAAATATTTTTTATTAATTTATAATATTTTAATTAATATTTAAAATATATATTTATATATAACTATTTTTTAAAATTTTAATTTACCAATATATAATGATATTAAAATAAAAAATTTATTAAAAAATTTTATTTTTTATAAAAAATATTAATAAATTGTTTTTTAAATTATTTAATAACATTTAATAAATAAATTTAATTATGTATATAATAAAACTATTTAATAATAAGGTTTCATTTTTTGACGATATCAAATATTTAACTAAAAAAATTTATTAAAATATAAATATATTTTTAAGGTGAAAATATGAAATTTATTTTTTGAAAAAAATAAATTTTATGTAAGTTGATATTTTATTCATGATTTTTTTATTAATAAAATTATACAAAATTATTTATGTAATGAACATTCTATATATTTATATGCGTATATTTATAATTATCTTATTAATAGTTTTATTTTGGTTACAGTATTCTTTATGGTTAGGTAAAAATGGTATTTATGATTATATAAATATTAAAAATGAAATTTTATCTCTAGAACGTTTAAATATAATGTTAAAATCACGTAATAAATATTTATTTTCTGAAGTAGATGATTTAAATGCAGAAAAATCTGAAGTGATTGAAGAAAGAGCTCGTTTTGAACTTCTTATGATTAAATCTGGTGAATCTTTTTATCGTATTATCAATAAAAATTCTATTTCTAATAAAAAAAAGTAATATTTTAATTAAAATATTATGCACCATAAAATATTTTTTCTAAAATAGTGTTATTAATAATGACATTATTATAATTTATAATTAATTAATGATTAAAAATCATGTGTTATAGTATATCTAATCATAAAACAAAGATTGTTGCATTAGTACCTGCTGCTGGTATTGGTAGAAGAATGCAAGTTAATTATCCTAAACAGTATTTAAAAATAGCAGGAAAAACAATTATTGAATATACATTATCAACTTTGCTTCAAAATTCAAGAATTTCAAAAATTATTGTTTTATTGCGCGAAAATGATATTTTCTTTTATGAATTAGCTATTTCAAAGAATTCGATTATTAAAACAGTTATTGGTGGTTCTCAAAGATCTTATTCTGTTTTAGCTGGATTACATTATTTATCAAATAATGTATTATTAGATTCTTGTTGGGTATTAGTTCATGATGCTGTGCGTCCTTGTTTACATCATTCTGATTTAGATAATATTATTCATTTTATTGATACTCATCAGTCTTCCGATGGAGGTATTTTAGCTACACCGGTCAGAGATACTATAAAATGTTCAATTAAAGGAACAATAAATATTAATTATACTGTTGATAGAAATAATTTATGGCATGCATTGACACCTCAGTTTTTTCCTTTAAATTTAATCACTAATTGTTTGATTGAAGCTTTAGAAAAAAAAGCAATTATTACAGATGATGCTTCGGCATTAGAATATTGTGGTTATCATCCACAATTCTTAGAAGGAAGAAGTGATAATTTCAAAGTAACTCAACCAGAAGATTTATTATTGCTTGAATTTTATCTTTCTCATCGTAATGAATAAAAAAAAATGATTTTGTTTATTTTTAATTTAGGGGGTAATTTTTTAATGCGGATCGGACACGGGTTTGATGTGCATAGATTTGGTGGTAATGGGCCTATTATATTAGGTGGAGTTAAAATTATTTATAAAAATGGATTAATTGCTCATTCGGATGGTGACGTTTTATTGCATGCATTAATCGATGCTATGCTTGGTGCAGCAGCATTAGGAGATATTGGTTTATTTTTTTCTGATAAAAATCCCAATTTCAAAGATGCAAATAGTCGTGATTTATTGAGAGTAGTTTATAATCAAATAATAAAAAATGGATATATTATCAGTAATTTGGATATCACTATAATTGCGCAAGTGCCTCAAATATTGCCGTATATTAAAGATATGAAAAAAAATATAGCAACTGATTTATCTTGTAATATTAATAAAATTAATATTAAAAGTACTACTACTGAAAATATGGGATTTATAGGTCGAAAAGAAGGTATTGCTTGTGAAGTTGTGGTTTTAATAAAAAGTATTATTTGTTAATTAAAAGTAGTTTAAATGGCTAAATAAAAATTCTTTAAATATATATAATATATAATATATTTAATGTTTTATATAATAAAAATATTATTAATTTATTTTATAACTTCATATATTTTTTAAATAATAAAATGACAAAAATTTAATTAATTTTAATGAATAAAAATATGATATTTAAATTATAATAATAAATAAATTTAATAAGAAAATATAATAAATTATTTATGCAATATTTTTTAGTTTATTTTTTTAATAAAAATAATTTTTTATTATTTTTAATTTATTTTTATAATATAAATTATAATTTATTTTTATTAAAAAGTTATTTTTTTTCAATTGATTTAAAATAAATTAATATTTTTTTGAGTTTTTAATAAATATTTTGAAATATATTTATTATATTAATTATTATATTTTATATTTTAAGTATAGTATTTATTAAATAATTTATTAAAATTATTTTTTATTTATTTTTTTAAAAATATTATTTAATTTTTACAATATTTTAATTTTTATATATTTATATTAAAAATTTAATTATTTATATTATTTTTTAAATACAATTGTAAAAAATATTTTAAAAAAATAAATTAGTTAATGTACTTTTTTATAAAAAAATAATTATCATAATTAATATTTTTTGATAAAAAGTATAATAATTGTATATAAAATTTATTATAAATTTTAAATATCATATTTTTATGAATTATTATATTTTTTTAAAGTTAAATTAATGAGAAATTATAATGTTAAAGATTTTGCTAAGTAATGACGATGGTGTAACAGCTCCTGGGATTCAAATGCTTTCTACTGTGTTACGTGAATATTATTCTGTTCAGGTTATTGCACCAGATAGGAATCAAAGTGGAGCATCAAATGCATTAACACTTCACAAACCTTTAAGAATCATTCGCTTAAAAAATGGAGATATTTCAGTACAAGGTACTCCTTCTGATTGTGTTTATTTAGGTATTAATCAGTTTATTTCACCATATCCTGAAATAGTTATTTCAGGAATTAATTGTGGTCCAAATTTAGGTGATGATATAATTTATTCTGGTACAGTAGCAGCAGCGATAGAAGGTCGTCATCTTGGATTACCTGCATTAGCAATTTCATTAAATGGTAATAAAAATTATCAAACAGCAGCAAAAGTAACTTGTTATGTAATGAAATTATTGCAAACAATACCATTAAGTATAGGTAATATTCTTAATATTAATGTTCCTGATGTTATTTTTTCTGACATTAAAGGATATAAAGTGACACGATGTGGTAGTCGACATGCTTCTAAAAATGTTTATTCTTTTGAAGATCCTCGAGGAGATACAGTTTATTGGTTAGGACCTGTTGGAAAAATATCTGATTCAGCTCCAGATACAGATTTTGCTGCAGTAGAAGCTGGATATGTATCTATTACACCTTTGCAAGTAGATTTAACTAATTATAAAGTAAAAAAAAATTTAAAAGATTGGTTGATACAAGAGAAAAATATATAAAAAACTAATGTTTTAATATTTTTTGGATTATATTTAAATGTTCATATTCATATATTAAATATTTTTTTAAAAAATTGATTATTTTATAGATTACGATAAAAATAAGAATTATTTTATAAATAAAATATATTTTATATATTGAAAATATTTGATTTTTATATATTTTATTATTTGTAATTAAAAAAAAATATTTTTTTTATTTTTTTTAAAAAATCTATAGATTTGTAATTTCTCATTAATTATTAAAAATGATATTTATAAAAATTTTATATATAACTTATATTTTAATGACTGTTTAACAGTAATATTTTTTATACTAAAAATTTTGTATAGAATTTTTTATTTATTTTTTTAGGTATTTATCTTTTTTCTAAAATCAATAATATATTAAAATTAATAATTTAATATATAATTATTGTTTTGCATTTATAAAAAAATATTTTTTATAGTTATATTACTATTATATGTATTTATGATAATTAATATTTTAATAGCTTTTTAAAAGATTTTTTTGGAGAAAAATTATGAATTTTAATAGCCAAAAATATATAATTAGATGGGCTATTATTTGTATAATTACAACTCCTTTTTTAATCAGTTGTTATAAAAAATCTTATCAATCTTCTGTACCTATTATCAGTATTTATAATACTAACAATAAGAGTCATTCTTTTTTTTCTAAAAAAGTATCATTTGATAGTAAAAACATTCTTGTATATTCTAAACATTTTCCTAATAATAAAAAGATAATAAATGATTTAAAACATGAAAATTTTAATTTTAAATTTAAATTTTTAGATAAAAATTTTATAAAATATAATAGAAATTATAATCGTATTAAAAAAAACAGTTATAGTAAAAATACTTATACTGTTCAAAGAGGCGATACTTTATTTTATATTGCATGGATTACAGGTAATAATTATTATAATTTAGCAAAGAAAAATCAAATAATTAGACCTTATAATTTAAAAGTTGGACAGATGCTTTTAATTGATAATAAGATTTATCCTAAAAAAATAATTATAAATTCTAATTTAAATAAAAAAAAATTATATAAAGAAAAAAAAATACCAAAAAATTCTAATAATTTAAATATTTCTAGAAAATTTAAAATAATTTTACCTTCTAGTATTAATAATAATGGTATTATTTTTAATAAGATAGGTAAATGGCATTGGCCAACTAAAGGAAAAATTGTTCAATATTTTTCTGGGGTACATGGTAGAAATAAAGGTATTGATATTGTTGGCTCACGTGGTCAACCTATTTTTGCAACTGCAGCAGGAAAAGTTGTTTATGTAGGAAATGCATTACGTGGATATGGGAATCTTATAATTATTAAACATCATAATGATTATTTAAGTGCTTATGCTCACAATGATAATATATTAGTTGACGATCAATATGAAGTACAACAAGGAGAAAAAATTGCTACCATGGGTAGCACTGGTACTAATTCGGTAAAATTACATTTTGAAATTCGTTATAAAGGAAAATCAGTTAATCCATTACATTATTTATCATAAAAATGATTTTAAAAAAAACTTAGATATTTTTAATGATTTTTTAAACATAATTACATTTAATTCTGTATTTTTATCTATTTCATTTTTAGATTATTAATTATTAATAATTTTTTATTTATAAGAAAAATATTTTTTTATTAAATTTTTTGTCACTTTGATCATATACTATATTAAGGCATTTATTCTAAAGATTTTTGATAATTCATAATGTTTTTTTTATTTTTTGCTTATTCTATATTTTATGAATAAAAATAGTATTATTATACTCTATTTTATTTAGATAAATACTAATTAAACTTTTTTATTTAAATAAGTTAATTTTACATAATGTTTAGAAAAAAATAATATTATCGTTTTAATGTGATTGAGTAAATATTTTAAATATTTTAATGCCAATAAAAAAAGACAACAATATTTTAATCTATAAAAACTAATTTTATTTATTGTAATACTAACTTTTTTGTGTTGTAATTTTAATTATATTAATTTTTTTATTATTTTTAGCATAAAATTTGAGTGATTAACATAATTTTTAAGATTATCTAAAGATCAGATATATGTAAATATCCTATCAATTATAAAAATGATAGTTTTTTAAAAAAATATTATAATTAATAAAGTAAAAAATATAATTAATATTTTTTAAAAAATATAAGCACTTTTAATATTTATACTAAAATTGGTATTAATTAATAATTTTTTATTATAAATATTTTATATTTAATAAATAATTGATTTATTGTTTGTTCATTAATTCAATAAATATCTTTTAAGATTTCTATTTTATTTTTTTTGATAGAATTTTTATCATTATAATTTAATTTTTTATTTCGTTCTGTTAAATTATTCAATACATCTAATTTTTTTTAAAAGCTTCTGTACTATTTTTTAAAGTTTTTAAATATGCTAAGTAAATAAAATAATTTATTATAAATTTTTTAATATTTTTAATTAGACAGTTAATTAATTTTTAGTGTTAATGAATTTTTTTTGATATAAAAAATTGCTAATTTTTTATTTTTAATTAAAAATTAATATTTTGTTTATTAATTATTTTAATTGGATTATCTTAATATATAAAGATTTTTAAATTTAATATGTGATAATAACGATGTAATTATTAAACTTTCTTTAGATAAAGTATTCTTACAGGTTGAGTATGTTCTAATTTTGTATCTATGAAATTGTTGTTATTATTTTTATTAATAAAGCATCCTGAATTTATATTTAAATTTTTATAATCATAGTAAATATTTTTTTTTTGAAATTATATATACTTTATCATGTTCTTTTCTTCTAAAGAAGAAGTATTAATCACTGTTTTTAATATAAAAAATTATATGACATTTTTTAATATTTTTTATAGTATTATTACTTTTTGTTTATTTATATAGAAATTGATTTACCTAATTTTTTTTGTTTTTAAATAATTCTTTTTATTATAAATTGTTATTTTTATTTGCTGAGATTCTTTTTCTAGATATAAAATGAGTTTTTTTAATATAATTATAAAGAAAATATGCCATTTTTTTCATTTTTTAATAAAAAATAATTTATAAATATTGTTTTTTAATAAAATATTAAAATTTTAGGATATTGTTCTTTATTTAAGGATATTTTTTATATAATTGAAGCATGAATTGCTAATTTATTTTTTTAATTTAATGATAATATTCTTTTTTATTTTTTTTAATAAAAATGCATTAAATTTTATTTTTTTGTTTTTTTATTATAAAAAATAATATTTTTAAAAATTATATACATGCATTAATATTTTGTATTTATAATATTTTTTATTAAATTCTAGTAATTTATTGCAGAAAAAAAACTATTGATATTAAAATATTAATAAGAATATATTTGATAAATTTTGTATAAAAAATATAAAAAAGTATATATTTTTTTTACTATATATATCTTGATATATTAAATTAATGTATTAAAAAAATATTTTTCATTATAGATATTTATTTATTAATATTCAACTTTTTATTAATAAAATAGTAAAAAAGTAATGTTTATGTTTTATTATTTTTTAAATTTAGTTGCAGACATGTATTTTAATACTTTAATTTTTTAAAAAAATTATCGGAAAAATATTTTTTAATAACGTTTTATATGTTTTTTTGATGGCTTTATTTTTTAATTATTAAAAATAGAAATTTGTTTTTGAAATTTTTTATTTGTTATTTATAAAAAATAAAAAAAATATAATTTTATATAAAATTTTTTAACTCTATAATAGAAAACGTGCCATTAACAATTAATATATATAATATCGCCCAAAATGCAGAAGATAAGAAAAAAATTATGCATACTTTTGTTTTTTTCATTAATAACATTCCTGCAGCTAATGGCATTATATATCTTAAAATAGCAATAAAACGTGATATTAATAATATTATTATTCCATTTTTTATTAATTTTTTATGTGATTTTTCAATAATTAATTGGTAACGATTTATTTTTTTTGTAAACAATTTCTTTTGAGTGATTTGATAACCTATATAATAGGAAATCATGGAACCTGTGGTTCCCCCTAAAGTAATTGCTAACCAAATTAAAGTGATATTTAGAGTTTGAAGACTCATGCTAATAATAATTAGTAACATAATAGATGCAGGAGGTAAAAAAGAAGATAAGATAACGGTAGATTTACTCATAGATATAATAAACAAAATAATAAATAATATTATCGGATGTAAATTATTCTTTAGAAAAAACATGTTTATATATGATATATAATCATTGATTTTCATAGGTTTTTTCTCGTAACTAATTTTTATTAAAATATAAAATTACTTTTTTTTATGTTGTTAAAAAAAATAGATATTTGTGCTGATATGAATAAAAAATATTAATTAATAAAAAAATAAAATTAAATATTTATTGTTTAATTTTTAAATAAACTATTAAATTTTATCACATGATATTTTTATATTTAATATTAAAGTCATTATATTTGATAATAAAATATCTATATTTTTGTTTTGAAATATATAATTTATTTTTAAATTTCTGTAAATAGAAATATTTCAGTGTATATTAAGTCCTTTACAAGTAATAATATTTTAATTTTTTATTATTATAACTCATGATGTTATTTAAAAAAAATAATATGTGTTAGATATTTTTTGTAATAATTATTTATTATTTAAAAAAAATATTCAATGAAATTATAAAAGATATTTTTTATAAAAAATAATTAAAATTTATGCCAATCAATTTTTTAAAAAAATATATTGAATATTGATTCATTATTTTTTTACTTTTTAAGTAAATAAAAATATTTATATTATGAATTATATATATTTTTATATTAAAAAAATATATTTGTTTATTTGGTAAAGTTTTTTTTAATTTATTATTTTTTATTTTTTAAAACTGTAATTTGTCTTTCTAAAAAAATATTTGGCCCCTGCTGGATTTGAACCAGCGACCAAGCGATTATGAGTCGCCTGCTCTTAACCCACTGAGCTAAGGGGCCATAAAAAAAAATTATATATTCTAATTTATTTTAAATTAAGATATTTTTTATTTTCATAAAAAAGAAAATATTAAATTTTTAATTATATAGTAAATACGTAGATTTATGTGAATATAATATAAATGTTATAAAAGTAAAAAAATTAAGATAAAATTATTATAATTTTTTAGTATTATTTTTTATAAAAAACCATCTACAGTTTATAAAAATAACATATGTAGTTAAGAGTTTACAATAGGTTTTTTAAAAATTTTTGTGTTTTTATTAAAAAATTACTCATCTAAAAAACTACGTAGTATTTCTGAACGACTTGGATGTCTAAGTTTACGTAAAGCTTTTGCTTCAATTTGTCGAATTCTTTCTCTTGTTACATCAAATTGTTTACCAACTTCCTCTAAAGTATGATCGGTATTCATGTCAATACCAAAACGCATACGCAATACTTTTGCTTCACGTGTTGTTAATCCTGCAAGAACTGTATATGTAGCTGAACGTAAGCTATCTGACGTAGCAGAATCTAGTGGTAATTCTAATGCAGTATCTTCAATAAAATCACCTAAATGCGAATCTTCATCATCTCCAATAGGTGTTTCCATTGAAATAGGTTCTTTAGAAATTTTCAATACTTTTCTTATTTTATCTTCAGGTATTAGCATTCTTTCTGATAATTCTTCAGGGGAAGGTTCACGTCCAATTTCTTGTAATATTTGTCGAGAAATTCTATTTAATTTATTAATTGTTTCAATCATGTGTACTGGGATACGAATAGTACGTGCTTGATCAGCTATTGAACGAGTAATTGCTTGTCTAATCCACCAAGTGGCATAAGTAGAAAATTTATAGCCACGACGATATTCAAATTTATCAACTGCTTTCATTAATCCAATATTTCCTTCTTGAATAAGGTCTAAAAACTGCAATCCTCTATTTGTATATTTTTTAGCTATAGATATTACTAAACGTAAGTTTGCTTCCACCATTTCTTTTTTAGCACGTTTGGCTTTAGCTTCACCAATAGACATACGACGATTGATATTTTTTATTTGCTCAATAGTTAAACCAGTTTCAATTTCTATTTTTTCTAATTTTTTTAAAGATCGTTGTATGTCTCCTTCAATATTAACTAATTTTTCAGACCAATTTTTATTTATTTTTTTTGCTTTAAGTAACCATTTTGTATTAGTTTCATTACCAGAAAATAGAATAACAAAATTTTTTTTTGGTATTTTGCATTCTTCAACACATAATTTCATTATAATGCGTTCTTGAAAACGTATACGTTCCATCATTTGACGAATGTTATTTACTAAATAATCAAATTGTTTTTGTACTAAACGAAATTGTTTAAAAATTTCTGACAATGCTGAGATTTCTGATATTGAAGTTCTGCAATTACGGCCATTTTTTTTTATTGTAAGATCTACATTTTCGTATTGTGTACGTAATTCTAAAAATTTTTGTTTAGCAAATTCTGGATCAATATTATTTTCGTCGTTCTCATTATTTTCGTCGTTATGAGTATTTTCTTCTTTTTCATCTTCTTCATCATTTAGATTTTCTTCTAATAATAGTGAACCGATATTAGTTATAGTTTTTTCTATTTGTTCTTCAAGATTTTGGTCAATAAAACCGGTAATGATATCAGATAAGCGAATTTCACATTTTTCAACACGTTTATATTGCTCTAATAAGTAAGCTATAGATTCCGGGTATTCAGCAACAGCACATTGTACTTCGTTAATGCCATCTTCAATACGTTTAGCAATATCAATTTCTCCTTCTCTAGTTAATAATTCTACCGTGCCCATTTCACGCATGTACATCCTTACTGGATCTGTTGTACGTCCTATTTCATTTTCGACATTTGATAATACTTGAGCGGCAGCTTCAGCAGCATCGTCGTCAGTATCTGCAGTGTTTTCAGCTAAAATAAGATCATCAGCATCTGGTGCTTCTTCCATGACTTGAATGCCCATATCATTAATCATTTGGACAATATCTTCTATTTGGTCTGAATCTACAATTTCTTCTGGAAGATGGTCGTTGACTTCGGAATAAGTCAAATATCCCTGTTCTTTTCCTTTATTTACTAATAATTTAAGTTGTGATTGCGGGTTTTGCTCCATGAGATAGTATCCACACTGCTTTATATTTTAATTGGTATTTTTATATTAGTAAAAATTACTAACAACGAAATTAAAAGGATATTTTAATATTTTTTTGTGCTATGTCCTTTATTTCATAGCAATTCATAAGTAATATATTACTTATATTTGTATAACTTATTTTTTGAAAGTGTCATGATGCATACTTTTTTACGTTCTTCATTAGTTAAACCTTTTGTGCGTGCTTTTGTGATTAGAAATTCTAATTTTTCATCAAGAATTTTAATATATAGATTTTGCAATGCATCTTTAAATATTTTTTCTGATGTTTTATTTTGTATATCGGTCCATGTTGCAAGTTTTTCAAGTTGTTTAATAAATTTATTATTACGATAATATTCTAATAATTGACCGGTATTTATATTGTTATGAGACTTACAAAGATTAATTAGTTCTAAAAATAGTGTTAATCCTGGTAATGTTGAATTTTTTATTACATTTATATTATTTATTAAATGAACAAAATTCGGATTTTGTATTAATAATGCAATCAGTATTCGCATTGTTGTTATTTTTATTTTTGGTATTTGATATTGTTGTTTCGGTAATTCTTTTTTAATCATAGCAAGAATATATGTAGTATCTGGAATATTAATAAAATAACCGAGTTTTTCTGCTAAATGTAATCTTAGAATATCACCAGGTATTTTTTTAATAAAAGATATTACAATTTTTTTAAATTCTGCTTTACCTTCATAATTCTGTAAATTTATTTTTTGTATTAATGTGTCAAATAAAAAATTTGAGAATGAATGTGCTTCAAGTATACGTTTTTCAAATTTTTTTTTGCCTTCTTTTCGTATTAGTGAATCAGGGTCTTCGCCATACGGTAAAAAAATAAAGTTTAGTTGATAACCATCTTGTAAATAATTTATAGCTATTTCTAGTGTTCTCCATGCAGCTTTATATCCTGCTTGATCGCCATCATAACAAAAAAATATTGTATTAGTATTTCTAAATAATAACTGGATATGTTCTTTTGTTATTGTAGTACCCAATGAAGCTACAGAATATTCAATTCCAAATTGAGTTAAAGATATGACATCCATATAACCTTCTACAACTAATAGTTTAGAAAGTTTTATATTATTTTTTATCGCTTCATATAAACCATATAATTGACGATTTTTATGAAAAATTTTAGTTTCTGTTGAATTTAAATATTTTGGTAATTTATCATCTAAAATACGACCACCAAATGCAATAATACGGCCTCTATGATCTTTTATTGGAAATGTAATTCTTTCACGAAAAAGATCGTAAGTATAACCATTTTTATTAGTAATCAACATACCTGTTTCTATTATTTTTTCAGAATGATTGACATATTTTTTTAAATATTTTCTTATATTATTCCACCCATTTGGTGCAAAACCGATAGAAAATCGATTAATAATTTCATCATTTAATCCGCGTTTTATTAAATATTGTTTTGCATAATATAGATTTGGTGTATTTAATGAATTTTTGTAAAATTGATTAATATATTCCATTAATTTATAAATTTCTTTTCTTTTTTCTTGCTCTATTTGATATGAATTATTTTTTATTTTATATGGAATATCTAATTTATTAATAGCAGCTAATTCTTCAATACTTTCAATAAAATTAAATTTATTATAATTTATCAAAAAATCAATAGCATTACCATGTGCTCCACAGCCAAAACAATAATAAAATTGTTTATTTTTATTAACAGTAAATGAAGGTTTTTTTTCATTATGAAATGGACAAAATGCATAATGATTGTTACCTTTTTTTTTTAATTGAATTTTACTATTAATGAGATCAATTATATTAGTTTTAGCCAATAAATTATTGATGAATATATTTGGTATTTTTCGTTCCATATTTTTTGATAAATAAAAAAGTTTTTTATGTTCTTATAAAATATCTATTTTTACGAAAAACCATATAATATATATTTATTATATTTTTAAATGATTTTTGAAAAAACTATTTTGAGAAAAAAATGCATCAAATTAATATAAACGAACACGGCGTGCATTTTCTCGTGCTATTTTTTTTGCATGACGTTTTATTGCTGATGATTTTTCACGTTTACGTACAGTAGTAGCTTTTTCATAAAATTCGCGTCGACGTACTTCTGCTAATATTCCTGCTTTTTCACAAGAACGCTTAAATCTTCGTAATGCTACATCAAATGGTTCATTTTCTCTAACTTTAATGATTGGCATATATTTTTTTTCCCTTAAACAATTTATTTTTTGTATTATACTAAATTTCTAAAATAAATCTTATTTTTTTTATGATTTTATTGCAATAAAAAATATTTTGTAAAGATTGATTTTCATAAAAAATAGAAATAAAAAATAATAATAAAGATTTTTTAAGAAGAAATTCAAATAATAAGAAAAAATATTTTTTATGTATACTTTATAATTAATAGTTATTTTATATTTTAAATTAATAGTTATTTTAAAGATAAACATTTTTTGTATTTTTTATAAAATTTGTTAGATTATATTAAAATAATAGTAAAATATGGTTAATAAAATATGCGTATTTTAGGTATAGAAACATCTTGTGATGAAACTGGTATTGCAATTTATGATGATGTCTTAGGTTTGTTGGCTAATCAAGTATACAGTCAAAAAGTACATGCTGATTATGGTGGAGTAGTTCCTGAGCTTGCTTCTCGAGATCATTTGCGAAAAATAATTCCTTTAATTAAATTAGCATTAAAAGAAGCGTCTTTAGTTGGTACTGATATTCATGGTATCGCTTATACTGCAGGTCCAGGCTTAATTAGTGCTTTATTGATAGGAGCAACCATAGGTTGTTCATTAGCATTTGCATGGGGAGTTCCTATTATACCAGTAAATCATATGGAAGGACATTTATTATCGCCAATGTTAGAAAATAATAGTCCTAAATTTCCATTTTTGGCATTGTTAGTATCTGGTGGTCATACTCAGTTAATTAATGCTATGGCTATTGGTAAATATCAATTATTAGGTGAATCAATTGATGACGCTTCCGGTGAAGCTTTTGATAAAATATCAAAATTATTGGGATTAGGTTATCCTGGTGGACCAGCACTTTCATCAATGGCTAAAAAAGGAAAGTCTGGTCGTTTTTCTTTTCCTCGTCCAATGATAAATCATCCTGGATTAAATTTTAGTTTTTCAGGCTTAAAAACTTTTGCAGCTAATACAATTCGTAATAATTTTTTAGATGAACAAACAATTGCTGATATTGCTTATGAATTTGAAAATGCGATTGTAGATATATTAATAGTAAAATCTAAACGAGCTTTAGAAGCTACTGGTTTGAATCGTTTAGTTATATCTGGTGGTGTAAGTGCGAATAATACTTTACGAATAAAAATGGCAGAATCTATAGAAAAAATTGGTGGAGAAGTTTTTTTTTCTAGCCCAAAATTTTGTACTGATAATGGTGCTATGATAGCTTTAACTGGAATGTTGCGTTTTAAAAATTCTGTAACTGATTCTATAGATATTATTGTAAAACCTCGATGGCCGCTTACAGAATTATCTCCATTAGTTTAAAAAAATATTTAAATGTATTTTATATTTATTTGAAATATAAATGCTTTTTTGTATTTTTTATTTTTTTATTTTATAATATTATAGACTAAAAATTATTAAAAATATGATCATATATTTAATTTTAAAAATTCTAATTTATATAAACAAAATATTGTTTTTTATATTTTTATTTAATTAAAATTATAAAAAAATTTTAAATATAATAATAAAAAATATTTTTTTAATAATTAATTTATTAAATTATATATTTTCATTATATAATAAATACTAATTTTTATATTATTTTTTATAATAAATTTTATAATTTTTAAGATGAAAAGATGAGAAATAAATAATGGATATTATATTTATTAAAAAATTACAAGTATTTACAACAATTGGTGTTTATGATTGGGAACAAACTATTAAACAAAAATTATTAATAGATATTAAAATTGGGTATGACAATAATTTTTTTAGTAAAAGTGATAATAAAAAATATTTTTTAGATTATGCCGAAATTTCTCAAATAGTTGTTAAAAATATAGAAAAAAAACAATTTAAACTTATTGAAAATGTTGCAGAAAACATTGCCGATATCCTTTTAAATAAATTTGATATTTATTGGGTTTGTATTAAAGTAGTAAAATCAAATGCAATACCAAAAGCCAAAAAAGTTGGAGTAATTATTCAACGTAAAAAATAAATATATTATATAGTAATTTTACTTAAATTATTATTTTTTTGTCTTTCCACCAAATATTTAATGTTTTAATGCGTTGTCGAGTAAGTTTATCTTTAAATTTAGTGCCTTTAATATTTTCTTTAATATTTTTTTTAAAAGATGTTTCTCGTGCTACTCTAAATGCTTCAAAAAAAAATTCTTTTTGCAAATAACTAAGATTCTTTTTTTTTGTTTTTTTATAAAAATCGGCTTCACATATTATAGCGAGTTGATTGATACGTTCTGGGTTTTTCCAACTATTTATTTTATCAAATAAATTAATAATATTTTCGGGTTTTAATTGATAAATGTGGTGAACATATTGATGAAATTCTGCAACCAATTTCGCTAATTTTTTTGTTTTATTTGGAATATGTAATCTATTACACATAGCTTCTATCAGCGGTATTCCTTGCATTCCATATTCAAAAGTTTTTGAGCATTTTTCTTTTACAAATATTTTTCCAAGATCATGACAGAGTGCAGCGAATCGAATATCAATATTATCAGTTAATAATGCTGTTTTTTTTAAAGTATTTAATGTGTGTATTCCAACATTTACTTCAGTAGATAATTGTTTTTCTTCTGGTATAGAAAAAAGTTGATTAATTTCTGGAAAAAGAATAGCTAAAGCACCGCAATTATATAAAACATGAAAATAAATATCAGGAGAGTATGTTTGTAATGCTTTTTTTGTTTCAGACCATATTCTTTCAGCGCTAAGTGTTTCTAATTCATGTTGATTTACCATTTTTTTCATTAATTCTTCAGTTTCATATGCTATTTTAAATTTTTGTTTAGCGAGTTTAGCTGCAAAACGTGCTACTCGAAGTATTCTTAAAGGGTCTTCTACGAAAGCATGAGATACATGTCGTAATAAACGATTCTTTATATCTCCTACACCATGATATGGATCAATCAGTTTTCCATTTTTATTTTTAGCAATAGCATTAATTCTGAGATCTCTTCGTAATAAATCATCTTCTATACTAATATTAGGTTTTGTATAACAGGAAAAACCAGTATAGCCTATTCCTATTTTTTTTTCTGTACGTGCTAAGGCATATGCTTCATGTGTTTTTGGATGAAGAAATACAGGAAAATTTTTACCTACTTGTTGAAAACCTAATTTAATTAAATCATTTGGATCGGCACCGACTACCACCCAATCACGATCAGAAACTGGTAATCCTAATAGTTCATCTCTAACAGCACCTCCAACAAGATAAATTTTCATAAGATTAAACTCCATATTATTGGATTTATATTTTTTGTATTTGTTTTCTAAAAAATAAAAATAATATTTTTAGCATCCTACTAGTAACTAAATATTTTTAATTTTTTATAAGTATTTTTATTCATTAATATTACTATAATTTTTATTTTAAAAATTTTTAAAGTTCAAATATTTTTTATTTTATTTTTTTAAAATATGAATAAATTTTATTTATAATTTTAATAATTTATAGATTGTTTTTAAACAAACTAATAGATTATATTTTATATCGTATAATATTTCTTAATATAGAATTGAAATATAATTAAGATTATTTTTTTTATTTTAAATATACATTTTATTATTTTATTTTTATGGTTTTTTAAAATATTTTTGTAAAGTATAAAAATACAAATTTTCATAATACAAATTATATTTGTTTTATTATGATTTTTTTAATTTTTATATATCATTTATATTTTTATACAAAATATGTTATAACTTTAATGATTTTTTTAAATTGGTATATATAAAAAATATCATTTATAAATTAAATATTTTTTATAAAATTATAAAAAAATAATGTATAAATTTAAGATTTTATTAACATATAACTTGATGTTATAATTTATTTTTTACTTAAAAAATATATGGTTTATAAAAAAATTAGATAAATATTATTTATAATTATTGTATATTAAAAGAAAAGTAAAACATCTTATCGAGAATAAGATATTAAAAAATATAGAATATTTTAAAAAATATGAAATATTTATTTGTATTTATTGTTTATTTACTTTAAAATTTAAATCTTTTCAAAGAAAATTATCCTTTAAATTGTTAAAGCATACAATATTTAATAAATAATAAATATATTGAAATTTTAAAAATTTAGTGACAAAAATTATACATTGAATATTTTCAATAATTTTAATTATTATTTTTTATTGGTCATCCTTTTTTTTATTTGATATTTTATTTTTTAAAATAAAATGTCGTCTTTTTTGAAATATTATAAATTAATAAATAAAAATAATTTAAAATAATAAAAAAATTTTTGATTGATTTAAAATAATTATCTTTTTTAAGAAATTCTTAGAAATTAGCTTAATAATCTTTAATATTTTATTTTTATATAAAATTTAAAATTTTTTAATTTTTCATTTATAAAATGAAATTTTTATTAAAAATATTTGAAATTTGACAGTATTTTTTTGAAATATACTCTAATACTTCGTGAATATTATAAATAATTTTTATGATTTTTTCTGTAATTAAATATTAATTTTTATTTTTATAATTATGAATGAAATTGATAAATAATTTTTTAAAAATTTAGACTTATTATTAATATTTTATTATATTACGTTTTAAAATATTTAAATACTGTTTTGTTGCATAAAAATAATAGCAAAATTTACATATTTCTATTTAGTTATAAATTATATTGATTAATAGGTAAAAAAAATGCTATGGTAAAAAAGTATTCTGAAAAAACTGTGTTTATTGATCAAAATTATCATAAAATGGAAGGATTAAAAGTACCACCTTATTCTTTAGAGGCTGAGCAATCTGTGCTTGGCGGTTTAATGTTGGACAACGAACGTTGGGAAAATATATCCGAACGTTTAACAAATATAGATTTTTTTAGTCGATTACATCGTATTATTTTTTCTGAAATGCAATTTCTTTTAGAAAAAAATAAACCAATAGATTTAATTACTTTATCTGAATCTTTAGAACAAAAAGGAAAATTAGACGAAATAGGAGGATTTGGATATTTAGCTGAATTAGCTAAAAATACCCCCAGTGTAGCGAATATTAATGCTTATGCTGATATTGTACGTGAGCGTGCTGTTGTTCGTGAGATGATTGCAGTAGCAAATGAAATTTCCGATGCAGGTTATAATTCTCAAGGTAAAAGTAGTGAAGAATTATTAGATTTGGCTGAATCATTAGTTTTTCAGATTGCTGAAAGTCGGGCTAATAAAAATGATGGTCCTAAAGGAATTGAAAAAATTTTATCTGAAACTGTAAAAAAAATTGAACAACTTTATCAACAGCCACATGATGGCGTGACAGGTATATCTACTGGTTATCAAGATCTTGATAAAAAAACTGCAGGATTACAAAATTCTGATTTAATTATTGTGGCTGCACGTCCTTCAATGGGCAAAACTACTTTTGCTATGAATTTATGTGAACATGCTGCGATGACAGAAGAAAAACCAGTATTAATTTTTAGTTTGGAAATGCCAGCTAATCAAATTATGATGCGTATGTTGGCTTCTCTTTCTCGAGTTGATCAAACTCGTATTCGTACTGGCCAACTTAATGACGAAGATTGGGCTCGTATATCTAGTACGATGAGTATTTTGATGGAAAAGCGTAATGTTTATATTGATGATTCATCAGCATTAACACCAACAGCTGTTCGTTCACGCGCTCGCCGTATTTATCGAGAAAATGGTGGTTTAAGTTTGATTATGATTGATTATTTGCAATTAATGCGCATTCCTTCTATGTCTGAACATAGAACTCTTGAAATTGCTGAGATTTCACGTTCTTTAAAATCATTAGCAAAAGAACTTCAAATACCTGTTATTGCATTATCGCAACTTAATCGTGGTTTAGAACAACGAGCAGATAAAAAACCTGTTAATTCAGATTTACGAGAATCTGGCTCTATTGAACAAGATGCTGATTTAATTATTTTTATATATAGAGATGAGGTTTATAATAATAATTCAGATCTTAAAGGAATTGCAGAAATTATTATTGGGAAACAACGTAATGGACCAATTGGAACTATACGTCTTACTTTTAATGGACAATGGTCGCGTTTTGATAATTATGCCGAATCATTTTATAGTAATAAATAATTTTTATATTATATTTAATTAAGATAAGTTTAATGAAACTAGCAACTGCTATTATCAATTGTTCCTCTTTATGTCATAATATAAAAAAAGTACGAGAAATTGTTTCAAGTAGTCGTTTAATTGCTATAGTGAAAGCTAATGCTTATGGACATGGTTTGTTAAAAACTGCTCTTGCAATAGAAAATTTTATAGATTGTTTTGGTGTTGCTCGTATTACTGAAGCAATGGTATTACGTGAACATGGAATAAAAAAATCTATTTTGTTGTTAGAAGGTTTTTTTGATCAATCAGAATTATTTTTCATAATTAAAAATAAAATTGATGTTGTCATACATAGTATTGAACAACTTCAAAATATAGAAAAATTTAAAATTTTTAAAGAAAATAAAAATAAAAATGCTATAAAAGTTTGGATGAAATTAGATACTGGAATGCATCGGTTAGGAATAAGATCTGAAGATGCAACAATATTTTATAATCGTTTAATGAGATGTCGTTATATTAAAAAACCTATCAATATTATTAGTCATTTTTATCACGCAGATAATCCAGAATTTCCTATAATTACGAATCAACAATTAGCATGTTTTAATTCTTTCATAAAAAACAAACCAGGTGAAAAATCTATTGCTGCTTCTTCTGGTATTTTATTTTGGCCAGAATCATATTTTGATTGGGTTAGGATTGGTATTATAATGTATGGATCTTCACCAAAAAAAGGAAAAAAAGGTAAAGATTTTGGCTTATTGCCGGTTATGACACTAAAATCTAATTTGATTGCTATTCGAAAACATTACGCTGGAGAAACAGCGGGTTACAATGGTATTTGGATTAGTAGTTATGATACTACTCTTGGAGTAGTGGGTATTGGTTATGGTGATGGGTATCCTGGGAATGCCCCTAAAGGTACTCCAGTTTTGATTAATGGACGTAGAGTACCTATTGTCGGTAAAGTTTCTATGGATATGATATTGGTAGATTTAGGAAGCAATGTTAATGATAAAGTTGGTGATGAAGTTATTATATGGGGAGATTTATTACCTGTTGAAGAAATAGCGTCATATGTTCAACTTAGCAATTATGAATTATTAACAAAATTAACTTCTCGTATTAAAATAGAACATTTGAATTAATTAATTAAAAAAAGTTTTTTAAAATTTAATAATTAGAAATATTTTTTATTTTTTTATATTTAAAGTGTATAATATAAAAATTTATTTTTATTATTTTTTTCAAATAATAAAAATTTTTTATATTTATTAAAGAATAAAAATTATATAAAAATATTTTTTAATCAAGAAAATAAAATTTATAATTTTTTATTTTTTTTGAGTACATATAAATTAATAGATATTATCCAAATAATAGATATTATATAAGTATTTAAAATGGAATATCATCATCAAAATCTATTAATTTTTCTTTATTTTTTTCTATATTAGTTTTTTTAGTTATATTTTCAGATAGTACGATAGGTTCTTCTACTTTTTTGCTGTTTATTTCTTTTGTTTTAGATTCTTGAATTGTTTTTAGATGATCAATTTTATTGTTTTGTGAGTTTTCTTCTGAATTTAGATTTATTTTAGTGCCTAACATTTGAAGAGTACCTGTAACATTTACTATTACTTCAGTGCTATAGCGATCTTGTCCATTTTGATCTTGCCATTTTCTGGTTTGTAATGAGCCTTCTATATAAATTTGTGATCCTTTACGTAAATATTCACTTGCTATTTCTGCAAGTTTTCCAAAAATAACTATACGGTGCCATTCTGTTTTTTCACGTATATTTCCTGTTTGTTTATCACGCCAACTTTCGGAGGTTGCTAGAGTCAAATTTGCAACCATACCTCCATTTGGCATATAACGAATTTCTGGATCTTGTCCTAAATTACCAATTAATATTACTTTATTAATACCTCTATTACTCATTTTTTTATATACTCCTTGATAAATTTATTTTGTTTAAATGTTGCAAATTTAATTTTAAAATATAAAAATATTATTTAGTATAAGTATTATTTTTTTGATATTTTCACTATTTTTTAAAAAAACTTTTTTAATTTTTAGTAATTTTAAGATTTTATTTTTTATTAAAAATAAATAATGATATATTTTATGAATTTTATTTTTAATTTTTTAAATTAAAAATTATAACATGATTTTAAACAGTCTATATAAATGTTTTTAATAATTTTTAAATCAAGAAGCAATATTTTATATTATTTAAATATAATTAATAGTTATTTAAAGATTAAATATATTTTTTTATATTGTAATATACTATATATCAAAAAAATAATATAATTTGATATAATAATTATATTTTAATGTTTTATATAAAGATACATAAATTATAAAGATTGTTTTTATATTTTTTGTAAATCATTTAATATGATTTTTGTTATTTTTTATATAAAAATGATAGAAAATATAATTTATTTTTTATAATCATAGTTTTTATATAAAATTAAATAAATTTTAGATTTATTAAAATAATATTAAAATAAAAAAATATTAAAATGTTTTTATTCTAATGTAATATATTTTTTAAAAAATGTGTTTTTAATACTACAAATATAAGATGATTATACAGATAATTTATTTCTAATTTTATCAAAGAAATTCAAATGCATCTCCATAACAATATTTAGCAATTGCTTTTTTTTGACTACAAAAATATTCTCTAGCAATTTTAGCCATTTTAAATGGACCAGCAATATAAATTTCATATTTAGTAAGTTTATTAAAATCATTCATCACAGCATTTAATACTGTACCTCTCCTTCCTTTCCAATTTGGGATAAATTCTTCAATTACAAAAATAATTTTTACAGTAGGATATCTTTTTGAAAGATATTGTAATTCATTTAAATAATATAAATTTTCCAATTTTTGGCTACCCCAATAAAAAGTAATATTTCTATTGGGGTTTTCTTTTAATGCAGCGTATAAAATAGATCTAGTATAAGAAAAGCCTGTACCACCTGTAATAATAATCATAGGTTTTTTACTTCCCATACGGAACCAAGCTTTACCATATGGTATATCAATATTAACATTATTTTTTTTATAGATTAATTTCATTACTTTTATGCCGTATAAATGAAATTTTGATGCACTTATATGCAATTCAATAGTTTTTTTTTCTGAAGGAATTGAGGCTATTGAAAATGGTCTTTGGTTATATTCATCCATAATAAGCATCAAATATTGACCAGCGCGAAATGAAAATTTACCTTTAGGTAATAATAAAACGCTATATACAGTAGTATTATTAATAGATTTTATAGATACAACTTTACATGTTAATTTAGTCATCTATAGTCTCTTTATAATGCGAAAATATTTAATTCATTCCAAATTTTATCTATTCGTTTTTTTATTTTTTCTGTCATGAAAATTGGATTTCCCCATATTCTTTGTGTTTCTCCTAACCATTTATTAGTTGCATCAAATCCTATTTTTGAACCTAATCCTGATATTGGGGATGCAAAATCCAAATAATCTATAGGAGTATTTTCTATTATAACTGTATCTCTTGCGGGATCCATTCTAGTTGTAATTGCCCAAATAACATCATGCCAGTTACGAGCATTAATATCTGCATCACAAACAATAATAAATTTAGTATATATAAATTGATTTAAATATGACCAAATTCCCATCATAATATGTTTAGGATGTCCAATATATTTTTTATTAATTGTTATTACGGCTAATCTATATGAACATGCTTCAGGAGGTAAATAAAAATCAATAATTTCTGGAAATTTTTTTTGCAATATAGGAATAAATATTTCATTTAGTGCAGCGCTTAATATACTAGGTTCATCAGGAGGTCGACCTGTATAAGTTGAATGATAAATTGGTTTAAAACGCTGTGTTATATGTGTTACAGTAAATACTGGAAATATATTTACTTCATTATAATAACCTGTATGATCACCATGAGGTCCTTCTGGTGCTAATTCTTTAGGATTTATATATCCTTCTAGAATGATTTCTGCATTTGCTGGTACTTCAAGTTCATTAGAAATACATTTTACGACTGTTGAGCGACGCCCGCGTAATAATCCGGCAAATGCATATTCAGAAAGCGTATCTGGAATAGGAGTAATTGCTGCTAAAATAGTTGCAGGGTCAGCACCTAAAGCAACGGATACTGGAAAAGATTTTCCTGGATATTTTTTGCACCATTCCTGAAAATCTAATGCACCACCACGATTTGATAACCAGCGCATAATTAATTTATTTTTACTTAATAATTGTTGTCGATATATACCTAAGTTTTGACGTGGTTTATTGGGTCCTTTAGTAATAGTTAATCCAAATGTTATAAGTGGAGCTATATCATTTGGCCAACAATGCATGATTGGAATACGAAAAAGATCAACATCATTGCCTTTTAAGATTTTTTCTTGGCACCCACCAAATCGTATTTTTTTTGTAGACATGTAAAAAATTTTTTTAAATTGAGATAATTGTTTAATAAAATCAATAATTTTTTTTGGAGGTTCTGGTTCTCTTAAAAAAGCTAATAAATTACCAACTTCATTCAATGATTTTATATTTTTTTTTCCCATCCCCATTGCTACTCGATGAGTAGTACCAAATAAATTGCAAAGTACAGGCATATTAAAACCTTTTGGGTTTTCAAATAATAATGTTGGTCCACCTGCTCGTAAAGTTCGATCTGCTATTTCTGTCATTTCTAAATAAGGATCGACCGTATAAGTAATACGTTTTAATTCTTTTTTTTGTTCTAATATTAATAAAAAATGCCTTAGGTCATGGTATTTCATGATATTTTTTAATGTTAAACTTATAGAAGTTTTATAAATATTTAATTTTTATTAAAAATAATTTTATTTATAAAAATAATCTTGAATAATTTTTAATATTTTTTAGTAAAAATATATAATTCAGCATACGATTTAAGGAGTTTTTTATGTATTTTTTTGTATAGTATTATTTTTTATCATCTTTTTTTACAATATTATTAAAATAATATGATTTTTTAAAATTAATATATTTTTAAAATAAAGATTAATTTTTATTTATAATAATTTTTATATAATTATTAAATTATAATTTTAAAAATTAATAATGTGATATCATATTATATATATATTTTTATTTTTTGTTATATTTTTTTAAAATAAAAAATAAAATTTATTATTAATAATAATGTATTTTTTATATAAAATTATATAAAAATGATATTTTTATATGTATTTATTATAATAATATCTTAATCTAAATTTTATATAAGATAATTTTTAATGTTTTTTAAGAAAAAATTTTTGATATAAAAAATAAAAATATTTTTATAATAAAAAGATTTTGTGTAAAGTAAATATATAATTTTAGAAAAAATTATATACTTTATTTTAAATCATAAATTTTAAATATAACAATAAACTTTAAATGTATAATAAATTTTATATCTTTTACGTTTAATTTTAATATGATTTTTTAGATATTTTATTTTTTCAAAAAATTTGTGATCTTATTCTTTTTAAAATTATAGTTTTTCTACAATTTATCAATAATAATTTTAAAATTATATAAAGTATTATAGGTGAATATATTGATTGTTTTTTTTGATTATTTTTAAAAAATTTATGAATATTTTTTAAAAAAAATCTTTTTTTATTATTTTTAACCAGCCTATACTCCATAAAAGTATACTAAAAAAAATGAAAATAATAGAACTGATTGTAAAACTAAAAATTGCTAATATAGTTCCACATAATAAAGAAGTTGCACCCATACCAAGTAAATAATATTTTTCTATTTTTTTATTATTTTGTTTTTTAAATTGAACGTAATATTTTTCAATATTATCTTTTAAAGATGTATGTTGATAAAGTACTGTATACAATAATTGTGGAATTTCTGGTATCCTGTTTTTATAAAAACCAGGTGTTTTTTGTTTAAATGAATTAATAACTCCTATTAATCCTATTTCTTTTTGAATCCATTTCTTTAGAAATGGATTTGCAGTTTCCCAAAGATCTAAGCTTGGATATAGTTGTTTTCCTAAACCTTCAATATATAACAAAGTTTTTTGAAATAAAAGTAACTGAGGTTGAACTTTCATATTAAAATTACGTGCTGTATTAAATAAATGAAATAAAATATGACCAAATGAAATTTCTGCTAATGGTTTTTTAAAAATAGGTTCACAAACTTCTCTAATGGCAAATTCAAAATCATGAATATTGGTATTATGTGGCATCCATCCTGAAGTAATATGTAATTGAGTTATTTTTTTGTAATCACGATTAAAGAAAGCAATAAGATTTTCTGCTAAATAAAATTTATCTTCTTGATTTAATGAACCTACGATGCCATAATCAATTCCTATGTATTTTGGATTTTCCGGTTTTTTTTTGCTAATAAAAATATTCCCAGGATGCATATCAGCATGAAAAAAACTATCACGAAAAACTTGGGTAAAAAAAATATTAACTCCTCGTTCAGCTAATATTTTCATATTAATACCGTGTTTTTTCAATGCATGGATATTGGAGATAGGAATGCCGTAAATACGTTCCATGACCATAATGTTTTTACTGCAAAAATTTAAATATACTTTTGGTACATAAAGCATCGAACTATTTTTAAAATTACGTTTTAATTGAATAGCATTAAATGATTCACGTAATAAATTTAATTCATTAATTAATGTTTTTTCATATTCTTTTACAACGTCTTTTATTCGTAGATTTTTGTTATTAGGTATAAGTGATATCCAACTAGATAATTTATACATTAAATTAATATCAGCTTTTATACTTAATAAAATATCTGGTCTTATTACTTTAATAACAATTTTTTTCTTGTTATTTTTTAATTTTGCTGTATGCACTTGCGATATAGATGCTGAAGCTAATGGAATTTCATTAAAATCTTCAAACCAATTTTCAATAGAGCCACCTAATGATTTTTCAATTTGTTGACGTGCTAATCGACCATCAAAACTGATAACATTATTTTGTAAAAGCGCTAATTGATCAGAAATATTTTCTGAAAACAGATCACGTCTAGTAGATAACATTTGACCAAATTTAATCCAAATTGGTCCTAAATCTTGTAAAGCTAAACGTAAACGTTCAGCAAATGATTTATCTTTATGCTTATTGGATAACCAAAATAAGCAATAAAACAATAATTTTAATGGTAAAGTAAATTTAATTTTTGGAATAATTTCATCTAAACCATAATTTAAGAATATACGCATAATGTAATAAAACCGTTTAAGTTTTTTCGGTTGCATATTTTTCTCCATTTTTTAATAAACTTTTTTATAATATTTTTTTGATTTTTTTAATTTTATAATTATTTTAGGATATATATTTTTTATATTTTTAAATCTTTTGATATGTTTTTTTATTTAAAAATTAATTTTTTTTGCAATATTTATTTTATTAGAATAGTTATTTTAAAAAATATCTTAAAAAATAAAAAAATGAATAAAAATATTTTTAGTTAAAAGTTTTTTTTAAAGATTCAAAAATAAAGACATAATACTTTATGTATTGAATAAATTAAAAAGTTTTAAAAAAGTATTTGATATGTTGTATATTTATTGCATAAAAAACATGTTAGAAGAATTATTATTTTATCTATAATGTTTAATTTTTTATTTGCATTTTTTTACTAAAAATATTTTTAATTTTTTAAATAAAATTTTTAATATAAAAATATTTTTTTGGATTAATTATTTGTAAATTTTTTATTTCATTTTTTTCTAAATTATTTAATAAAATATTTTTTAGTAAAAAAATATTTATATATTTTAATATTTATGCTTTTTTAAAAAAATTGTTATAAAGATATTGATTTTTTGAATTTAAATCCTTTATGTAAAGAAACAATACCTCCAGTCATATTGGTATACGAGACTTTTTTAAATCCAATACATTCCATCATTTTTTTAATTGTTTTTTGATCTGGATATGTGCGAATTGATTCTGCTAAATAACGATAGCTATCTGCATCTTTTGTAATTATTTTTCCTAGAGGTGGTAAAAAATTAAAAGCATAAAGATCAAAAAATTTTTTTAAAAATGGAGAAATTGGTTTTGAGAATTCTAGTATTAATAAACGGCCGCCTGATTTTAATACTCTGAACATAGATTTCAAAGCTTTTTTTTTATTAGTGATATTACGTAGACCAAAAGAAATACTGATGCAATCGAAATAGTTATCAGGAAATGGCAATTCTTCAGCATTAGCCTGAATATAATAAACATTACCAATTATACCTATATTACGAAGTTTTTTACGACCTATTTCTATCATAGAATTATTAATGTCTACTAAAATAATTTTGCCTGTTTTACCAATTATATGTGAAAATTTAGCTGTTAAATCTCCGGTTCCACCTGCAAGGTCTAAAATAATTTGCCCGCTACATGCTTCGCTTGTTTTTACTGTAAAATTTTTCCATATTCTATGTATACCAAATGACATTAAATCATTCATTAAATCATATTTATTGGCTACAGAATGAAAAACGGATTCTACTGTTTTTTTATGTTTATTTTTATAATAATTAGAATATTTTTTTTTCATTTATTTTTTTATATTATGAATTAGTTGTTTTATTATAATATTGGTTAATATTTTTTATGAATATTTTTTGTATAAGTATTTAATTTATTCATGAAATGTTTTTTTCAATTGGACGTTTAACCTTTATTCCTAATTCTTTTAAAGTTTCTGCTTGATAAATTAAATTACCTTTTCCTTCTGTTAATTTTTTTATAGCTGATTGATAATGAATTTGTGCTTTTGTTAAACTTTGACCTATAATTTGCATATCATTAATAAATAATCTTATTTTGTCATATATTTTTGCAGCACGGTCTGCAATTAATTGGGCGTTTTGACATTGTTTTTCATAACACCATAAATTATTAATAGTACGTATAGCTACTAATAAGGTTGAAGGACAAACAAGTAAAATATTATTTTTTAATCCTTCTTCAATTAATTCAGGTGCTTTACGTAAGGTTATTAAATAAGCAGGTTCCAATGGAATAAACATTAAGATATAATCTAGTGTTTTTAGTCCATTTAATTCATGGTATTCTTTTTTTCCTAGTTCTTTTATATGATTTTTTACTGAAAGGATATGTTCTCTTAATGCAATATTTTTTTCTTCTTCGTTTTCACTATTAAAGTAACGTTCATAGGCAGTTAGTGACATTTTAGCATCTATAATAATATTTTTATTTTTTGGTAAATAAATAATTACATCTGGTTGATAATTATGATTATTTGTATTTTTATTAATTCTGACTTGAGTTTGGAATTCATGTCCTTCTCTTAAACCTGAATCTTCTAAGATACGGGCAAGAATTGTTTCACCCCAATTTCCCTGGATTTTATTGTCACCTTTAAGAGCTTTTGTGAGATTAGTGGTTTCTTTTGTGATTTCTATATTTAGTTTTTGCAATCGATGAATTTCATGTATAAGTGTATAGCGTTCTTTTTCTTCTTTGCTAAAATTATTATTTATCTGATTTCGAAAGTTTTCTAATTGTTCACGAAATGGTTTTAATAGTGTAATTAGATTTTGATGATTTTGTTCAGATACTCTACGTTCATTTTTTTCAAAGATACGATTTGCTAAATTTTCAAATTGGATATTTAAACGTTCTTCATTATTTAATAACAAACGTTGTTTTTCTGCAAAAGCTAATCGTGTTTCCTCTAGTCTAGTTATAACTTCTTGTAATTTTATTGCTTGATTTTGATTAATTTTTTGTTGTGTTTCCAATTCTTGAGTAAGATTTTTATATTTAATTTTCCATTGTTCTGAATTAGAAAATTTTTCTTTATAATTATTTTTATATAGAGTATATAAATTCTGTAATTCTATTTTTTTTTTATTAATTTTTTTTCTTGCGTAAAAAAGCAATAAACCGCTACTAAAAAATATTCCTATGAAAAATCCAATTATTGAGTTTAATAAGTAAACATTCATTTAAATTTCCTGTATTAATTAATTGATATATATCAAATATTTTAAAAATGAATATTTTTATAAGAGAATTATATTATTTAATTTCTTTTTTATAGTAGAGATTATAAATTAAATTATTATTTTTTAATATTTATTTAATTAAATATAAAATTTAACTTTTATTGCAAGAAACATAATATTTAATTTTATTGTAAGAAATTTATTCCTCTTAATTTTTAGAATAAGAAAAATATATAATTTAAGAAGATATTTTCATATCATAAAAATATAGAATATAAAAGATTAGTTAGTAATAAATGATATATTTGTTAAGATTCTATTTTTTGTTTAATATTATATAGTAATTAAAATATAATTTATATTAATATAATTTATTTCATAAAAAATCTTTAATTTAAATTATATTTTTTTAATTATAAAATATTTTTTGATTAAAAATTATTTTTTTGTATTTTTTAAATAGCTGTAATGTTTTTTAAAAATAAAAAATATATATTTTTTTAGTTTTAATTGATATTATTTAAATAAAATATAAGATTATTTTATATATTTAGTCATCAAGATTTTTAATTTTATTTTATATACATATTGTTTTAATTATTAATTATATTTTTTAATAGTAATAATTTTTTGTGCATTTTATTTATGATTAATTAAATTTTTTATAAATATTTTATTTTAATATTTTTTATATTTTTTATTTATATCTTGATTTTTTAATTTTTTTAAAAAAAATTTTTAATAAAAAAATATATAAATCTTATTTAATTTTTAATTAATTTTTATAAATAAAATAAATATTTATAATAATTTTATAGTATTTTTTGATTAATTAATTTTTTATTTAGAGATTTATTTGATATAAAAAGATATCAATTTGGTTACTTATATTTTTAATAAATATTAATAAAAATTTATATAATACATAAAAAAAATTTTTATATTAATCAATAAATTAAAATTTATTTTTAATAAAATAGTAAATATTTTTAGTTATTTTTTTTAAAAAATATTTAGGAATTATAAGATGAATATTAGAACTGAATTCTAAAGGTATCCTTTTGATGCATTTTCGATCTATTATCAGAATTGTTGGATTATTAGTTCTTTTATTTTCTTTTACGATGATTATTCCTGGAATAGTTTCATTAATTTACCGAGATGGTGCAGGACGTGCTTTTGCTCAAACTTTTATTTTAACATTTAGTATAGGTTTATTATTATGGATATCAAACAGAAATAGTAAATATAATTTAGAATCTAAAGAAGGTTTTTTAATTGTTGTATTATTTTGGACAGTACTAGGTAGTGTAGGTGCTTTACCTTTTATTTTTTCAGATCAGCCGAATATTTCTATCACAGATGCTTTTTTTGAATCTTTTTCCGGTTTAACAACAACTGGAGCAACAACATTAGTTGGATTAGATAGGTTACCAAAGGCAATACTTTTTTATAGACAAATGTTACAGTGGTTAGGAGGAATGGGAATTATTGTTTTGGCGGTAGCGATACTACCTTTATTAGGAATAGGTGGCATGCAGCTTTATCGTGCAGAAATGCCTGGTCCAGTAAAAGATCACAAAATGCGTCCTAGAATTGCAGAAACTGCTAAAACACTTTGGTTAATATATGTTTTTTTAACCATAATATGTGCATTATCATTATGGATTAGTGGAATGGATATTTTTGATGCTATTGCACATAGTTTTTCTACTATAGCTATTGGTGGATTTTCTACACATGATGAAAATATTGGTTATTTTAATAATTCCTCAATTAATATCATTATTGCAATTTTTTTATTAATTTCAGGTTGTAATTTTGGTCTTCATTTTATTTTTTTATCTAATTGTAATTTTAGAGTTTATTGGTATGACTCTGAATTTAGGGTTTTTATAGGTTTTCAATTGGTTTTAATTATTATTTGTATTTCAGTACTTTTGTATTATTCAGTATATGAATCATTTTTGGAAACATTTAATCAAGCTTTTTTTCAAGTTGTTTCTATGACAACAACAGGAGGTTTTAGTACAGATGGTTTTGCAAATTGGCCAATTTTTTTACCGATATTATTGCTTTATGCCTCTTTTGTTGGTGGATGTGCTGGATCAACTGGAGGCGGTTTAAAAGTTATTAGAGTTTTATTATTATTTTTACAGGGTTCACGTGAATTAAAACGTTTAGTTCATCCAAATGCTGTTTATAAAATTAAATTAGGTTTTAGAACATTGCCTGAATGTATTATTGAAGCAGTTTGGGGATTTTTTTCTGCTTATGCTTTAGTTTTTTTGATTAGTTTATTATTATTAATTGCAACAGGAGTAGATGAATTTTCTGCTTTTTCAGCAATTGCTTCAACATTAAATAATTTAGGATCAGGATTAGGGATAGTGGCAGAAAATTTTTCCAATATGAATTCAATAGGAAAGTGGATTTTAATTTTTACTATGCTATTTGGGCGATTAGAAGTTTTTACTGTGCTTGTATTGTTTACTTCAACATTTTGGAGAGAGTAGTTATTGATTAAATAAAATATAGGTAATTTTATGAGTTATTTATTATTATATTCAGGAAAATATGGTTAAACTAAAAAATAATTTTTAAAATTTCTGCATATCTAAAGAAAGCAGACAAAGTACGTGATATACAAAATTTAAATTTTCTAAAAAATGTGATTTTTCTGGATATTTAAAAGTATTAATTGCTGCTTCAGTATATTATAGTCATTTTAATTCTTTCGTTATAGATTTTGTTAATAAATATAAAAACAGTTGAGTATAATTCCAACTGCATTTTATGGAATAAATTTAACAGCAAGAAAAAAAGAAAAGATAAAACTGAAACAAATATTTATATGGTTCAATTTTTGTCAAAAATTTCTTGGAAACCCAAAATAAATTCTGTATTTGCAGGTGATTTGTGTTATTCTAATTATAAATGGTTTGATCGTATCATGATTCAATTTATTATGCGTATTAGTAAAAGAAAAGTTGATCTTAAAAAAAATTTGAATATAGAGATTGGAAGAAAGTAAAAGATTTTGCAAATAAGTTTAATGAATTATAGGTAAAATATTTTTTTTAAAATTTCATTTATATTAACATATTATGTCATTGTTTTTTGTTAATTTTTTTAGAAATTTGATCAATAAAAATTATTAACAAATGTTTTATTTTATAGATAAATATAAATGTTTTATTTCTAAATTTTTATTTATATGATCAAGTAATTATTAAAAGAAAGATTTATTTATTTTAAAAAATATAGAATTTTAAATATTCCACTTTTTTTTATTTTGCAATAAAATTTAACTATGTTATTTATAAATTTATAAAAATTATTGATGAGTACTTTATGGATCATTTAATTATATTATTTAATAAATGTTATTATTTGAATTATTTAAAATATTTTTTTTAAATAAAAAAGATTGCATGAATTAAAATTTAGAGTATTTTTTAAATTTTAATTTTCTTTGCAAAGCAAATAAAATTATAACTTTAAAAATTTTTGATAATAATATTAAAATATAGGTTTTAATGCGTAGTACTTTTTATCATATCATTATTGTTTTATATGTTTAATTTTTTTAAAAAAGTATTTTTTAAATTTTATTTATTTTATAAAAATTGATACATAAAAGTGATATTATTTAAAATAATTAATTATTTAAGAAATTTTGGTTAGCAAAATTATTTTTGTAATTAATTTATTTTTATATTTATGTTTTATTATTATATTTATGTTTTATTATTATAATATAGGGGCATAGTTCAATTGGTAGAGCACCGGTCTCCAAAACCGGTTGTTGGGAGTTCAAATCTCTCTGCCCCTGCCAAAAATTTTTTTAATTTTCATGTTTGGATAAAAATTGTAAATAAAATTCATACTAATAAGTATATAAAAATAATTAGTATTATATGTTTTAAGTGATATAATATAAATATATAACAACAATTGTTTAATAAATTTATATAAAATATAAATTTAGATATTTCTAAAAAATACTATCAATTACTTAATTATTGTTATTTTTTAGAATTAATAATTTTATTTTAGATTTTTTTATTTTATATGAATTTTTTGTAAATTTTTATTTTATTTCTTAAAAGTTTATTTTTTAAATTAATTTTATTATTTATACTAGTATAAAAATTAGATTTTTTTTACATTAATAATCGAAATTATTATAATTTATTTTTTACATTAATTAAATTAATTTTATTGCTAATAAATTATATTGTATATTGAGAAATAATTTTTATTATGTTATTTATTTATTTTTAAGTTTTTAAATAAAAAATTAATCAGGAGTTATAATTTATGAGTTATATATTACCCGACTTGCCATATCAATATTCTGCGCTTGAACCATATTTTGATGAAAGTACAATGAGGATTCATCATAAAAAACATCATCAAACTTATATTAATAATACAAATGATGTATTAAAAAATTTTCCTGAATTAATGAAGCTTGATATCGATGATTTAGTGCAAAATTTAAATAAAATATCATCTAATAAACGCATTTATTTAAGAAATAATTCTGGAGGACATTGTAATCATAGTATATTTTGGAAAGGATTAAAATTGGGCACTATACTTCAAGGAAAATTGAAGAATGCAATTGAACGTGATTTTGGTAGTATACAAAATTTTCAAGATAGTTTTGAAAAATCTTCATTAAGTTGTTTTGGATCTGGTTGGACATGGTTAATATTGAAATTAGATTCTAAATTAGAAGTTATTTCAACATCTAATCAGGATAATCCATTAATGAATGATCCAGTTTCTGGTATTTTTGGTTTTCCAATTTTAGGTCTTGATATTTGGGAACATGCTTATTATCTTAAATATCAAAATCGTCGTGCAGAATATATTAAAGCTTTTTGGTCAGTAATTAATTGGGATGAAGCTGAAAAACGTTTTATAATAAATATGAATAAGATCTGATGTTTTGTATTTTTAAAAGTAAGTAATTTTATTTTTATTTAGTTATTTAGCAGCAATTAATTTTTTTAAAAAAATTTTATTAAATTAAACTTAATAAAAAAGGTAATAAAATATTAAAAAACATATGATATTTGCAAAAAAAATAATAATTTTAATAAATAAATCAAATATAATTCTTTATAGACAGTTTTTTATTTTTTTAAAGTTTTTTCTAAAAAATGTCTTTATAAAATATAAGTTTTTAATAATTTAAATTTTTAAGGTATTTTAATATTTTAAAATAGTTAATTATATTTTTTGATATTAAATATTTTTTATTTTAAATTTTAATATTTTAATTCTTTGTATAGACATAATAAATGTAAAATGATAATTTTTTTATAAAAAATTGCGATATATTTACATTATTATTTTTAATGCTTATTAAATTAAAATTAATATTTTTTTTACTTTTTAAAATTTATAAAACCGATTGCTTCATAAACTTTATTCAAGGTAATTTTTGCTTTATTTTGTGCTTTTATAGCTCCTTCTAACAAAATATTATTTAATTTTTTTTCATTACTTCGGAATTCATAAAATCTATTTTGTATTTTGCATAACATATTGTTAATATTTGTGGCTACATTATTTTTTAAATCTTTATAAAGTTTTCCAGCAAATTGTTTTTCTATATCTATAATAGAAGTATTTGTAATGCTGGATAAAATTTCTATAAGATTCGAAATACCTGGTTTTTTTTCTAAGTTATAATAAATTTTTGGAGGTTGTTCAGAATCTGTAATAGCTCGTTTTATTTTTTTAATTGCAAATTTAGGATTTTCTAATAAAAATATGATATTATTATGATTATGATCTGATTTTGACATCTTTTTTTTTGGTTCTTGTAAGGATAAAATTTTAGCACCTGTTGCATGTATAAAGGGATCTGGTATTGTAAATATTTTACCATATATTTTATTAAAGCGTTTAGCAATATTACGACTCAATTCTAAATGTTGTTTCTGATCAATACCAACTGGTACTTTATTTGTTTGGTAAAGTAAAATATCTGCCGCCATTAATATTGGATAATTAAATAATCCAGAACTAATATTTTTAGAATAATAGGTAGATTTATCTTTAAATTGCGTCATTCTTTTAAGTTCACCAAAATAAGTATAGCAATTTAGTATCCAATTTAGTTGACTATGTTCAGGAACATGGGATTGTAAAAAAATGATACTTTTTTTTGGATCTATACCACAAGATAAGTATAAAGCCAATGTATCTAATATATTTTTTCGCAGTTCTTTTGGATCTTGACGAATCGTAATTGCATGTTGGTCAACTATGCAATAAATACATTTATAATCATTTTGTTTTTGAACCCATTGTTTTATTGCTCCAATATAATTACCAATAGTTAATTTTCCAGATGGTTGAGTTCCACTAAATATGATAGGTTTTTTAATATTAGATTTTTTTTGCATAAATGATATAAGTTTTCATAGTTATTATTGCATAAATTTTTATAAAATATAACAAAAAATATAATATATTTTTTATTGTATTTAATGAAAACTTAAAAAAATATTTTTCATTAAAAAATTAAAAATATTACTGATTCTTGTTTTAATTTTTTTATTTTTTATAATTGTATGATATTTAATTATTTATTTATTAATATATGATTTTTTTATTAATTTTGACAATTTATTACGCATAGAGTTAATCACAAATTTATAATTTGGTTGCTTAAAAATAGCAGAACCTGAAATAAAAGTATTAGCTCCTGCATTTGCAACATGAATAATATTATCAATATTTATTCCACCATCAACTCCTAATAAAATATCAGAATTACTATTATCAATTATTTTACGCACATGACGCACTTTATTTAAAGTTCCTGGAATAAAAGTTTGTCCGCTAAAACCTGGATTAACCGACATAATTAAAATCATATCTAGTTTGTTTATAACGTAATCTAAATAATTTAATGGTGTTCCTGGATTAAAAGCTAAACCTGTTTTACATCCATTATCTTTAATCAATTGTAATGTTCGATCTATATGTTTAATCGCTTCAGTATGAAAAGTAATATAAGTTGCACCTGCTTTAGCAAAATCAGCAATAAGTCTATCTACTGATGTTGTCATTAAATGCACATCAATTGGGATTTTTATTCCATAATCTCGTAATGCTTTGCATATTATTGGACCAAATGTTAAATTAGGAACATAATGGTTATCCATGACATCAAAATGGAGCAAATCTGCTCCAGCTTTAACAACTTTTTGAATATCTTTACCTAAACATGCAAAATTTGCAGATAGAATAGAAGGAGCAATTAAAAAATATTTCATTATTATCTCCCAATGTTTTTTTTATCTTTTAAGTTTTTATAACTTTTAATTATAGATTACTAATGTTTCATTTATTTTTTTGCGAGTAAGGTTTTAATTTTTTAATGTGTATTTTTTAATTAAAATGAAAATTTTAATTTCTACTGATGATATCATTTTTTTTATCAGAGTACTATGATTTGATATTAGTATAAATATTTTTTGTTGATAATTAGATATAGATATTTTTTATTAAATTATATTTTTTATTAAATTTTATTAAAATATCTGTAATTTTTTATAAAAGAAGATTTTTAAAAAGAGTATAAAAGTAAATCAAAGTAAATAAAAAATAATTTTATTAACTTGACAATAATATTTTTTATATACTTGAGAAACAAAAAAATAGTTTTTTTTGATTTTTTAGAAAATATTTATATTTTAAATAATTATTTTTTTAAGTTTCCGATAAAATATTATTTTTTAGAAAAATAAAAAATTATTATAACATATAATAATTAAGATATGAAAATAATTTATTACTATATGCAATAATTCTTTAATAAATTAAATGCATTAGGTAAATTAAATGTATTAGGTAAAAAATTTTATCTGTGTTTATTTTTTTTGTTAAAAAGCATATTTTTTGCATAAAGTTTTTAGTTTGATATTTTATTATAAATTAATTAAATAATTGTTAATATAATAAAATATATTGGTATTGCATTTTTTTTTGAAAATGTTTATTTTAATAAATAGTTTTTTTGTTAGAAATTATAAATAATTATCTTTTTTAAATATTTTTTGATTTTTTTCTATAAAATATTTTTTTAGAAATTAATTTTATAGGATTATTTTTTCATGATTTTTTTTAAATTTAATATAATTTTTAAATTTGTAGTATATTTCTTAAAAAAATGTAATAAATTATTATTTTTATATTTTTTAAAAACATAATTTTTTATTTAAATTATTTTTTAATAAATAATAAAATAGTTAAAATATTTTTTTTGCATAGTTAAATAAAAAAATTTAAAAGCTATTCAAAAAGATTATATAATGTTTAATTTATTTGTTATTTAATGTTTATTATGATAAGTAATTATTTTAAACTTTTTAAGTTTTTTATTTGAATTATGAATTTGCAATATTTATTTTTTATTATAATTAAAATATTTTTATTGATTTAAATTATAAAGATTTTTCATATAAAAAATATATTTTATTTTTTTTAAAAAGTATAAAAAACAATATTAATATTATTTTAATAATATAAAAAAATGTTTTTATATATTTTTTGATTATTTTTAAGGTTTTTTGTAGTAGTTAAATTAAAGTGTTTTTAGATAAACTTATTAATTTATTTTTCTATGTAAAAAAATAAATTAATAATTAAAAATCATTGTCTAGAAAAACATTTGATATTTATTAAGAATAAATATCAAATATTTTTTTATAATATTTTTGATTTTTTTTAAAGACATGCTTTTATTGCTTCTAAAATAATTTTGTTATCGATATAAGAATATAATTTTGCTTTACCAATATATTGAGGCAAAACTAAATTTATTTGATTATTTAATGTTTTTTTATCTTTTATCATGCATTTTAAGTAAGTTTTAGGATTGATTTTTTCAGGTCCCTTAGTAGGAAGATTGGCTTTTTGCAGTAAATTTATAATACGCTTGGTATCATTTTTATTTAATTGACCAATTAATTCTGCAGTTTTTGCTGCCATAATAATGCCCACAGAAATTGCTTCACCATGTAACCAAACTCCATAACCTAATGCAAGTTCAATAGCATGACCAAAAGTGTGTCCTAAGTTCAATAATACACGTTCTCCAGTTGTTTCTTTTTCATCTTTTGCAATAATTTTTGCTTTTAATTTACAGCAATGTTGTATACAATAATTAATTTTTTCTTTATTTTTCTCTAAAATACATTGTATATTTTTTTCTAACCAAGAAAAAAATATACTATCTAGTATAATGGCATATTTTATAATTTCGGCTAATCCTGAATAAAATTGTCTTTTCGGTAGTGTTTTTAAAGTGTTTAAATCAATAATAACTGATACGGGCTGATGAAAAGTACCAATAATATTTTTTCCTAAAGGATGATTAATAGCTGTTTTACCTCCAATTGATGCATCAACTTGAGATAAAAGTGTTGTCGGAATATGGATTAAGCGAACACCTCTTTGATAGCAAGTTGCAGCAAATCCTGTTAAATCACTAATAACCCCTCCACCTAAAGCAATTAGAGTGGTAGTTTTTGGATGATTATATTTTAATAAAGCTGTAAAAATAGTATTAACGATACTTAATGACTTGTATTTTTCACCATCTGGTAAAATAACTTTATTAACTTTGACTCCTCTTTTTAAAAGAGTAGATTGTACATCTTTAGCATAAAGAGAATACAGTGTTTTATTGGTTACGATTAATGCATATTCGCCACTATTCAGAGGTGAATATGCATTATATGAACTAAGTAAATTATAGGAGATAATAATAGGGTAACTGCGTTTACCAATTAACACTTTTATTTTTTCCACATTAATCTTACCTTCAATATATTAATAAAAATTTATTAATTAAAATTTAATATTTTCTAATAATTCGATGATTTTATTGGCAACTACTTTGATGCTTTGATTATCTGTATGAACAGTAATATCTGCAATTTCTTTATAAAAAGGATTACGTTCATTTGCAAGTTTTTCTAGGATTTTCTGAGTAGGTTCTTCAGATTTTAATAAAGGTCTTTTTTTGTCACGTTGTGTTCTTTCCATCTGTTTTTCAATAGTAGTTTTAAGAAAAATTACTACACCACGTGTATACAATCTATTACGTGTTTCTTTTGATTGTATTGATCCACCTCCTGTTGCTAATACGATGCCTTGTTTTTTTGTAAGTTCATTAATGATCTTTTCTTCACGTTTTCGAAAACCTTTTTCGCCTTCTAAATCAAACACCCAACTTACATCAGCACCAGTACGTTTTTCAATTTCTTGATCAGAATCAAAAAAAATCATATTAAGTTGCTGTGCTATTTGCCGACCAATAGTACTTTTTCCAGCTCCCATAGGTCCAACTAGAAAGATATTACGTTTTTCTGCCATTTTTTTGGTATTAAAAATAAGATTATAAGTTGATGATAACCCGCTGCTTAACCAATGAAATCAGTAACGGTACCGAATTAAAACTATATGAAGTATTAACATTTTTGATATATACACAATACTAGAAGTTTTATATATTTTATTTTTTATATTATATTTCAATTGTCCTTAGTAACCTATTTATAAAAGTATTTTTTAATAAATTAAAATTTTTAAAATATTTTTATTCATCAAATATATAATCTAGTAAATATTAAATTAAAGATAAAAAAATACAAGAAATTGTTTAAAATATATATTATAAACTAAAAAAATAAAATTAAATTTATATATTTTATATTTTTTATGGTATAAAAATTATTTTTTTATACAAAAAAATCTTTTTATTTTTTATATAAAATAATTATGATTTACTTTTATCAAAAACTACTAATATAATTTATAATATTATTTTTTTGCAAAAATAAAAAATTAATGGTATTTATTTAAAAATAATAATCTGTATTTTTATAAAAAAAACTAATTTTTTAAAAAAATATTTTATTTTTAAAATGTAATTTATTAAAATTTTATTTTTTTATTTTTATATAAGTTTTATTTTTATTATTATTAAATTTAATTGTTTGTAATGCATAGGAAGTATAATACTTAATATTGATTAAGTATATAAAATATTATAGTATGATAAATAATTTAAAATATTTCTCTGTGTATAAGATATAAATTAATCAATTTTTTGAATAAAAAATATATTATTATTTTTATAATTTTTATAAATAAAGAATTTAATAAATATTAAAGAATATGCTTTACTAATTTACAGATAAGATATTTAAAATATTACATTAGTATTAATTATTTTTATAATTATTTTATATGTAAGATATTTTTTATATTTCATTTTATAATAAATCAAATAAAATTATATTTTTTATTTTAAAATTATATTTCTTTAAAAATTATTTTTTCATTAATTCTAAAATATAATTTATGATTTTTTTTGAAATATTTTTAATTTTCTGGAATTATCATTTATTAACAAAGATTAAAGAATATTTTATAACAAAAAGTATTTGATTTAATTAAATGTCTTTTAGAGGATATAATGATATATAATTTATAACAATATAATTTTATAAAATAAAGATTATAAATTGATAAAAATCATTATTAATGTTTAGTTATTCATGTATTTAAAGTTTTTTATAATAAATAAAGAGAATTTTATTTTAAAATGATAAAATTAATAAATAGTCAGATATTTTTAACATAAAATAAAAAAAAATAATTTTTATATTTTTTTGTTTAGATAATATAAAAGAAAAAATGGATTTAATATTATTTTTTTATTTTTTTGATATTAAAAATTGTTACATAACATATTCACTAAATTAGAAAAAAATATTTAAATAAATATTTTTTAATTTTATTTTTTGTTTATTTTTTATTTTTATAAAGTAAATAAAATAATTTTCTTTATATCAATATTTTATAAAAATAGTTGAAAAGTTATAATTTTGTTATGTATATTATAAAAAATATATTTTTTTGATATATAAATATTATAATTATTAAATGTTTATGATTAGTGATTGAAATAAATAAAAGTATACAATAATACATGAATTTCATAAATAATCTTTAAAATTAATTCATACGATAATATTGTGATATAAATACTATTTCTTCTTGTTTTATCATTATTATTAAAATTAGGATATTTTTATTGTGAATAATCCATTATTAAAACAATCTTTATTTCCGCATTTTTTTGAAAAAAACCAAAAATATTTTTTACCAGCGATTACTCATATTTTAAAAGAATATCGAAATACTATCCAGATAATTCTTACAGAAAATAGTAATTTTAATTGGAATAATTTATGCAAACCTTTAGAAAATATGAATGATCAACTTTCTCGTATTTGGTCATCTATTTCTCATTTACATACAGTTAAAAATAATGTTGAATTACGTGAAGTTTATAATAATTGTTTACCTATTTTATTAGAATTTAATACTTGGATGGGTCACCATAAAGGTCTTTATAAAGCGTATAAAATATTAAAAAATAATACTGAATTTAACATGTTTGATTTAGCGAAAAAAACATCTATTAATAATCGATTACGTGATTTTAAATTATCTGGTATTAACTTATCTATTAATAAAAAGAAGCAATATAAAAAAATATCTGCTCGTATTTCTGAATTAAAAAATCATTTTAGTAATAATGTTTTAGATGCAACAATGGGTTGGGAAAAATTAATAAAAGATATTAATTTACTTTCAGGTATACCAGAAAGTTCACTTTTAGTAGCAAAAAAATTAGCTAGATCTAAAAATCAAAATGGATGGTTATTTACATTGGATATACCGAGTTATTTATCTGTAATGACATATGCTGATAATAATGAATTACGTAAAGAAATATATTATGCCTATAATACTCGAGCTTCTGATCAGGGACCAAATGGAGGTAAATGGGATAATACTGATATTATGTATGAAATTTTATCTTTGCGTTATGAATTAGCTAGATTATTAGGTTTTGAGAATTTTTTTCAAAAATCCTTAGTAACTAAAATGGCAAAATCATCTAAACAAGTTTTAGATTTTTTAACAGATCTTGGTGATAAAGTATATCATCAAGGTAAAAAAGAGTTCAGTGAATTAATGCAATTTGTTAAAAATCATTATGGTCTTAAAAAACTTGATCCATGGGACATCAGTTATTATAGTGAAAAAGAAAAACAAAACAAATTTGATATTAATAATGAAAAATTACGTGCTTATTTTCCGGAATCAATTGTTCTTAAAGGGCTTTTTGAAATTGTTTATAGAGTTTTTTCTGTAAAAGTTAAAGAATGCTATGATATAGAAACATGGCATTCTGATGTACGTTTTTTTGAATTATATGATGAATATTCTAATTTATGTGGTAGTTTCTATTTAGATTTATATGTTAGGGAGCATAAACAAAGTGGAGCTTGGATGAATACTTGTATTGATAGATTAAAGCACGCTGATGGAACTTATCAACAACCTATAGCATATTTGGTTTGTAATTTTAATAGACCCATAAATGATCAACCTGCTTTATTTACTCACGAAGAAGTAATAACTTTATTTCATGAATTTGGTCATTGTTTACATCATTTATTAACAAGAATTGATGTGGTAGATGTTGCTGGAATTAATGGTGTTCCATGGGATGCTATCGAATTACCCAGTCAAATGATGGAATATTGGTGTTGGGAACCTGAAGCTCTTAAATTAATATCTGGTCATTATGAAACCGGTCAACCATTATCAAGATCTATAATAGATAAAATTTTAGCTAGTAAAAATTATCAGGCAGCTATATGTATTCTTCGTCAATTAGAATTGGGATTATTTGATATTTATTTACATCTTGATTATTTATCTTTAAAAAATAGAAAAATTTTATCAATTTTAAAATCTATAAAAGAGCGATTTTCTATAATATCATTACCTGAATGGTCGCGTATGCCACATACATTTAGTCATATTTTTTCGGGTGATTATGCTGCTGCTTATTATAGTTATTTATGGGCTGATGTATTAGCTGCTGATGCATTTTCACGTTTTAGTAATGAAGGTATTTTTAATCGCAATACCGGTTTATCTTTTATTGAAAATATTTTAAGTCGAGGTGGTTCAGAAGAACCAATGGTTCTTTTTCAGCGTTTTCGTGGTCGACTTCCTAAAACGGATGCAATATTAAAAAATTATGGTATTAAATAAAATATAATTATTTTTTCATTAATTATAAACTAGAAGTCTCTAAAAAATTTTATATTTTATCGCTAATTCATGGAAAATTAAAAATATACTTGATAAATTAATGTTTTTTAATTAACATTATAATTTTTGCAATTAAAAAATAAATAAAGCTACATTTATTTTAAAGAGCACGTTCTTTTTTATAAAACTTTTGTATAATTTTTTTTAATTATTTTTAATTTTACTATAGATTTTGAAACTGATACAGTTATTCTTTTTTTATTAAGTTTATAAGGTATTTATTTTTTAAAGGTATTTTATAATAGTTACATTTTTTAAAAAAAAGAATTGCAATCTGTTTATTTAAACTTTTAAATAAGATATATATTTAAGATATGGAATAATTTTAATATCATATAAGTGATCATATATTATTTGATCTTTTTTGTATATAATGCGATTTATCTAGGTTTTATGTATCCGTATAAAAATATTTTTATTAAAAAAATATTTATTACAATATTTTTTTAGGTTCTGAAAAAATTTATCGATATTTTAATTTTTGATATAAGATTTTTTTAAATATCGTGTAGTTATTCAAAAACTAAAATATGTTATTTATTTAATAATAAAAGAAGGTCTTAAAGGAGTCATAAAAAAAATAATTATTTTTATATTTACTTATCATTTTACAAGTATTAATATTATATATTTCAAATAATAATAAGACCTTTATATTAATTAAAAACATTTATTGTATTTAAAAATATAATAAAGAATATATCAAAATTAATTAATATATTTTTTATATTTTTATTAAAAAAATATATTTATAAATATCTTAAATATGATATAACATATAAATAAATTTTTTTAAAAAATTATTTTTTTAGTTTATAATTTACTTTTTTTAATATTATTAAATATAGATATTTTTAAGATAATATATAAATCATTTTATGTAAATAAAAAATAAGACTTAAAGTGACAAAAAATAAAATTATTTAATAAATATCATTTTTAATGACATCCAATATAAAAAACCAGATAAAATAAGAGAAATAGGTAATGTAAATAACCACGCTAATAATATATTTTTAATTGTTTTAGCTCTTACTCCAGTACCATCCAGTAACATAGTCCCTGCTATAGCCGAAGAGAGAACTTGAGTTGTTGATACTGGCATGCCGGTATAACTTGCGATACCAATAGAAAGAGTAGCAGTAATTTGAGCTGAAACACCCTGTGCATAGGTCATACCTTTTTTTCCAATTTTTTCACCTATTGTTATAGATACTCTTTTCCATCCAATCATAGTACCTAAAGATAGTGATATAGCAACAGCAATAATAATCCATAGTGGAGCATATTCTACTGTATTTAGTAAATCATGACTTAAATTACGTAAAAATCTTGCATCATCAACTTTTGTATCAGGTAATTTAGCTATATCTAATGCTGTATCAGACAGACACATTAATAATCTGCGTATTTGATTACGTTTTTCTGGTTTTACTGTTGAGTAATTTTGAACGTTATTTAAAATTAATGAAGTATGTTTTACTATATTAATAGGATGTGAGTTATCACAGTGAAAGTTTTTGTCTTGAATTTTTAATTTTGTTTTTTTTTGTGATTTAATGTGTTCGACTACGGATTGATATTCTTCATAATAATTCTGTAAATGTATAATAGCGTCATGGGTTCTTGTTATATCATAATCGCTTGCATTTATATTAAGAACCCCTGCTGGTGAAATACTGATTAAGGCTAACATGATTAAGCCAATACCTTTTTGACCATCATTGGCACCATGAAAAAAACTAACACCAATTGCAGATAAAATTAATGCAATTCTAGTCCAGAAAGGAGGTTTTTTCTTTCCATCTTTTTTTTCTCTTTCCATTGGTGTTAAATGTATACGACGTCTTTTTTTTGTATTGTTCCAAAAACGACGAAAAAATAAAATTAAAAATCCTGCTATAATAAAACCAATAATAGGAGAAAGAATAAGAGAAAGAAATATTTCTTTTACTTTTGAAATATTTAATGCTTCCATTATAGAAGTATCAGTTATTAATGCATTAATTATTGCAACACCAATAATTGCTCCTATTAATGTATGAGAACTGGAGGCTGGTAATCCAAAATACCATGTGCCTAAATTCCAAATGATAGCTGATAATAGCATAGAAAAAATCATTGTTAAACTATGGCCAGTAGTAACATTCAATAATAATTCTGTTGGTAATAAATGCACAATAGCATAAGCAACACTTAATCCACCTAAAATAACCCCTAAAAAATTAAAAATACCAGCCATAACAACTGCAAATTGGGCGCGCATTGCTTTAGTGTAAATAATTGTTGTTACTGCGTTAGAAGTATCATGAAAACCATTAATTGCTTCATAAAATAAAACAAATAGTAATGCTAAAATTAATAGCAATGTAGTGTACAAATCTAAACCAGTAAATAAATATAGCATAAAAATTAAACTCATTTGTTGGATATAAGTTTGATATATTGTCCGTAACAAATGTTACCTATGAAAGCAAATTTTTTAATTGTAATAGAAGATAATTAACAAAATTTAAGATTTAGAATTGGTCATTTAAAATATTTATTTTTTTATTTTTATAGAAATTTATAAAAAATAAATAAAATTTTTTAAAAAATATATTATAAAATATACAATTTTTTCTATTTTTATAGAATATTTATAAGTCTTCTTAAGAAATAACAATATTTCTTAATAAATTTTAAAAATATAATATAAAAATATGAATAATCATTTTTTTATATAAACTATTTTATGCTTATAAATAAGTATATTTATAAAATATTTTATTTAATTAATTTTAAATCAAAAAAAAATAAATTAAAAAAATATTATGTTCAGATTATATTTTTAATTTAAAATTCCATAAATAAAATTTTAATTAGTTTTTTTAAGATATTTTTGTATTTATTTTTTGAGAATTTTTTGTAAATTTTATGATGTTTATTATGAGTTACTAAAAATAGAATGCAAGAAAAATTTTATTTTTTTAATTTAATATATTAAAAAATTGGTATTTTTATATGATTTATTTATTTTTTATATATTTTTTAAGAGTTATTTTTATGTTTTATTTTATACTTTAAGTAATATCTAATTTTTTAAAAGTTTTTATTGATAAATATTTTCTATATTTTATATTTATTTATGTATTGATGTCATAATATTAAAAAAAATAATTTGAAAAGCATTTTATTAGATAAGATATTTTCAATATTTTTTATTAAGAAAAAAATATTTCAAAAAGTATATTGTTATTATATATTTATAATAATTTATTTATTAATAAGTTTTTTATTGATAATAAAAATGATGGTATTTTTTTATAAATTTGAGATGGCATTTTTTATTTTTTACATAGTATTTTTTGCATATTTTTATATTTTTCTATTGTGAACTTAATTAATTTTTTATTTATATTACTCAGAATTTCTATTTTTTTTAAAAATATTGATTTTTACTAAATATGATGTTCGCTAAAGTAGATACGAATTTTGGTTGTTTTATTTTTTTGGTTTTTATATTTTATTATTTTTAAATTTTATGTAATTGCTATGTTATTTAAAATTTTAAAAAATGAGTATTTTTATTATTTTAATATTATTTTTTTTGAATATGTTTTTTTTAATAATGTTAATTTTTATATAAAATTATTTATTTTTATAAAATTAAAGTTATAACAGAAAACTTTTTGTAATAATTAATTTATAAAGGATTAATAAGGTAGTATCATAATTAATGATTAACCATATTTTATTTTAAGGAATTTATATT
>CP132906.1:0-12136 GCA_031446105.1 Arsenophonus sp.
GAATGCTTTTCGCGGGGTAGCTGAATGCTTTTCGCGGGGTAGCTGAATGCTTTTCATTAAAGTAACTGAATATATATTTTTTTTTTTAAAAAAAAAAAATTATAAATAAATCATAAAGATACATTATTTTACAAAAAATATTTTATCAAAAATAATATTAACTTTTTACCTTACCTTAAGTTTAAATAAGTTTAAATAAGTTTAAATAAGTTTATAAACAAAAAAATATCTGTGTATAACTGTTTTTATTTTCAATAATATAATTAAAATAATTTTATATTTTGAAAAATATACTAAACACAAAAAAATACAATTCATACTGTAAAATAAACGATCTAAAAAAAAATAAAAATTATTGACTATAATCATTACTTAACAAAAATTTTATTTTATTTAAATAATTTTCACAAAAAAGAAGAACAAAACAAAAATATATTTATTGAACAAAAAATGTATTTATAAATAAAATTATTAATAATTTTACAAAATAAATATAAATTATTAAAAAATTAAATATTATTATTTTTGAAAAAATATTTATAAAAAATATTAAAAAAAAATTTTATTTTAAAAATTACTTGATTTTTAAAATAAAATAATGATATAAAATAATATTTATTTTAAGTGATTATTTATCTTGTATAAATTTATCAAAATCATATAAGAAAATTTATTATTTTTAAATTTATGTATTAAAAAAATATAAACAATATAAAAAACTTATTTATTATACAATTTTATTATGTCAAATTAATTATATTGAAAATTTAAATTTAATATATCAAACATAACTAATAATTCACAAAAAAACTAATTCATAACAATATAAAAAAACAAAAAAATTAAAAAAAATAATAAAAACAAAAAATAATAAATATTAAATTATATATAAAATTGAATCATAAAAAGGAAAACAATATGAATGAAATAACAAAACAATTAACAAAAGAAGCAGAATATAAAATTATTTCAAAACATTTAAGCAGCATAACAACATTAAGAAAATTTGCGCTAACAAAGAACTTTGATTGGCTTCAGGAAGTTAAAGATAAACTTGAAGCAATCATTGAAGAAAACAAAGACGCTTATGAAAAAGCAAAAAAAGAAGCTGAAAAAAAAGAAAAAAAACGTCTTGATTTAATTAAACTAATTGAAGAAAATGGCTTTAATCTTCATTCTTTATTAGAACCTGTCATTACTAAAACAATTAACAAAAAGAAAAAAAATAATATCAATACACGTAAACCCAAATACAAATTTTTAGATGAAAATGGTCATACTAAAACTTGGTCAGGAAATGGAAAACCACCAACAAGATTACAAAAATTATTAAATAATGGAAATTCACTTGATAAATTTTTAATAAAAAATTATTAATTTAAAAATATTATTTAATAAATTAATAAAAAAATAAAAAAACAAAATTTAATTTTATCAAAAATTTATATTCTTTAATAATTTCATATCATCTTTAAATATATCAAAAAAAATCAATAAATATTTAATAAAATAATTATTTTTATAATATAAAAACAAAAAAATAAAATACAATAAAAAATAAAAATAAACATATTAAAAAATAATTTTAAATAAAAAATAATATGAATTCATTATGTCAAATTATTTAATATATAAAATATTATATGTTTAATCATTTTTTTCGATTTTTCATAATAATAATTATTAAAAATATTATTATTGAATAGCATAAAAAAAATCTATAATATTAAATTTCTTAAATAAAAAAATATTTAGCAATTAATTTTGAATAAAATAAATATATTATTAATGTAAAAAAATATTTTCAAAAAAAAATAAAGAATATATTAATAAAATATATTTAAATATTTTTAAAATAAAAAATTACAAAATATTTTTTAAATTTTTTGTAATTTTAAATAAAATACTTTAAATAATGGCAGATTAAAATGAAAAAATTTATTGAAAAAATGATTTATATATCAAGATGGTTATTATTTCCTGTTTATATTGGGTTATCATTTGGATTTATTTTGCTTACTTTAAAATTTTTTCAACAAATAATATCAGTTATTCCAGAACTTTTCAGTATTTCTGAATCAGGATTAATATTAATAGTATTATCTTTAATTGATATTGCATTATTTGGTGGTCTTTTAGTTATGGTTATGTTTTCAGGTTATGAAAACTTCATTTTAAAAATGACTGTTGATGATACAAATCAGAAACTAAGTTGGATGGGAAAAATGGATGTTAATTCTATTAAAAATAAAGTTGCTTCATCTATTGTTGCTATATCCTCAGTACATCTTTTGCGGCTTTTTATGGAAGCAGAAAATGTTGATGATAACAAAATTATGTGGTGTGTTATTATCCATTTGTCATTTGTAATTTCTGCATTTGGTATGACTTATATTGATCGAATGAGCAAAAATAATAAAACTTAAATTCTGAAATATATCTAATAAAAAAAATAATTATTATTTTCATAATTTAAAAAAATTTAAAATAAATACACCGTTTATAATATTATAAAAAAAATGAGATTTATTTTTTATTTCTTAAATTATTAATTTTTATAAAATTTAAGAAATAAAGAATCATATATACTAATAAAATTTATAGAGTTATTAACTGAATCGGTGATTATGCCTGTGGAAAACAGTAGATTATAGTAATTGTAACATTTGATAAATATAACTCTTTATAAATTGGTTGATATTTATACAAAATTATTTAAATAATCAATTTAATAATTTATTTTTAAAATAGCAGATAAAAAAAATATATTTTTTTAAAAAAATATATATATTTAATATTTTTAAAAAAATAATTTTTTATTTATTTTTGATCTTAAAAACACAAAATAATACATATTATTTTGTGTTTTTTTAAAAAATGTAAAATATTATGAATTGTTTACTTATTTAATTTTTTATGCTAAATAACAAAAAAAACTAAAATTATTCAATAATTTATAAAATATTTATTGTAAAGTAAAATTAAAATAAAAAAGTATAAACATTATTTTTATATATCAAAACAATATTATTTTTTTAAAAAACAAAAAAATTATATAATATAAATAATTAATCTATCAGAAATTTTTTTTAAAACACATGCGTATTTATTAATAAATTATAAGAAAATTTTTATGAAAATTACTACTATTTCTGACTTAAAAAAATGGAAACAAAAAAAACAAAAATTTGCTGCAATTACAGCTTACGATGCTACTTTCGCTAAAATATTTTATGAACAAGGTATCCATGTAATTTTAGTAGGTGATTCTTTAGGAATGACAATTCAAGGTCATAATTCTACATTACCAGTTAAGATAAAAGATGTTATTTATCACACTTCTTGTGTAAGACGTGGTGCACCATCTTGCTTATTATTATCAGATCTTCCATTTATGAGTTATGCTACAGAAAACGAAACATTTAATAATTCAGCTGAACTAATGCGAGTTGGTGCTAATATGATAAAAATTGAAGGTGGTGATTTATGGGTGATTAATACTGTAAAAAAATTAACTCAAAGATCAATACCAGTATGTAGTCATCTTGGTTTAACACCACAGTCTATTAATATTTTTGGTGGTTATAAAATTCAAGGACGAGATCAAATTTCATCAGAAAAATTATTAAATAGTGCACTATTATTAGAATCTGCTGGAGCACAGTTATTAGTCTTAGAATGTGTATCTTTCGATTTAGCAAAACGTATTACTAATGCACTGACTATTCCAGTTATTGGAATTGGAGCCGGAAATGTTACAGATGGTCAAATTTTAGTAATGCAAGATGTATTAGGAATTACAGGTGAAAATACGCCTTCTTTTGCTAAAAATTTTTTCACTAAAGGTGTAAATATTCAAAATACAATTCGTCAATATGTTGATGATGTAGAATCTTCTCTATTTCCTACTTCTGAACATACTTTTTATTAAGTTATATGGAATATCAAATAGGATGTTTGTTATAAAATCATTATTAGTATTACGTAAAAAAATAAAAAAATATCATCAACAAAAAAAAACTATTGCTTTTATTCCTACTATGGGAAATTTACATAAAGGTCATATGGAACTAATAAATGTTGGCAGTTTAAAAGCTGATATTATTGTGGTAAGTATATTTATTAATCCTATTCAATTTGATAACAAAAAAGATTTTAAGAAATATCCAAGAACTATTTATAAAGATTTTCAACAATTAAAAAATCATAAAGTAAATATAGTTTTTGTACCTAATGAATCTTCAATTTATCATAATACAATTGATAAACAAACAATAGTTGATGTACCTTACTACTCTTCTATTTTAGAAGGTGAAGCTCGTCCTGGTCATTTTCGTGGCGTAGCTACTATTATTTGCAAATTTTTTAATTTAATACAACCAAATATAGCCTGTTTTGGTGAAAAAGATTTCCAACAGTTATTACTTATTCGTCAACTGGTTTTAGATATGAATTATAACATAAAAATTATTAGTGTACCTACAGTTCGTGATAGTGATGGTTTAGCATTAAGTTCACGTAATAATTATTTAACATCCGAAGAACGTCAACGGGCAAGAAATATTTATAAAATTTTAAAAAAAATAAAAACAAAATTATTATTTGGTAATCATCAATTAACCAATTTAATAAAAACAGCAAAAAAACAATTTTTAAAATCTGGAATAAAACCAGATATATTAGCTATACGTGATGCATATACCTTAAAACCAATAAAATTTAATAGCAAAAAAGCAGTTTTATTGTTCTCTGGATGGTTAGGTAAAACCAGACTAATTGATAATATACAAGTAAATCTTCTTAAAAAAAAAGATAATATTTTATAATTTTGTTCTTTTTTACTAAAAAAACTAGCATGATTATCTTTATATAAAAAATACTTTTATAATCAAAAATTAATAATGAAAATTACTGTTCTCGGTTGTGGTGCATTAGGACAAATATGGCTCAATGCATTATTTAAAAAAAAACATAATGTTCAAGGATGGTTACGTGATTCAAAATCTTTATGTGACATTAATATTTATACTAATAAAAAATTATATAATTTTCGATTACCTGCAAACAATACTAAACATCTAAAAAATAGCAAATTATTGCTAGTTACATTAAAAGCATGGCAAATATCTGATGCAATACGTATATTACTTCCTAAACTTAGATCTGATTGTTGTATTCTATTGATTCATAATGGATTAGGTGTGAAAGAAGAATTACCTTATCTTAAGCAACCATTATTAGTTGGCACAACAACTCATGCTGCAATTTTTCAAAATAAAAAAGTACATCATATTTATAATGGGAATACTCATATTGGCCCAGTAAATATAAAAACTAAGAATACTATAATAAGAACAATATTAGATAATGCATTACCAAAAGTAATATGGCATAATGATATAATGATTTCTAGTTGGATAAAACTAGCAGCTAATTGTGTAATTAATCCACTAAGCGTACTTTATAAATGTTGCAATGGTAAATTAACACAGTATTCTAATCATATTGAACTTATTTGTCGTGAAATTGCTATTATAATGAATTTAGAGGGTTACAAAACAAACTATAGTAGTTTACAATTATATGTAGAAAAAATTATTAACAATACTAAAAATAATATTTCTTCAATGCTTCAGGATATACGTGCTCATCGTCGTACAGAAATTGATTATATTAATGGTTATGTAATTAAATGTGCAAAAAAATATAATATAGATCTAAAAGAAAATTATCGACTGTTTAATATAATAAAAAATAAAGAAAATTATAAAAAATTTAAAAAATATATTTAAATTAATATTAAAACATTCTTAAGAAATAATAATTAATAATTGTAAAAACATGTAAAAAATAAATATTTTTCAATAAAATATAAATCGTTTTAAAAATATTTATTTTTTTTTTGATTATTACTTTATTTATATTATCTTAATTTTTATAAACAAAATATAAAAAAATATAATTTATTGCTATATATACAAAATAATTTTACATATAAAAATGTTATATTAGTAAAATATTTTTTAATTATATTACTTAATATATATTATATTATTTTTTTTAAAAAATTTTTTCTAATTTACCATATTTAATTAATATTAATAATGTATTAAATTTTAAAGTAAATTATATATTTTTTGAAAAGTTAAAATTCTTAATATTAAAAACAAATATTTTAATGAACATTAAAAATTATGAAAACAATTTTAATAACTAATTTAAATAATTTTATTAGCCAATGAATCATACAAAAAATTGTAATGGTATAATATATTTTAAGCACATTTTTCTGGTTATTTTGTAGAAAAAATCAAATATTTTTAAAAATAAATATAACTAAAAAATTAAAATACACTTAATTTTATATATAAATCAAAAAAATTTTTTGTTATTATACGCAAAAAATTCAAAAAGTTTATGAAAAAAATTTAATTAAAAAATTCGTATATTAAAACCATTAAATATTTACAACGATTGAAAATTATTAGAAAAAAAAATTAGTTAAAAATATAAAAAAAAGACTAAAAATAGTTATTTTATAGTTTTCTAATTTATATAAAATTAATGATTATTTTATATTGTTTTTAAACTTTTTTGTATTTTCTACATTTTACAAAATTCTTAAATTAATAAACAGAAAGTAAGAATAATATTTTTTTGATTTTATATATTACCAATATTGTGGAAGTAATAGCAAAAATTATGGTATTTTTAGAAAAAATATTTATGTATATTAGATTTGTAATTCCCTGCCTTTCTAAAAAAAATAGAAAAATTAATTAAAAAATTTTATTGTTTTTAACATTGACTAAAATAACCCAACAAATAATTAATGATTTTTTCTATAAAAACAATACTTTCTTTAGAAATGTTATAACTATTTTGATTATTAATAATCTAACTTTCATTTTTTGCATAAAAATAATCCATTCAGAGACTTATATAGAGATTATTTTGGATTCATTAACCCACTGGTTAAGCTTTATTGTTAAATTAGCAATATGAGCATTCTTATCAAAGATAATTCTATTAATTTAAGTGATTCACATCAAACATGATAAGCAGTATCATTACATACAGTACAATATGGCATAAAAATTTCCAATTCTTTACCGAATAAATTATATATCTTTTTAAATTTTTAGGAGCCCTTGCTTACAGATTTAATAAATTTGCATCACATATTATACATTGATTTTTTTGATTTCTAATAAAAAATAAAATTAGTTTCAATAAAAAAATCAATTTTTATTTTTATTTTTAATAAATAAATTACACAAAAATACTTAAATAATTTTTTTATTTAATTTAATATAAAATCACAAAATTTTTTATTAATTTTTATAATTTATCTTAATGAATGCATGTCAAATACATTTGTTAAAATTATTGCTTATGTTTATAATATATTTAAATTAAATTTCATATAAAATTATAAAGATAACTATAATCTTTCTTAATTTTTAAAAATCAAGAACGATTGATCTATTAATAAAAATATTGTATTAATTTAATTTATTAGTTTATTTTATTTTTGTCTTTAAATTCACATAAATCTTCAATAATACAAAATTTGCAACGTGCTTTTTTAGCTGTGCATGTATAACGTCCGTGTAAAACAAACCAGTCATGAAATTTTTTTTTAAATTCATTTGGTACTAATTTTAATATTTTTTTTTCAACTTCTAAAACATTTTTACCAATAGCAAAATTTGTTCTGTTACAAACTCGAAAAATATGTCTGTCAACAGCAATTGTATTTAATCCAAAAGCAACATTTAAAATAACATTTGCGGTTTTACGTCCAACACCAGGTAATGATTCTAATGCTTTTCTATTTTTAGGTACTATTCCTTTATGTTTTTCTTTTAATATTTGACATGTTTTTATGATATTTTTAGCTTTTGTATTAAACAAACCAATTGTTTTAATATATTTTTTTATTTTATCAACACCTAATTCCAGCATTTTATCAACTGTATTAGCAACTAAATATAATTTTTTAGTTGCTTGATTTACACTTATATCAGTAGTTTGTGCGGATAGTAATACAGAAATGAGTAATTCAAAATTTGAATTAAAAACAAGCTCTGTTTTTGGCATTGGATTATTATCACGTAATCTTTTAAGAATGGCTATCCGTTTTTTTTTATTCATAATTTATTTTTAAACTTTATATTAATAAATAATGTTATTTTATAATATTATTGTAAAAAATTTTTATTAATACATATACATAATACATGTTAAAAATTAATATCTTAAGTTTAAATAAAATGATTTATTATACACATTTAAATAAATACAGTATAATAAAATCAATTTAATATCAGTTGTTTTTTTTATTTCAGTTGTATTTTTTTATTAAACCACTTTATCTACAAAACTGTTTTAATCCTTATGTTTTCATCTATTCTAAAAAAACAAAAAATAATTTTTATATCAATATTTTAACATTTAAATTAATATTTTATAGTTTTAAAAATATCTTTTATAACAATAAAAAAATAAATTTTTTATGGTCATATATTTAAATTTATTTATGTATACTACAAATATTTTTTTAAATTAAAAATATATATTTAAAAAAATATAATTTTTATATTTTTTTTTAAAATTATTGTTTAATTAAAAATTAAAAAACTTGTAATTGTTTTATAGAACATATTATAATTTTAAACAAATAAACATCTATTATATAAAATAAATTCATAAGATAAATTATTGACATATAATAAATCTTTTATTTTTTATATTTTTTTTATAACAATAAAATAAGATTTTATGAAAAATTATTAATAAAAAATCATTAATATATTTATTTTTAAAAAAATAAATTACAAAAAATATTTTATATAATATTAATACTTTTTTATTTATAAAAAATATAATCATAGTAATAGCAAATTTTATAAAAAATTTAAACTAAAAAATATATGAATAAAATTATAAAATATCATTTAATTAATTATATTTTTTTAGAATTTTATCATAAAAATATATACAAAATTGAGATAAATTTATTTTTAAAATATATTTTACAATATTTAAAATTAAATTACAGTTTTTACGCTATATGCAATATAAAATGCGAAAATACAATAATAAATTACAAAAGTAAAATACATGAAAAAAATAAAATTCTTATTATTTTTACTTCATCCTCGTTATTGGTTAACCTGGGTTGGATTAATAGTACTTTTTTTCTTAGTTCAATTACCTTATCCAATACTAATTAAAGTTGGTTTTACTATTGGTAAATTATCTAAATTTTTTTTAAAACGTAGGGAGAAAATTACTCGTCGCAATATAGAATTATGTTTTCCATTTATGCCATTAGAAAAAAAGAAAAAATTAGTACAAGATACATTTTCTTCAGTAGGTATGGCATTAGTTGAAACTGGAATAGCATGGTTTTGGTCTGATAATCGTATAAAAAAAATATTTTCTGTTAAAGGTATTTCTAATTTACAAAAAGCAATTTCTGAAAATAGAGGTGTGATGCTTATTGGTGTTCATTTCATGTCACTTGAATTAGGTGGTAGAATCACAGGTTTATGTCAGCCAATAATGGCTATATATCGCCCACATAATAATAGCGTAATAGAATGGGTTCAAACGAAATGTCGAATGCGCTCTAACAAAGCCATGATCAAAAAAAAATATTTAAGAATCATGATAAAAGAATTAAAAAATGGTGAAATTGTTTGGTTTGCTCCAGATCAAGATTATGGTCCAAATGGAAGTGTATTTGCTCCATTTTTTGGGGTTAAACAAGCTGCAACAACAAATGGTACATTTGTTGTTGCAAAATTGGCTCAACCAGTAATACTAACAATAGTTCTTATAAGAAATAGAAAAAATGATGGATATCATTTAATTATAGGATCATCTTTAACAGATTATCCAAAAAAAAATAAAATTGAAGCAGCTACTTATATGAACAAAATATTAGAAAAAGAAATATTACGAGCACCAGAGCAATATCTTTGGTTACATCGTAGATTTAAAACTCGTCCAGAAAACGAAAATTCTTTTTACTGATAAATTTACAGTCATAATTTTTCTCTATATCAGAAAATTAATTTATAAAAATTAGTATATAAAATTAAAAAAATCAATTAAAATTTATAAAAATTATAATAAAATATACTATAATAAAAAGTATTTATTATACTTTTTTAAACATGATAAGAAAAAAATAAAAATATTTAATAATATTTAATTTTTTTATAAAAAAATCATTTTTTATATTTAAAATAAATGCTTTTTTATACTTTAAAAAATTATAAAAAATAAAATTAGTTTTTTAATAAATTTTATTAAAAAATATATCTATACTTACAATAAATAAATTTATTTATTAAAATTTTAATTGAAAGTACATAAAAAATTCTTTTAAATCTCAATATTAAAATATTGAAAAAATATTTAATCATTTTATTATTTATTTAAAAATAAATAATAAGAATTTTAAAATAAATATATTGTAATATATTTAATATTAAAATACTTTTTAAATAAAATTAAATTAAAATTTATAAAAATTATAATAAAATATACTATAATAAAAAGTATTTATTATACTTTTTTAAACATGATAAGAAAAAAATAAAAATATTTAATAATATTTAATTTTTTTATAAAAAAATCATTTTTTATATTTAAAATAAATGCTTTTTTATACTTTAAAAAATTATAAAAAATAAAATTAGTTTTTTAATAAATTTTATTAAAAAATATATCTATACTTACAATAAATAAATTTATTTATTAAAATTTTAATTGAAAGTACATAAAAAATTCTTTTAAATCTCAATATTAAAATATTGAAAAAATATTTAATCATTTTATTATTTATTTAAAAATAAATAATAAGAATTTTAAAATAAATATATTGTAATATATTTAATATTAAAATACTTTTTAAATAAAATTAAATTAAAATTTAATTTTTTATTTTTATAGAATTATTTTATAAAATTTTAAAAATTTATACATTTATTAAATTCGTTTTTTTAAAAAAAATCATATATAAATTGTATTATTTTTCTTTTTTTTAATATTCATTTATTAATTTACATAAAAATTAAATTAATGATATCTTTATATAGTGGATATAAAAAATTTTATTTTTCTAATTTATAAAATACTTTTTATTTAAATGAGTTTAAATAAAAAATATATCTAATAATTATTATATTCATAACTAATTCTAACTTTTAGCACTCTTCGTTTTATTCGTTTTATTACTTCCATATTAATTTTTATGAATTCAGTTTTTTCTATTATTTTTTTTGCAGATCTTCTAAAATATTGATTATTTATGTTTTTATAAAACTTATAATAACTAGATTTATTTATACCTAAATCTTCTTTTAATTGTTGCAAATCAATATCAAAATATTGCAATTTTCCAGCACTAATTTTTTCTCTAAGATATTGATAAATACGAATTGCATTCGTATCACTTAATCTAACCGCTGAAAGCAATATTTGTGTTGTAAAATCTTTTTCTAGTTTACATATATAAGGTTCCATTTGCCTAGAAAACACAACATCAATATAACCATTACCGTCCATATAATCACAATACTCAGTTACATTTAACATTCTAATACCACCTTCTAATTTTTTCCAAGGTATTAATGGTTCTCCTTTTCTTGGTATAGGTGGAAGCAGTTCCTCTCTAGGGATTGTGATTACTTGATGCTGTAATTGTTTAGCAGCTTTCTTTAATTGTTGATAAGCAGTTGATTTATCAACTCCACAAAGTTCAGAATAATCAGAAGCATAAATACGAAATATAGTACCTCTTTCCATTATTTTTTTTTGATCTAATCTGGCTATGGTTAAAAATAATACCCTTCTTGAACTTAAAGGCATATCTGCAAGAGTCCCATTAAGACCATTTCTGTGTCTTACTTTTGTTTTTTTACTTACTCTCATATAACTAAATTTACTTGTTATTTTTTAATAAAAAATCACTTTATACTAACAAATAAATAGATTCAAATTTTAAAAAAAAATATTTATAAATGTTAAAAATATGTTCATAACTGAATGCTTTTCGCGGGGTAGCTGAATGCTTTTCGCGGGGTAGCTGAATGCTTTTCGCGGGGTAGCTGAATGCTTT